>NZ_JBITBY010000031.1:0-1272 GCF_044452665.1 Kitasatospora sp. NPDC051853 | reverse complement strand
GTGAGGACACGTCTTATGCGGCTTGCGTGAGTGTAGTTGAAGTGGTCGCGAGGGTGGCTTCGTAGGTGAGTGGGCTGACGTGGCCGAGGTGGGAGTGCCGTCGTCGGGTGTTGTAGCGGTTGGCCCAGCGGAAGGTGTCGAGGCGGGCCTGGCGGGCGGTGGGCCAGTGCTTCGCGCCTTGAAGGGTCTCGCGTTTGAAGGAGGCGTTGAACGCCTCGGCGGCGGCGTTGTCGGCGGAGGTGCCGACCGCGCTCATCGAGCGGGTCACGCCTGCGGCGGCGCAGGCGTCGGCGAAGGCCTTCGACGTGTACTGCGTGCCGTGGTCGCTGTGAAAAGTCGCCCCGCGCAGGCTGCCGCGGGTGCGTTCGGCGGCCGTGAGGGCGTCGATGACGAGGTCGGCGCGCATGTGGTCGGCGATGGCCCACCCGGCCAGGCGGCGCGAGCACAGGTCGATGACGGTGGCCAGGTAGAGCGGTTTGCCGCCGGCGACGGGCAGGTAGGTGATGTCGCCCACGTAGCGGGAGTTGGGGACCTTCGCGGTGAAGTCGCGCCCGATCCGGTCGGCCACCTTCGGGGCGGCGGGGTCGGGGATCGTGGTGCGCTGCCGGCGTCGCAGGTGCAGCCCGACGATCCCGGCGGCCCGCATGACGCGCTCGACGCGCTTGTGGTTCACGACCAGCCCCGTGCTGCGAAGCTCGGCGGTGACACGCGGGGCGCCGTAGGTGCCGTCGGACTCCTCGTGGACGGCGCGTATTCGCGTCGCGAGCCGGTCGTCGGAGGCGGCCTTCTGCGCGCGGGCCGGCCCTGCGGCGGCCCACCGGTAGAACCCGGACCGGGACAGACCAAGCACCGTGCACAACCGCTTGACGCCGAAGGCGCTTTGGTGGTCGGCGACGAACTGGAAGCGGCTCACCAGCTCGTCTCGCCCGCGAAATACTTGGCCGCCCGGCGAAGGATCTCCCGTTCCTGCTTCAGCTCGGCGACCTCCTTGCGCAGAGCCTCGTTCTCCGCCTCCAACGAGGCGGCCGGACTTGCCGGTTGAGCGCTCTTCGCGCTGCCTTGGCCGGCCGCCCGAATCCAGCTCCGCAGTGTCTGCGGATGGACGCCCAGGTCCGCGGCGACCGCCGCGACCGTGACGCCCGGACGCGAGCGGTACAACGCGACCGCGTCCGCCTTGAACTCCGGCGGGTAGTGCTTCATCCCCACAGGGACTCCGTTCTCCTGAACCATCAAGATCCAGTGTCCGGTGTCCTCACATCAGGGGGAAGGCCC
>NZ_JBITBY010000029.1:0-5120 GCF_044452665.1 Kitasatospora sp. NPDC051853 | reverse complement strand
GGACTCCCCTTCGTCGTCGCCCTCAACGGCTTCGACGGACACCAGCCCCACACCCCCGACGAAGTCCGAGAAGCACTCCAACTCGGCCCCGACACCCCCGTCATCACCCTCGACGCACGCCGCCGGGACAGCGCCAAGAGCGCCCTCATCACCCTCGTCGAACACGCCCTCCTCGCCCGACTCCGCTGATGAAGCGCTGATGAAGAGCCTGGGCGAGCCCGATAACGGTTCGATAGGCATTTAAAGATCGAAAGTAACTCTCGGTGACGGCCGGGCTGCGTGCCGCAGCATTCAGCCCGGATACGTCACCGAATGTCCGATTTACCCGTACCAAAACGTGCGCAGATGCCTGTTTGTCCCGCATCCGCGCACGTGCTCCAATGCCAGCTACCCCGTAGTCACCCTGGCAGTTCCACCCAGCAGCGGGCTGCGGCGAGCGGGGATGAGAGAGGTTGTTGTCGAGTGAGGCGTAACCAGCCAGTCACCGAGCAGCGGCGCTCCGAGCCCCGCCAGAACGAGCCGGGCGGTTTCTCGGCATTCGCGCCGAGCGCCGAGGAGCGGCCCGCCACCGCTGCACCCGCGCCCAAGGTGACCACCACCAAGCCCAACGCGAAGGAAGAGCGCCGGAGTTCCGGCCGCTACGAGTTCCTGGCACCACGGAACTGGCGGGTGCCCACCCGTCTGATAGCGATCCTGCTCATCCCGGTCGTGATCTCCCTGGTCTTCGGCGGGCTCCGGGTCAACAGCTCCTTCGACGACTTCGTCAAGGCGACCCACGCCGAGAAGACCGCGCTGCTCGCCAAGGCCGCCACCGAGCTGGCCGACTCCCTGGAGTCCGAGCGCGACCTGACCGCCATCCCGCTGATGGTCGGCCAGGACCCGCAGGGCGAGGTGCCCAAGCGCCGCGCCAAGACCGACCAGGCGCTGGCCGCGTACCGGGCCGCGTTCGCCGAGGTCTCCGACGACACCCTGCTGGCCCGCCGCAACGAGGCCTTCCAGCAGCTCGTGGTGCACCTCCCGCACCTGCGCGAGAACGCCTACAAGCGCGAGCTCTACATCACCGCGACCCAGGCCGCGTACTCGAACCTGATGGCCCCGCTGATGGCCTTCGACAACTCGGTCGGCTTCGGCTCCTCCACGGTCACCAGCAAGGGCCGCGCGATCTACGCCATGTCGCTGGCCAAGGCCTCCGCCTCGACCCAGCGCGTGCTGATGCTCAACCTGCTGGTCGGCACCAGCCAGCACATCCTGAGCCGCCAGGAGACCTCCGAGCTCCTCCAGCAGCTGGCCGTGGCCAACAAGCTGGAGCAGGTCTCGCTCAACGAGTTCTCCACCGGCAGCGCGCCCGAGGACGCCCGCGCCTACTCCGACGCCCAGGTCGCCCAGGCCTCCGCCGACCAGCGCGCCGCGCTGAAGATGCCCGGCACCGACGTCGCGCCCACCATGAGCGGCCTGCTGGTGCTCGGCCTGTCCTTCATGAGCAGCAGCTCCACCCTGAGCGACGGCGCCGCCGAGGCCGCCGCCGCGGCCGGCCTCAACCCGCCGAACTGGCAGCAGGCCACCGCGAGCCACATCAGCTCGCTGCGCAACACCGAGTCCAAGCTCCTCGACGAGGTCGTCGACGCCGCCGCGAACATCAAGAACCGCGCGCAGAACGACATGATCCTCAACTCGGTCATCGTCGTGGTCTCGCTGGCGCTGGCCGGTCTGCTCACCGGCCTGATCGCCCGCTCGATGATCCTCGGCATGCGGACCCTGAACACCGCCGCGCTGGACATCGCCAACCACCGTCTGCCGGACCTGGTCGAGAAGCTCTCCAAGACCGACCCGGACCGGGTGGACACCTCCGTCGCGCCCATCCCGCTGCACGGCAAGGACGAGATCGGCGAGGTCGCCCGCGCCTTCGACCAGGTCCACCAGCAGGCGGTCTCGCTGGCCGCCGAGCAGGCCCTGCTGCGAGGGAACGTCAACGCGATCTTCACCAACCTGTCGCGCCGCAGCCAGAGCCTGATCCAGCGTCAGCTCGCGCTGATCACCGACTTGGAGAACAACGAGGCCGACCCGGACCAGCTGGAGAACCTCTTCAAGCTGGACCACCTGGCCACCCGCATGCGCCGCAACGGCGAGAACCTCCTCGTCCTCGCGGGCGAGGAGGCCGGCCGCCGCTGGAACACCCCGGTGCCGCTGGTCGACGTGCTCCGCGCCGCCGCCTCCGAGGTGGAGCAGTACGAGCGCGTCGAGCTGGCCGGCATCCCCGAGGCCGAGGTGATCGGCGCCGCCGTGACCGACCTCGTCCACCTGCTGGCCGAGCTGCTGGAGAACGCCACCACCTTCTCCAGCCCGCAGACCCGGGTGCTGGTCAACGCCACCCGCCTGCCGGACGGCCGCGTGCTGGTCGAGATCCACGACAAGGGCATCGGCCTCACCGCCGAGGACTTCGCCGAGATCAACGAGAAGCTGGCCGAGCCGCCCACGGTCGACGCCACCATCTCCCGCCGCATGGGCCTGTTCGTGGTCGGCCGGCTGTCCCAGCGGCACGACATCCGCGTCCAGCTGCGCCCCTCGGGCGAGTCCGCGGGCACCACCTCGCTGGTGATGCTCCCGCAGCACCTGACCAGCATGGCCGCCGTCCCGGAGCCGGAGGAGCAGTTCACCGTCTCCCGGATCTTCGCGGAGCAGGAGGGCCAGGTCGGCTGGGACGAGGTCGGCCAGGGCCGCAGCGCGGCCGAGCTCGGCTTCGACGACCACCTGACCGGCCACGGCGGCAGCAGCGGCTTCAGCCCGGCGCTGGAGTCCATGCAGCGCTCGCAGCGGCTCGACCAGCGCCGCCGGGCCGCCCTGGAGGCGGGCCCCGAGGGCAACGGCCAGGTCATCGACGCCGAGGTCGAGGAGACCCCGTACGCCGAGGACGCCTACGGCTACCAGGGCCAGTACGGCCAGGGTCAGTACGCGCAGGACCAGTACGGCCAGGGCCAGTACGGCCAGGAGCAGTACGGCCAGCCGTACGCCCCGGCCGACTCCTACGGCTACCAGGAGCCGCACTACCAGGACTCGCCGTACGGCGGCCAGGAGTACGGCCGGACCGAGTACGCCGAGCCCGAGTACGCGGAGGCGGCCGCGGCCGACTACCAGCCGTACGGGCAGGACTACGGCTACGGCCGGCAGGACGGCTTCCAGCAGGCCCAGGAGCGCTACGAGGAGCCCTCGGGCCACCCGTACGGTGCCGAGCCCGCCGCGCTGCCCCCGGCCGCTCCTGCGGCCCCCGCGAGCCCGCTGCTCGGCTCCGGCCTCCCGCAGCGGCGTCCGGGCCAGCAGCTGGCCGGTGGCGGCTTCCCCTCCGCCCGTCAGGACGAGGCGCCGGCGGGCGGCGACAAGCCGAACTGGTTCACCGGTGCCAAGGACACCTCCGCCTCGGTGGAGGAGAACCGCGGCCACGACGTGTCGGCGCTCGGCGGCTACGGCCCCACCGGCCCGACCGCCGCTCCGCAGCAGGAGTGGCAGTCGCCCAACGACGGCGACTGGCAGCGGGCCGGCCAGCTCCGCGAGCCGGCCGCCGCGGGCACCACCGACTCGGGCCTGCCCCGCCGGGTGCCCAAGCAGAACCTGGTGGCGGGCAACGCCAAGCCCACTCCCCAGGACGGCCCGCAGGTCTCCCGCAGCCCCGAGGAGGTGCGCGGCCGGCTGACCAACCTGCGCCGTGGCGTCGAGCAGGGCCGCAGCGCGGGCGGCGACCCGGGCGCCACCGGTAGTTTCCGGATCGACCCCCAGCAGCACGACAGCACCACCGATCTCTTCGGCGGCTCGAACCAGCAGGAGCGTTGAGTTGACCCAGATGAGCCAGGCCGCACAGAACCTGAACTGGCTGATCACCAATTTCGTGGACAACACCCCTGGGGTGTCCCACACCGTGGTGGTCTCCGCCGACGGGCTCCTGCTCGCCATGTCCGAGGGCTTCCCCCGCGACCGCGCCGACCAGCTCGCCGCCGTCGCCTCCGGCCTCACCTCCCTCACCTCCGGCGCCAGCCGGATCTTCGAGGGCGGCGACGTCAACCAGACCGTGGTCGAGATGGAGCGCGGCTTCCTCTTCCTGATGGCCGTCAGCGACGGATCCTCGCTGGCCGTGCTGGCTTCGCCGGACTCCGACATCGGTCTGGTGGGCTACGAGATGGCCCTCCTGGTGGACCGCGCCGGAGCCGTTCTCACCCCCGCGCTGCGCGCGGAACTCCAGGGCAGTCTGCTGCACTGACGGTTCGTCGGATACCGTCCTGGTATTCGAAAGACCTCATTGCCCGTCCCCGGGCCCTCACGGGCCCGGGTTCGGGCGTTGTACGGCCTTCGCACATCGGGTGACGATCCGTCAGGATCGTTGCCAGCACCGCACCGCCGCACCTTGTGAGGAGAGGAACCGTGACCCCGCCCGACGACCGCAGCGGCCAGTACGGCGTTCCGTACCCTGGCACCGGCCATGACGCCTTCGGAGCTCCCGGCGTCGGCCACGGTCAGCCGTACGGACAACAGCAGTACGGCCAGCCGCAGTTCGCGCAACCGCAGTTCAGCCAGCAGCAGCAGTACGGGCTGCCGGACCAGCAGCAGCCCTACGGCGAGCCGCAGTTCGGCCGCCCGGCGCAGCCCGGCTACCCGGACTACCAGCAGGGCTACTCCGGCTCCGAGTCCTTCCAGGACCACGCCGAAGACCCGGCCCAGGCCGACGAGTTCGACGACGAGGAGGAGTCCGGACCGCTGATCCGGCCCTTCGCGATGACCGGCGGCCGCACCCGGCCGCGTTACGAACTGGCCTTGGAGGCACTGGTTTCGGCCAATGTCAGCCAGGACCGGCTGGCTTCACTGCTCCCCGAGCACCAGCGGATCTGCATGCTGTGCACCGAGGTGAAGTCCGTCGCGGAGGTCTCCGCGCTGCTCAACATCCCCCTGGGAGTGGCGCGCATCCTGGTCGCCGACCTGGCCGAGGCCGGTCTCGTCGCCATCCACCAGCCCGCTGCCGGCGGCGAATCCGGCAACCAGCCCGACGTCACGCTGCTCGAAAGGGTCCTCAGTGGACTTCGCAAGCTCTAACGCGGCCGCCCCCAGCCGCGCCACCACCTCCGCGAAGATCGTCGTCG
>NZ_JBITBY010000028.1:0-6442 GCF_044452665.1 Kitasatospora sp. NPDC051853 | reverse complement strand
AGCTAAGCCTCACAGCGCCGATGGTACTGCAGGGGGGACCCTGTGGGAGAGTAGGACGCCGCCGAACAATCATTCAGAGAAGGCCCCCCGGCCCATCCGGGGGGCCTTCTCGCATTTCCGGGCCGACATCGGAAAGCCCATGGTCTGCTGTTCCTGTACCGACTGGCCGCCACACCCGCTACATCGTGGTTGTTGGGCTGCTCGCCGCTGGTAGTGGCCGGTTCGGGTGCGTGATTTGGCGCCGGCGGCGCCGTTCCGACCAACAGAGCCAGGGGGCGAGGCCGCGGACGGGCTGGGTGAAGAAGGCTGCGAAGAGGCGTCGGATCTCGTTGCAGGTCAGCGGGCTGAGTTCGGCGGTCGCGATGTTCGTGGCTCGTTCGATGGCGGCGGTGACGGCGAGGATGGCGTGCGCGAGTACGGCTAGGGCGGTCCAGCAGGGCCAGGATGCCCAGCGGGACCTGGTGCTCGTCGAGTGCGGCCAGGCCTTTGGCGGCTTGGAAGGTCTCCTCGAATCCAGCGACATCCGGCCACCTTGACCAGCGTGGTGAGCGGGATGGGGCAGTGCGAGTAGCCGCGGTAGGAGGCGAGTTCACCGGTGCGCCGGTTGCGTCGGACGAGTCACCGGTGGCCGGGACGGCCGGGCGGACTGTCGATGTCGACCTGGGCCCCAGTCGTAAAAGCGGTGGCCCTTGGCTCCGGCTCCCACAGACAGCCGCTTCCAGGCACCGCTCGGTAGGCCGTCGGAGCGGAAGGCACCCGCGCAGGTGGCGATCGGCCGCTTGCTTGAGACGGCGAGGACGTAGCCGATCTGACGCCGCTCCAGCTCGGCGCTCAGGTGCGGGGGCTGTAGAGGGGGCGGTCGATGGCGGTGTGCCCGGCCGGAGCGGAGTAGACCAGGAAGACGGCCACTTGGGGAGTTCTCGATCCGTCTCGCGGTGCCCGTGTACTGGTGCCGAACGTCGACGCTCATGGTGTCCTTCTTCAGGTCCCCGGTCTCGGCAAAGACCAGCACAGCGCCCTCGTCGCAGGGGTGGTCGGCCACGAAGTCCCGTACGTCGTCACGGACCTGGTCGGCTTCCCAGGACGCTCGGTCCGGCCGGCATGCAGCAGCTACTCAGCCTCGCCCTACTGGCGTGCTAGGCGATCGTCCAGCAGTTCTTCCTCGGCAGGTCCGCAAGGAGCCCCAGCACGAACGCCCGAGCCCGGCGACGAGGCTCCACCCGCGTGAGTCGGTACGCGACCTTGGCCATCAGATCCTCGAATGCCGACTGCCAGCGGGCGTGGGCCACGCTGTGGCCCACGGCCACCGGCTGATCTTCGTTTGTCGACACGACTCACGATGATCAACGGTGGCCGTCTGCGTCTCTAGGCGACCCAGCAGTACAGGCTTCCACCCCGGTGGCCGATGCTTCGTGCCTGCCCGGCCAGATCGCCGAGGATGCTGGTCGCGACCTCCTGATCGAAGGCCTCGCCCTCCGCAGCCCGCTCCTGGACCCACAGCTCGCTGACCTCGACAAGCCTTGGAATGTCGGCAGCGGCGAGCGCGTCCTGCAGGACTTTGGAAGCGGCCAGGACCATAGGGCCCTCTCCGTTGCCGGGGTCGGCGACGACCGCCGGTTCATCGGCTTCAACGAGCTCGTCAAAGCTTCGACCGGTGAGGATGCTCTCCCACTCGATCATCGCCTCTTCAACATCGAAGTTGCCGAACGCCAGCGACTCGAAGGCCTCGTCGGGTCCGTGATCCACGACGGCAGCCGCAGCCTCGTCGTCCGGCGCTACGAAGAACTTGATGACGATGCTCACCGGGGCATGCTGCCCGCTCAGCCGATCTTCGTCCATCCTGTCGCTGACACGTCTGCAACCAGTCGAACGACCGTCATCACCGATCGAGCAACCATGATCGCGATCTACAGCTGGAGAATTGGGCGTTGGAGGCGGTCCGCAGTCCCGACGTCGAGGACAGGACCGTTTGGTCGCGCTCTCGGCGGTCGGGTGACGACGCGGAGCCGGAAGCGCAGGTCGAGGTCGCTGAGTTGATGGTCCGTCTGCTGGAGCACCGATGTACCCCGGCTGGGCTGTGGCCGAAACGGGCGAGCGGCTGGTCGAGCGCGCCGGGTTCTGGTCCAATCACCTGCTGGCCCTGTGCCGATTCACCTCGGATGAGACCGGCCGGAACCCGAGTGGTCCGGTGACGACGGAGCGGACACGGACGCCCTGGCCGAGGTGCTCCTCGACGATGATGAGAACCCGCGAGTTTCCCCAACCGTGCTCTCGGTTCCCCAGCTCGTTGCTGCTTGAAGCAAGTGGGGAAGTTCAGCGATCGAAGGGCGCGGGGCCACCAATCCGTTTGGGTTTTGGCCCGGCCCGCCCCCGTCAAGGGGGCGCCTTCGGCGTCGCCGGGTCGTTTCGCGCAGCGCCCCGACGACGTTGCTGCAAGGTCGTAATCGGCGACGCCGCGATCAGGCTGAGAGCGGTCCGACGTCGACGCTCGAGATCCGGCCGAGTTCGTCGAAGGAGACCACCGCCGTGCCGCCGCCGGGAAGCTGCGCGGTAGTCCGGTCGGCGTCCTCCCGTGTCTGGAGCCCGTGCAGCGCGAACCAGCCTTCGACCACCCGCCTCGGCGAGCGGGCGAAGAGCTGAGCGCCGGTGAGCAGGTGGCGCGGCATGGTAACCGGGTCGAACCCTGCCGGCCGGAGCTGCGGGTCCTGCGGTACGAAGTAGACCCGGGTCCCGGGGCCGGCCTCCTGGCCGAGGTAGCCGGGTGCGCCGAGTACCGCCGAGCCGAGGAAGGCCAGTGCCTCCGCGGCATGGCGCGGATCGGCGAAGCCGGCCAGGTCAACACCCTCCTGCACCAGCTCGGCGACGCCGTGCTGCCGGCCGAATTCGGCGATCCGCTCACCGGCGGCGACCACCGCGCTGCCGCGCAGCCCGGGGTTGGCCCAGCCCCATAGCCAGGTCTGCTCGTCCGTGTCGTAGCTGCCCAGCAGGCTGACCCGAAGGTCCCGACCGCCGGACTCGTATCGGCACTCGTCGAGGTTCGCGGTCCACGGGCCTCCCGGGACGGCCTCACCGATCAGTTCGAGCTGCTGCGCGCCCCATGCCGCGTGGTACTCGGCGGCGTCCAGGAAGGCGTCGGAGAAGGCAGTGACCATCCGGGCAGCCTAGGGGACGTCGGTCGCAGGCAAGGAGCAGGGCCCTGGCCTCAGATGGTGCCGAGTTCATGACATCGCGACCAGGTTCCTGCTCCTGCCTCCCCTGCTCGCCGACGACGAGGTGCCACCGGAAGCGCCATCTCGGGTGAGCGCCGCGCGCACATGTAGGTGGGCCCCTGCCAGGGCCAGCTTCTTGAGGGATGCCCAATGGTTCCCGGAGCAGTGGGCACGGCGGGGACGGTCTCGGCGTGGCTGGTGGGACCACGGTGTCGCACCTGTCATGGGTAGCCCCTTCACGGGGCTGGGCCCGTGCGAGTTCCGCAAGCTGATGACAGTGCTCTGCCGAGAGGGCGCTGACACCGTGCGGTCAGGCTGGCGTTGGAGCCTTTCGCTGTCGGACCTGGCCCACCTGGTCGCGGCCTTGACGGTACGGCAGCTCGTACCGTTGCCGGTGGCTGCCCCTTCAGCCCCCGGCATGCCTAGGAGGTTCGAGCGATCCGCGGGCTGGGTGACATCGCGACGAAGTTCGTGAGGCCGTCGGTCTCAGCGTCGAGGTCCTTGCGGAGGGAGCCGGCGAAACAGCGGACCGGTGCGACCCGCGCAGAGGTCGGCTGTGCGGAACGAAAGTCCGTCGACGGCTGCATGCAAGCCGTCCACGGCCGGGCGGTGCCGCCGGCTCAACGGACTGTGCCTCCAAGCCACTTGTCGAGCGGCGCCCGCCCGGTAGGGCCGTTGTCACGCGTGGCGGATACCTTGCAGGTCAGCACGGCGGGTGGCATGGGGAGGAGCGGCGATGGTCGTCGAGGTGGGGTATGCGCGGGCGTGGGACCTGGAGGCTCGTGCGCCCTGGCGGCCGCTGTCCGTGGAGGAGGCCAGGGCGCGGGATGCCGCCGGGCTTCCGTACGTGGTGGTGTACCGGGAGCCGGGCCGGGAGGCTCCGTTGGAGGTCCGGCTCGTCTCCTGGCGGGACCACTACGTCGGACTGTGGGTCTACGACGCCCAGGGTCGGCGCACCGGCGACCTGGACATGCGGCTGCTGGACGACCCGTCGCGGCTGCTGAACAGGTACTTCGTCGGCTGGTACTACACGGGCCCGGAGATGGCGGAGTTCGACAAGGCGTGTCCACGTGTGACTCTGGACCTCTTCCCGGACGGGAGGGGTCGGCGGACGGTGGAGCGGCAGGGGCAGGGCGGGGGTTCCCACGTCACCTCGGCCCAACTCCGCGACGACGAGCGGTGGTTGGACCTCCCCGCATTCGGGGAGTGGCCGCTTCTCTCGGCCCAGGTCCACGGGCTCGTCGAGCCGCCGGTCTTCGAGGCAGCGCCAGTGGCCGGGGCAGCCGAGCCGGGTGACACGGATGTCCCCGTCACCTGCTGGCGTCCGCCCCGCCCCGCGCAGCCGGGGCCGATCAACGAGCTGTTCCGGCCCGGGGTGCGCGTGACCGACGGGTACCACCCCGAGATGACCGTCGTGGAGCCGCGCCGGGTCGGCAGCCTGCGCGTTCCCAGCGGGCTGCTGGCCGTCTCCGGCCCGGACATCGACCACGGCGACGGGCCGGCCATCACGGTTTCGGTCCCACCCGGGGAGTACGTCCTCGACGAGGCACGGGTCCGCTTCAGCTACCACTGCATGTACGAGGACGCCGAGGTCACGACCACGGAGGCAACGGCCGTCCGTGTGCTCGTCAGCGACGTCCCCGCCGCGACCTGGGAGATGGCCCTCGGCCCGGACGACGACCCCCGGCTGTTCATCGAGCAGCAGATCGTCGGCTTCGGCACCGACGGCGCCACCGGCTGCTTCGCCGACGCCGGGGCCTGGGGGCCGCTCATCACGCTCTTCGAGCGGGGGTTGGTCCAAGGAGAGCCGGACCTGGACGGGTACGAGGACCTCGACAACGGCTCCATGTTCCTGCACCACACTTGGGACGCCGCCTCCGGCGGCGAGCTCATGGCCTTCGCGACGACCGGGGACGGCACCTACCCGGTGTGGGTCGGCCGCTCCGAGGCCGGTGAGGTCGTTGGGGTGGTGGTCCTGGTCGAGAGGATGCCCGAGCTGCTTCCGGAGCGAGACGCCGCTTCCACCGGCGCGGCTGAGTAGCTCGGGTCCCCCCACAGCCGGTGCCTGCCGCTTCCGGGGATCGAGGTGGAGTAGGTCCGGGACGATGGCGAGGTGATCCGCGCCGACGCCCGGTCCGACGTACGGCCGACGCCCCGTGGCCGCATCCTGAGCGGATCGAGCAGCTGGTGGACTACGTGAGGAGCCGGAAGCCGGACTGCCTCGACCATGCCCTGAGAAACTCTGTGGAGCCGTACGCGGCCGGCCAAGGCCAGGTCCCGCTCGTCGTGGCGACGAGCCCGGGGAGGCCCTCCACGATCGCCCTCTGCCCGTGGGCCAACCCGGCGTTGGCGATACCGCCGATGACGTCCATGATTGCCGCGGTCAGCAGGACGGTCGCGAGGTGGTCGATCGGTTCGTCTGCTCGGGCGATGACATCGACAGCATGGGTTGGTGTGAAGCCGATGAGAGCTTCCTGATCGACCGCGTCGGGGTGTTCGGCCTCGAAGATCCACTCGTCGCCGACCCCAGGCCCCATGAGCGAGACCAGGAACGGTCGGTGGCCATCGACGCCACCGGCGGCGATGCCCAAGCTCTCCGCCCGGATCTGTAGGTCGTACTCACCGACGCGCTTCTCCTCGAAGCGCGTCGACAGGCCCACCAGCAGCTCGCGCAGCCGCTCGATCCCGGCAACGGGAACTGCCTCCGCCAACTCGACCGCCAACACCGGACCACCCATGGGTCGGGGCCTAGCCAGCGCGAGGCGCCCAAGGCGGTGGAGGCCGTGACCGGGGGCCGTCACACGAACCGTGCCGCGCCGGCTCACCAGCTCCGACCTGCACTGCTCTGCATCGTGGCCCGAGGTTGACGGTGCTCGTAGATAGGTCTAGTGTTCTCCGAGCTGCCTGACAGGGAGAACCGGACGCGCGCTCTGCACGGACGGTCCCGGGGTAGCCGATCTCCTGAAACACCACTTCTCATTCCGAGCTGGGTTGCGCCTTGTCGCGGGCCAGTTCGAATTGTCGTGCGCGAATTCGGAAGATCAGGTCGGATTCGCTTTTCGGAGCGGGGATCGGCTAAGGTTTGAAACGTCGGACAGGCCGTCAGGTCGCGGAAGACGCAAGCGAGTTGGACGAGGCAAGCGCCGGAAACGGCACGGAAAACGTCTGATAAGCTGGAAACACGAAAGAACGAAGCGCCCGGAGGGCCTGCCGGAAGGCAGTCCGAAGGAAGC
>NZ_JBITBY010000027.1:0-14314 GCF_044452665.1 Kitasatospora sp. NPDC051853 | reverse complement strand
TGTGCGGGATGCGAGGTTCATGTGAGCGGGGAAGATGATCTTGTCGAGTTGCGGGAGCTGCTCGCCGACGGGGTCGCCCGTTCGCAGTTGACGAGAGCCCAGCTCATCGCCAAGTCGGGGTTGAGCCGCACCACGATCCACGAGGCGCTGCAGGACGGGGCCCGGGTGCCGAGCGCGGCCACCGTCGCCGCGTTGGCGAAGGCGTTGAAGATGCCGGATGAGCTGCTGCTGAAGCTCCGGCGCGGCGCCGTCGGGGCCGATGGGGGCCGCATTTCGATCGGCGCTTCTGGCCGGCCCGTACCGGAGGGTGCGGGTTCGGGGCTGGCGCCCCTGGCTCCTCCTCCGGCCGTCCCGGGCGGGTTCACCGGCCGTGACGAAGACCTCGAGGGCCTGCTCGAACTCCTCGCGCCCGCCGTGGATGCCGAGAGCGGCTCCGAGGTAGGGAGCGGGGCGGGTGCGGTGGTGGTGGCGTCGGTGCTGGGGATGGGCGGGATGGGCAAGACCACCCTCGCCCTCGCCTTGGCCCACACAGCTTTGGAGCGAGGGCTGTTCACCGGGGTGCTGTTCCTCGACCTCTACGGCTACGACGAGAGCCCGGTCGACGGCCCGCAAGCGCTCGACACCGCGCTGCGTGCGCTGGACACCGACCCGGAACGGATCCCGCCCGAGACCGACCAGCGCGCCGCCCTCTACCGCAGCCAACTCGCCGCGCGGGCGGCCGCCAGCGAGCGGGTCCTGGTCTTGGCGGACAACGCCTCAGACCACGACCAGGTGGCGCTGCTGCTGCCGGCGGCGAACGGGCCGCACCGGATGCTGGTCACCTCCCGGAACAACCTCGCACCCGACCTCGGCGCCCGACTCGTCGACCTCGACGTCCTCACCCCCGACAACGCCGTCGCGCTCATGGACACCGCCCTACGCACAGTCCGCCGTGGGGACGACCGGATCGCGGCCGACCCGGCCAGCGCCGCCCGGGTTGCGGAACTGTGCGGGCACCTGCCGCTCGCCCTACGTATCGCCGCCGCTCAACTCGGCCGCACCCTCAAACCCGCACAACTCGCGAAGGACCTGGAGGAGCTGACCGAGCGGCTGGAGGTACTGGAGGATCGCAAGGATGCGGTCCGCACCGTGCTGGCCAGCTCGTACTGGCGGCTGCCGGTGCCGCAGGCGGAGCTGTTCCGTCTGCTGGCGGTGAACCCCGGCCCGGATATCTCTACCGAGACCGCCGCTGCCCTCACCGGGATCGGCAAGATCCGTGACGTCCGCAAACGGCTCGACCTGCTCGCCGATGCCAGCCTCCTCCGCCAAGACCCGGACACCGAACGGTGGCGCATGCACGACCTCGTCCGCGCCTACGCCACCGAACAAGCCGCGCAGCACCCCCACCACAGCAACACCGCCCTCAACCGGCTCTACCGGCACTACCTGCACACCATGGGGGCTGGCAACCTGCACCTCGTCCCCAGCACCGCCGGTGACCGGAGCCGCTTCACCAACCGGGACGCGGCACTGGCCTGGCTGGATGCCGAACACGCCGGACTCGTCGCCTCCGTCCACCACGCCCACACCAACAGCCATCACCACATCACCACGAGCCTCGCTTCGTATCTCAGGCCCTACCTGCGTCTTCGCCGCCACCTGCAGGACGCCCACGACACCGCCACCGCCGCCCACCAAGCCGCCACAGCCCTCGGCGACCGCCACAGCGAAGGCATCGCGTGGAACAACCTCGGCAATGCTCTGAAAGATCTTCGGCGCTTCGACGAAGCCCACCACGCCCACCAGAGCGCCCTCGACATCTACCAGGACCTCGGCGACCGCCACGGCGAAGCCGGCGCGTGGAACAACCTCGGCAATGCTCTGAAAGAGCTTCGACGCTTCGACGAAGCCCACCACGCCCACCAGAGCGCCCTCGACATCTACCAAGACCTCGGCGACCGCCACCGCGAAGCCATCGCGTGGGGCAACCTCGGCAGCACCCTGGGCGACTTGCGGCGCTTCGACGAAGCCCACCACGCCCACCAGAGCGCCCTCGACATCTACCAGGACCTCGGCGACCGCCACAGCGAAGCCATCGCGTGGAACAACCTCGGCACCGCACTGGGCGACCTGCGGCGCTTCGACGAAGCCCACCACGCCCACCGAAGCGCCCTCGACATCTACCAGGACCTCGGCGACCGCCACAGCGAAGCCATCGCGTGGAACAACCTCGGCAGTGCTCTGAAAGATCTTCGGCGCTTCGACGAAGCCCACCACGCCCACCGAAGCGCCCTCGACATCTACCAGGACCTCGGCGACCGCCACCGCGAAGCCATCGCGTGGAACAACCTCGGCAACGCCGCGCGGGGGTTGGAGGAGTTCGGGCAGGCAGTGGAGGCCGGTGAGCGCGCTGTCGCCGTGTTCCGGGATCTGGATGACCTGCACCGCCTCGGTGAGGCCTCGGACGAGCTCGCCGACACCCTGCTGGCCGCCGGGCGCCCGGCAGGCGAGGTGCGGGCGGTACGGGAGGCGGCGGCGGACGCCTACCGGCGGTCCGGCGACGAAGAGAAAGCCACCGAGGCCCTCGCCAAACCCGACGAGTAGTACGGACATCCTGAGCTCGGCCACCGGGATCACGAGCTGGGACGGGGTGCAGCGCTGGCGCGGGCGGTGATCGGCGGCGGGTACGCGATCGGGGGCTGGCTGGCTGCGTTGCGGGCCGCGGCCGAGGTGCCGGAGGGCGACGCGGGCGCGCTCGATCCGGAGCAACGGGCGCAGCTGGAGGCGATCGACCCGTGGTGGGCGCCGCGCTGGCCGATCACCTGGCAGCGCTCGTACGCCACCTCCAGATCGTGGTGGCTGGAGTCGGACGGCCGGGTGGACTGGGCCGCACTGGACGTGGAGACCGAGTTCGAGGGCGAGAGCCTCGGGCGGTGGGCGGCGGCGCAGCGGGCCGGCTTCGCCGAGCTCGACCAAGAGCAGCGCGACCTCCTGGCGGCGCTCGGGATCGAGGAGGACCAGGAGCTGGCCGCCGCCCGGGCGAAGGTCGCGGCCCGGCCGGGCAAGAGCCGCGGTGACCGGTTCGCGGCCGGCCTCGCGGCGCTGGCCTCGTTCGTCGCCGAGCACGGGCACGCCCGGCCCGCCCGCACCCACAAGAGTGCCGACGGGCTGGCGCTGGGTGCCTGGGTCAACAACCAGCCCGCCAGGAAGGACAAGCTGAGCGAGGAGCAGCGCGGCCAGCTGGTGGCCCTCGGGGTGGCCCTGTAGGCCACCGTGGCCCACTGAAGCGGGGAAGTTGAAGGGGCCCGTCACCCGGTGGAGGTGGCGGCCCTTGGCGTCAGCTGTTGCCCATCCTTCCAACGGACCACGCGACGACCTGGTCAAGACGGCCTCGCCACGGGACCGTGTCGTTGCCCTGGGGCACCAGGTTGCCCGCGCTGAGATACCGGGCCTCAGTGAGGTGGATGAAGGAGGGGTAGTTGCTGTTCTCCTGCTCCTCCTCTGCATCCGTGTCAGCGTTGGTCGCAGGGCTCAGCGTTTCCTGCAAGCCCTTGAACACATGCCCGAGGACCTCGGTTGCCGGCGATTCCGGCTCGAGTCCGATCCTCTCGGTGTATGCCTTGGCCCATGCCCTTCCCGAGACCAGCTGGCCTGTGACCACACCGCCTGTGGTGGTCAGGGTGACACCGATTCCGTAGTCGAGCTCCTCGATGGTGTTGGCGAATACTCCCAGGACGGGGTCAACATTCTGATAGCTCATGTTCTGATGGTATGAGAGAACTCCTGTGTTGGAGGCTCTACTTCGTCGCAGGGAGAGCTGCGCTGAGGGGTCGTCACCGCAACTTTGGTGGCGCTCCCTCAGCGGTTCAGGTGGATCAGGTTGGTCAGCCGACGGGCTCGGCGCCGCTCAGCGCCAGGCGTACGTCCAGTCGGTCATCAGCTCCAGCAGCACCGTGCCGTCGGCGGTGGACGGCTGGTTGAGGGTGGCTAGGGCCGGGCCGACGGCCGGGTACAGGTGGAGGCCGGCCGCGCGCAGGACGTCCACCCAGACCACCTCGGCGACGTCGTCGGCGTCCAGCTCGGCCGCTGCGATGTCCTGACGCACGGTCAGCGGGACGCGGACGGCGTGGACCAGGTGGAGGCGGTGGAAGAGGCCGTCGCTGCCGGGCCGGGTGGTGAGCTGGTCTTGGACGTGGCGCAGCAGCGGAGGCTCGGGCAGTTCGGCGACGTCCAGGCCCAGCTCCTCGAGGAGCTCGCGGCCGAGCGCCTGGGCGGTGGTCTCGCCGTGGTGGACCAGTCCGCCGGGGACGGAGAACTGCTCGCCGCGGCCGGGCTTGTGACGGCGGATCAGGCAGAGCTCGCGGCCCTGGAGGATCAGCGCGGCCACCCGCACCGCCACGGCCGGTGTCCCGGCCGCGACGGGATCGGGGGCGGTGGGGGTGGCGGCCGGGTCCGGGGTGGAGGGGGTCGGCATCACGCGCGCTTCTTCTCGGGCGGCCAGATGTTCCAGGCCCGGCGGGACAGCGCCCTGCGGTGGGCGGCGATGTGCTCGGGCATGAGGCTGCCGTCGTGCTCGGCGAGCGGGACGGTGGACACCGGGCCCGGGTAGCAGGCCCTCTCGAGCCACTGCTCAGGTTCCGGGTAGGCGGCGAGGGCCTGGGCGCGCAGGTCGGCGTCCCACTTCTCCAGGGCGGCCCAGGAACCGAGGCTCTGGTCGTAGACGGGCATGGTGAAGTCGGGGTGCAGCTCCACCTCAACGGCCGGCTCGGGGACCTCGGCCCCGTCGGGGATCTCGGTGGTATCGGTGCTGGTGGTGGGGGTGATCGTGTCGGACACCCCGGGATCGTAGACGGCACCGCCGACGGATCGGCACCCGGCCCGCCGGGTGCCGGTCTGGTCGGCACCGGCCGGCCCAACCGGCCGGGCCGGGTCGCGCTACGACATCGCCCTGGCCGTGCACGGGGGGCCTGGACGCTCCTACCGCTACCGTCCCTGCCCTGTCGCGGTCCGGGACGGCCCGGGCAGCGGCCCAGACCAGTCGGCCGAACTGGCGCCAGGGGAAATCGTGGGCAGTGCGTCGGCGACCAGGGCGTGGAGGTCGACGTGGACCCACACCGGCTCACGGTCGAGGCCGGACTGCACCCGCGCCACCCACTCGCCGCTGGCCAGCTGCCGCCAGCCGGTCAACACGGTCGGGCGCCACCGCCCGGTCGCGCGGACGTAGACCGCGAGCAGGTCCGGCCGCGGCTCCGTCGCCGTGGCGAGCGCGGCCCGTCGACCAGACGGACGGCCGGCAGGTACGGGTTGCCGGGGTCGGGGATCTCGTCGGCGGGCAGGAGCGGGTCGAGCGGGCGGCGCAGGTCGGGCATGCGGTCACCGTAGTACCCGGCCGGGGTGGTCAGGCGCTGTCGCCTTCCGCTCCCGCTTCGACGGCTCGGCGGGGCGCGGGGAGGAGGGCGTCCGGCCGGCTCGCCCGGTTCCGTGGGATCGCCGCCGCTACTGCGGGACCTCGGCTGGCTCTGTCTTCGACTGCATCTTGGCGAAGGAGAGGGCCAGCAGGAGAGCGGCTCCCAGCGCCTTGGACAGGTGCAGGACCTGATCCCGCTCCTGAGGGGTCCCCTTGTCCGAGTGCTTGATCTTCTCGAGCTTGTTGCGGGTGGCGACCAGGGCCCGGGCGATCACTTCCTGGATCAGGTACCCCTGCGGGTTGTCACGGTCGATCGGCTTGCCGGCGTGGATGAAGCACAGCGTTTCCGCCCTCTTGGTGGGCGCCCGCAGGTTGTCTTTGCAGTGGAACATGTCCGTGTCGTCCGGGAAGTTCGCATCACTCCACTCGAGCACCGTGGACTTGGGAAATGCCTCCCTGGTGATCCGGTCGAATAGCTCGATCAGCGAGTTGGCCGCCTGCGAGGCACCGTCCTCTGAATTCTCAAGAGCCGAGCGAGCGCCCTTGATCTTCCGGACGAGCGGCGCGTTCGCCTCCTCGATCCGGCGGATCGAGGATTCCGCGACCACTGCCCGGAACTGCTCGAGGAGCCCCGGCAGTTCGGCGTTCCCCCAGTTCTTGAGATCCTCGCCCGAAGCCGTGGTCATCTCCATCGGCAGGGTGCTGAACATCTTGGTGCCGACGAAGGTGTCGAACTTCATGACGGCGTCAACCAGGTCCGCCCCCGCGATGGCGCTCCCGTTGACCGCCTTGAGCTGCTCCTTGGAGACGACCTGGACGGCGTCGCTCCACGCCACGGCGTAGGGCATCGCGGCCCGCACTCCCAGCCGGAGGGCGAAGACGACGACCGCGGCGTCCTCCTTGAACGCGGTCTCGATCCGGTTGTAGCTGGCGGCCCCGAGAAGACGCCGCACGTACCGACGGAATCCGGCCCCCGCGATCCTCTCCGCCCGTGCCACCCAGGTAGCAGTGTCAAGGGTCTCGAAGAATGCGAGGAGCAGGGACAGATCGCCTTCTCCGATTTCTTCGCTGAACTCGTCGAAGAAGTCCTCCAGGCGCTCCAGTCGGGGGCGTTCGTCGGTCTGGTCGCTCAGCACCGCGCATATCCCCACCGCGCCGTCCAAGAGCGTCAGGAAGTGATCCTCCAGTCGCAGGGCAGCGCGTAGTGACGGCCTCAGGTGCCGCAACTCATAGACCAGCTTGGACCGGTACCTGCCACTGCGTTCGGCTTCACTCACGGATGGTGCCCTACCTGTCTTCCGTGTTACCCGCTGTCGCGCTCCCGAGGAGCCGAGTGTCCTGTTCGGAGGGTACTGGCGGAATTCGACCGTTTCATCGGGTTTTCAGAGTTCCGGAGCGAATCGGGAAGGGGCCGGCCCGTTGCGCCGCGCGTGCTCGAACCGCGGCAGTTGACTCAGGCGCTGTCGCCTTCCCAATCCCACTTCGACGGCTCGGCGGGGCGCGGGGCGTAGTGCGCCCGGCCGCCCGGCCCGTACCGGCCCACCTCGCAGATCAGCGCCACCCCGGCGTCCTCGCCGAGCAGCTGCTCCGGGCTCCAGCCGGTGACGTCCAGGAGCAGCCCGTCCAGCGGGCCGCCCACCAGCTCGCGGTAGTCGTGGCCCTCCTCCGGCCCGGCCGGCTCCCCCGGCTCCGCGCCGTAGACCCGCGCACCACCCGGCAGGTCATCGGTACTCACCGCGCGCTCCCGACAGGTGCGCCGAGGGTCCAGCCGGTGACCGCAGTGACCGAGCCGCGCCAGGTGGGCAGGGTGTAGGCGGAGCGGCCGCCCCGGTAGGTGACGTCCCGCAGGTGGAGGTAGTAGCGGTCGACCTCCCGGCGGCGCCGGCCTTCGTCGGCGGCGGAGTCCAGGTGCCCGACGGCCTGGCGGACGACCTTCTGGAGGTCGGTGTCGTGGTCGCCGAGCTGGCGCAGGTGCAGCCGCTCCCAGGTGGTGGTGGAAACCAGGGTGCCGGTCACCAGCGCGCCGCTGACCGTCGGCGTCACCACGACGTCGCTGGCGTCGATGTCCTCGTGCTCCGCGCCCAGGCGCAGCACCTCCAGCTGCGGGTCGAGCCCGGCGCCCGGCTGGAGCAGCAGCCGAAGGGCCGGCTGAACCACGTCTCTCCAGGACATCGTGCCGCTCCCCCTGCTGTGTTCCTGCCGCCCCGTTCGGGTCGGTGCGCGGCTCGGGAAATTGTTCCACTGCGGCACGGCCCCTGGGGCTGTTCTGGTCGGATCTCCCCCGGTTCCGCAGGGCTGGGTGAGGCACGGTGATCACCAGGTGTTGGGGTGAGGCAGGCCCCTCGCCCCAACACCTGGTGATGGCAGCGAAGCGCTCCGGGCACGCGGCTGTGCGCCGCAGACGTCGGCTCCAGCCCGTGGTCCGAGCCGGACCGGGCTATGTGCCGCCCCCGGCCCGGACCGGATCCAGCACCCAATCAACCGCCGAACAGAGCCGATCACCTCCAGCCGTACGTCCAGTCCGTCATCGGCTCCAGCAGCACCGGGCTGGTGGCCGGCTGGTTGAGGGTGACCAGGGCCGGGCCGACAGCCGGGTACAGGCGCAGACCGACCGCGCGCAGGACGTCCACCCAGACGACCTCGGCGTCCAGCTCAACCACCGCAACGCACTGACGCACCCTCAGCGGGACGCGGACAAGCGGGCCGCCGACCCGTTCGACGAGGACTACCTCGGCATCCCTATGGACTGGTAGCCGCTCACGGGAACGGGCTAGTGCGGCTCGCCGAGCACGGTGTGGAGTGGGGGCGCGTGGGGCTGCAGGGTTCTGGCACGGTGAGGGTGGCCCGGGCCCTGCTGTTGTGGCGGGCAGCACCCGGTCGGGCGGGCCCTGCTGGAGGGCCTGCCTGACCGGGTGCGGTGCTGGGGTTCAGCCGGAGAGCTGACTGAGGGCCGCGGTGATGGCGGTGGCGAGGGCCAGGACGGCGGTGAAGGTGGTGGCGGCGCGGGCGATGGCGGCGGGGTAGGTGGCGCCGTCGAGGCGGGCCAGGACGCCGGCCCCCGCAGCGGCGAGGAGGGCGAACAGGACCACGACGGCGAGCACGAGCAGGACGGTTGTGGGGTTCACGGCGGTCTCCCAGTGGGTCGGAGGGAAGCTGACGTGATGAAGGTTCCGGAATCGGTGTCCGTCGTGGTCCGGGCGGACGATGATGAACATCGTCGGACATGTGGTTGTACGAGCGCGTGGTTGTGCGGGATGCGAGGCTGATGTGGACGGGAAAGATGATCTTGTCGAGCTGCGGGAGCTGCTCACGGACGGGGTCGCCCGTACAGGCCTGACGAAGAACCAGCTCGCCGCGAAAACCGGGCTGAGCCGCACCACGATCCACGAAGCCCTGCAGGACGGCGGGAAGGTCCCGAGCGCGACCACCGTCGCCGCGTTGGCAAAGGCGTTGAAGATGCCGGATGCGCAGCTGCTGAAGCTCCGGCGTAATGCCATCGGAGCCGGCCAGACCCCCGGGCCGGGCATTGCTTCCGGCCGGCCCGCACCGAACGGCGCGGGTTCGGGACTGACGCCCCTGGCTCCTCCTCCGGCCGTCCCAAGCGGGTTCACCGGCCGTGACGAAGACCTCGAAGACCTCCTCGAACTCCTCGCCCCTGCCCCGGACGCGGAGAGCGGCACCGACCTCGGGGTGGGTGCGGTGGTGGTGGCATCGGTGCTGGGAATGGGCGGGATGGGCAAGACCACACTATGCCTAGCCGTCGCCAAGGCCGCCCTGGCACGGGGATTGTTCACCGGGGTGCTGTTCCTCGACCTGTACGGCTACGACGAGACGCCGGTCGACGGCCCGGGGGCGCTCGACACCGCCCTGCGCGCACTGGACACCGATCCGGAGCGGATCCCGCCGGGGACCGGGCAGCGGGCTGGTCTCTACCGCACCCAGCTCGCCGCACGCGCCAGTGCTGGTGAGCGGGTTCTGGTGCTGGCGGACAACGCCTCCAGCAGCGAGCAGGTCGAGTTCCTGCTGCCGGACGGGGACGGGCCGCACCGGATGCTGGTCACCTCCCGGGACAACCTCGCCTCCGATCTCGGCGCCCGCCTCGTCGACCTCGACGTCCTCACCCCCGACAACGCCATCGCGCTCATGGACACTGCCCTGCGCACAGTTCGCCGCGGAGACGACCGTGTCACCGCCGACCCAGTGGGTGCGGCCAGGGTGGCGGAGCTGTGCGGGTACCTGCCGCTGGCTCTGCGGATCGCCGCCGCCCAGCTCGGGCGTACTCTCAAGCCCGCCCAGCTCGCAAAGGATCTGGAGGACTTGGGTGAGCGGTTGGAGGTGCTGGAGGGCAGCAAGGACGCGGTCCGCACGGTGTTGGCGGGCTCGTACCGGCGACTGCCGGTGCCGCAGGCAGAGCTATTCCGGCTGCTAGCGGTCAACCCCGGGCCGGACATCTCCACCGAGACCGCCGCCGCCCTCACCGGTATCGGCAAGACCCGGGACGTCCGCAAACGGCTGGAAGCCCTCTCCGACGCCAGCCTCATCCGGCAGGACCCGGACACCGAGCGGTGGCGGATGCATGACTTGGTGCGCGCTTATGCCGCCGAACAAGCCGCCAAGTACCCCGCCCACACCGACGCAGCCCTGCGTCGACTTCTGGACTACTACACCGACACCGCCCACGATGCCGAAGCCCACCTGAACCCTATAGCCCACCAGGTCGGCCTGGGACAGCGCTTCAGCAATCGGGCCCAGGCCCTAGCCTGGCTGGACGTGGAGCACGCCAACCTGGTCGCCGCGATCCATGCCGCCCACAGTGCAGGCCACCACCAGACTGCCCGACACCTCGCATCCCATATCGGCGCCTATCTCAGCCAGCGCCGTCTCCTCCAAGACCGTCTGGACACCGCCCAAACCGCCCTTGCCGCAGCACGCGAAAGCCACAACCTCTTTGGGGAAGCCAATGCTTGGGACACGCTAGGTATCGCTCTGAGGAGTATGGGGAGCTACGACGAAGCCGAAAAAGCCCACCGCACCGCCCTCACCCAATACCAAGACCTCAGCGACCAGAACGGGGAAGCCTCCGCCTGGAACAACCTCGGCTCCGTACTGGAAAATATGGGGCGCTACGACGAAGCTGAAAAAGCCCACCGCACCGCCCTCACCCAATACCAAGACCTCAGCGACGAGAACGGGGAGGCCTCCGCCTGGAACAACCTCGCCATCGTGCTGGAAAATATGGAGCGCTACGACGAAGCCGAAAAAGCCCAGCGCACCGCCCTCACCCAATACCAGGAAACCGGCGACCAGAACGGGGAAGCCTCCGCCTGGAACAACCTCGCCATCGTGCTGGCGAGCATGCGACGCTACGACGAAGCCGAAAAATCCTACCGCACCGCCCTCACCCAATACCAAGACCTCAGCGACCGAAGCGGGGAAGCCTCCGCCTGGAACAACCTCGCCATCGTGCTGACACGCATGCGACGCTACGACGAAGCCGAAGAAGCCTTCCGCGTTTCCCTTACCCAATACCAAGACCTCGGCGACCAACGCCTCGAAGCTAGCACCTGGCACCATCGAAGCGTTATGCTTCGAGAGGCCAACAAGCTGAATCAGGCAGTAACCGCTGGCGAGCAGGCTGTGGCCCTGTTTGAGAATCTAGCCGACCATTACCAGTTGGGTGAGGCTTCCGACAAACTGGCCGATACCCTCCTAGCCGCCAGACGACAGAAGGCCGAAGTACGGGCCATGCGTGAGAAATCAGCTGCGGCCTACCGCGCAGCGGGCGCCGATGATAGAGCGAACAATTCGCTGGAAAAAGCAGACGAGTAGCCCTCTGTCTGACTGGCTAGCCGGGTTCAGCAGTTGCTCTCTGCAGGGGCTTGATTGGCGTTCTGGGATGCCTACCGTGCGGCACCATGAACCCCAGGAAGCAGGGGTTCATGGTGCACCGGACAGGTGTGAGACGAGGGGATGAGGTGAGGCCGCACGGCCGGGAGACGAGCACGGCGGAGTGGGACGGGGCCGGACACCGACAGCGCTCTCTGGAGTTGCGGACTGTGGCGCTGGCCGAACTCTTCGGCCAGTTCGCGGGCGAATGCCCTGGCCGGCGGCCGGGTCGGTGGTCGTCGAGTGGCGGATCGGCGCCGCCCTCAACGCACTCGACGGCCCGGCGGAGGCGGGCGCCCCGTCGACCGGTTCGTGCGGACCGTCACCGATGGGATCGACGCGGCCCTCGCCCGGATCCTGCGTAAGGCCGGTCTGCGCGTTATCACCGACTCCGAGTACGGCGGCGTGATCGTGGCTGGCCTGATACCCACCGAAGGGGCCGACGCTCTCGGATTCTGACCTCACAACAGGTCGGCACAAGCAGGAAGGACCCCGGCCAGGGACCCGTCTCCGGCCAGGGTGCGCAGAGCAACGATCCCCCAGACACGACACCTGATACTGGGAATTGGGTGGTGGAGCGCACTCTGAGCTGGCTGATCTAGCTCGCAGAAACGTCCGCGACTACGAGCGCCTGCCGGAGCATTCCGAGGCCCACCTTAACTGGGCCGCGGTCACTGTGATGACCCGTCGGATCGCCCATCAGCAAAACGCAGCCCAGACGTCCGCCACCGTGGGCGGGTGTAGTCGGGCGGCATGACGGCAGCTGAGAACCCGGCAGAGCGCTGACAGCAGGCGTTGGCATCATGACCGCATGGACTTCGAACTCGTTCCGCCAAGCGGCGTCGGTCCACTGCAGATCGGTATGCACTGGGAGGCGGCAAGCGCCGCGTTGGACTCGCTCCGCGATCTCTCGTCGGTGTCGGAGTCGGACCGTCCTGGCCAGCACATCTTCCGACCCAGCGGGCTCATGATCGCCATCCACTGCACCAGAGGGCACCTCGAATCCGTCGAACTGGGCAGCCAACCCTTGAACCATACCGATCGCGTGAGGTTCCTCGGAGCCGAGATCTTCGCCCTGCCGGCCCAGGATGTCGTCACCAGGATGCGCGCGCACACTCCGATCTACGCGGACCCCGAAGACCCGGCCTCCTACATCGCCCCTGACCTCCTCCTGAGCTTCTGGCGCCCGTTCGCCGCCGATGACGACCCGGAAGAGGAGCAGGGCTACTACTTCAACTCCGTTCTCCTGGCTCGCCCCGGCTACTACGACACCCCTGCCGAAGCTGAGGAACGGCTTCGCCAAAACCGCTGATGACCCCTCGTACGCCAAGTGCCGTTCGTTTCAGCGTCACGGTGACGCTGAAACGAACGGCACTTTCACGCACCAACCCCAACACCGCCCCGGACCTGCACAGCAAGGTTCGGAAACAGCCACTGACCCATGAATTGGGGGCGCGGCTGAACGCTCCGGCAGCCCGCCGGAGCGTCCCACTTCCGGTACACCCTGCACGGCCGGAATGAGATGCACAGCCGCCAGCCCGGGCGGCGGCCCGTGTTCGACTTCCGCCAGCTGCTGCACTACCCCGGCCCGGCGCCGAGCAGCCGGGGCCGCCATGTCCTACGTGGCCTTTGACGTTTCCGTCAAAGGTTCAGCAGCACTGCCCGGGCTGCGCCGGGGTGGTGCGCGGCGGTCCGGTCGGCCGGTAGTCCGGCGATGTCGCGGGCGCGGCTGAGGGCGGTGGTGAACCAGCTGGCGGCCCCGGCCGGGCCGGTCTGGAAGAAGGGATCGATCGGGGCGGTGCGCTGGTAGACCTTGGGTACTCGGATCGGTAGTCCGGCGCGGGTGCGCCCGGCGGGCGGGTGGGCTTCCTCAGGGCCCAGTAGGCCCTGCAGGAAGTCGTAATTGGTGGGCTGGGCGATCAGGTGCGAGCGCACGAAGTCGACGTCCGCCTGCCGCAGGCCCCCCGGCGGCCTCACCTCAGCACCCCGCTCCGGCGCCGGACCTGTCTCCGGGCCCGGCCCGGGGCGGAGGTCGAGGGCGGAGGCCGCGGTGGTGAGGAACCGGAACGAGTCGCTGCGGCGATCGGCGACCAGTGCCTGCCACCGGGCGGAGCGCTTCACGGGCGGGCCGATCGCCGCCTGTTCGGCTCGCTCCCAGGCCTTCTCCCAGCGCGCCGCCCGGGAGGCGGTGACGCCCATCGCCCGTACGAACGCCACGACGTGCCGGCGATTGGGCAGTGCCTCACCGCGTAGCACCGCGCTCAGGGTGCTCTTGGGAAGCTGGTGCCGGCCGGCCTCGGTGAGCCCGGCCTTCTCCTGGAGCAGGGCCAGTGACGGCTGTCCGCCCTTGGCCCGTAGTTCGACCATCGCCCGGCGCAGCTGGGCGAAGTCGGAGATGAGTTCGGGTCGGACCGCGAGCTGGTTGTCGAGGCGGGTGATGACGCCTTCGTAGCCGTTTTCGACGCGTTCTTGGCGGCGGCGGTCTTGCTCGGCCCAGCGGGCGGCCTTCCAGAGTTTCTTGGCGTGGGCGACGTCGGCGTCGCAGGCCTTGGCGTACTGCTCGACGATCTCCTCGCTGGGTACCGTGGTGCCGGAGGCGGCCCGGGAGAGCATGCTGTCGGAGTAGTCGGTCTTGGTGGCCATCACCGCGTAGGTGAGCTGGAGGCGCTCACGCTGGGCACGCAGCCACAGCGCGAGCGCCTCCAGCTCCTTGGTGCTTGCGGTGACGGCGCTCTCGCGCCGTCCCATGGGCTGGTGTCAGATCCCCTCGAAGCCGGTGGGGCGCGGGTCGCGCAGCGCCTTGAGGGTGCGGCAGGCCGTGAAGACGGCGGCGCCGAGGAACTCGATGACGCCGATCATCGGCTGGCCGAGGGCCGCGAGGGCGGCGGCCAGGACCATGATGACGATGATGATGACGACTTCCCCGCCAGTCAGCGGCTTGGTACGCCCGGGGCTTCCCCCTGAAGTGAGGACACGTCTTATGCGGCTTGCGTGAGTGTAGTTGAAGTGGTCGCGAGGGTGGCTTCGTAGGTGAGTGGGCTG
>NZ_JBITBY010000026.1:0-17282 GCF_044452665.1 Kitasatospora sp. NPDC051853 | reverse complement strand
AAAAAAAAAACAGGCCGAGCCTCCGGCTCGGAGCTACGCGGCCTGACGGCCGCTGGCGGCTGACGCCGCCTCGGGGGGTTGCTGCTCCCCGCCTCCGGCGGGGAGGCTGGACGCTACGCGCAGGCGTCGGCGGGGGCGGCGGATGTGGCTGAACGGGGGGAGTACGGGCGCGTCCGGGGGAGCGCACCAGCCCCCGCATGTGGGGGAGCACTCGCACGTGCTCACGCTGCCTCCCTACGCCTCGGCTCCGCCTCGGGGGCCCTGTCGCCCCTGTACGCCTTGTGGCCAGGATACCGGGCCGGTGGATGCTCCAGCGCCTTCCGACGCTCCGGGGGGAGTGCGGACGCACCGAACCACCGGGCGAACTCTTCGTCGCTCATGCTCTGGCTCACGGGAGAACCGTACCCGATTGTTCACAGGTTGTAAGGGCGTTCCGGGAATTGTCATGTGCCCCGTTCGGGTGAACGGCCTTCGGCCTGGACGCGAAAGAGCCCCACCCCCTTGTGGGGGTGGGGCTCTGACGGCTGCTCAGCGCCGGGTGGGGCTCACCTCACCGCAGCACCGTTCCGTACTCGTGCCGGCCGATCCGCAACCGTGGCACCACGTCTTGACCGGCTGAACATCGGAGGGTTCTTCGTCTGCCCTGATCATGCTCTCTCCTCTCGGCAGAACGGCCCCGCCACCGCGAGAGGAGATCAGGCGAGGCGGGGCCGCACTGTGCCCACCAGGACCCACCCTGGGGAGCAGCATGCCGGGGCACATGCGCTGAGCCCGGCCCCCTCAGTGTAGGGGGCCGGGCTCATGTTCGGTACGGGATCGGCTACTTCGGCTTGGAGTTGTACGTGGCCGTTCCGGCGGCGGTGTCCCAGTAGACCGCGCAGGGGAAGCACAGGCAGGTGAAGGGGTGGCCGTTGGTGGGGTTCTCGGGGCGGTAGGGATCGGTCTTGCGGTAGAGCGCTGCCGCCGCTCTCAGCTTGACGCCGAGGCGGTGGAGCCTGCCCCTGGTGAGCCAGTAGGCGAGCCAGACGGACAGGGGTCTCACCTCACCTTCACTGCTGGGGGGCGGACGATGATCGGGGGCGGGGGCTTGGGCTGGATGATGATCGGGACGGGTATCACGGTGGTGTGCTGGCCGGTGGTGGACTCCGAGGGGTAGAGCCACACCATGATGAGCGCGCCTACCAGGGTGAACCCCATGACGAACGAGACGATGGCAACCACCCTGGGGCCGCTCACTGCTGCTTGCCCTCCAGCTTGATCACGTCTCCCCACGGAACGAACACTTCGAGCGGCGTCCCGGCGTTCAGCTCCACGCCGTGCTTGAGGAAGCGCACCCCCGAGCGCTTGATGACGTCATGGCAGGCGTGGCCGTAGGCGTCCACGTGCCACACCCGGACCCACGGGGCGGACTTGATGGAGATCGGTTCCGGCAGCGACGGGCGCGGCGGCGGGGGGACGGGGTTGATCCTCGGGGTGCAGGTGGAGCAGTACGCCTTGCCGGTGCGGGTGAGGGACCAGCCGCTCCGGGTGGGGGTGGCGTAGAAGTCCGCGATGCTGATCGTGGGCGGCAGGCTGCCGTGGCCCGTGCCGTCACAGGCGAACCCGGCGGTGAGATTGGCGAGCGTCAACTTCAGTCCCGTTCAGTTGAGTTGGCTACGGAGAGAAGGGCGGCGGCGAGCACCAGGCCGAGGACCAGGCCGACGGCGACACCAGCGGCTGCGGCGGTCGTGGCCGTGCCGGGCCGTCCGAGGACGGTCCGCAGACGGCGGGCCACCAGAAAACCGCGCACGCGCCGGGCGAGCCCGCCGCCGCCGGTTGGTGCCGCCTCCGCCGCCGGTGCGATGGCGTCAGCCCGAGACCGGCGGCGGAGACGGAGCTTCACGGGGTGACCGGCGCAGTCCAGAGGGAGGCCCACGTGAGGGGCCCGATCAGGCCGTCCACGTCGAGACCCTTCTCCGCCTGGTAGGCGCGGACCACCTTCTCGGTGGCCGGACCGAAGTCGCCATCCACCGCGATGGACCAGCCCCGGTCCTTGAGCCGCTGCTGAGCGGTGCGGACGTCGGGGCCGACGTCGCCACGGCCGAGCGTCGCCCCGCGAAAGGGCGGGTACGGCTTGGGGGCCGGGGTGGACGGCGGCTGCTGCGGCTGCGCGTACGGGGGGCGGATGTAGCCCACGACCGTGCCGGCCGGGTGAACCACCCGCTGCACCACGTTGCGCCAGTTGCCGTCGATGGAGACGCCGTCACCCTCGTACAGGGAGACGTGGTTGACGAAGTAGCTCGCGCCGCCGGGGACCTTGTAGAACACGATGTCGCCGGGCTGGCGGCCCTCGGGGCCCTGGTGCCAGAGACCGGCCTTCTTGCCCGCCATCGCGCCGGACGGCGTCCACGCCCACTCGCGGGTGAGCACGCGGCGCAGGTCCACGCCGCCGCTGTTGAACCAGTCCCACACGGCCATACCGCACCAGGGGCCGTCACCGATCCCGTAGGCGTCGGTGATGACGTTGTGGTTCGAGCCGTCCGGCGACTCGCCGAGGCCGAGGTCCGCGCGCGCGGCGGCGAGCACCTGGTCCACGGTGATGTTCCATCCCATTGGTGATCCTCCCAGATCCTAGGCAGGGACGACCGGCGGCAACCGGTCGTCCCTGCTCCCACAACTGACTTTGCCAGGGGTGCAGTTGAATGCAAGTGGCGTCGTCAGCCCCAGAGATCCCACACGGCTCCGCCGATGCTGAGCCACCCCGTGCTGCCGCTCGCCTGGTTCACCTCCACCCGGCCATCGGCGTTCACGAACAGGGTGGCCCCAACGTTGCTGGCGCAGGCAAGCGGGAAGATCTGGCCCTTCGCCGGGCGCACCCCGACGGGCAGGTCCGCGATGATGCCGTTGGCGGCTCCGGCCGTCGGCTTGAACAGGCCGCGCAGCATGCACGTTCCGTCCGGCATGACGCGGTACTGGACGCGCTGCCAGTTGACGGTGTCGAAGTCGGTCCAGCCGGAGCGCCACGCGATGTTCGTCCACGCCGAGCCGTTGTCCACGCGGCGCGAACTGGGCACGCGCACATCGCCGTTGGAGACGATCAGGTCACCCGCGCCGACGCGCACACCGGCGTTGGCGTAGAACAGGATCTCTCCGGGCGACGACCGGAACACGATGCCGTTGGCGGTGTTCATGGTGATCTGCGTCAGGCCGAGGGTCTGCTCCAGTTGGAACAGGAAGTCGGACGGCTCCATCTTCCAGTACGCGGGCTTGTTGTTGTCGAGGCGGCTGACGTACATCTCGATGCGGGCCGGATCGCTGACGGTGGCGGCGTCGCCGGTGATCGCGGCGCGTCCGGCCTGGAAGGCGTTGGCGTAGGTGTCGAGTGCCCAGTGCGGGGCGGGCAGGACGGAGTCTCCGGGGATGCTGGTGGTGGGGTCCGTGAACGGGATGGGTCATACCTCCGTGTACTCGATCCGGGCGAGTGCCCGGGTGGGACCGACGTCCCACTGAACGGTGAGGGGGGTGTCCGAGGGGACGAACACCGGCGGGTCTTCTAGGGCGTAGTCGAGCTGGCCGGACCGGGTGCCCATGACCACGGCCTCGGGGACGGCCGCGCCGACGTAGACGTACGCGCGGACTGCGGTGGTGGAACCGGGGGTTGAGACGGTGATGCGGTTGACGTACCGGACGCGCCCACCGGAAGCCGCGGTGAGGGTGGCGGTCATCTGGCCCAGTACGTTCTTCGCTTCGAGGGTGGCCACCAGCGGTCGAGGCGGCGGTCCGCCGTCGGCGCTGGTGAGCGGGGGGACGTAGGCGGTCGCTCCGAACGACGCCCACCCGTCAGCCATCGCTCACTTCCGCGAGGAACGAGACGGTGGCGGTGCCGGTGTTGTCAGGATCGGCGACGGCGTACCAGGCGATGCGGGACGTGATCTCGATGGCCTGCCCGGCCGGCAGCCATGCGCCGGTGCCGCTGGTCAGCAGCTCGGCGGCGGGGCCGAGGTAGACGCCGCCGCCCTTGACGCGGACCACCAGGCGCTGACGCCAGGGGTTGGCGCCGATGATCTGTACCGGTCCCACCGGTGCCTGCGCCACGGGTACCTGCCCGGTGGTGGCGTCGGACGCGGCTTGCTGACGCACCCGGAGCGGCTTGGCCGAGATGACGGCGACGGCCACCGGCTCCACCGCCTCGGTGACGTGTTCCTCGTACTGCTCCACCATGCTCGTGTCGGTGGTGGTCACTTCGCTCCCTTCGCGGCGACGGCCGCTGTCTTGGCGGCGACGGACGCGCCGCCGGTTGCTGCTGCTGCTCCGGCCTGACCGGCTTTGCTGGCGGCGGACTTCGCGGCCTTGACGCCCTTGCCGACGACGTTGACGCCGCCGCGCACGGCACCGGCCACGGGGCCGGAGACGTCGGTGGCGGCGAGCATCTTGAGCCCGATCACCAGGGCGACGCCGCCCGCCAGAACCTCCGTCACCCTCAGCCAGTTGTGGGGATCGGCGGTCCACTGCGCGCCCCGGATCATGAGGACGGTCACGGAGTACGCCGCCTTGACGAGTCCGAAGATCCCGCCGCCGCCGCCGTCGGAGTCGCCCCCGCCGCCGCCGCCCCGGATCAGGTTCTCGATGCCCGAGCCCGCGCCGCCGCCGATGCCGCCGGGCAGGCCGGGGATCGGGATCTTCCCGAGCAGCCAGCCGAGGGCCCCGGCGTCCACGACGGTGCCGCCGGAGACGTCGTCAGCGGGGGTGACGCTCGGGGTGCCGGTGCTGGTCTTGCCCACCTGCGCGACGGCGAGCCGGGCCCGGCCCATCTGCGCGTTGAACATGCCGTTGGTGTAGACCTCCCACGGCTGCCACTTGCGTTCCTTCCACAGCACCATCGCAGCAGCGGCGTTGGCGTCGGGGTTCTTCATCGCCTCGGTGGTCCAGCTCGGCCGGGCCTTCACGTGCACGGGTACGTTGATCTGGTAGAGCCCGACGCACCCGATGGAGTTGACGACGTCGGTCCGGCCCGAGGACTCGGCGAGCGCGACGGCGACGGCGACGACCAGGTCCTCACCGCGCCACCCGGCGCGATAGGCCACGTTGGCGATCTGTGCTGGTGAGAGGGTGGTCACTGCGGCTCCACCTTCCGCGCCTTCCGGTAGAGCAGGGCGTACGTCAGCGCCACCGCTCCCGCCAGCACCACGACTTCCCCCGAGCCGGAGACCACCCCCACGGCGGCCACCATGCCGGCCGAGGTCCACGCGGCGGTGGCCTCGGCGTGCGCCAGCGCGGCACTGTCCATCTCGCCTCGGACCGTGGCGAGCGGCGGCAGCGCGGCCCCGTAGATGCTCGGGACCAGCGCCGCCACCGCGACGGCCAGGGCGAGTCGCTGGTTCTCCAACTCGCCGTTCTTCCTTCCTACTTGGGCCAGGGGATCGCGGTGGAGCCACCGGAGTAGATGGTGGTACCGCGCTGGCGGAGCGTTGCCTTGGTGCTCTCCGGGCGTCCGGCCTCGGCGGAGAACTGGTAGTTGTAGAGCTCTTGGCCGGTGAGCCCGGTGCCGTACCGGGCCGCGATGGAGCTGTAGTTGTCGCCGGTCTGGTTGGTGTGCCACGTCTTGAGCGCCGGGTACTTCGGCGACGGGGGCGGGGTCCACACCGGTTGCTGCACCGGCGGCGGCGTCCAGATGACCGGCGGCGGGGGCGGCGTCGGGGTGGGCGTCGGGGTGGGCGTCGGGGTGGTGACTGGCGGCGGCTGGTCCACGATGGTGGGCGGCGGCGGGGAGATCGGCGGCGGCCCGAGGCGGAGGATCGCCTCGTTGACGATCGCGCGCTCTACCGTGGTCAGTCCGTCTCCGCCGAGGTAGCGGCCGACGGCGCGGTCCACCGCCAGCGACTCGTACCCGAGTCCGGTGAGGATCTGGACGGCGCGACGCTGCCACTGCTCGTTCGTGGTGATGGTGCCGCCGGTGCCGGTGCCGGTGTCGGTCTGGCTGCCGGTGCCGCCGGTCTGGCCGACGCCGTTGCTCTTGCCGTAGTTCCAGTCATCGGCTCCGGCCTCGGCCGCCGAGCTGGTGGTGCCGGGGTCCTCGGCGGAGCCCCGGTTGCGCATCATGTACGCGAACACCAGGCCGCCGCCGACCGCCAGCACCCACACGCCCATCGGGAGCGGGCCCACCTTCTTGGTGAACGCGCCCTTGAGATCGGGCAGGCCGGGCCCGTCGCCCTGGTGCTCGTTGTCGTTCTCGCTCACAGTCGCCACCGCCGTCCGGTGACGGGCTGAACGTCGGTTCCGACAACCGCGGATTCGTCCCACGGCGTCGGCATCATCCGCACCGTGTTGCGGTGGATCGGGTCCGGCTCCATCGCGGTCACACCAGCGACGCCGCCCGGGGACGGGACGCCACCGGCGGTGGGGATGGACTGCGTGATCGGGTTGCCCGCGAGCGGCGACGGCATGCCCAACTTGCTGACTTCGAGCGGGTGGTGCGTGGCCCACGAGTCGAACGGCCTGTCCCACAGGTACCGGGGCATGCCCGCCTCGTGGGCGGGATCGCGGCTGGTGCCGCCCGCCTTGTTGACGGTCAGCTCGGTGACGCCGGGGATCGACACCGCGCCGTGCGGCTCGGCCCGGACCGTCAGGGGGCTGGACTCCATCCTCGGGAGAGCGGTGGGGTAGCCCGCCGGGGTGAGCGCGTCGTACTGGCGGCGGCGGTCCGGCTCGCCCACGCTGGCGTGTTCGGCCACCGTGGACGTGCCGGCCGCGCCGGAGCTTGCCGCGCGGTTGTCCGGCCGGACCGGCTGACCGGTCAGCCGCCACGCGAAACGGCCGAGGGTGTGCTCATCCTCGGGGTACTCGCCACCGGGGATCACGTCGCGGGGATCGTCCACGACGGCCCCGGGCGCGTGCTCCATCGGCTGTGCGGCGTCGCCCAGTTGGGCGTACGTCGGCGCGTTCCGGTTCTTCCGACCGAACAGGTTCATCACCGACCCATCGCGGCCCGGAGCGAGCCGGAGAACACGTCACCGACTGCCCGGATGATGCTGGCCGAGGTGGGGTGCGACACGATCACGGTAACCATCGCCACGGTGACGATCGCGGACGCCACGCTCAGCGCCTTGTCGAGACTCATCAACTGCCTTTCTGTCTAGGTGATTTGGGAGGACCGGCGGACGCCGGATCGGGGGGTCAGAGCGCCGTTGATCGCGTGCCACGCCGGTCCGCCGTAGACCACGGCGGAGGAGAGCAGCACCAGCCCGGCGAGCGGTCCGGCCAGCTGCGGCGTGGTGGTGGCGAGCACCGCCAGGCCGAGCCCGGCGAAGGTGTAGCCCAGCCAGATCCGGGCCTCAGGGGCGTCGCCCTGGACGGCCGCCTTGACGGTGACCAGCGCGGCGGAAACGCCGAGGCTGGTGACGATCAGCGCGTTCGCGCGGTCAGTCGTCCACGTGCTCACGTCTCCAGCGCCTTCCTGTATCGGCCGTAGGTGATGGGGCCGGGGCGGACGGCGGAGATCGGGGCGAGCTTGACGACGGTGCCGGTGTGCGGGGCGTGCACCATCTGGCCGCCGCCCGCGACGATTCCGCAGTGGTAGGCCGGGGCTCCGAAGAACACGGCGTCGCCGGGTACGGCCTCGGCCTCGGTGATCCGCTGAGCGGCTGACTGCTGAGCGGCAGCCACTCGGGGGATGGAAATTCCCGCGCCTTTCGCGTAGGCGAATTGCAGGAGACCGGAGCAGTCGAATCCGCCGCCGGTCGGGCCGGAGGAATTTCCGCCGCCCCACACGTACGGGAGGCCCATCTGTGATTTGGCGACGGCGAGAACTCCGCCGCCCGAGCCGCCGCCGCCGGTGCTGACGGAGGTTGGCGAGCCGGACCCCGTGCCGGCCGATCCGGGGGTGTTGGTGGCCAGGATCGCGGCGGCGGCGGACGCCGCCGAGGTGCTGGTCCGGTCGGCCCGGGTGGACGGCTCGCCCCGGAGTACCCGGCCGATCTCGCCCACCAGGCCGCCGTCAGGGTCCTGGATGCCCACCCAGATCATGGCGACGCCGCCGCCGAGCACCAGGATGGTGACCGGGAGGTTCATCGCCATGGCGTCAGAACGGGGCCTTGTTCAGACCGCCGCCGTCCGCGAGGGGCTGCGGCACGATCGGTGCCGAACCGTCCGCCCGGTGCTCCGCCAGCGCCTCCGCCACGGCCGTCCGGATGCGCGCGGTCAGCACGCCGTTGGTCTGGCTGGTGATCACGGAGAGTGCCTGATCCTGGGCGTCCGAGCGCTGGTCGAGACGGCTGACGACGAACGCCGCGCCGAGCACCGGGGTCACCAGGCCGACGTACGCGAGGGTGTCCACGCCCTTGATCGAGAGGACGACGAACCCGGCGATGGCCGCGACGAACAGGGCGAGCTGAACGAACTGGTTCCGCATCAGGCCCCCTTGCCGAGCTTGCTGGTGACCAGCGCGACGACGCGGGGGAGAACGAACATGCCGAGGGCCGCACCGACCACCAGGCTCTTTGTGTCGAGACCGAACACGTAATTCCTTCCTTTTCAGGAACGGGGCCCGGAATGCTTTTCCGGGCCCCGTTCCGGGGTTAGTCGCCCAGACGGACGTTGACGGAGCCGAAGCTCCTTCGCATGACGGAGAGGAGAACCACCGCGCCGATCACCATGAGACCGGCCACCTTGGCGGTGTCGAGTTCCGAGAGGAATTCCACGGTGATTACCTCAGCTCACGAAGATCTCGGACGCGGCGGCCACGTCGTTGGTGATCACGGTGAGGGTTCCGGAGCTGGTGAAGTTGCCGGAGATCTCGAAGCGGGTGGACTGAGTGGTTCCGAGGTACTGGTCCCGGAGTTCACCGCCGAGCTTGCCGTCGAAGTCGTGGATGTAGTCCTCCACGAAAACGCCGTTGTCGAGACCGTTGACCGCCTCGGCGGTGCCGGAGTAACCGGTCTTCCGGAACATCTCGTGACGCCAGACATCACGCCCGTAGGTCTTCAGAAGGCGGGTGTCCCAGTAGAGGGAGGCCGGGTCCGGGAAACCGGTGGCACCGCCGGAACGGGTGCCGGAGCCGTCCCGGAACACGAAGATGAGGTTGCGGATGAGCGAGCCCATCCGGGGGAGGCGGAGGGTGTTGAAGCCGGAGTTCACCGGAATGGTGGTCTTCGACCAGTAGGAGGTGGTGCCGATCGCCGGGGGCTGCTGCGCGGTGGCATTTCCCTTGAGATCGGTCTGCGGCGGCTGAGACCAGGCGTCGAGGTACGCGCGGACGCGGACGGACGGAAGGGTGGAAGGCGCGACGCCGTAGATCTGGTTCGACGGAGCGAGGGTGATCCGGAGCTTCCAGGTGCTCGCGGCATTGGCGTTGGGCAATGCGCCCAAGCCCTCTCGGGCCGAGATTTCCACCGGCACACGGAGGAGCATCCGCCAGTTTCCGCCGGTGCCGGAAACGGCCGAGTACATCGGGGTAGCCTTCGGGTCCGAGCCGAAAGCGTACCCGCCGTACTTGTTGGCGAGGTACAGGTCATAGCCCGAGAAAGGGCCGACGATCGGAGCGCCGTTGACGTCGATCAGAGCGATTTCCGAGATGGCGGACCACGGGGAATCCTCGGTCGCGGTCACACCGGCACCGGAACCACCGGACGCCTGAATGTCCAGGACGATATTCCGGAGGTAGCCGTACGCCGGCACGTCCCACGGACCCATGGCCACCGAGGTGGCACCGAGAGCCTGGGTGACGTCCACCATCGGCTCGATGTGCTCGTGTGCGGCCCTGGTGAACGGCACCAGCAGGGTCGGGCGCCCCTTCTGACCGCTGGTGCTCGCCGCCGGTGCGGCGGTGTCCTTCATGACGGTTGCGGGAATTTCAGAACCCCTTTCCGGGTGAGTTGTGGATCAGAAGATGTAGGCCATGGCCTGACCGACCTTGTTGTCGGACCAATGGGCAGCCGCGGAGCGCCAGAGGAATCCGAAGATGACGACATACGCGGCGGTCGAGAGGAATTCCACAGGCGAGATGTGGACGTGCATTTTCACCCCCTTCCGGGGAAGAACCGCATCATTTCGCCGTCTCGGGTGTTGATGTAAAGCACCTCGTGCTTGGCGAGACTCATGATGGTTTCTTGGACTTGCTTGGCGGAGATTCCGCCAAGTCCGCCGATGCGCCGTAGGTCCCGCTCGTCATTGCTTTTCCACGCGAAAAGGTGGGTGCATTGCGAGTACGCAAAGAGGGGGACATGGGCGGGGCGCTGAGTTCCGCCGACCAGAGAAAGCCCAATCGACCGGCCTTGAGTCCAGTACGTTTCCAGGAGCTTTGTCAGGCGGAGCATGTGACACAGGTAGTACAGTTCATCGGCGAAGACGGTCCAGCCGCCTTGCGTGAACATCTCGCGTAGAGCGCGGTCTATCTGGATCTGTTGGTTCGCCATGTCTTCCGGTTTCCGGAAGGCAGGCCAGAGAACGACTCGCTGTTCCCTTCGCCCGGCAATCGGCGGCGGCGGCCACGCGCGAATGAGCTTGTGCTTCTCCTTGCGGATGAGCTTCATCAGCGTGTTGTCGGCCGGTTTGGTTCCGAGGGCCGTTACGAATTGACGGCGGTGCAAGAGCTGCACCATCAACGTCGTCTTACCGGAACCCGTCGGACCGACGGCGGTTATGTGCTCGCCCTGCTGCCAGACGAAGCGTTCCAGGAACTCGGCGAAGGAAACGCGCTCTACTACGTCACGCGGTGGCACCGGGGCTTTCGGAACTGCCCGGAACACCGAGCATGGCCGCGATGTTCTTCGGAACCGCGCCGTGGTTCGCCATGATCCCGAGAACGATCGGGAGGGTGGCGGCGACGACGCCGGACCACGCACCAGCGGTGAGAGCCCGCTCCAAGTTGGAACGGACGGCAGGGTTCTCTTCCGCCAGCTTCGTGAGCGCGGAAGCCAGCGCCGGAATGCCTTCCAGCATCACCATGCCGTCGGCCGGGGACGCGATGGCCACCAGCGTTCCGACGGTCGTCATGGAAGCGCCGAGCCGCTTTTCCAGGGAAGCCGCAGTGGGCTTTCTGGCGGCGGAAGTGCGCTGCGTCGGGGCCTTGTCCTCGGGGTTCTTCCGGGGCCGTCCACGCCCGCGCTTCGGCGGCTCGGCGGCCGGCACGGCGGTCTCGATGGGCGGCATCTCGGGCAGGTCGAGGATGGTGTCCGTGGTCATCGGCCACCCCTCGGACGGAACCACCAGTGATCCACGGTGGGCGGCTTGTCGGGGCCGGGCTGCTCCGGGGCGCGGTCACTCTCGGTGGCGGCGGGCGGGGCGTCGGCGGCGTCGTCGTCCTTCTCGGCGGCGTCGTCCTGGTGCTCGGGCTCGGCGTCGGCGGGGGCCGGATCGGAGGCGAGCGCGGCAGCGCCGACGGCGGTGTCCACTGCCTCGGCGGCGTCGGCCTCGGCCTCGGGCGTACCGGCCGCCTCGGCGGCGACGACAGCGGCGGCGGCGGCTTCGAGCGCGCGGTCCGCGTGCTCGGTCGCGGCGGCGGCGTCTCCGGCGGCGTCGGCCTCGGCGGCTGCCTTCGACTCCTCGGCGGCGGCCTCGGCGGCGGCGGCGGCTCCGGCCTCGGCGGCCTCGGTCTCGGCCTCGGTGGTGGCCTCGGGGATCTCCTCACCTGCCTCGGCGGCGGCAAGGAGATCAGCTAGGAATTTCCGCTGATCTGCGGTAAGTTCGGGCATGAAAAAACCCCTGACGGTGTCGGTCGTGAAAGTTGGTAGCTCTCACTTCTGACACTGCCAGGGGTTTTTTTTAATGCAAGCCGTTGAATTTAAGCGGACTTGCGGTATGTCTCGAAAATACCGCGCGCGTAACGGTCGGAGCATCCGAGGGAAAGCGCCAGCTCAGCGGGGGTGGGGAACGGCTGACGCGCGCGGCGGAGCTGGATCAGCATCTCGATCCCTTTTTCTCCGATGGTGCCGGGCTGGTAGACGGCCACCGCCTCACGCTGGCCGGGCATCGGGTAGACGTTGGTCTCGGCCTCGGCCTCGGGGGCGTCGTCCTGGTGCTCGTTGTCGAGCTGCGGCACCGGCACCGGCGAGCGGTCCGGCTCCGGCTCCGACGGCGCGTCAGCGAGCTGCACCTCAGCACTCATCCGGGCGAACAGGTGGATGAGGTACCCGGCCGCCAGCGCGGGCACGGCGGACACCAGGATCGAGAGAACGGCCATCCACTCGGCGGGCCAGTTCCCGCCGGTGACCACGTACACGTGGTAGACGGCGTTCCCCGCGATGGACGCGCCCACCAGGGCGAGCACACCGCGCCACGCCAGCGCGCGCAGCTCGGCCCCGAGCTGACGGGCCACCAGCACCCCGGCGGCCACGGCGGCGACGTCCAGCGTCAGCGGCAGGCCCTTGCGGGTGGACTTGCTCCACCCGGCCAGCTCGGCGAGGTGCCAGAGCCCGTCGTATGAGGCGTACAGCGCGGCGGCGGTGGCCACCAGGCCGGCAGTGATGACGACGCCGGGCCCCATCAACCAGTGTCCGAAACGGCGTGCCTGAACGGTCAGTTCCACAGTTATCCTCGGTGTGTAGGTCAGACGGCCGCGCCCCCTCGGGAAAGGGTTGGGCGCGGCCGTTGGCGTTCCTGCGGTTGGCTTGATCGGACTGTATCGCTCCGCAGGGTGAATCTCCCGCAACTTGTAGAAGTTCCAAACTGTAGTGCGCTACAGTTTCGTTGTCGGTGACACACCGGCACGGGAGGATCACCGGCGCGGCCAAGCCGCGCCCTGCACCAGGGGGTTGACATGTCGTTCGATCGACTGTTGCCGAGCCCGGCTCAGATCCGGGTCATGAGCAGATACGCGGACGCCCCGGGCAACATGGGGCTGTACCTGCGGCAGGCGGAGTTCATCACCTGCCTGACCACCGCCGCCGCCCAGTACCCGGGGGCCGAGCTGGTGGTCACCGGACACGAGATCCGGGATGCCGCCGAAGCGGCGGCCACCGAGGGGTGGCTGACCGATGACCTGTGGGTGGTGTCGCCGCACTCCGGCATCCGCCAGCTCACCACGGCCGCGAGCAACCTGATCACGATCACCATCACGCACCAGCGGCTCGCCGAGTGGGACGACAAGCTCCGGGCTGCCCGTGCCCGGACCGAACTGACGGAGGAAAAGCGATGACGGCTCAGTCCTACGCCGAGACGCTGGAGAGCCTGCGCGAGACGCACCGGGCGAAGGTCAAGGCAGAGAAGCGCGTCACCGAGCTGACGGAGAAAATCAAGAAGCTGGCGGCGTACGCCATGACGCAGCCCGAGGCGAAGAACAAGGTGGTGGCGGCGGCGGCAGGGTTCAGCGAGTCCTACCTCTCGCAGATCGCACCGGCCCGGCAGACGCGGGCCCTGGTGGCGGCGGCCAAGCGGGCGGGCGTCATCGGCTCGGCAACCATGCCGGCCGAATCCGCGGTTGCCCCTGCGCCGAAAAAGCGCGCTGCGCCGCGCGGTTCGGTGGCCGCGCGGCTCGCCGAGGCGGTGGGCGTCGCCACCGCGCCGACGCCGGAGCCGAAGACGACGGTGGACGCGGACCAACCGCAGCTCGGCGCGCGCGTGCTGCCGGGGATCGCGCACGATGACGTGGTGCGCTGCGAGTACGGCGTCAGCAGCAAGCGCAAGACGACGCCGCAGAAGGGGCGCGTGGTGGCGGTGGCCGACGCCGCCGGGAACCTCTACTACAAGAACACCCACAGCAAGCTGAGCATTGGCGCGGGCAAGCCCGGTGACTGGCTGCGCGCGCTGCCCGCCGACGTAGAGCGGGTGTTCTTCACCGGGCCGCGCCCGTGGCACGACGTCAACTCGGGCCGCACGATGACCGAGGACGTCCGCGAGTGGCTGGCCGCTCCGCTCCCCGAGGGGTGGAAGGCGGGCAGCCACCACCCCGACGCGCGCAACCCCTGCGGCCGGTTCATGACGACGGGCCGTTCGGTGGAGCTGCGGCACGCGGGCGAGTGGACGGGCGGAGACTGCGACGTCGCCCCGGCGGTGGTCTGGCACGCCTTCCGCATGCTCCGTGAGGGCATCCGCTCGCGGTTCGAGAACAAGAAGTCGGCCACCGTGTCGGTGGAGCTGCTGGGCAGCCCCACCAGCACCGGTCAGGATCTCTGGTCCCGCTCGATCCCGTACGGCACCGAGTACCCGGTCATGTCCGCCGAGCTGCGCGAGCTGATCAGCACCACGTCGGGCCAGGGCCGGTTCGAGCTGCTGAACCCCGGCGCGGATGAACTGCCGGAACTGCACTACTACGACAGCGTGTTCGCCTACTCGGCGATCACGTGGGGAATGCCGGTGGGCACCCCGACGCGGGTCACCCGGCAGGGGTACGCGCAGATGGACGCCGAGGCCAAGAAGAAGGCCGTGCGCGGCCGTTCGCGCTGGCACGCCACGGTGACCGTGCCCGCCGACTGGAACCACGTGGGCATCCTCCCGGCGTCCGGGATGGACGGGTGGGAGTACCCGTCCGAGCCCGGCCGGAAGTTCACCACCTGGGCGGGCGGCTCGGAAATCTGGCTGGCGCTCGAACACGGCTGGAAGGTGGAGATGCGGGAGGGCATCACCTGGGCCGAGGGCAAGCCGCTCAACCTGTGGCGCGACAAGGTGACGGACCTCTGGGAGGGGTTCAACGCGCTGGCCGCCACCCACACCGATCCGAACTGGCGTCAGGTGGCGCGGGTGGCCGCCAAGATGGCGCGGTCCATCCTGCTCCACACCATCGGCGGGTTCGCCAGCAAGGGACGCCAGCGCTCCGGCCTGGTGGCCATCGGTGACGAGCACCTGGTCCCGCGCGGCGCCCGAGCCCAGCAGACCGACGACGGCCGCTCGATCCTGTGGCAGATGACGGAGCGGAGCGGGGAGGCGGACCAGTACTCCCACCCGGAGTGGGCCGCCGAGATCTGGTCCCGCCAGCGGGCCCGGCTGCTGATCGCGCCGGGGGACACCGGGGTACTGGCCGGAGTCGCGGCCGGACGGCCGAAGCTGACGAAGTCGCAGATCCTCGCCTTCCGCAACGACGCGGTGTTCGCCACCGCCGACACCGGCTGGACGAACCCGGAGAACCAGCCCGGCCGGTTCCGGGCCAAGGGGCGCATCCTGTCGCCGGTGGCCCGCCCGAAGTCCGTCACCGAGCTGCTGGCGCTGCGCGACCGTGCGGAGGGTGAGCTGTGAGCACTCCACCGCTGGACGCCCGAGCGATCGTCAACGAGCTGCTGGAGCGCGGGTTCTCGCAGACCGACGTGGCGCGCGGACTCAAGCTGACCGCCAAGGGGAGCGGGTCCTACGTCGGCCAGATCGCGGCCGGCAAAAAGAAGTCGGGCAAGCTCTCCGAGCTGCGGCGTCTGCTGGACGCCGCGCGCCGCGCCGGTGACGTGCCGCGCGGCCGGGGCCGGGCCGCCACCGAGGCCCGGCAGGACATCATGGCGCGGGCCTCGGTGGAGCGGACGCCCCGTCAGCGCAAGTCCGGCGAGACGGCCGCCGTCCGCCGCAAGACCGCCGAGGTGCGGAAGAACGGGGCACTCCACGTTGTTGCTGCGGAGCAGGCACTCAACTCCGCCGGTGGCGGCAAGCCGATCGCCGAGGCCATCGCGGCGTACGCGCAGTACAACGGCCGGTTCGCCCTGACGATCGTCGGGCGGTTCGACAAGAACACCCCGTTCAGCGACACGTACTGGACGCCGTACTACAGCAAGACGAAGCGCAAGCCCACCCGGAAGATCGGCCCGGCGAACGTGCGGGAGGCGAATCTCGGCAACCGGGGCCGGGGGTACAGCGCGGCGGAGTGGCTGGCGTACATCGAGGCGGCGGGTTCGTTCACGGCGGCACTTGCCACGTGGCTTGATACCAACGGGTACGACGTGCCCACGAAGTTCCTGCGCGTCACGCTTGACGGCTGGTTGCCCGCGTAGCCAGTAAATCCGCAGGAAGGCGCGGGGTGGTTCCCTACCACCCCGCGCCTTAAACACGCCATAGCACAACCTACAGATTAGGCCAAAATCCTTAAAGAATGTGGTCCGCTCCGCTTTTCGAACGTCGGTCCGAGGGGCTATGGTCAACGTTGGGAGGATCACCCGGCGTCCACAAGGGGACACCGGGGGCCACATCGTGTGCACATCAAAAACGCACGCGGGCACCGTATGGGGAGGATCATGAGCACTCGCACCAGGGCCGGGCAGCATTACGCCAACAACCGGATGTTCACCGGGGATGCCGGCCGGGAAGTCCGCCAGCACATGAGTGACGTCGCGTACCGGCACGCGCTGCGCCTGACGATGGGTGGTGATCTCCCGCGCTCGCTCGGGAACGTCAGCCACAACCGTCCCGCGCCGAAGGGCCTGCCGGAGTAGGCCCGGACACGAGAAAGCCCCCGCCGTGTGGCGGGGGCTTCCTTCGGCCGAACAGGGTTGGATCTGGGAGGATCACCTTCAACGGCCGCAACGATCACCCTACCGGGTAATTCCGGTGTCAGACACCAGTCCTGACGCCTCCTCATGTAGAGTGCCGTTGACCAACAAATTCATATCGGTACAGTTCGAGTCCTCGGGGTTGCCGCCCCATAGTGAGTGCTCGCGCTCCACCTGGTTCTACGTCGCTGGGTGGCTTGGTGCTTCCCAACGACACGCTTGAAGCCCAAGGTAGCACGTGCCGGTTCGCCCTGCCCAGGATGAGCAGCAAGCAGCCAGCACCAGACACCGCCCGCACCGGTAATCCCTCGGCTCTGAGGGGCAAGTCCGACGGGCGTTCGAGAGCAGGGACCAGCCCCGGGAATCGCCGAGGGCCCCCTGTGGAGAGCTACGGGATTAAGCCCGAGCCGGTCAGCGCACGCCTTCTCTCGGGTGAATCCTTGCGCGATCAGACGGTGAGTGTCGCCCGGGTAATCCCCCGGGGGTGGAGGCGCAACCGGGGAACGTGCGTCCGCAGGACGCTACGGCGGGCGTCAAGGACGGGGGTTGGGGCTGCTTCGCACCGCGCCGTAGGCGGCGGGCGAGCTGACGCGGCGGGGCCGCAGGCCCGTATGGTGTCCAGCGCCGCGCCCGGTGCAACCGGGCGCGGGGACGGACAAGCAGACAAGAGGGGTGCTCGGGGGCGGGGGTTGCTCGCAGCCTCCGCAGGGGGCGCGCGGGCAACGCGCCGAGGGGGTGAACTTGCGACGGCGGGCGTCAGAGAGGGGGTACGATGTGAGCGAAGCGCCAGCGAAGCGAGGGAGAGGCGGCCGGCATGGCAGAGAGTGAAGCCGCGGGTTACGGTGCGTCAGCACCGGAGGGCCGTCAGGCCCGATAGCTCCGAGCCGGAGGCTCGGTCCGTTTTTTTTT
>NZ_JBITBY010000025.1:0-56314 GCF_044452665.1 Kitasatospora sp. NPDC051853 | reverse complement strand
ATAAAGGAATCTCCAACCCCACCACAAAGGTGAGGCCGGGGATGTCAACATATCTGGCGTTGACTTTTGGCACGCTGTTGAGTTCTCAAGGAACGGTGGCTTCCTTCGGACCGCCTTCCGGCAGGCCCTCCGGGCGCTTCGTTCGTTCGTGTTCCGAGCTTATCAGACGCTTTCGCTTTCCGATTTCGCTCCGGCCTTTCGGCACTCCCGAACTCTATCAGAGTTTTTCCGGCCGATTTTCCGCTCTCGAATTCGAATTCGGGAGTTTCTGCTCGGCCCTCGGGGCAACTCGGACTACGTTAGGGCACCGCCTGGCCCGCGTCAAACACGAGGGGCCGGATCTGGCTCGATCCGGCCCCTCGGTGGAGAAGTGGCTGCTCAACCGCCGTGCGGTTTCAGCCAGTCGGCGTCACGCCGGTGCGACCTCGATGGCCGCGATGGTGCGCTTGCCGCGGCGCAGGACGAGCCAGCGGCCGTGCAGGAGGTCGGAGGTGGCCGGGACGGCCTCCTCGTCGGTCACCTTCTCGTTGTTGAGGTAGGCGCCGCCCTCCTTGATGGTGCGTCGGGCGCCGGAGCGGCTGGGGGCCAGGCCGGACTCGACCAGGAGGTCGACGATCGGGAGCAGCTCGGTGACCGTGCCCTTGGGGACCTCGGCCAGGGACGCCGCCAGGGTGGCGGGGTCCAGGTCGGCCAGGGCGCCCTGGCCGAAGAGGGCCTTGGAGGCGGCGACCGCGCGCTCGTACTGCTCGGCTCCGTGGACCAGGGTGGTGAGCTCCTCGGCCAGGGCTCGCTGGGCGAGGCGGGCCTGCGGGCGCTCGGCGGTCTCCCGCTCCAACTCCTCGATCTCCTCCTTCGAGCGGAAGGAGAAGATGCGCAGGAAGTTGGCCACGTCCCGGTCGTCCGCGTTCAGCCAGAACTGGTAGAAGGCGTAGGGGGTGGTGAGCTCCGGGTCCAGCCAGATGGTGCCGGACTCGGTCTTGCCGAACTTCGTGCCGTCGGCCTTGACGATCAGCGGGGTCGCGAGGGCGTGGGCGGACTTGCCCTCGGCCTTGCGGATCAGGTCGGTGCCGGCGGTGAGGTTGCCCCACTGGTCGCTGCCGCCGGTCTGCAGGGTGCAGCCGTAGCGGCGGTTGAGCTCCAGGTAGTCCATGCCCTGGAGGACCTGGTAGCTGAACTCGGTGTAGGAGATGCCGGCCTCGGAGTTGAGCCGTCGGGCGACGGCCTCCTTGGCGATCATGTTGTTGACCCGGAAGTACTTGCCGATGTCGCGCAGCAGGCCGATGGCCGAGATGCCCGAGGTCCAGTCCAGGTTGTTGACCATGCGGGCCGCGAACTCGCCCTCGAAGTCGAGGAACTTCGAGATCTGGCCACGCAGGCGCTCGACCCAGGCGGCCACCGTCTCGGGGTCGTTGAGGACGCGCTCGGCGGTGGGCTTGGGGTCGCCGATCAGGCCGGTGGCGCCGCCGACCAGGCCGAGCGGGAGGTTTCCGGCCTGCTGGATGCGGCGCATGGTCAGGATCTGGACCAGGTTGCCGAGGTGCAGGCTGGGGGCCGTCGGGTCGAAGCCGCAATAGAACGTGACCGGGCCGTCCGCGAACGCCTTGCGCAGTGCGTCCTCGTCGGTGGACAGGGCGATCAGCCCTCGCCACCGCAGCTCGTCGACGATGTCCGTCACGGTCACGCTTCTCCTTCGGTCGGGCGCCCCGCCGCGTGGTCGGGTCCGTATCGGTCGGGCCCGGCGGGGGGACGGTTCCAGCGTGCAAGAGCCTACGCGGTCCGGGCCAGCGGGTTTCCGCTCCGCCCGGCAGGCCGGCCGCCGGGCACCGAAAATTCCGTTGTTCGCAGCACGGGCCGCCGTTCAGAGTGGAGTACCGCCGACCGGCGGACAGGTTCTGGACGGGCGTGCCGTCGGGCACGGTCCGCAGGAAGGTGGCCCGAGGTGCGCAACACGCTGGTGCTGAACGCGAGCTACGAACCGCTGACGACGGTGTCGCTCAAGCGCGCCGTGGTTCTGGTGCTGCAGGACAAGGCGGTGGTGGAGCACGCCCATCCGCTCGGCATGGTGCGCGGTTCGGGGGTGTCCGTCCCGGTGCCGCGGGTGATCAGGCTCCAACGGTACGTCCGGGTGCCGTTCCGACAACGGGCCCCGTGGTCACGGCGGGGGGTGCTGGCGAGGGACCAGTTCCTCTGCGCGTACTGCGGGCGGCGGGCCACCACGGTGGACCACCTGCAGCCGAAGTCGCGCGGCGGGGCGGACTCCTGGCTGAACACGGTGGCGGCCTGCGCGGAGGACAACCAGCGCAAGGCGGACCGGACGCCGGAGCAGGCGGGGATGCGGCTGCTGCGGCAGCCGTTCGAGCCGACGCCGGAGGCCACGCTGATGCTGGCGCTCGGGCTGCGCGGCTCGGACATGGCCGAGCTGGCCCCGTGGCTGCCGGCGGCCGCGATGGCGGTCGCTTGAGGGCGGCCGGAGTAGGACACAGAGCCCTGGTGGGCCGACCCGGTCGGGGGACAGGTCGGCCCACCAGTGAGGTCGGGAACTGACGGGCCGTCGGCTCCCGACCGGGGTCAGGGGCTCAGCCCTTGGCCTGGAAGGCGGTGGCGAGGCCGAAGTTGGTGGAGTGCTCAGGCACCGCCACGACCTTGCCACCGCCCGTCAGCAGCCGGCCCGAGGTGAGCAGGGAGCCGGTGCCCTGGGCGAAGCCGCCGCCGGTGGCGGCGCGGCCGTCGGTGAGGGGGTAGCGGCTGAGGTGGGCGGGCTGGTCGAGGCGTTCGTCGGTGGCCAGCAGCAGGGCGCCGTCGGCCAGGCCGATCGGGGCGGTCTTGCCCTTCTCGGTGACCGGGGTCCGCCACTTCTGCTTGCCGGTGGTGAGGTCGTAGGCGACCGCCGCCGGCTGTCCGCCGTTGCCCGGGGTGAGGGTGGTGGCCAGGGTCTGCTCGTGGAAGAAGACCGAGGGGGTGGCGGAGAGCGCGCCCCGGGTGGCCTCCAGACGGCCTTCGTCGGTGTTGAGGGGGATCTCGGCGGCCGGGTCGCCGCTGTCGCCCCAGGCGAAGATCCGGTCGTCGGCGGGGGCTCCGCCGGTGGTGAGCACCACGGCCGGTTCGGCGGAGAGCACGGTGACGGTCTTGGGCTGGTTGTTGAGCCCGCGCCACCAGTGCACCTTGCCGTCGGCGGCGTTGAGCGCGACGGCCTGGTCGTTGGGGTTGCTGTCGGCGCAGGTGCTGTGGAGCAGCACCCGGCTGCCGGCGGCGGTGCCGCTCAGGGTGCAGAACTGGCCCTGCCCGGCGTACGCCCAGAGGTCCTTGCCGTCGGCGGCGGCCCAGGCGGCGGCGCGGTCGTCGCCGACCACCACGATCCGGTCGGCCAGCACGGCGGCGTGGGCGGTGTAGCTGTCCTTGGCGTCCGAGACGGGCTTGGTCCAGGCGTTCTTGCCGGTCTTGGTGTCGACGGCGGCGAGCAGGGTGCAGGGGCTCTTCGGGTCGGCCGAGGTGCGGAACAGGGCGGCGCCCAGGCCGTCGGAGTTGACGGTGGGTGAGAGGCCGCAGGGGACGGCGCCGTCGGCGGGCGGGGTGACCGTCCAGGTGGGCTTGCCGTCGGCCAGCGCGTAGGCGTGCACGCCGGTGGAGTCGGCGCGGACCACCGCGTCGCCGGTGATCCAGCTGCCGAGCAGGGTGTCGTCGGCCCCGGCGGCCGGGGCGCCGGCGGGCTGGGCGGTCCAGGCCTTGGCGTGCGCGACGTTGAAGGTCCTCGGGGCGGCGGCGGGGCCGGCCGTGCCGGCCTCCTCGTCCTGGTCGCCGGTGACGGTCAGCGCGGCGGCGACCAGCACGCCGAGGGCGGCGACGCCCGCGCCGGTGCGGATCAGCAGGGCGCGCTTGCCGGGCGCGTGCTCGCCGGAGAGGGCGGAGCCGACCAGGTCCTTGACGCGGTCGAGCGGTGAGCCGGTGGAGGACCTGCCCGCGGGGGACTTGCTCCCGGAGGTCTTGCCCCCGGAGGACTTCGTGCTGCCCTTGGCGGCCGCGCGGGCCGCGCGGCGGCCCTGGGCGGGCAGCGCGACGGCCGTGGCCACGGCCGCGGCCTCGACGGCGGGTGCCTCCTGTGCGGGCACGGCGGCCGGCCGAGGTGCGGCCGCGGGCTCGAAGGCCGGTGCGGGCGGCGGTTCCTGGTGGTCCGTCGGCGCGTACGGCGAGGGGTCGTAGTACTGCTGATGCCCCGCGTACTGCTCCTGCGGCTGGTACTGCGGCTGCTCCTGGGTCGGGTACCAGCCGGGCTGGTAGTCGTAGCCGACCGGGTCCTGCCCTGCGGGGCCGGAGTAGTCCTGGGCCATGCGATCCGTCCGTCCGACTGCGTGGTGCGGGGGCCAGCATCTCACGCCCTCGGGGGCATCCCGCCCGGAACCAGCGCTTTTCGGGCATCCGGGCGGCGTGCGACGGTGTGTCAGAGGGCGCGCAGCGCCTGGTCGATGCGGGCGGCCATGGTGAGGTCGAGGGCGGTGAGGCCGCCGGCGCTGTGGGTGGAGAGGACGAACCGCAGGGTGCGCCAGCGGATGTCGATGTCCGGGTGGTGGTCGAGCTCCTCGGCGGCCAGGGCCACCGCGTCCACCACGGCGATGGCGGTGGGGAAGCTCGCGGTCTCGGCGGTGCGGACGATGCTGCCGCCCTCCCGGGTCCACTCCGGGAGGGCGGCCAGGCCCTCGGTGATCCGGGCCTCGGTCAGCAGGGTGCGATCTGTCATGCCGTCAGGCTACGCACGGTGCGCCGGGCACGGGTCAGGTGAGGAGCATCCGGGTCACGGCGACCAGGCCGACGGCCACGATCAGGCAGCGCAGGGCGACCGGGGAGAGGCGGCGGCCGACCTTGGCGCCGACCTGGCCGCCGATGGTGGAGCCGACCGCGATCAGGGCGACCACCAGCCAGTCGATCTCGGAGGTGAAGACGAAGAAGACCGCGGCCACGCCGTTGACGACCATGGCGAGGACGTTCTTGATGCCGTTGAGCTTCTGCATCGGGTCCTGGAGCAGCATGCCGAGCAGGGCGATCAGCAGCACGCCCTGGGCGGCGCCGAAGTAGCCGCCGTAGACGCCGGCCAGGAAGACGCCGGTCAGCAGCACCGGGCCGATGCCGCGCGGTTCGCCGTCCCGGGTGCGGGCGGCCATCGCGCGGGCGACCCGTGGCTGGATCACGACCAGGACCAGGGCGAGCAGGATGAGCACCGGCACGATGGCGTCGAAGGCGGAGCCGGGGAGTTCGATCAGCAGCCAGGCGCCGAGCAGGCCGCCGAGCAGCGAGGCGGTGCCGAGCCGGAGCAGCTGGGGGGCGGTGCCCTTGAGCTCCTCCCGGTAGCCGATGGCGCCGCTGAGGCTGCCGGGGACGAGGCCGATGGTGTTGGAGACGTTGGCGGTGACCGGTGGCACGCCGAAGGCGAGCAGCACCGGGAAGGTGATCAGGGTGCCGGAGCCGACCACGGTGTTGATGGTCCCGGCGGCGACCCCGGCGAGCAGGACCGCGAGGTCCTCCCAGAGCGTCATTGCGTGTACCCCTCCCTGGTCCGGTCCACGGCACTCGGGCGGCTCGCAGCCGGACGTCCGGACGATTCGTCCGCTGATCATGCATCAGGGCGGGCCCCGGCGGATAGGGGCGTCCGGTACGCGAACGGGCCCGCTCCCCCGGTGGGGGAACGGGCCCGTCGGCACTGCGGCCTACTCGGGGTCGAGCTTGGGGTACTCGCGGCTGGGCTCCACCCGGGGGCGGGCGGCGCCCTTCTCGGTGTCGACCGGGCGCGGGCCGGCGGCCGGCGGGACGGAGGGGCGGTCGACCGGGACGGCGGTGGCGGCCGGGGCGGCGCCGTTGCCGTTCGGGGCGAGGCCGGTGAAGGCGCCACCGAGGCCCTTGAGCGCGTCGCCGACCTCGCTCGGGATGATCCAGAGCTTGTTGGCGTCGCCCTTGGCCAGCTCGGGCAGGGTCTGCAGGTACTGGTAGGCGAGCAGCTTCTGGTCGGCGTCGCCGTCGTGGATCGCCTCGAAGACGGTCCGGATGGCGGCGGCCTCACCGTCGGCGCGGAGCACCGCGGCCTGGGCCTCACCCTCGGCCTTGAGGACCTCGGCCTGCTTGTCACCCTCGGCGCGGAGGATGGCGGCCTGCCGGGCACCCTCGGCGGTGAGGATCGCGGCGCGCTTGTCGCGGTCGGCGCGCATCTGCTTCTCCATCGAGTCCTGGATGGAGGTGGGCGGCTCGATCGCCTTGAGCTCGACCCGGTTGACCCGGATGCCCCACTTGCCGGTGGCCTCGTCGAGGACGCCGCGCAGCCCCGCGTTGATCACCTCACGGGACGTCAGGGTCGACTCGAGGTCCATCGAGCCGATGATGTTGCGCAGCGTGGTGACGGTGAGCTGCTCGATCGCCTGGATGTAGCTGGCCACCTCGTAGGTGGCGGCCCGGGCGTCGGTGACCTGGTAGTAGATCACCGTGTCGATGTTCACCACCAGGTTGTCCTGGGTGATCACCGGCTGCGGCGGGAACGGGACGACCTGCTCGCGCAGGTCGATCCGGTTCCGGACCCGGTCGATGAACGGGACGACGATGTTCAGGCCGGCGTTCAGCGTGCGGGTGTAGCGGCCGAACCGCTCCACGATGGCGGCGCTGGCCTGCGGGATCACCTGGATCGTCTTGATCAGTGCGATGAAGGCCACCACGACCAGGACGATCAGGACGATCAGGACGGGTTCCACTCGTTCTCCCCTAGACGACCAGGGCGGTGGCGCCCTGGATTTCGACGACGTCGACCTGCTGCCCCGGCTCGTAGACGCTGCCGGGGTGCAGTGCACGGGCCGACCAGATCTCGCCGTTCAGCTTGATCCGCCCTCCCTGCCCGTCGACCTGCTCCTGCACGATGGCGGTGGCCCCGGTGAGCGCATCGACGCCCGTCCTGAGCTGCGGCCCCTTCTCCAACTGGCGCCGCACGATCGGCCGGACGAACACCAGTTGGGCGACCGAGGTCCCGACGAAGATCAGGAACTGCCCGGTCACGCCGACGCCGAGGGCCGAGGCCCCTGCGGCGAAGCCGGCGCCGACCGCGAACATGGCGAACTCCGGCATCGCGGTGAGCACCAGCGGTATGCAAAGTCCCACGGCGGCCAGGAGCCACCAGATCCAGCTGTCCACGGGTCCATCCTAGGGAGGCGAGGTCTCTCCCGGCGGAAAGTTCCCGCAGGTGGACGGGCGGAAACCGGCCGCATGTGCGACCGGCCCCGGTTCAGTCCTTGTTCAGCGCGTTCAGGGCCGCGTACAGCAGTGTTCAGCCGAGCGGGAGGCCCTGGGCGGTCCAGCGGTCGCCGTGGCGCTCCAGGGTGAGCGGCAGGCCGAAGCAGCGCGAGAGGTTGCGGGCGGTCAGCTCGGTGTCGATCGGGCCGGCGGTGAGCACCTTGCCCTGACGGATCATCAGGACGTGGGTGAAGCCGGGGACGATCTCCTCCACGTGGTGGGTGACCATCGCCATCGCCGGGGCGAACTCGTCCTGGGCCAGCGCGCCGAGACGGCGGATCAGGTCCTCGCGGCCGCCGAGGTCCAGGCCGGCGGCCGGCTCGTCCAGCAGCAGCAGCTCGGGGTCGGTCATCAGGGCGCGGGCGATCATGGTGCGCTTGCGCTCGCCCTCGGAGAGGGTGCCGAACTTCCGCTCGACCAGGGCCGACATGCCGAGCCGGTCGAGCAGCGCGAGGGCGCGGTACGAGTCGGTGTTCTCGTACTCCTCGTTCCAGGTGGCGGTCATGCCGTAGGCGGCGGTGAGCACGGTCTGCAGGACGGTCTGCTGGGCGGGGAGCTTGTCGAGCAGGGAGGCGGAGGCCAGGCCGATCCGGGCGCGCAGCTCGAAGACGTCCACCTCGCCGAGCTTCTCGCCGAGCACGGCGGCCGAGCCGGAGGTGGGGTGCAGGTAGGTGGAGGCGACCTGGAGGAGGGTGGTCTTGCCCGCCCCGTTCGGCCCGAGGATGACCCAGCGCTCGCCCTCGGCGATCGACCAGGAGACCTGGTCGACAAGCGCGCGCCCCTCCCGGACCACGGATACGTCCACCAGTTCCAGCACGTCGCTCATGCCTACGCCTTCCCCAAAGCAAGAAAAATTCGGCGGTGTCCGAGGGCCCCGGGCGCCGGGCCCTCGGGATTGCTGTCCAAACCTACGCCACGCGGATGGCCGTACTTTCCGTAGGCTGGCCGGATGCCTGCCTTTGCCGCCGACAATCCGGCCGACAATCCGTACGAAGAGCCGCGCTCCGGGCGCCTGGCCGCCTGGGGCAACGCGCTGCTGGCCGGCCACACCTCCCCCGACCACGCGGCCACCGCCGTGGCCGGCGCCGACGACAGCCACCGGGTGGCCGGGCTGCCCGGCGACGCCGAGGGCGAACTGCACGGGCTCACCTGGGCCCTGGGACGGCTGCGGGTGCTCGGGGCGACCGGGCTGCGGCTGGCCCTGCCGGTCTCCGGCCACCCGCTGGGGCTGACCGGCCCGGCCGGCTTCAACGACGCCGCGATGGTGGCCGGCGAGGCGGTGCTGGCGGTCGGCCTGCCGATCGGCTTCGTGCCCGAGGTGGAGGTGTACGGGCCGGCCGGTGACCAGGGCGTCCGGGTGCTCTGGCGCTGCTCGGCGGTGAACGACGGCCCGCCGGCCGACGTGCCGTCCCTGCACGAGGCGGAGCGCGAACTGGCCGACGGACTGCGCGAGACCACCCTGATGCTCACCAAGCTGGACGTGGCCGGCGCCGGCCCGCAGGCCCTGCGGGCCCTGGACCAGTGGCGCCGCCGGGGCCACACCGAGCTGCTGGCGCCGGGCTACCCGCCGCGGGCGGTGCGGGTGCTGGAGTCGGCCCGGCAGATCTCCGCGCTGCTCTGGATCGCCCTCGGGCACGGCGACGGCGCGGCCGTCTCCGCCACCGAGATGGCCGCCCGCCGGGAGGTGCTGGCGCCGCTCGGCCGGACCGCGCGGCGGGCCAAGGCGGCGGCGTACAACGCGTTGGTGGACGAGCGGGGCTGACCCGAAAGCGGTCGACACACCGTCAGGTGTGCGTGGCAGACTCCCCCGGCGATCACCGATCACCTCTGGGGGACCTCCATGCACGCGACCCGACGCAAGCTCCTGTTCGCGGCGGCCGGGGCGGGCGCGGCCGGCCTGGCCGCCGCCTCGCCGGCCGCCGCGGTCACCACCACCGCCCCGTGGCTCGACGTGACCGCCGCGCCCTACGGCGCGGCCGGTGACGGCACCACCGACGACACCGCTGCGATCAACTCGGCGCTGGCCGCCTGCCCGATCGGCGGCGTGGTGCACCTGCCGGCCGGGGTGTACGCCACCTCGGCCCCGCTGGTGGTGCCGCCCGGCGTCACGCTGCGCGGCAGCCACGGCACCCACCTGGACCTGCTGGCCTGCTCGGTCCGGCCGCTGGCCTCGTTCGTCGGCGACGCGGTGATCCGCTTCGTCGACCAGGCCACCGGCGGCTACCCGGTGGTGAGCAACGAGCAGCGGCTGACCGAGGTGACCGTGGACGGCTCCCGGCTGCCGGCCGGGAACACCGTGGCCGGCATCCGGGCCGTCGGTTACGTGCACGGCGTGGTGCTCCAGGACGTGGCCGTGTTCAAGGTCGGCGGCAACGGCGTCACCGCCTCGTACAACTCCTCCGGCATCGCCTACAGCTGGCGCGGCACCCGGGTGGTGGCCAACGCCTGCGGCGGCTTCGGCTTCAACCTCTCGATGACCGACTGCACCTGGATCGACCTGGAGGCGATCGGCTGCGGCAAGAGCGGCTTCTACGTCAACAACGCCGCCAACTCGCACTTCGTCAGCTGCCGGGCGGAGTGGAACGGCCACCACGGCTTCGAGTTCACCGGCGCCTGGACCACCGGCAACGGCGCGGGCGGCTGCTCGGCCACCAACCTCTCCACCGACCGCAACGCGTACAACGGCGTGCTGGTGAACGCCACCGGCGCCGGGCCGCTGGTGCTCAACGGCCTGATGCTCCGTCGGGACGGCCGCAACGGCGGGGGCGGGGGCGGCGGGTACGCCGGGCTCCAGGCGCTCGGCACCACCCTGCCGGTGGTGGTCTCCGGCCTGGCGGTCTTCCCCGGCACCGACGACGGCGGTGCCAACGCCTCCACCCCGCAGTACGGGCTGGCGGTGAAGAACTCCTCCTTCGTCTCCGTCTCCGGCGGCTACCTCCAGGCCACCGAGGCCCCGGTGCTGGACGGCGGCGGGAACGGGCTGCTGCGCCTGGACCCGGGCCTGGGGCTGGCCACCGGCCCGACCTCCGCGCCGGTGACGGCCGACCGCAACCGCTGGGGCGCCACCGCCGCGTACGGCGTCGCGGTGGCGCAGGACGACCGGACGGCGCTGGCGCTGGACAACAGCGGCTCCAACGTCAACCAGCCGCTGGTCCGCCTGCAGACCGGCACCGCCGCGAGCAACGTGCTCAAGACGGCCGTCGCCGGGGAGGCCCGGACCCGCTTCGTGCTGGGCGCCGCCGGCCGGATGGAGTGGAGCGACGGCACGGCGGCGGCCGACACCGTGCTGCAGCGCTCCGGGCCCGGGGTGCTCCGCACCGACCAGGCGCTGAGCCTGGGCCAGGGCCTGCGGGTGAGCGAGGGCGGCGGCAGCGCGCGGATGGGCACGCTGACGCTGAACGGGACCGCCGAGGTGACGGTGCCCACGACGGCCGTGACGGCGCGCAGCCGGGTCTTCCTGACGGCCCAGTCGGCGGCGGGCACGAGCACGACCCCCGGGGTGGCGTACGTCTCGGGGCGGACGGCCGGGGTGTCGTTCGGGGTCCGCGGGACGGCCGGGGACACCTCGGTGGTGGCCTGGCTGGTGGTCGAGCCCGCCTGACGCCCCGTCAGCCGGCCGCGTTCCGGACCGCCCAGAGGGCGGCCTGGGTGCGGTCGGCCAGGTCGAGCTTCATCAGGATGTTGGAGACGTGGGTCTTCACGGTCTTCTCGGAGAGGTGGAGCGCCCGGGCGATCTCGCGGTTGGAGCGGCCGTCGGCGATGTGCGAGAGCACCTCGCGCTCGCGCTCGGTCAGGCTGCCGCCCCGGCCCTGGGGGGCGCGCGGGGTGTCGTCGGAGAGCAGGGCGGTGGCCAGCTCCGGCTGGAGCAGGACGTGGCCGGCGTGCACCGAGCGGATCGCGCCGGCCAGCGCCTCCGGGTCCACGTCCTTGTAGACGTAGCCGCAGGCCCCGGCGCGCAGCGCGGGCACCATGGTGCGCTGCTCGGTGAAGCTGGTGACGATCAGCACCTTGGCCCCGGAGCCGCCCTCGCGGAGCAGCTTCAGCGCCTCGATGCCGTCCACCTTGGGCATCTTGAGGTCCATCAGCACGACGTCGGGGGCGAGGGCGAGGATCCGCTCCACGCCCTCGGCGCCGTCGGCGGCCTCCCCCACCACCTCGATGTCGTCCTGCACCTCCAGGAAGGTGCGCAGGCCTCGGCGGACCACCTGGTGGTCGTCCACCAGCAGCACGCGGATCGGTGACGCGGTGTCAGGCACCGGGGACCTCCAGCTCGATGACGGTGCCCCGGCCGGGGGCGGATTCCAGCGACAGGGTGCCGCCGACGGCCGCCGCCCGGTCCCGCATGGAGACCAGGCCGAGGTGGCGGCCGGCCCGGCGGACGGCGTCCGGGTCGAAGCCGTGGCCGTCGTCGGCCACCCGCAGGCGGGCGCCGCGGCCCGGCGTGCCGGCCAGGGTGACCTCGACCGTCCCGGCGCCGGAGTGGCGCAGCGCGTTGTGCAGCGCCTCCTGGGCCACCCGCAGCAGTGCCGCCTCCTGGGCCGGCGGCAGCGCGCGGACGCCGTCGGCGGTGAACCGGACGGCGGCGGTGTGGGCCCGGTCGAGGACCTGCACCTGGGAGGCCAGGGTCGGCACCAGGCCGTCCTCGTCCAGCGCGGCGGGGCGCAACTCGACCACCACGGTGCGCAGTTCGTCGGCGGCCTCGGCGGCGAGCCGGGCCACCTCGGCCAGCTCGGCGCGGGCCCGGTCCGGGTCGCGGTCGACCAGCTTGGCGGCGGCCTTGGCGGTCAGGCGGAGCGAGAAGAGCTTCTGCGAGACGGCGTCGTGCAGGTCGTGGGCGATCCGGGCCCGTTCGCCGGCCAGGGTGAGCTCGCGGCTGCGCTCGTAGAGGCGGGCGTTGCCGAGCGCGATGGCGGCGTGGGCGGCCAGGATGCGCAGCAGTTCCTCGTCGTGGGCGGTGAAGCCGCCCTCCTTGTTGGCCAGGAAGACGGCTCCGAGGATCTCGGTGCCGTCCACGATCGGGACGCCGAGGAAGTCCTTCATGTCGGGGTGGGCGCTGGGCCAGCCCTCGAAGTCCGGGGCGTGCCGGACGTCGTCGAGCCGGGTCGGCTCCAGCCGGTGCAGCATGGCGGCGAGCACGCCGTGCTGGCGGGGCAGCGGGCCGATCGCCTTCCACTGCTCGTCGCTGACGCCGTCGACCACGAACTGGGCGAAGCCGCCGTGGTCGTCCGGCACGCCGAGGGCGGCGTACTCGGCGCCCAGCAGAGTGCGGGCCTCGGCGGTGATCCGCCGCAGCACCTCGCGCACCTCCAGGTGGCGGCTCATCGCCAGCACGGCGCTGCTGACGGCCTCGATGCCGCTGAGGTTGGGGTCGCAGGCGGGCTGGTCACACGGTTCCGGCATGGGGCCACGCTACCGCCGGGGCCCGGGGGCGGGCATGAGGCATCGGGTCTAGGTCGATGGTCCCGGTCCTGGCGGCGCGTACCTCCCCAGGTGCTCAGCCGCGCTGCATCACCTCGGGCTCGTGGCGGCGCTGGAGCCGGGCCAGCAGCAGGCCGAGCAGGACCGCGAAGAGCACCAGCACCGCCCAGTTGAGCACCAGCTGCCCGGCCTCGTGCGCCCAGAGGCCGTCCGGCTCGGGGGCGGTCGGGGAGATCCGGCCCAGGTCCAGGGTGGCGGCGCCCGCCGCGACGCCCCAGCGGGCCGGCATCAGCCAGGCGAACTGCTCCAGGCCGGGCTCGTCGTAGAGCCGGAACACCGCGCCGGTGAAGACCAGTTGGACGATGGCGAACATCACCAGCAGCGGCATGGTCTTCTCGGTGGTGCGCACCAGGGCGGAGATCACCAGGCCGACCATCATCGAGACGAAGCCCAGCAGGGTCACCCCGATGCCCAGCTCCACCGCCGGAGCCCCCGTCAGCAGCAGCCCCTCGTCCGGGAGTTCGCGCACCCCGAAGCCGATCGCCGAGATCAGCCCGCCCTGCACCAGGCTGACGGCGCCGAGCACCACCACCTTGGAGGTCAGGTAGGCGGATCTGGACAGGCCGGTGGCCCGTTCCCGCTCGTAGACGGGGCGTTCCTTGATCAGCTCGCGGACCGAGTTGGCCGCCCCGGCCAGGCAGGCGCCGACCGCGAGCACCAGCAGGATCATCCGGGCGCCGCCGTTCACCGCCTTGGGGCCGGTGCCCTCGCAGGCGACCAGGCCGCACGGGTCCGGGATCACCGCGCTCACCCCGCCGAGCACCAGCGGCAGCAGCAGGGAGAGCGCCAGGAAGCCCCGGTCGGTGCCGAGCACCGCGAGGTAGCGGCGGACCAGGGTCCAGAGCTGCGCGCCCCAGCTGCGCGGGCGGGGCGGGGCGGCACTGCCGCGCTGCACGGGCAGCGCGGGCAGCGGGGTGGCGATCGAGTCGGCCGAGTACTCCTGGTGGTGCGGGGAGTCCCGGTAGCGGCCGGCCCAGTCGTGGCCGGGGTGGTTCTCGAAGGCCTGGAAGACGTCCGCCCAGCTGGGGTAGCCGAAGAAGTACAGCGCCTCGGCGGGCGGGCCGAAGTAGGCCACCGACCCGCCGGGGGCGAGCACCAGCACCCGGTCGCAGAGCGCGAGTTCGGCCACCGAGTGGGTGACCACCAGGACGGTGCGGCCGTCGTCGGCCAGGGTCCGCAGGGTCTGCATCACCTCGCGGTCCATGCCCGGGTCCAGCCCGGAGGTCGGCTCGTCCAGGAAGATCAGCGAGGGCTTGGTGAGCAGCTCCAAGGCGACGCTCACCCGCTTCTGCTGGCCGCCGGAGAGCGCGCTGATCCGCTGGTCGGCCCGCTGGTCCAGGCGCAGCTCGTACAGCACCTCCTCGATCCGGCGCTCGCGCTCGGTGGCCTCGGTGTCCCCGGGGAAGCGCAGCTCGGCGGCGTAGCGCAGGGCGGTGCGCACCGTCAGCTCGCGGTGCAGGATCTCCGACTGCGGCACCAGGCCGATCCGGGCCCGCAGTTCGGCGAACTGCCGGTACAGGTCGCGCCCGTCGTACAGCACCTGGCCGGCGTCGGCCGGACGGTAGCCGGTGAGCGCGCGCAGCAGGGTGGACTTGCCGGAGCCGGACGGGCCGACCACCGCGACCAGGGACTTCTCCGGGACGGTGAAGCCGACGTCGTTCAGCAGCGTGCGGCGGCTCCCCTTGTGCTCCACCTCGACGGTGAGGTGGCGGGCCGAGAAGGTCACCGCGCCGTCGTCCACGTACTCCTGCAGCTGGCCGCCGACCAGCGCGAAGCTGGAACGGCCGACGGTGAGGCGGTCCTGCTCGCCGACCCGGGCGCGCTGCACCGGCAGGCCGTTCAGGTAGACCCCGTTGTTCGCCCCGAGGTCGACCACCTCCCAGTCGCCGTGCGGGAGTTGGCGCAGCTCGGCGTGGTGGCGGGAGACCATCAGGTCGGTCAGCACCACGTCGTTGTCCAGCGCCCGGCCGAGCCTGATGGTGCGGGTGTACGCGGCCAGGCTGCGCACCACCGTCGGGGGCTCCTGGCGCGGGAAGGCGGCGGACGGGAACGCGGCCGCCGGGAAGGCCTGCTTCGGTGCCTCGCCGCGCTTGGTGACCGCCGCGTGCCAGGGCACCTGCGGGGCGGCGAAGCTCAGCACCGGGCCGGTGACCGCGCTGCCCAGGCGGACCTCGGTGCCCGGCTGGAGCGGGAGGTGCGCGGTGCGCTCGTTCCGGTGGTAGGTGCCGTTGGTGGAGCCGTGGTCGGTGAGGTGCCAGCCGTTGTTCTGGTGGCCGATGGTGGCGTGCCGCCAGGAGACCCGGGCGTCGTCGATCCGCAGATCGGCCGCCGGGTCGCGGCCCACCGAGTACGAGCGCGCCGGATCGAGGGGCACCCGCCGCCCGTCGACCACCACTTCGAGCTGTGCCACGTCCCGTTCTTCCCCCCGCCCGTCCCGACCCCTGACGGGGCGCCATCTTTCCAGTACCCCGGGGCGGGCACTGTCAGCCGGTCACTGTTCGCCCACCGTTCGTCCGCGCGTTGGTCCAGAGGGCGGACGCCGTTGCGGGCGCGGTCCGGCCGTTCGGTAGCGTGGGAGGCACCATGAACGCTGCGCCCCTCCCCCCGCTGCCCCGGTCGTACGACGATGAGCGCACCTTGCTGGTCAAGGTCTTCGGCAAGGACCGTCCCGGCATCACCTCCGGACTGTTCAACACGCTCGGCGCGTTCGGCGTGGACGTGATCGACATCGAGCAGATGGTCACCCGGGGGCGAATCACCCTCTGCGCCCTGATCGCCACCCCCGAGGGCGGCCCCGGCGCCGAGGGCGCACTGCGCTCGACCGTGCACCGCTGGGCGGAGGAGCTCAAGCTCCAGGCGGAGATCATCTCCGGCACCGGCGACAACGCCCCGCGCCGCGAGGGCCGCTCCCACGTCACCGTGCTCGGCCACCCCCTGACCGCCGCCGCCACCGCCGCCCTCACCGGCCGCATCACCGAAGCCGGCGGCAACATCGACCGCGTCTTCCGCCTCGCCAAGTACCCCGTCACCGCGGTCGAACTGGCCGTCTCCGGCGTGCCCACCGAGGAACTGCGCTCCGTCCTGGTCACCGAGGCCGCGGCCCAGCGGGTCGACATCGCGGTGGTGCGGGCCGGGCTGCAGCGCCGGGCCAAGCGGCTGGTCGTCATGGACGTCGACTCCACCCTGATCCAGGACGAGGTGATCGAGCTCTTCGCCGCGCACGCCGGCTGCGAGGAGGAGGTCGCCGCCGTCACCGCCGCCGCGATGGCGGGCGAACTGGACTTCGCCGAGTCGCTGCGCGCCCGGGTCGCCCTGCTGGCCGGCCTCGACGCCGCCGTCACCGAGAAGGTCCGCACCGAGGTCCGCTTCACCCCCGGCGCCCGCACCCTGGTCCGCACCCTGCGCCGCCTCGGCTTCCAGGTCGCCATCGTCTCCGGCGGCTTCACCCAGGTCACCGACCACCTGGTCGAGCAGCTCGGCCTCGACTACGCCGCCGCCAACACCCTCGAAGTGGTCGACGGCAAGTTCACCGGCCGGGTCACCGGCGAGATCGTCGACCGCGCCGGCAAGGCCCGCTGGCTCGCCCGCTTCGCCGAACAGGCCCGCGTCCCCCTGGAGCAGACCGTCGCCATCGGCGACGGCGCCAACGACCTCGACATGCTCAACGCGGCCGGCCTCGGCGTCGCCTTCAACGCCAAGCCCGTCGTCCGCGAAGCCGCCGACACCGCGGTCAACGTCCCCTTCCTCGACACCGTCCTCTACCTCCTCGGCATCACCCGCGAAGAGGTCGAGGCCGCCGACGCCCTGGACGGCACCCCGACCGAGGACTGACCGCCTCCGGCGGGCAGGACCGGGAAGCACCACGTCGCACGTCAGAGGCCCCGACCGTCGGAACGGTCGGGGCCTCTGACGTGGCGTCAGTCCTCGTGCGGGGTGTGGAAGGTGTCGAGGCGGGCGATGCCCGGTTCGACGGTCTTCCAGGGGGTGGTGAAGGAGAGGACGGCGATGGCGGCGGTGGGGAAGCCGCCTCGGGTGAGGCGGGTGAGGGCGTCGGGGTCGCCCTGGTCGCCGGCGAGGATCTGGGTGAGGCCGAGCACGCCCGGGTTGTGGCCGACCAGGATGAGGTCGTGGTGGTCGTCCGGGGTCTCCTGGAGGACCGCGATGATCTCGCCGGGGCTGGCCTCGTAGATGCGGCTCTCGTAGACCGTCTTGCGGGGGCGCTTGGGCAGCTCGTGGGCGGCGAGCTTCCAGGTCTCCCGGGTGCGCAGGGCGGTGGAGCAGAGCACGTAGTCGGGGTTGATGCCGGAGTCGGTCAGCCAGCGGCCGGCGTCCGGGGCCTGGTGACGGCCCCGGTCGGCCAGGGGCCGCTCGTGGTCGTCCACGCCGTTGGGCCAGTCGGCCTTGGCGTGGCGGAGAACGATGATCCTTCGGAGGGTGTCGGCGCTCATACCCAGAGCTTTCCAGAAAACCCCCGGTCGGGCGCGGTGCTACCGGGCCCCGCCACTCCTGGGAGTGGCGGGGTCAGCCCATGTCGTTGGCGACGCTGGCGAGGATCGCGATCACCACGACCAGGGCGGCGATCAGGCCGAGGAGCTGGAGGAGCTTCTTCTGGCCGTTCGGGGGGTTCGGTTCGAGGACTGGCATGGGAGGAGTCTCGCACTGCGAACGGATCCCGCGGACGCCGGGGTCAGCCCTCGTCCTCGACGTGGCGGGCCTTGCCGGCCCGGATGCCGAAGGCCATCTGCGGGACCAGCAGCAGGGCGAGGAACCCGAGCGGCAGGTACCACTGGCCGGTGCTCTGGTAGATCGAGCCGACCAGGATCGGGCCCGGGATGGAGATCAGGTAGCCGAGGCTCTGGGCGAAGGCGGAGAGCTGGGTGACGCCGCCGGGGGTGCGGGCGCGCAGGCCGATCATGGTGAGGGCGAGCGGGAAGGCGCACATCGAGAGGCCGACCAGGGTGGCCCACAGCCAGGGGACGGTGCCGGCGGCGAGGGCCAGGCCGGTGAAGCCGGCGATGCCGCACAGGCCGAGGACCACCACGAAGAGGCCCTGCTCGCCGCGCTTGGCGGCCAGGTTGGGGAGGACGAAGGAGGCCGGCACGCTGATCGCCATCACCAGGGCGAGCAGGACGCCCGCGGAGCCGGCGGAGACCCCGGCGTCCTGGTAGATGGTGGGCAGCCAGCCCATGGTGGCGTACGCGCTGGTGGCCTGGAGGCCGAAGAAGGCGCCGAGGGCCCAGGCGGTGCGGCTGCGGGTGATCGGCAGCTTGGCGGTGGCGGCCGGGGACGCGGAAGAGGAGGAGGCGGAGCGGCGGGTGTCGCGGCGGAGCAGGAGGGTGACCAGCCAGAGCAGCAGGGCCGCCACGGCGAGCAGGCCCCAGACGCCCAGGCCCTCGCGCCAGCTGCCGCCGAGGGCGGTGGTCATCGGGACGGTGAGGGCGGCGGCGGCCGCGGTGCCGATCGAGAGGGCCATCGAGTAGAGGCCGATCATCGGGCCGACCCGGTTCGGGAAGTAGCGCTTGATCACCACCGGGATCAGCACGTTGGCCACCGCGACGCCGGCCAGGGCGACGGCGGTGAGGAGCAGGAAGACCGCCGTGCCGCCGGAGAAGGAGCGGGCCAGCACGCCGAGCGCGATGGCGCCGAGGCCGGCCGTGACCACCACCACCGGGCCGAGCCGCCGGGCCAGTGCGGGGGCGGCCAGGCCGAAGGCGGCGAAGCAGAGGGAGGGGACGGCGGTGAGCAGGCCGGCCACCGTGGCGCTCATGTGCAGGTCCGCCCGGACCTGGTCGAGCATCGGGCCGAGGCTGGTGACCACCGGGCGGAGGTTGAGCGCGGCGACCGCGACGGCGAGGGCCAGCAGCCAGCCGAGGCGGTGGGCGGTGGGGCGTTCGGTGGAGCGTTCGGGGGTGCGTGCGGCCGGGGTGGTGCGCTCGGCTGCGGTGGTCTTGGCGGTCGGCATGCGCCCCATCATAGAATGATGGGATGAATTTGGGCACCCCGGTATCCTGGCGGCGTCCGCACGTAGAACCGACAGGTAGAACTGACAGGGAGTCCGATGGCGCTGTCGACCACCCGCCGCACCCCGCTCTCCGACCAGGTGATCGCCCAGATCCGGGCCCAGATCACCTCCGGCGAGTGGCCGGTCGGGTCACGCATCCCGACCGAGGCCGCGCTGGTGGAGCAGTTGGGGGTCGCCCGCAACACCGTGCGGGAGGCGGTCCGGGCACTCGCCCACAACGGGCTGCTCGACATCCGGCAGGGCTCGGGGACGTACGTGCTGGCGACCAGCGAACTGGCCGGGGTGATGCACCGTCGCTTCGCGGACGCCGACCAGGAGCAGGTGGCGGAGTTGCGGGCGGTGCTGGAGACCTCGGCGGCGGGGTTGGCGGCGGTGCGGCGTACCGAACGCGACCTGGAGCTGATCGGGGTCACGCTGGAGCGGCGCGAGGCGGCGTGGCACTCCGGGGAGACGGAGGACTTCGTGCAGGCCGACGCCGCGTTCCACCAGGCGGTGGTGGCCGCCGCCCACAACGACGTGATCGCGGCGGTGTACGCGGACCTCGGCGAGGTGACGCGGGCTCACCTGCGGCACGACGTCGGGCCGGAGCTGATCGCCGAACGGTACGTCAGCCACGACGGGATCCTGGCGGCGGTGCGGGAGCGCGACGCCGCGCGGGCGTCGGTCGAGGCGGGGCGGGCGATCGGGGTCTGCAGCGACGCCTGACGCTCCGCGCGAGGGCGACCGTCCACGGCTGCGGCTTCGCACGAGGGTGACCACGCACGAACCGAAGGGGCGCGAGGAACTGCGCGGGGCGGGAGAAGCTGAGCTTCGCTTCTCCCGCCCCGCGCAGTTCCTCGCGCCCCTGTTGTGCTTGACCCAGGTGCACACGGCTCGCGCCCACGCGGCGGAGCCGCACATCAGCAGAGCCTCGCGCCCCTGGTGTGCTTGACCTAGGTGCACATGGCTCGCGCCCCTGGTGGGCCTTGGCCTAGGTGGCTACGTTCAGGCGCCGATGGCGTGGAGGCCGCCGTCGACGTGGACGATCTCGCCGGTGGTCTTGGGGAACCAGTCGGAGAGGAGGGCGACGACGCCGCGGCCGGCCGGCTCGGGGTCGGAGAGGTCCCACTTGAGGGGGGAGCGGGTCTCCCAGGTGGCGGCGAGGTCGCCGAAGCCCGGGATGGACTTGGCGGCCATGGAGCCGATGGGGCCGGCCGAGATGAGGTTGCAGCGGATGTTGCGCGGGCCGAGGTCCCGGGCGAGGTAGCGGCTGGTCGCCTCGAGGGCGGCCTTCGCGGGGCCCATCCAGTCGTACTGCGGCCAGGCGAACTGCGCGTCGAAGGTGAGGCCGACCACCGAGCCGCCGTCCTGCATGAGCGGGAGGAGCGCGGTGGTGAGCGACTTCAGCGAGAACGCGGAGACGTGCATGGCGGTGGCCACGGACTCCCACGGGGTGTGCAGGAAGTTGCCGCCGAGGGCGTCCTGCGGGGCGAAGCCGATGGAGTGGACGATGCCGTCCAGGGTCGGCAGGCCGGCCTCGCGGACCTTGTCGGCGATCCCGGCGAGCTCCTCCTCGCTGGAGACGTCGAGCGGCAGGACGGTGACCGGGTTCGGCAGCTTCTTGGCGATGCGCTCGGTGAGGCTGGGGCGGGGGAACGCGGTGAGGATGACCTCGGCGCCCTGCTCCTGGGCCAGCTTCGCGGTGTGGAAGGCGATGGAGGACTCCATCAGCACACCCGTGATGAGGATGCGCTTGCCCTCGAGGATTCCACTCATGATCAGTGACCCATGCCCAATCCGCCGTCGACGGGAATGACGGCTCCGGTGATGTACGCGGCCTCGTCGGAGGAGAGGAAGCGCACGGTAGAGGCGATCTCGCCGGGGGTGGCGTAGCGGCCCAGCGGCACGCCCGCGACGATCTCCTTGCGGCGCTCCTCGCTGAGCACCGCGGTCATGTCGGTGTCGACGAAGCCGGGGGCGACCACGTTGACGGTGATGTTGCGGGAGCCGAGCTCACGGGCCAGGGAGCGGGCGAAGCCGACCAGGCCGGCCTTGGAGGCGGCGTAGTTGGCCTGGCCCGGGGAGCCCAGCAGGCCCACCACCGAGGAGATGAGGACGACCCGGCCCTTGCGGGCGCGGAGCATCTTGGCGGAGGCGCGCTTGACCACCCGGAAGGTGCCGGTGAGGTTGGTGTCCAGGACGGAGGTGAAGTCCTCCTCCGACATCCGCAGCAGCAGGGTGTCCTTGGTGATCCCGGCGTTGGCGACCAGCACCTCGACGGGGCCGTGGGCGGCCTCGACCTCGGTGAAGGCGGCGTCCACCTGCGCGGCGTCGTTGATGTCGCAGCGGACGGCGATCGCCTCGAACTTGGCCAGCTCCTCGGGCAGCTCGCCCGACCGGCTGGTGATCGCGACCTTGTCACCCGCCTCGGCGAAGGCCAGGGCGATGGCAAGACCGATGCCCCGGTTACCTCCGGTGACGAGAACCGAGCGGCTCACGGACACACCTCTTCTCCTTGGTTGACCGGCGGGCCCGGACCGGCACGTGGGGTGGCCGGTGGGCCGCGGCGGTACGCGGTGCGCGACGCGGTGCGCGCGTACGCAGTGTGACGCTATCGGTCATTTCCGGCCGGGAGCGAATCGTTCTCCCACAGGTCCACCCGGCGCGAACTGTGGCCTTCCGACAATGGGCGGCGCGGCCGGGGCGCCCGGTGCTGACGTTCCGCTACCGCGCGGCCACCCGGGGCTCAGTGGACCCGCCAATGCGCCGGGGAGGCGGCCGGAACGGGAACAACCGGCCCGGTCGCCGCCGTTGCCCTCGTGGGCCGCCGTCGGCCGGCCCGTCGCCACGGACCGAGAGAGCGTAGAACCGGATGAGCAAGGAACGATCGGGCAGCCGGAAGACCCTCCTGCTGGCCGCCCTGACCGCCGCGGCCGGGGCCGCCGCCGCCTGGACCTTCCGCGAGGTGCCCGTCGCCTTCGGCCGTCGGCCCGACCCGGCCGACCCCCGGGTGCGGAACTCCCCCCAGTACCGGGACGGCGTCTTCCACAACGCCCCGTCCGAGCTGGCCCGGGACTCGGTCGGCTCGCCCGACGCGGGCACCCTGCGCCGGATGCTGTTCGAGCGCGACGGCCTGCCGACCGGCCCGGTGCCGCTGGCCCGGTTCGACGGCGGCCCGCACCAGGACGTCGAGGGCGTGCGGCTGACCTGGTTCGGCCACGCCTCGGCGCTGGTGGAGATCGAGGGCAGCCGGGTGCTGCTGGACCCGATCTGGAGCGACCGCTGCTCGCCGTCCCAGCACGTCGGCCCGAAGCGGCTGCACCCGGTGCCGGTGGAGCTGGAGGACCTGCCGCCGGTGGACGTGGTGCTGATCTCGCACGACCACTACGACCACCTGGACATGCCGACCGTCCAGCGGCTGACGAAGAGCCAGTCCGCGCCGTTCGCCGTGCCCCTGGGCATCGGCGGGCACCTGCGCAGCTGGGGCGTGCCGGAGCACCGGATCATCGAGCTGGACTGGGACGAGACCTGCACCCTGGGGGACCTGACCGTCACCCTCACCTCGGCGCACCACTTCTCCGGCCGCGGCACCACCAGGAACACCACCCTCTGGGGCTCCTGGGTGATCGCCGGGCCGACCAGGAAGGTCTACTACACCGGGGACTCGGGCTACTTCGAGGGCTACGCGAGGATCGGCGAGCAGCACGGCCCGTTCGACGCCGCGCTGGTGCAGATCGGCGCGTACGACCCGGCCTGGGCCGACATCCACATGACCCCGGAGGACGCGGTGCTGGCCCACCGCGAGCTGCGCGCCGGGCTGCTGGTGCCGGTGCACTGGTGCACCTTCCGCCTCGGCCTGCACCCGTGGGCCGAGCCGGTGGAGCGGCTGCTGGTGGCGGCCAAGGAGCACGCGGTGCCGGTGGCCGTGCCGCGCCCCGGCCAGCGGGTGGACGTGGACAGCCCGCCGGAGCTGGACGGCTGGTGGGAGACGGTGGCCTGACGCGTCGTCACCCCGCCCCGGGAGGGGACAACCCGGGGCGGGGGCGTCAAGATGTCCGGCATGAACGAGTACGGGGGAACGTCGAACACCACGCCCGGCACGCTGCTGGCCGGGCGCTACCGCCTGCGGGAGCGGCTCGGCCGGGGCGGCATGGGCACCGTCTGGCGGGCCGAGGACGAGCGGATGCACCGTCAGGTCGCGGTCAAGGAGCCGACCCTGCCGCCCGGCGTCGGCGAGCAGGAGCGGACGGAGCTGTGCCGCCGGATGGAGCGGGAGGCGCAGGCGGCCGCGGCGATCCGGCACCCCGGCGTGGTCCGGGTGCACGACATCGAGACGGTGGACGGCCTGCCCTGGCTGGTGATGGAGCTGATCGAGGGCGAGAGCCTGGAGAGCTGGCTGGCCCGGGGCACCGTGGACGTGGCCGAGGCCGCCTCGACGGGGCGTCAGCTGGCCGCCGCCCTGGCCGCGGTGCACGCGGCGGGGGTGGTGCACCGGGACGTGAAGCCGGCCAACGTGATGCGCACCCCCACCGGTGAGCTGGTGCTGACCGACTTCGGCATCGCCCAGGTGGAGGGCGGGGTGGACCTGACCAGGACCGGCCTGCTGGTCGGCTCGGTCCCCTACCTCTCCCCCGAGCGGGCCGCCGGGCGCCGCCCGGGCCCGGCCGCCGACCTCTGGTCGCTCGGGCTGGTGCTGTACGAGGCCCTGGAGGGCGTCCACCCGTTCCGGCGGCTGTCCGCCGAGAGCACGCTGGTGGCCGTCGTGCAGGACCCGGTGCCCGAGCCGCGCCGGGCCGGCCCGCTGACCGGGGTGATCACCGCGCTGCTCTCCCGGGACCCGGACCGGCGCCCGGACGCCGCCGAGGCGGAGCGCCTGTTCGCCCTCCCGGCCGCGGTGCCGACCCCGACCGAGGTGGTCGCCGCCCCGCTGCCCGGCCCGGCCGCCCCGACCGTCGCGCTGCGCGCCGCCGGACGGCCCACCGCTCCGCGGCCCCGGTGGCGCCGGAGGCCGCTGCTGGTCGGCGCCGCGCTCGCGGGGGTGGCCGCGCTGACCGCCGCCGGCCTCGGCGCGTGGCGGCTGCTGGGCGGCCCGCCGGAGCCGAGGAGCGTCCCGGCCGGCTACACCGCGCACAGCTACGACCAGCTGGGCCTGGGCATCGCGGTGCCGGAGGGCTACAGCACCAGCCTGGGCCTCAGGGAGGCGAACTGGGCCTCCCCGGACAGCCGGGTGCAGATCCGGGTGAAGGACGAGGGGAAGGCGGAGAGGAGCGCCGAGCAGTACGCCCGGGAGCGGCTGGCCCTGCTGATGAAGGGTCAGGGCACCTTCTGCTCCGAGTCGAAGCCCGCCCCGGAGTACTTCCACGTGGAGACGGTGCACGGCCCGCAGTCCGAGCTGCACGGCGACCTGGACGCCTCGGTGATCAAGTACCGGTACAGCACCCTCGCCGAGGACGTCTACCCCTGCCTGTCCCACGATCCGGTCGACGAGGCCACCGAGCAGTACCTGGTGCGGGACGGCCGGGTGCTCCACCTGACCTTCCGGTTCGTCCGACAGAACGTCAAGGACGGCCCGGCGGCCGACAACCGGACCGTCTACGACAACGTCAACCGCTCGATCGACCTGGGCTGACCCGCCGTGAAATCTGCTGGCCCGAAATGGCTCGGCGGTCCATGATGCGGTACGGGGTGTCCCGTGTCCGGGGCTCCCCCACCCTCCGATCGTCCCCCGACCCAGGGAGCCCGATGCCCCCGACGCCCAGCGCCGGCCACACCACAGGCCGTGCCGTCGACCCGCTGTTCCTCGCCTACCCGCTGCGCACCCTCGCCGACGCCGCGCTGAGCCGGGCGAAGCAGCTCGGCGTCTCGCACGCCGACTTCCGTCTGGAGCGGGTGCGCTCCGCCTCCTGGCGGCTGCGTGACGCCCGCCCCTCCGGCTCCTCCGACACGGTGCAGCTGGGCTTCGCCGTCCGGGTGCTGCTGGACGGCGCCTGGGGCTTCGCCGCCGGGGTGGACCTGACCCCGGAGGCGGCGCAGCGGGTGGCCGAGCAGGCCGTCGCGGTGGCGAAGCTGTCCGGCGGGATCAGCCGGGCGGCCGGCGGCACCGACCTGGTGGAGCTGGCCGAGGAGCCGGTGCACGCGGACGTCACCTGGGTCTCCTCCTACGAGGTGAACCCCTTCGAGGTGCCGGACGCGGAGAAGACCGCGCTGCTGGCCGACTGGAGCCGCCGCCTGCTGGCCGCCGACGGCGTCTCGCACGTCTCGGCGAGCCTGCTGACGGTGCAGGAGAACAAGTTCTACGCGGACACCGCGGGCACCGTCACCACCCAGCAGCGGATCCGGCTGCACCCGACCCTGGAGGCCACCTCGGTCGACGAGCGCACCGGCGCCTTCGACTCGATGCGCACCATCGCCCCGCCGGTCGGCCGGGGCTGGGAGTACCTGCTCGGCACCGGCTGGGACTGGGACGCCGAACTGGACGGGCTGCCCGGCCTGCTGGCCGAGAAGATGAAGGCCCCGAGCGTCACGGCCGGCCCCCTGGACCTGGTGGTCGACCCGTCCAACCTCTGGCTGACCATCCACGAGTCGATCGGCCACGCCACCGAGCTGGACCGCGCGCTGGGCTACGAGGCCGCCTACGCGGGCACCTCCTTCGCCACCTTCGACAAGCTGGGCTCGCTGAAGTACGGCTCCGAGCTGATGCACGTCACCGGTGACCGCACCGCCGAGCACGGCCTCTCCACCATCGGTTACGACGACGAGGGTGTGGCCACCCAGTCCTGGGACCTGGTCAAGGACGGCGTCCTGACGGGGTACCAGCTGGACCGCGCGATGGCGAAGCAGAAGGGTCTGGGCCGCTCCAACGGCTGCGCCTTCGCCGACTCCCCCGGCCACGTGCCGGTGCAGCGGATGGCCAACGTCTCGCTCCAGCCGGTGGCCGGCGGCCCCGACACCCAGGGGCTGATCTCCCAGGTGGAGAACGGCCTCTACATCGTCGGCGACCGCTCCTGGTCGATCGACATGCAGCGGTACAACTTCCAGTTCACCGGCCAGCGCGCCTTCGCCATCCGCAACGGCGAACTCGCGGGCCAGGTCAAGGACTTCGCCTACCAGGCCACCACCACGGACTTCTGGGGCTCGATGAGCGCCGTCGGCGGCCCCGAGACCTACGTGCTCGGCGGTGCCTTCAACTGCGGCAAGGCCCAGCCCGGCCAGGTCGCCGCCGTCAGCCACGGCTGCCCGTCCGCGCTCTTCCGCGGCGTCAACGTGCTCAACACCCAGCAGGAGGCGGGTCACTGATGCCCATCGTCCACCCGCACGAACTGGTCGAGCGCGCGCTCGAACTCTCGCAGGCCGATGGCTGCGTGGTCATCGCCGACGAGGAGACCACCGCCAACCTCCGCTGGGCCGGCAACGCCCTGACCACCAACGGGGTCACCAAGGGCCGCCGGCTCACCGTGATCGCCACCGTGGACGGTGCCGAGGGCACCGCCTCCGGCGTGGTGGCCGCCGAGGCCGTCACCCCGGACGAGGTCGAGGCGCTGGTCCGCGCCGCCGAGGCGGCCGCCCGCGAGGCCGGCCCGGCCGAGGACGCCCAGCCGCTGCTGCCGTCCCGCGAGCCGTCGGCGGACTTCACGGCGCCCCCGGCCGAGACCTCCATCGAGGTCTTCGCCGCCTTCGCCCCGGCGCTCGGCGAGGCCTTCGCCCGGGCCCGCAAGGAGGGCCAGCTGCTCTACGGCTTCGCCCGCCACGAGGTGGTCTCCAGCTACCTGGGCACCTCCACCGGCCTGCGGCTGCGCCACGACCAGCCCACCGGCACGGTCGAGCTGAACGCCAAGACCGAGGACCTGTCGGCCTCCGCCTGGGTCGGCGCCGCCACCCGGGACTTCGCCGACGTGGACGTGGCCGCGATGCACGCCGAGGCCACCAAGCGCCTCGGCTGGGGCCGCAAGAAGATCGACCTCCCGGCCGGGCGGTACGAGACCCTGCTGCCGCCGACCGCCGTGGCCGACCTGATGGTCTACCTGAGCTGGTCCTCCGGCGGCCGCGACGCCGCCGAGGGCCGCACGGTCTTCTCCAAGGCCGGCGGGCAGACCCGGGTCGGCGAGCGGCTCAGCCCGCTGCCGCTGACGCTCCGTTCGGACCCGGCGCAGCCGGGCCTGGAGGCGGCGCCGTTCGTGCTGGCGCACTCCTCCGACGGCGACAGCTCGGTCTTCGACAACGGCCAGCCGCTGGCCGCCACCGACTGGATCAAGGACGGGGAGCTGGCCAACCTGCTGACCACCCGTCACACCAGCGGCCTGACCGGCCTGCCGCTCACCCCCGCGATCGACAACCTGGTGCTGGAGACGGCCGACCAGGACGCCGCCCCGACCCTGGACGAGATGATCGCCCGGACCGAGCGCGGCCTCCTGCTCACCTGCCTCTGGTACATCCGCGAGGTCGACCCCGCCACCCTGCTGCTCACCGGGCTGACCCGGGACGGCGTCTACCTGGTGGAGAACGGCGAGGTCGTCGGCGCGGTGAACAACTTCCGCTTCAACGAGTCCCCCGTGGACCTGCTGGGCCGCATCACCGAGGCGGGCAGGACCGAGCCCTGCCTCCCCCGCGAGTGGGGCGACTGGTTCACCCGGGCGGCCATGCCGCCGGTCCGGGTGCCGGACTTCAACATGAGCTCGGTCAGCCAAGCGAGCTAGGAGCTGCATCAACCGTGGACGAGAAGCGCACCGTGAGGGTCTCCAAGACCCTCTCCCGGGTCCTGAGGCACGACCCGGCCTCGATCGGCATCGCGCTGGACGAGGCCGGGTGGGTCCCGGTGGACACCCTGCTCGCCGCCCTGGCCCGCAAGGGCACCCGGATCACCCGGGACGAGCTGGACCACGTGGTGGCGAACAACAACAAGAAGCGCTTCGCGTACTCGGAGGACGGCTCGGCGATCCGGGCCAGCCAGGGGCACTCGGTGGCGGTCGACCTCGGTCTGGCCGCCGCCGAGCCCCCGGCGGTGCTCTACCACGGCACCACCGGGACGAACCTGGACGCGATCTTCCGCGAGGGCCTGCGTCCGATGAGCCGTCAGGACGTCCACCTGTCGGCGGACACCGAGACGGCCGTGCGGGTCGGTTCCCGGCACGGCCGTCCGGTGGTGCTCACGGTGGACGCGGCGGGCCTGCACGCGGCCGGGCACGAGTTCCGGATCTCCGCGAACGGCGTCTGGCTGACCGACGCCGTACCGCCCGGCTACCTGGGGCAGCTGCCCGCCTGAGGCCGCGTCACGTCAGGCGCCGGTCAGGACTTCTTGCGAGCACCCCAGACCGGCGCCACCACCACGATCAGCAGCACCGCGGCGCCGAGCTGGAAGGCGTGCCGCCACCAGTCGAAGCCCCGGGTGTCGGCCACCCCGAACAGGTGCGCCACCAGGTTCCCGATGATCGCCCCGACCATGCCGAGCACCATGGTCAGCCAGACCGGGATGTCCTGCTTCCCCGGGATCAGCAACCGGGCGATGCCGCCCAGGATCAGACCCTCGATCAGCGCCGAGATGATCGCCCACATAGTCAGCTCCCGGAGGCCGCGGCCGCCGACCCTCGGCGGTGCTCCTCCCGTGGACCACAGTTTTTGCCCCGTCCGGCCCACCCGCACCCCGGGTGGGCCGTTCCCGTGCCCCCACCCTCCTCGCCGGGCGTCAGCGGGCGTACCGTGAGAACGCCGCACCGGGCCGGAGTGCGGGGGCTGACGAGGACGGTTAGAGGCATGGGCAAACGGGACGAGGTCTTCCGGATCACCCGGGCGCGGAGCAGTCTGAGCGAGGACGTCCGCGGCCGCCAGCGGCGCTACGTGATCTCGATGCTGGCGCGCACCCTCTGCGTGCTGCTCGCGGTGGCGATGTGGAACGTCGAGCGGTTCGTCGCGTACGGCGCGCTGGCCGGCGCGGTGCTGCTGCCGTACTTCGCCGTGCTGATCGCCAACGCGGGCCGGGAGAAGGCCCCGGGCCTGCCGAGCACCTTCGCGATCCCGGCCGACACCCCCCTGATGCTGGGCCCTGGGGGCTCCGGCGGTGGCGGCGACCAGACCCGTTCCTGAGGCTCCATGCCCGGTTTGACTGCTGTTCAGCGGATTTGCCGGACAGAAAGCTCAGAACAAGCTCAGATTAATCTCGGCGGACCTAGCCACGCGGGCGGTCCGGCGTGACATACTGCGTACGCGCTCCGCATCCCCCGTCGGAGCGACTGACCGACGCCGGGCGGCTCCCCCCGTGGCTGCCCGGCGTCGTCGTGCTCGGGTACTGGGAACGGCAGCTCCATGGACAGCCCCTCGATCAACCTCTTCGGCCCGGCGGACGGCCCGGAGGGCCCGCCGGTCTGCTCGGCCAAGGGCTGCCGGAAGCCCGCCGCGTGGGTGCTGGTGTGGAACAACCCCAAGCTGCACACCCCGGACCGCAAGAAGACCTGGCTCGCCTGTGAGGACCACCAGGAGAGCCTGGGCCAGTTCCTCGGCGTGCGGGGCTTCCTGAAGGACACCGTCGCCCTCGCCGACTGGCAGGACACCGAAGGGGCCTGACGGCCCCTCAGCCCCCCGCTCGGCCGCCGATGGCGACTGCGCCGTCAGCCGCCGACGGCGACTGTGTCGTCAGCCGCCAATGGCGGACATCGGCCGGTCGGGCTGGAGGAAGTCCGGGTCGTCGATCCCCGCACCGGCCTTCTTGCCCCACATCGCCGCCCGCCAGAGCGCGGCCAGTTCGGCGTCGCCGGAGCCGTCCCGCAGGGCGGTGCGCAGGTCCGTCTCCCCGGTCGCGAAGAGGCAGTTGCGGACCTGGCCGTCGGCGGTCAGCCGGGTGCGGTCGCAGGCCCGGCAGAACGGCCGGGTGACCGAGGCGATCACGCCCACGGTGGCCGGGCCGCCGTCCACCAGCCAGCGCTCGGCCGGGGCTGCGCCGCGGACCGAGGAGGGTTCTGGGGTGAGCTCGAAGCGGGTGCGCAGCCGCTCCAGGATCTCCTCGGCGGTGACCATCTGCGAGCGGTCCCAGCCGTGCTGGGCGTCCAGCGGCATCTGCTCGATGAAGCGCAGCTGGTACCCGCGCTCCAGGCACCAGCCGAGCAGAGCGGGCGCCTCGTGCTCGTTGACCCCGCGCATCAGCACCGCGTTGAGCTTGACCGGGGTGAGCCCGGCGGCCTCGGCGGCGGCCAGGCCGTCCAGCACGTCGTGGTGCCGGTGACGGCGCGTCAGGGTGTGGAAGAGCTCCGGGTCCAGGGTGTCCAGCGAGACGTTGACGCGGTCCAGGCCGGCCGCCTTGAGGGCGGTCGCGGTGCGGGCCAGGCCGATGCCGTTGGTGGTGAGGGAGAGCTCGGGGCGGGGCTCCAGCGCTGCGCAGGCGGCGACGATGCCCACCAGGCCGGGGCGCAGCAGCGGCTCGCCGCCGGTGAACCGGACCTCCCGCACGCCGAGTTCGCGCACCGCGAGCGAGACCAGGCGGACGATCTCCTCGTCCGTCAGCAGGTCGCTCTTGCCCAGCCACTGCAGGCCCTCCTCGGGCATGCAGTAGGTGCAGCGGAGGTTGCAGCGGTCGGTCAGGGAGACCCTGAGGTCCACGGCCTGCCGACCATAGGTGTCGAGGAGCACGGAGCTCGGCCCCCTTCCCTGGAGCGCGACTGGCCCGGCCGCCGGTGTCGGCGGGCCGGGCCAGCTTAACGCCGTGATCCCTCACGGCCGCGTCCTTATCCGGTGGGCGGACCGACCGGCTGCGACTAGGTCAGCTCCCTGTCAGTGTGCACCCAGGCCGGTGAGCGAGCGGACCTCCAGCTCGGCGGCCTTGGCAGGGTCGGCCTTCTCCTTGGCGAGCACGGTGCCCAGCCAGCCGGCCAGGAAGCCGATCGGGATGGAGACCAGGCCCGGGTTCTCCAGTGGGAACCAGTGGAAGTCGCTGTGCGGGAAGAGCGAGTTCTTGCCGCCGGAGACCACGGTGGAGAAGAACACCAGGACGACCGAGCTGACCAGACCGGCGTAGACCGAGCTGACCGCGCCGGTGGTGTTGAACCGCTTCCAGAACAGCGAGTAGAGCAGGGTGGGCAGGTTGGCCGAGGCGGCCACCGCGAAGGCCAGCGCCACCAGGGCGGCGGTGTTGAGCTTGTCGGCGAACAGGCTGAGCACGATCGCCACCGCGCCGATGCCGATCGCGGCCAGCTTGGCCGAGCGGACCTCCTCCTTCTCGTCCGCCTTGCCCTTGCGGATCACGTTGGCCCACAGGTCGTGGGCGAAGGAGGCCGAGGAGGCCAGGGTGAGCCCGGCCACCACGGCCAGGATGGTGGCGAAAGCGACGGCCGAGATGACGGCCAGCAGGATCGCGCCACCGGTGGTCCCGGCCCCGCCGCCGAGGTTCTCGGCGAGCAGCGGGGCGGCGGTGTTGCCCGCCGCGTTGGAGGCCTTGATGGTCTTCGGGCCGACCAGGGCGGCGGCGCCGAAGCCCAGCGCCAGGGTCATCAGGTAGAAGCCGCCGATGATGCCGATCGCCCAGAGCACCGACTTCCGGGCCGCCTTGGCGGTGGGCACGGTGTAGAAGCGGACCAGGATGTGCGGCAGGCCGGCGGTGCCGAGCACCAGGGCCAGGCCCAGGCTGAGGAAGTCCAGCTTGCTGGTGCCGGTGGCCCCGTACTTGAGGCCGGGCTCCAGGAAGGCCGAGCCCTTGCCCGCCTGGTCGGCGGCGGCCTGCAGCAGGTGCGAGACGTTGAAGTCGAACTTGGCCAGCACCAGGACGGTCATCAGCGCGGTGCCCGCGATCAGCAGCACGGCCTTGACGATCTGCACCCAGGTGGTGCCCTTCATGCCGCCGATGGCGACGTAGATCACCATCAGCGCGCCGACCGCGACGATGGTCCAGCGCTTGGCGCCGTCCCCGCTCACCCCGAGCAGCAGGGCGACCAGCGAACCGGCGCCGACCATCTGGGCCAGCAGGTAGAAGATCGACACCACGATGGTGGAGATCCCGGCGGCGGTGCGCACCGGGCGCTGGCGCATCCGGAAGGCCAGCACGTCGGCCATGGTGTAGCGGCCGGAGTTGCGCAGCGGCTCGGCCACCAGCAGCAGGGCGACCAGCCAGGCCACCAGGAAGCCGATGGAGTAGAGGAAGCCGTCGTAGCCGAAGAGCGCGATGGCCCCGGCGATGCCGAGGAAGGAGGCGGCGGACATGTAGTCGCCGGAGATCGCCAGGCCGTTCTGGAAGCCGGTGAAGCCGCGGCCCCCGGCGTAGAAGTCGGCGGCGTCGTTGGTCTGCCGGCCGGCCCAGATCGTGATGCCCAGGGTGGCGAGCACGAAGAGGCCGAACAGGGTCATGGTCAGGCCGCGGTGCTCGGTGGCCGCGGTGGCCAGCTGGGTCGTGGCGAGGGCGTTCATTCGGCGGCCTCCCGCGGGCTCACGACGGTGGCGCGCTCGCGGATCGCGGCGGCCTTCGGGTCGAGTCGGCGGTCCGCGTACCGGGCGTACCAGGCGGCGATGCCGAAGGTGGAGGCGAACTGGAGCAGGCCGAGCAGCAGGGCCATGTTGACCGCGCCGAAGAGCTTGATCGCCATGAAGTCGTGGGCGTAGCTGGAGAGCAGCACGTACAGCAGGTACCAGAGCAGGAAGCCCGCCGTGACCGGGAAGACGAACCCCCGGAACGCCCTCCTCAGGGCGGCGAACTCCTCGCTCTGTTCGATGAGTTGGACTTCCGTGGGCGTCGCGCTCTCGGCAGTTGATGGGGTTTCCACTCGGCGTCTCCTGTGATGTGTCGGCGGCACAGTGGGGAACGAATGGACGTGAGGGGCGTCACAGTCGCGATGCCGCTGCATGGTAGGGCCTGCTGAGGCGGGCACGACAGACCCCGGGCCGAGGTTGGACCGCACAACATCAAGAAGGCGGTACCGCCGCAGCGGTACCGCCTTCTTGACGCCGTGTCAGACGTCGGCCCCTCAGAAGCTGATGCGGACCTTCAGCGCCTCGCGGTCCTCCATCGCCCGGTAGCCCTCCGGCACGCCGTCCAGGCCGACGGTGCGGTCGAAGACCAGGCCGGGCTCGATCTTCCCGGCCAGCACGTCCGCGAGCAGCTCGGGGATGTACGCGCGGGCCGGGGCGACGCCGCCGCCGAGGCGGACGTTGCGGTTGAACATCTGGCTGATGTCCACGCCTGCGCTGCCGCCGTGCGGCACGCCGACGTAGCCGACCCCGCCGCCGTCCCGGGTGATCGAGATGGCGGTGCGCATCGACTCCTCGGTGCCGACCGCCTCCAGCACGGCGTGCGCGCCCTGACCACCGGTCAGCTCGCGGACCGCCTCGACCGCGGCCTCGCCGCGCTCGGCCACCACGTCGGTGGCGCCGAACTTGCGGGCGATCGCGGTGCGGGCCTCGTGCCGGCCGAGCGCGATGATCCGCCCGGCGCCCAGGCGGTGCGCCGCCAGCACGCCGCACAGGCCGACCGCGCCGTCCCCGACCACCGCGACGGTGGCCCCCGGGCGCACGCCCGCCGCCAGCGCCGCGTGGTGGCCGGTGCTCATCACGTCGGAGAGCGCCAGCAGGTGCGGCAGCAGCGCCTCGTCGGTGGCCGCCTCCTTGGGCAGCGGCACCAGGGTGCCGTCCGCGAACGGCACCCGGACGGCCTCGCCCTGGCCGCCGTCCGAACCCGGCTCGCCCCAGAAGCCGCCGTGCGGGCAGGAGGTCTGCAGGCCCTCGCGGCAGTAGTCGCAGACGCCGTCGGACCAGACGAAGGGGGCCACCACCAGGTCGCCCGCCCTCACCGTGGAGACCTCGGAGCCGACCGCCTCGACCACGCCGAGGAACTCGTGCCCGATCCGCTGGCCGGGCTGACGCTTCGCCACCCCGCGGTACGCCCAGAGGTCGCTGCCGCAGATGCAGGCGTTCAGCACCCGGACCACCGCGTCGGTGGGCTGCCGGACCTGTGGGTCCGGCACCTCCTCGATGCGGATGTCGTGGGGGCCGTGGATGACGGTGGCGCGCATGAGGGGTCTTCCTTCGTGCTGGTGTTCCGGTGGTGCCGCCCGGTAGGACGTTCTTCCTCCCCCACGGTATTCCTGATGGATCCCGATGTCGGATACGCCACTTTCCGGGCCCCCACCGCCCCTGAAAGGGCCGTTCGGCCATCGGTGTGGGCGCGCGCCCTTAAAGTGGTTCACCATGTACGCGATCCAGCCCCCGGACGACGAGCCCTCCTGGGCCCCGCCGTTCCCGGCCCAGCGCACCCCCGAGGACGGCCCCGGCTTCGCCGTGGTCGACGTCGAGACCACCGGCCTCGGCCGGCAGGACCGGGTGATCTCCGCCGGTGTCTACCAGCTGGACGCGCACGGCGAGGTGACCGACCACTGGTACACCCTGGTCAACCCCCAGCGCGACCCGGGCCCGACCTGGATCCACGGCCTCACCAGCGCGGCCCTGGCCGACGCCCCGACCTTCCCCGAGGTGGCCGCCGAGTTCAGCGAGCGGCTGGCCGGGCGGGTGATGGTCGCCCACAACGCGCTCTTCGACTGGAACATGATCTCGCGCGAGTTCTCCCGCGCCGGGCTGCGCGCCCCGGTCGAGCAGCGGATCTGCACCATGGTGCTCTCCCGCGACCTCGGCCTGCCGCTGCCCAACGGCAAGCTGGCCAGCCTGGCCGCCCACTTCGACGTCCAGCAGCGCCAGGCCCACAACGCCCTCGACGACGCCCGCGTCCTGGCCGAGGCCTTCCGGCCCAGCCTCCAGCTGGCCCGCCAGTTCGGCATCCCGCTCCCGCTCACCACCTGCGTCGCCGTCACCGACTTCGACGACTCCCCCGGCCCGGCCGTCGCCGGCCGCTCCTACGGCTCCTCCTACCGCCCCAGCCGCAAGCGCCCCGCCTGCCCCTACCCCAACCCCGGACGCTGGGTCGACGGCCGCCCCCTGATGCAGGGCATGCGGGTCGCCATCACCGGCGACACCGCCACCGACCGCGAACTGCTGGAGGACCGCGCCATCGAGGCCGGCCTGCACATCGCCTCCTCCGTCAGCCGCCTCACCAGCCTCCTGGTCACCAACGAGGCCGACAGCTGGAGCGGCAAGGCCCGCAAGGCCCGCGAGTACGGCACCCCGGTGATCGGGGAGGACGCCTTCCTCCACCTCCTCCGCGAGGTCGCTCCCCACTCGGAGTAGCTGGAGAACGGCGCTCGGGAGGGCAGCGACCCAGGGGCGCGGGGAACTGCGCGAGTCCGGAAGGCGGACCAGCGTGAGATCGGGGCAGGCGAGCCAGTTGCACGCGCTGCCGTTCCCCCGCGCGCAGTTCCTCGCGCCCCTGGGTCGCTGCCCTGCCGGTCCACTTGCCGACCCCGGTGTGTGATCGACTTGTGAGTGCGCGTAGTTTGCCGATGTGTACCGTTTTCTGCTGTCCCGGCGCTGGGCGTTGATCGTCCTGTTCGTGCTGCTGCTGATCCCGACCATGGTCCGGCTGGGCTTCTGGCAGTACCACCGGCACGAGGCCCGGGTGGCCCGGAACGAGTTGATCGCGCAGAGCCTGACCGCCCCCGCCGTCCCGTTCGACTCGTTGTCGCGCCCCGGTGCGGCCGTGCCGAAGGACCTCACGTGGCGGACCGTCAACGCCACCGGCCAGTACGACCCGGCGGCCGAGTTCGTGATCCGCAACCGGACCGAGCCCGGCGGCAGCAGCATCGGCTACTTCGTGATCACCCCGCTCCGGCTGGCCGACGGTGCCGGCACCGTCCTGGTCAACCGCGGCTGGGTGGACTCGGCCGGCGACGCCACCAGCTACCCCACCGTTCCGGCCCCGCCCGCCGGGCAGGTGACCGTCACGGGCCGCCTGCGTGCCGACGAGTCCGCCGAGAGCAGGAGCCTCAAGGCCCGCGGCAAGCTGCCGGACCGTCAGTACCAGCTGATCAGCAGCACCGAGCAGGCGGAACGCCTCGGCACCCCCGTGCTCGGCGGCTTCGTCGAGCTGACCGCCTCCACCCCGGGCCAGGGCGACTCGCCCACGCTGCTCGCCGAGCCCGACCACTCCTCGATCGGCCCGCACATGGCGTACGCCGTCCAGTGGTGGCTGTTCGCCGGCCTGGTGCCGGTCGGTCTGGTGGTGCTGGCCCGCCGCGAGGCCCGTGACCGCGCCGCGGCCGCGGCCAAGGCCGCGGAGGCCCCGGCGGCGGAACCGGTCAGCACCTGACGCTCCGTCCGGGGCCCGGGGTGCGGCAGGATGTGCCCCATGGATCTCGGACTTCAGGACAAGGTGTACGTGGTCACCGGGGCGACCCGGGGCCTCGGGTTCGCCACCGCGCGCGAGCTGCTCGCGGACGGCGCCCAGGTGGTGGTCAGCGGCCGCACCAAGGAGGCGGTGGACTCGGCGGTCAACGCCCTGGCCGCCCCCGGCCGGGTGCACGGCGTGGCGGCGGACAACGCGGACCCCGGCGCGGCGGCCCAGCTGATCCACGCGGCGGTCGCCGAGTTCGGCCGTCTGGACGGCGTCCTGGTCAGCGTGGGCGGCCCGGCGGCCGGGACGGTGCTGGAGACCACCGAGGCGCAGTGGCAGTCGGCCTTCGAGTCCGTGGTGCTCGGCGCGCTGCGGATCGCCCGCACCGCCGCCGCTTCGCTCACCGAGGGCGGGGTGATCGCCTTCGTGCTCTCCACCTCGGTCCGCCAGCCGGTGCCCGGCCTCGGCATCTCCAACGGCCTGCGGCCGGGTCTGGCGATGGCCGCCAAGTCGCTGGCCGACGAGCTGGGCCCGCGCGGCATCCGGGTGCTCGGCCTGCTGCCCGGCCGGATCGCCACCGACCGCCTGCGCGAGCTGGACGCCCTCAGCGGTGACCCGGCCGCCGCCCAGGCCCGGGCCGCGGCCACCATCCCGCTCGGCCGCTACGGCACCCCGGAGGAGTTCGGCAAGGTCGCCGCCTTCGCCCTCTCCCCCGCCGCCTCCTACCTGACCGGCGTGATGATCCCCGTCGACGGCGGCGCCGTACGCGGCCTCTGACGCCCCCGCCCCGCGTGGCCTCAGGTCACGCGGGGCGCGGCACCGGTCCGCCGCGGCGGGCTCGGCGGGCGGACCACCCGCAGTCGCAGTTCGGCCGGGAGGTCGCGGGCCAGGGTGGTGCGGGCGTGGGCGAGCGGTCCGGCGTGCAGGTGCTCCAGGGTGGTGGCCGGGTCGGCGTCCGGGGTGAGCCGGACGGCGGCGCGCAGCCGCAGCCGCTTCGGAGTGCCGGTCAACTGGGCGCTCACCCGGGCGACTTCGGGCAGGGCGATGGTCTCGGTCTCCACCGCGTCGGCCAGCGCCCGGGCCCGCAGGCGCAGGGTCAGGCCGGGGGCCGCGACGGGCAGGGTGACGACGGTGGGCCCGCTGCGGCGGGCCTGGGCGAACAGCCACCACAGTCCGCCGGCCACCGCGAGCCCGAGCACCGCGAAGACCACCGGCCACCACCAGGCCTCGCCCGACCACCTGGTCCGCGAGGCGTCGCTGAGCACCGGCTGGTCGGGTGAGGTCAGCGGCCACCAGGACGGCGGGGACCAGCCGAGCCGCCCGTAGAGGTCCAGGCCGCCGGCCAGCACCAGGACGCCGCCCGCCAGCAGCGCCGCCCCGGCGAGCAGCAGGACCGCGCGGTTGACCGTGCCCCGGCTCATCGACGCCCCCGTCCGGTCCGTACGTCCAGCCGGTGCTCACCGGCCAGTGGCACCCGGGCCAGGTCGGCCCGCAACTCCCGCTCCACGGCGGCCGGTTCGGCCCGGCCGTCGATCCGCACCACGGTCCGCCCGCGCCGGGTGCGGACCGTCGCCGCCTCGACCCCGTCGATCCGCCGCGCCCACCGGGAGACCAGCGCGGAGACCCCGGCCCGGTCGATCACCGCACCCGGCCGGGTCAGCGGCAGCCAGCGCCGCTGACCCGCCGTCAGCGCCAGCACCAGACAGCCCAGCCCGAGCAGCACCGCGGCCCCGGCCGCCACCAGCACCACCGGATCGTCCAGGTGACGCCGCGCCAGCTCGTCCGCGCTCTCCGAGCGCCACGGCCGGGCCGTGTGCCCGGCCCGCACCGCCGCCGCGTCGTACAGCAGCGCCCCGGCGACCACCAGCCCGGCGACCACCACCAGCCCGGCCCAGAAGGTCCGGTCCGAGCGCAACCGCCGTACCCTGGCCGGGGGTTGTCCCGCCGTCAGCTCACCGGCCACGCGGCACCAGCCGTTCCACCACGACCACCACCTCGCCGACGGACCGCCCGGTCAGCTCCGACAGCCGCTCCTGCACCGCCGCCCGCACCCGGTCCGCCAGCGCCGCCAGGTCGGCCGGGAACGGCAGCTCCACCCCGACCGTCAGCCGCACCACGCCGTGCAGCTCGGCCACCGAGGCGCGCCGCACCGTGCCGTCGCCGTCCTCGGCCAGCGCCTGCCGGGCCGCCAGCGCGGCCAGGCGGGTGAACACCCGGTCGGCGATCCGGAGTTGACCGCGCTCGACCGCCGGCACCGGCACCGCGGTGGTCAACGACGCCGGTCCCGGCCGCGCAGCAGCTCACCCAGGTCACCCAGTTCGAGGTCCCCGTCGATCAGCCGGCCGGCCACGAAGCCGACCGCGCCGAGCGCGGCCACCAGGAGGAAGGCGGCGAACCCGCCGAAGTACCCGGCGAAGCCCAGGGCCATCCCCACCACCAGCCCGATCAGGCCGAGATTCACGCCTTTTCCCCTTCACTCTCCGGTCTACTGCACCCTGGCCCGGCGGCCGCTCTCGGCCTCGGACTGCTCCTGCTCGTCCTCGTCCGGCTCGTCCGGCAGGTGGACGTCGTTGACGGCGATGTTCACCTCGACCACCTCCAGGCCGGTCATCTTCTCCACCGCCGCGACGATGTTGGCCCGGACCTCGGCCGCCAGCTTGGGGATCACCACGCCGTACTCCACCACCAGGGCGATGTCGATCGCGGTCTGCTTCTCCCCCACCTCCGCCTTGATCCCCCGCCCCACACTCGACTTCCCCCCGGGCACCCTGTCCCGCATCGCCCCGAAGGTCCGGGAGAACCCCGACCCCAGCGCATGGATCCCGCTCACCTCCCGGGCGGCCATCCCGGCGATCTTCTCGACCACGCCGACGGCCAGGGCGGTGCGGCCACGCTCCTCCGCCGCCGCGGGCTTCGCGGGGTCGTTCTTGGCCAGGGCAGCGGGCGTCGGGCTCTCGGACATCAGTGGCTCCTCGCGGTACGGGTCCAGCTATATCGCAAACCAGCCCAACTCTGACATTCCGCCACTCCCCGCGCCCGCTTTGAGGACCGTACGGCCCAAACGGCGGCAGGGCAGCGCCCCAGGGGCGCGGGACTCTGCTGATCTGCGGCTCCGCCGCGCGGGCGCGAACCGAAACACGGCCCAGCGCCGACGGTATCGGTGATGCTTTCGGGGGCGCGGGGAACTGCGCGAGTACGGAAGGCGGACCGGCGTGGGATCGGGGCAGGCGAGCCAGTTGCACGTGCTGCCGTTCCCCCGCGCGCCCACGCGGCGGAGCCGCAGATCAGCAGAGCCTCGCGCCCCCGGAGGTGTGACCACATACGAAGAAGGGCCCGCCCCCGGGTGGGAAGCGGGCCCTTCGTGAGGGGGCGTCAGTCGCCGAGGCCGGCGAGGTCGCGGAGGCGGCGGGCCTGGGCGGCGCGTTCGGCGGTGCGCTGCTCGTCGTAGGTGCGGGTGGCGGCGCCCTGGAGGAGCGCCTTGGTCTCGATGACGGCGCTGCGCGGGGCGGCCAGCAGGGCGGCCGCGAGGTCGCGCGCGGCGGCGTCGAGCTCGGCGGCGGGCACCGCGAGGTTGGCCAGCCCGGTGGCGACGGCCTCCTCCGCGCCGACCTGGCGGCCGGTCGCGCAGATCTCCAACGCCCGGGCGTAGCCGACCAGTTCGGTGAGCGGCTTGGTGCCGGCCAGGTCGGGGACCAGCCCGAGCGAGGTCTCCTTCATGCAGAAGCGGACGTCGTCCGCGACCACCCGGATGTCGCAGCCGAGGGCCAGCTGGAAGCCGGCCCCGACCGCGTGGCCCTGGACGGCGGCGATCGAGATCAGGTCGGGGCGGCGCCACCAGGTGAAGGCCTCCTGGTAGGAGGCGATGGTCTCGTCGAGGTCCTTGTCGTCGGCGGCGGCGAGCTGGAGGAAGTTCCGCTCCCCGGGGATGCCCTCGGGGGTGAACATCGCCCGGTCGAGGCCGGCCGAGAAGGCGGGGCCCTCGCCGCGCAGCAGGACCACCCGGACGGTGCCGGGCAGGGCGCGGCCGATGCCGGTGAGCGCACGCCACATGGCGGGCGACTGGGCGTTGCGGCGGTCGGGGCGGCAGAGCGTCACCACGGCGGTGTCGCCCTCGACTTCGAGCCGGACCCCGGCCTGCTCCAGGAGTTGGGGGTCGAGGTCGACGGCGGGGCTGGTCATGAGCGGTACCTCCGGCAGCGGGGTGACTGGCTACCGGAGAGTAACAAAAACCGGCACCGCCGGACAGTGCCCCGGTCGGAGGCGCCCGCGGTGCCGGGAACGACGATCGGCGGTCCGGGATTCCGGCCGCCGATTCGTCTGGAGCTGGGAGCTGAGTGGTGGTGCGTGCGGTGCTGAGCTGCGTGGTGCTACGGACGTGCTGGCGCTCGGGTCAACTGGCGCTGCCCTGCCGGACCACCTGGCCCGACGATCCGTCAGGAACCGGAAGCCGCAGCGGTCTTGCCCTTGCCTCGCGTGGCACCGCCACGGCCCCGGAGATTCACCCCGGACTCGCTGAGCATGCGGTGCACGAAGCCGTAGGAACGGCCGGTGGATTCCGCGAGCGCGCGAATGCTCGCTCCGGAGTCGTACTGCTTCTTGAGATCGGCCGCGAGCTTCTCACGCGCGGCACCAGTCACCCGGCTGCCCTTTTTCAGAGTCTCGGCCACCCGTGCCTCCTCGTAACTGTGCTGCTCGGTCAGATTCCCATGATCACCCATAGCCAGGCTCCTGGCCACCCATTCGACAAGGTCGATACCGGGAAAGCGCAGTCTGCCGGTCGTGATCGCAGCGCACAAGGGCGCTCACCAAGAGTGCTCGCGCCCCCTCGGACGGCACACGGGTGGGCGGGGTGAAGAGAGAAAGAGCTGATCAGCACAGGCGGACGGGGGGATGAACACCGCCCTGACACGAGTGGAACTCCTCAAACGGAATCCGGGAGTCTCCCATTCCCGGATTCCGTCGGAGACCGGCTTATCTACGTCAGATCGGGGAGGAGGCGTCTACTCGGCCCCCTCCCCCGGGCACTCAGGCCAGCGAGACCAGGTCCGCGTAGTCGGCACTCCAGAGGTCCTCGACGCCGTCCGGGAGCAGGATGATCCGCTCCGGCTGGAGCGCCTCCACCGCGCCCTCGTCGTGGGTCACCAGGACCACCGCGCCGGTGAAGGTGCGCAGCGCGCCGAGGATCTCCTCGCGGCTGGCCGGGTCGAGGTTGTTGGTGGGCTCGTCGAGCAGCAGCACGTTGGCCGAGGAGACCACCAGGGAGGCCAGCGCCAGACGGGTCTTCTCACCGCCGGAGAGCACCCCGGCCGGCTTGTCGACGTCGTCGCCGGAGAACAGGAAGGAGCCGAGGATCTTCCGGATCTGCACCAGGTCGGTGTCGGGGGCGGCGGAGCGCATGTTCTCCAGCACGGTCCGCTCGGGGTCGAGGGTCTCGTGCTCCTGCGCGTAGTAGCCGATCTTCAGGCCGTGGCCCGGGATCACCTCGCCGGTGTCCGGCTGCTCCACGCCCGCGAGCATCCGCAGCAGGGTGGTCTTGCCCGCACCGTTGAAGCCGAGGATGACGACCCGGGAGCCGCGGTCGATGGCCAGGCCGACGTCGGTGAAGATCTCCAGCGAACCGTAGGACTTGGAGAGGCCGCTGGCGGTCAGCGGGGTCTTGCCGCAGGGGGCCGGGTCCGGGAAGCGGAGCTTGGCGACCTTGTCGGAGACCCGGGCCTGCTCCAGGCCGGAGAGCAGCTTCTCGGCGCGGCGGGCCATGTTCTGCGCGGCCACCGTCTTGGTCGCCTTGGCGCGCATCTTGTCGGCCTGGGCGTTGAGGGTGGCGGCCTTCTTCTCGGCGTTGGCGCGCTCGCGCTTGCGGCGCTTCTCGTCGTCCTCGCGCTGCTGCTGGTACTGCTTCCAGCCCATGTTGTAGATGTCGATGGTGGCGCGGTTGGCGTCCAGGTAGAAGACCTTGTTGACGACCGTCTCGACCAGGTCGACGTCGTGCGAGATGACGATGAAGCCGCCCTTGTAGGTCTTCAGGAAGTCCCGCAGCCAGACGATCGAGTCGGCGTCGAGGTGGTTGGTCGGCTCGTCGAGCAGCAGGATGTCGGAGTCCGAGAAGAGGATCCGGGCCAGCTCGACGCGGCGGCGCTGACCACCGGAGAGGGTGTGCAGCTCCTGGCCCAGGATGCGGTCCGGCAGGCCGAGCGCGGCGGCGATGGTGGCGGCCTCGGCCTCGGCGGCGTAGCCGCCCTTGGTGAGGAACTCGGTCTCCAGGCGGGCGTACTTCTTCATCGCGTTGTCGCGGGTGGCGCCCTTGCCGTTGGCCATCCGCTCCTCGTTCTCGCGCATCTTCTTCAGCACGGTGTCGAGGCCGCGGGCGGAGAGGATGCGGTCGCGGGCGAGGACGTCCAGGTCGCCGGTGCGGGGGTCCTGCGGCAGGTAGCCGACCTGGCCCGAGCTGGTCACGGTGCCGGCGGCGGGCAGGCCCTCGCCGGCCAGGACCTTGGTGAGGGTGGTCTTGCCGGCGCCGTTGCGGCCGACCAGGCCGATCCGGTCGCCGGGGGCGATCCGGAAGGAGGCGGAGTCGATGAGGACGCGGGCACCGGCACGCAGTTCGAGCGCGTTGGCGGCAATCATGGCTGTGGGTACTCCTGGGACTGGCGGGGGCAGCGGACGGCGGGCATGTGGCGGCGCTGCGAGCGCTAATGCCGGGAGAGAACAGCCATGCGGGCCAGTCTACCGGCAGCCCGGAGGAACCCCGGAAGGATTAAACCTCCGCAGCCGGGCGCGGGGCGCCGCCAGTGGTCACACCGGGGGCGCGGGGAACTGCGCGCAGGGGAACGGCAGCACGTGCAACTGGCTCGCATGCCCCGACCTGGCTGTGGTCCGCCTTCCGAACTCGCGCAGTTCCCCGCGCCCCCGGCATCACCACTTTCGGCTGTCAGCCGGTGGGGCAGCCGGGGCGGGGGTGGAGGGCGGCGAAGTCGGAGGCGCAGGCGGATTCGGGGCTGGCCAGGCGGGTGTCGTAGACGCGGGTGCCGAGGACCGGGCCGTCCTCCATGGAGACGCGCTGCCCGTCCAGGCGGCGCAGCTGGACGTTCGGGCCGGCGCCGAGCTGGAAGCCCTTGCCGTTGAGCTTGAAGCCGGTCACGCCGCCGGGCAGTTGGCCGCCCGCGTTGGTGGTGCCGGTGCAGGAGCGCGGCACCAGGACCGCGTAGTCGGTGTGCACGGACCGCAGCGGGTCGTACGAACATCCGGACAGCGGGCGGGAGTTGAAGCGCAGGTCGCCGTCGCTGTCGCGGAAGCCCATGGTCAGGGCCGGGGTGACCACGGCGACCCAGCCGCCGTCCGGCTCGTTCACCGGCTGGAGGGCGGCGGCGGCCCGGCGGACGGCGGTGGCCAGCTTCTCGGCCTCGGTGCGGCTGCCGGCGTCCTTGAGGTCGCTGCCGGCCAGCCAGTCGCCCAGGCCGGGCACCGCGCGGTGCCAGCGGACCTCGTGGTCGCTGGGCCGGACCGAGGTGACCATGCCGTCGTCCCAGACCACCACGGCGTTCTCGCCGACCATGGACAGGTGCAGCGCGGTCGCGCCCTCCCGGCGGTAGGACCAGAGGTGCTCGGCGGTCAGCCGGTCGAAGGCCTCCAGGCCGGGGCCGACCTTGAGCTCCAGGGAGCCGGAGTCCCGGGACTGCGCGCCCACCGGGCTGGCGTCCACCGCGCCCGGCTTGACCAGCACGTCGCCGAACGGGACCGGCTTGTTGGCGTGTGCCGCGGCGCCCGCGCCGAGCACCACGAGGACGGCGACGGCGGGCAGCACGGATCGTCGGACGGGGGCAGGCAGCTTCCAGGACACGGGCGGAGCGTACCCGGGCCGGGCCCGGTCCGTCAGCCAGGCTCGGCCGTCCACCCGGAGGACCGACGGCTTCCCCGGGGTCCGTCCGGCCCCCTCCGGACCTGGGATTCTCGGCGGGCGGGCGCCCTGCGGCGGGGCTAGGGTGCGACTGCGATCACCCGACGGACTGTTACAGAGGTGGTACTCGATGCAGTTTGACGACCAGGCGGATCTGGACACCTCTCAGGTCCAGGACCGGCGCGGGATGTCGGGCGGCGGGAAGATCGCGGTCGGGGGCGGGGCGGTCGGTCTGATCGGGCTGATCCTGGCCCTGCTGCTGGGGGTGGACCCGGGGAGTGTCGGGCTCGCCGACGGTGGTTCGGGCACCTCGGCGGGCACCACCACGGCGAACCAGGTGGACGACACCTGCAAGACCGGGGCGGACGCCAACCGGCGGCAGGACTGCCGGATCGTCGGCGTGGTGAACAGCGTGCAGGACTTCTGGCGGCAGGAGTTCACCCGGCGGGCCGGGGCCTACTCCCCCGCCCAGACGGTGCTCTTCACCAACCAGGTGAACACCGCCTGCGGGGCGGCGAGTTCGGCGGTCGGCCCGTTCTACTGCCCGGGCGACCGGAAGGCCTACTTCGACCTCGGCTTCTTCGACGAGCTGAGCACGCGCTTCGGCGCCAGGGGCGGGCCGTTCGCCGAGGCCTACGTGGTGGCGCACGAGTACGGGCACCACATCCAGAACCTGACCGGGCAGATGAAGAAGGTCGGCAACGACCGGCAGGGCGCGGACAGCGGCTCGGTGAGGCTGGAGCTCCAGGCCGACTGCTACGCCGGCGTCTGGGCGTACAACGCCACCCGCACGCCGCTGGCCACCACCGGGCGCCCCCTGATCACCTCGCTCACCGACGCCGACATCGCGGCCGGGCTGGACGCGGCGGCCGCCGTCGGGGACGACCGAATCCAGCAGCAGGCCCGCGGCCGGGTCAATCCGGAGACCTGGACGCACGGCTCCTCGGCGCAGCGCCAGCAGTGGTTCACCACCGGGTTCCGGAGCGGGGACATGGCCCGCTGCAACACCTTCGGCTGATCCGTCCGGACGGACCGCCCGCGACCTACCACTATCGAGTGACATGAGGCTTTTCTGACGGTCTGTGGGATTACCGTCGTGCCTGCGGGCCCGCCCGCGCCCGTAGGCACGTCCCCCGAGGAGAAGACCCATGCGAATCGGCCGCCTCACGCTGGCCGCTGCCGCGCTGCTGCTGGTGACCACCGCGAGCGTCCCCGCCGGCACCCCGCTGAGCCAGACCGAGCGGCACTCCTGGCTCTCCTCGGACGCCATCGAGCCCCGCGGCGCGGCGCCCCGTCCCAACGTGCAGCGGGCCAGGCACGAGCCGCCGTTCGGCGCCTTCGTCGGCTCCTGGGACAACTACATCCCCAACATCGCCCGGATGGCCACCTGGCTCAAGGGCGCCAACATGCAGGTCGGCCACACCTACCTGGCCGGGAACGGCTGGAACGACGTCGAGGGCGAGACGGTGGTGCTCGGCCTCTGGTCGCAGTGGAAACTGGCCGACCCGCAGCGCAAGTTGGTGCTCGGCGTGCCGATGCTGGTGCCGAACGAGAACAACACCCCGGACCCGGAGGTGGCCCGGCTGCTGGCCCGGGGCAACAAGGGCGAGTTCGACCAGCACTTCCTCAAGCTGGCCCGCAAGCTGGTCGCGCTCGGCGGCCACGACACCATCCTGACCCTGGGCTGGGAGATGAACGGCATCACCTACACCAGCCGCTGCAAGCCCGACCCGACCGCCTGGAAGGCGTACTGGCGGCGGATCGTGACGGTGATGCGCTCGGTGCCGGGGCAGCACTTCAAGTTCGACTTCAACCCGACCCGGGGGCTGGACGCGATCCCCTGGACCAGGTGCTACCCCGGCGACGACGTGGTCGACATCATCGGCATGGACAGCTACGACCAGCCGGCCGGCGCCACCTTCGACGAGTACGTCTCCGAGCCCTACGGCCTCCAGGACCAGGTGGAGTTCGCCGCCAAGCGCGGCAAGCCCGTCTCGTACCCGGAGTGGGGGCTGTTCCGCAACGGCGACAACCCCGAGTTCGTCCGGCGGATGGTGGAGTGGATCCGCACCCACGACACCGCCTACCAGACCGTCACCGACTACTGCCCGCACGGCTTCTGGCAGTGCGACCGGAACCCGCGCTCCAGCCGCGTCTACCGCGAGCTGATGACCGGCTCCAAGGGCGCCACCACGCCGTCAGCCGCGCATCCGGGCCAGTAGCACCCGCTTCAACCCCGGCATCCGGGTCCGCAGCTGGTGCGCCAGCGCCAGCCGGACCCGGACCCGGACGGCCCGGGCCACCGCCCAGGGCGCCAGCCGGCCGGGGCCCAGCACCAGCCGCTGGTTGGACAGCTGGTCCGGACGCCAGCGCTGCTTGTACGGCTCCTGGCCGCGCAGCAGGCTGAGCACCGGGATGTCCGCCGCCCGCACCTCGTCCAGCGCGGCGCCGAACAGCAGCCCGGCGATGTCCACCCGCTCGCGCAGCGCCGGGGTGGCCCCGTACATGTAGAGGCCGCCGAAGGACGGGCAGAGCAGCACCAGGTTCACCGCCACCAACTCCCCGTCCAGCACGAAGCGGTGGAGTGCGGCCCGGCCCGAGGCGACCAGGCCCCGGGTGGTGTCGGTGAGGTGGGCGGCGAAGCGCTCGGTGCGGTGCTCGGGGGTGATCCCGCGCTCCTGCCACTGCTCGAAGTGCAGCCGCAGCAGCTCCCGCACCGCCGCCGGGACCTCCTCGGCCGTGGTGGTGAGCACCTCCACCCCGACCTCGGCGTTCTTGCGCAGCTTCACCCGGCTGCGCTGCGCGGTCTTGCCGGGCAGCCGCTTGAGCAGCTCGTCCATCGGCACCGCCGGCAGGTACTGGCAGAGCGAGTCGTCGAAGCGGTGCCGGCGGCCGCGCCAGTGCCGGTACACCTGCTGGACGGCGGCCTCCGGGTGCACCTCGCGCAGCTCCAGGGAGTGCCACGGGCGGTGCAGCGGGAGGGCGGCGGCCAGTTCGGCGGCGGCCCGGTCGGTGCAGGAGTCGTCCAGCAGGACGTCGGTGAAGTCCACCAGCCCCGCTCCGAGGTTGGTCAACCCCCCGAACGGGCCCCGGCGGCGCAGCGCCGCCGCCCCGACCAGCCGGTCGTCCCGGCGGACCAGCACCACCACCAGGCCGCCCGGGGTGCCGTACTGGCGCCACCAGGAGGCCAGCCAGCAGGCCGCCTGGAACGGGGTCGCGGTGGCGCAGCGGGAGGCCAACTCGTCCCACTCGACGGCCAGTCGGTCGAGCGCGTCGTCCTCGCGGTGGATCTCGGTGCTCCACCGCGGGGCACCCGCTCCGGTCTGGCCGGGGAGGCTGATGCCGGAGATCTCGGTGGTCATCGCCGGCTCCCCGCCTGCTGCGGCTCCTTGCCGGCGGCCTTCTTCTCGCCTTCCTCCGACCGGCCCTTGGGGACGTCGAGGGAGGGGGCGGGGGTGGGCTCGACGGGCTCGGTCGGCTCGACGGGCCCGGCCGGGGCTGCCTCCTCGGCGGCGGGGCGGGGGCGGCGGGTCATCATGACCAGGGCGCCGAGCAGCAGGCCGCCGGCGGTGCCGACCGCGGTGTCCAGCGCGGCGGAGGGCGTGGCCGGGCGGTCCGGCTCGGCGGCGGTGGCCAGTTGGACCAACCGGACGCCGGTCTCCTTGCTACTGGTGTTGGCGAAGGCGATCAGGGACTTGGCGACCGCGTCGGCGGCGCGGGCGGCGTCGGTCGCGCGGCGGCCGGTGCCGGTGATCTCGATCACCGGGGCGTCCGGAGAGGTGGTGCCGCGGACCTCCTGCTCCAGCTGGGTCACGGAGCGGCCGGTCTCCCCGACCGCCCCCACCAGCACCTGCGGCTGACCGGCCAGCCGGCCGTACGCCTGCGCGAAGTTGACGGCCGTGGCGCTCTCCCCCGGCCCCTGCGGCACCACCACCACGTACGAGTTGGCGGCGTAGCTCGGGTGCGAGACCACGGCGTAGCCGGCCCCCGCGACGGCGCCCAGCGGCACCGCGACGGCGATCGGCCACCAACGGCGGGCTCGGCTCAGAACGGACATGCGGTTACTCCTTCGAAGGTGGTCACCCCAGGGGCGCGAGGAACTGCGCGAATCGGAAGGCGGACCAGAGCTGGATCAGGTTCGGCGAGCCAGTTGCACGTGCTGCTGTTCCCCCACGCGCAGTTCCTCGCGCCCCTGGGCGCGAAGCACCTGCTCGTAGAGCGAACCCAGGCGTTCGGCGATGGCGGCGATGTCGTAGTGGCGGACGGCGTCCGGGACCGGGAGGGGGGAGGTGCCGCGGGACCGGAGGTCGTGGAGGGCCGCGGTGTAGGCGGCGGCCGTCTGCGGGAGGCGGACCGCCCCGGGGGCGGCGTCCGGGGGGAGGTCGTCGAGGGCGGGGCAGGCGCTGTGGCGGACGGGGAGTCCGGCGGCCAGGCCCTCCAGGACGGTGAGGCCGAAGGTCTCCTCGGCGGAGGGGGCGGCCAGCACGTCCATCGTGGTGAGGAGTTCGGGGACGTCGCCGCGTTCCCCGGTGAGCAGCACCCGGTGCCGGACGCCGAGTGCGGCGGCCTGCCGGAGCAGGGCGTCGCGCTCGGGGCCGGCCCCGACCAGGAGCAGCCAGGGTTCCTGCGGCACCGGGTCCCCGGCGGCCCGCCGGGTGAGTTCGGCCAGCACGGTGACCAGCAGGTCGAACCGCTTGCCGGGCACCAGCCGCCCGACCGCGCCGATCACCCAGGCGTCCTGCGGCAGGCCGAGCTCGCCCCGCAGGTCCTCCCGGAGGGCGAGCCGGGAGGCGGCTGGCAGGGCGTACCGGGCGGCGTCGATGCCGTTGGGCACCAGCGCCACCCGGTGGTCCGGGACGCCCCAGTCGGCGAGAGTGGCGGCGACCTGCCGGGAGACCGCGACCGTGGTGGTGCCGAGCCGTTCGGCGCCCAGGTAGAGGGACTTGACGCCCCGGGTGACGGGGCGGCCCTCGATCACGGTGGCGTGCAGGGAGTGCTCGGTGGCCAGTACCCGGCGGACCCCGGCCAGCCGGGCCGCGAGGCGGCCGTAGAGCATGGCCCGGTAGAGGTGGGTGTGCACCAGGTCGTACCGGCCCTGCCGGATCAGGCCGGTGAGGCGGGGCAGCACACCGAGGTCGCGGTTGCCGCGCATCCGCAGGTCGTGCACGGTGACGCCGTCGGCGCGCAGCGCCTCGGCCACGCTGCCGGGGTTGGTGAGGGTGGCCACCTCGCACTCGTAGCGCGGCGGGAGGTGACGGACCATCAGTTCGAGCTGGCGCTCGGCGCCGCCGGAGGCCAGACCGGTGATCACGTGCAGGACCCTCACCGGACGGACCTCCGGGGTTGGCGCCGCAGGCCGGTGACCACGTCGCGGAACCGGTGGCGGCCGCGCTTGGCCCGCAGCCGCCATGCGCCGTCCCGGTCGCCGACGTAGCTCCGGGGCAGGGCGAAGCGGCCGGTGAGCCCGCTGTGCGCGATGGCGCAGGCGTAGTCGTACCCGGCCTCCCGGACCGCCAGGGTGGCCGCCAGGTCGACCGCGCCGTACGGGTAGCAGAACCCGGTGACGGGGCCGCCGATCAGCTCCTCGACGGCCCGGCGGCTCTCCCGGGTCTGGGTGGCCAGGGCCTCGGCGGACAGGCCGGGCAGCGCCTGGTGGCCGAGGCCGTGGGAACCGATCTCCCAGCCGGCCCGGGCGAGGTCGGTCACCTGGTCGACGGTGAGCAGCTGCTTGCGCGGGCCCTCGATGTCCCAGCCGTTCTCGGTGCCGAGCAGGTCCGGCACCACGTAGGCGGTGGCGGTGAAGCCGTACTGGTGCAGCACCGGGACGGCGTGCCGGGCGAAGTCGGCGTAGCCGTCGTCGAAGGTCAGGCCGACCAGCCGGTCGGCCCGGCCGGCCGCGCGGGCCCTGAGCAGCTCGCGGACGCTGACGCCGCGTCGGTTGGTGCGGTGCAGCCACTCCATCTGGGCGGCGAACCGGCTGGGGCTGACGGTGAGGAGGTACGGATCCTCCTCCTCGTCGGCCACCGAGTGGTACATCAGGATCCACGGGGCGGTCCGGCCGAGGCCGGTCGGGGGTTTCGGCCGGCCGGAGCGGGCCTGCGCCGGGAGGCGCAGGTGCTGGGCGGAGTCAACGTCCATGGGGCTTCCCTTCTGCGGGCGAAGGTTGGAGGGCCTTGGAGACGGCCAGGAGGGGGGCGCGCACCTCGGGGGCACCGAGGACGGCGGCCAGGGCGGCGAAGACGGTGAGGACGGTCAACCCGCCCAGCAGGGTGGCCAGCAGCGGATCGCGGAGCAGGCCGTCGATCCCCCAGCCGAGGGCGGCGGCGACCAACGCGGCCGCCAGCAGCCGGGCCTGACCGCTGATCACCTTCGGCATCCGCAGCGCGATCCCGCGCAGCAGCAGGCCGCGCATCAGCAGCGCGGCGGTGGTGGTGATCCCGGCCGCGTTCCCGGCCGCCAGGCCGAGGCCGCCGTACCGGGGGGTGGCGGCCAGGCCGACCGCCACCGTGACGACCAGGCCGAGCGCCATCGCGCCGACCGGGTACCAGTCCTGCCGGGTGACCCGGAAGCTGGCCGGGTCCTCGTCCGCCCGGCGGACCACCGGGCGGACCGAGAAGTACGGACGGACCATCACCCCGATCAGCGCCTGGGCCGGCAGTCCGAAGCTGTAGACCCGGATCACCGCGGCGGTGGCGGCGGTGTCGTGGGCGGTGAAGGCCCCGCGCTCGAACAGCAGCGCCACCACGGACGGGGCGCAGGCCATCATGAACGCGGTGCCCACCAGGACCAGGGCGGTGGCCTGGCCGATGTCCTTCTCCACCCTGTCCCGGGCCGCCCTGAGGTCGCCCGCGGCGAGGGCCCGGGCCACGATCGGGAAGGTCACGGTGCAGATCAGGATGGCCGCCGTCATGGCGAGCTGGGAGACCTTGGCGGCGTAGTTCAGGTGCGAGATGGTGCCCGGGGGCAGGCCCGAACCGAGGTGGCGCTCGATGAACACCTGGGACTGCCGGGTGAGGGTGAAGCCCGCCACCGGCAGTATCGCCAGCGGGATCAGCACCAGCCCGGCCGCGCCGCGGCGGGACTTGCGGCGCTTGGCCCCGCGCAGCTTCTTGAGGAACGGGCCGATCAGCACCGCCGCCATCAGCACGCTGCCGGTGGCCACGCCGATCGCGGCGGACTTGACGCCCCAGACGGTGTGGCCGGTGAGCAGCACCCCGAGGATGGCCAGGTTGTAGGCCACGTAGATGCCGGCCGGGGCGGTGAAGCTGTGGTGCGCCCGGAGGGCGGAGCCGAGGTAGCCGGCCACGCCGAACGGGAGGATGGTCAGGGCGGTGATCCGGGTGCAGGTGACGGCGAGCTCCGGGTCGGCCAGGCCGGGGGCCAGGAAGCCGACCAGGTGCGGGGCGCCGACGGCGACGGCGGCCGAGAGGCTGCAGAGCGAGAGCAGCAGCCAGGGCAGCGTCGCGCGGACCAACTGGCGTACCGGGTCCGGGCCTTCGGGGCGCTCCTCGCGGAGCACCAGGGCCAGGCTGAACGCCGGGACCATCAGGAAGGCCATCGCGTCCTCGATCAGCAGCGGCGCGGCGGTCTCGGGGACGGTCCAGGCGACCAGGAAGGCGTCGGTGCCCTGGTTGGCGCCGAAGTAGCGGGCCAGCAGGAGGTCGCGGAGCAGGCCGAAGGCGGAGCCGGCCGCGGTGAGCAGCGCGGTGACGCCGAAGGCCTTGGCGAGGAAGTCGCGCCGGGGCGGAGTGCTCTCCGCCCGCGGCGCGGGCACCTCGGCGACGGCCAGTTGCTGATCGGTGCTCACCGCTGCGCCGCCTCACCGGGGAACGCCGCCCGGATCGCCAGCCCGAGGATCACCGAGGTCAGCACCGTGGTGGTCCCCCCGATGTCCGCGTACAGGAAGTCCACGACCACCCAGGCCAGCAGCCCGAGCGCCGCCAGCCGCACGCCCCGGGGCACGCCCGCGGCGGGCTCCGCACGGAGGAGAGGAGCGCCTGCGGCGGGCCGGGCGGCACTGGCTGACGGGGTGTCGGCTCCGGGCCCCGCGTTGCGGAGGCAGTTGGCCAGGAGGGTCAGGAAGAGGGCGAGGTAGGCGAGGGCGCCGATCAGGCCCTGTTCGCTGAGGACCAGGAAGTACATGTTGTGGGGGGAGAGGAGGGGCTCGCGGGTGAAGCCCATCTGGGAGTCGGCGGCGTCGCTGCCGGAGGAGAGGCGGAGGGGGGCGTGGCTGTCGCGGAGTTGCTGGAATGCCTTGGGGCCGGCCCCGGTGGTGGGGTGGTCCTGCCAGATGCGGACGGCGGTGCCCCAGAGGTCGTAGCGGTCGGTCACGGACTGGTCGGGGGCGGAGGAGACCGAGCCGATGCTGGTGAGCCGGTCGGTGACGCCCGCGCCGCCGAGGCCGAGGCCGCCGATCGCGACCACCCCGAGTGCGAGGGCGAGGACGGCGCCGCGCAGGGCGAGCCGGGCGTCGGCCCGCAGCAGCAGGACGGCGACGGCGGCGGCGGTGGCGATCCAGCTGCCCCGGCTGAAGGAGACCGCGAGCGGGAAGAGCAGGAAGGCGGCGGAGGCGTACAGGGAGAGCCGCAGGCCCCGCCGCCCGCCGGGCCCCCGCTCGCCAAGGGCCAGCGCCAGCGCGGCGATCAGCCCGAAGCTGACCACGGTGGACATCGCCATGACGTCGAGCGCGCCGAAGGTGCCGATGGCCCGGATCGGCTGCCCGGTGTAGGAGGCGCCGGTGCCGGTGAGGAACTGCTTGGCGCCGACCACGCCCTGCACCAGGGCCGCCACCACCAGGGAGCCGAGCACCAGTTGCTGGTCGAGGCGGTCCCGCAGGGAGCAGAGCACGGCGGCCGGCACCAGCACGAACACCTGCACCAGCCGGACGAAGCCGGTGACGCTGGCGGCGGGGTCGATGGAGTGCACGGTGGCGACCCCGGCGGCCACCACCACCGCGCCGAAGAGCACGCAGACGGTGCGGTGCAGCGCCGGGAGCCGGCCCCGCAGGAGCGCGAGGCCGGTCACCGCGACGAGGGCGAGCGAGGCGAGGTCGGCGGCCGTGACGTGGACGGCAGCCGTGACGTCCTTCTCGCCGGTGGGCACGCAGACCAGCAGTACGGTGGCCGCGGCCAGCAGGCTGGGCCGGTGGAGCCAGGGGTGACGGGCCGTCAGTCCTGCCGGTAACGCCCGGTGGTGAGGGAGGGTCAGGGCCACCTGGTCGTCAGCTCCCGTCCGGATGCAGCATGAGGGCGGCGGTACGGAAGAGCAGCTTGACGTCGAGCCAGAGGCTCCAGCTCTCGATGTACCGGTTGTCGAAGCGGGCCCGGTCCTCGATGGAGGTGTCGCCGCGCAGGCCGTTGACCTGGGCGAGGCCGGTGAGGCCGACCGGGACGCGGTGGCGGTCGGCGTACTCGGGGTACGCCTGGCCGAACCGCATGACGAAGTAGGGACGCTCGGGGCGCGGGCCGACCAGGCTCATGTCGCCGCGGACCACGTTCCACAGCTGCGGCAGCTCGTCCAGCGAGCTCTTGCGCAGGAAGCGGCCGACCGGGCTCATCCGGTGGTCCTGGGAGATGTTCCAGTGGGTGGCCGACTCGTGCTCGTTGGCAGGGCGCAGGGTGCGGAACTTGAGGACGGTGAAGACCCGTCCGTCCAGGCCGGTGCGCTGCTGGCGGAAGAGCACGCCGGGGCCGGTGTCCAGCCGGACGGCGAGGGCGACGGCGGCCAGCACCGGGGAGACCAGCAGCAGGCCGAAGCCGGCCGCGGTGATGTCGAGCAGGCGCTTGGCGAGCCAGCCGGGGCGCTGCATGGCGGGGCGGCCGACCTGGAGGCAGGGGAAGCCCCAGAGGTGGTCCTGGTCCTTGGTGCGGACCGCGCCGTACTCCCGGAGCGAGGGCACCAGCCAGACCTCGCAGCCGAGTTGGGCGGCCTTGCGCAGGCTGGTGGCGGTCTCGGCGTCGTCGGTGGTGCCGGAGGTGGCGATCACGTGCCGGATCCGGTGGCGGCGGATCACCCGGCCGATCTCCTCGCGGCTGCCGAGCACCGGGAGCTTGGTGTCCTCGGCCAGCAGCACCGGCTCGGAGTCCAGGAAGCCGACCGGGCTGAGGCCGTAGGCGGGGTGCTCGGCCAGCGCGGCGGCGACCTTCTGGCCGTGCTGGCCGGCGCCGAGCACCAGGGTCGGGCTGGGCCGGCGGCGGCGGCCGCGGCGGAGCAGCCGGTAGACCAGGGCGCGGCCGGTGGCGGCGGTGGGCAGGAAGACGGCGAGCAGGGCGAGCAGCCGCAGCGGGGAGGCCGGGCTGTCGGGCCAGCCCTCCAGGCAGGCGGCCAGGGTGACGGCGAAGGCGGTGGCGACGGTGGCCCGGGCGGCCAGCGCGGGGAACTCGTCCAGGGCGGAGAGGGTGAGCCGGTTGCGGTAGAGGCCGCCGGCCAGGTTGAGCGCGAGCAGGAAGGGCAGCACGGCGGCGGCCGCGTGCAGCGGGTCGGTGAGGGCGACGGCGGCACCCAGGGCGAGGCAGTCCACAGTGACCAGGGCGACCGGGCGGACGATCCGGAACCGGGCCCGGCGGCGGTACCGGCGGCCGATCGGCGGGGCGGACCTGGACGCCGCCGGGCGTCGTGGCGGCCGCCGCTCCAGGAGCTCGGTGGCGACCCGGCGGGAGGGGGGCGGCACCGGGTGGCCCGGCCGCGGCACACTCTCGTGGTCAATGGTCATCAGCGCACGAACTCCCCTGCTGTGTACCCGTCTTGACGGGACACCCGGACCCGAGTCGGACCGACGAGGTAATCCCGGCCGACGGATGCGGTCCAGGTAGCGCCTGCTGCCACGGGCGGCTATTCGGGTATTTCCGAGTACGGTGCTCAGAAATGACAACGAAGCAGGCAAAATCAGACAATACCGAACGCTGGCTTGGTTCCAGGAAGCTGACTTGCCATTTCATTCCACCCGCCCATTAATAAGACTTTCGGATTTTGAATCCTCGGTCGCTCCGGTCGAGATGCGAACACGGCAGCACCCTCGCGGCGAGCATTCACGGTCTGAGAAACGATCAGAACCGCCCGGGGACACGGGTGTCGGGCCCCTCGGCGAGCCGCGGCGCGGGCACCTCCTCCCGAAGGAGGTTTCGATACAGGTCCCCCACCTGCCGGACCACCCCTCGGACATCGTGATGATCGGACATTCGTTCCCGGGCGAGCTGACCGAGGCGTTCGCATTCGATCGGATCCCTCAGGGCACGCACGACCGTGCGGGCGAGCGCGTCCGGGTCCTCCGGCGGCACCAGCCCGTGCGCGAGCAGCTCCGGCGGCAGGCACTCACGGGCCCCGGGCACGTCCGTCAGCAGCACCGGGCGGGCGGTGGCCATCGCCTCCAGCGGCGCCAGCGCCATCCCCTCCCAGCGCGACGGCAGCACCACCAGATCGGCGGCGGCCAGCCAGGGCCGCGGGTCGGCGACGTCCCCGGCCAGCCGGACGGAGGAGGGCTCGGGCAGCTCGCGGACCGCGTCGGCCAGCACGTTGGCGTCCGGCCCGCCGCCGACCAGGGCCAACCGGGCCTGCGGCAGCACGGAAGTGACGGCGGGCCAGGCGGCCAGCAGCACGTCCTGGCCCTTCTGGCGGCAGAGCCGTCCGACGCAGACCGCCAGCGGCGCGGCCGGGTCCAGGCCGAGCGACATCCGGGCGGCCCGGCGCGCGGCGGAGTCGGCGGGGGCGTGGTGACGCAGGTCCACGCCGTTCGGCACCACCTGCCAACGGGCCGTCAGACCGGCGGCCTCGCCGTCGGCCCGCTCCTGCCCGCTGACGCAGAGCACCGCGTGCGACCACCGGCGGGCGGCCAGCCGCTCCCAGCGCAGACTCGCCGCGGCCACCGGGCCGGTGACGGCGGCGAAGGACCAGGCGTGCGGCTGGAAGACGGTGGGGACGGCGCCGCGCACCGCGAGGCGGCCGGCCAGACCGGCCTTCGCACTGTGCAGGTGCAGCACGTCGGGATTGGTGCCGCGGACGATCCGGCGCAGCCGCCAGGCCTCCCCCGCGGTGCCCGGCCCCGGCGAGCGCCCCGCCTCCCAGTCCAGCACCAGCGCACCGGCGGCCGCCGCCTCGACGGCCAGCCGCCCCTCGGGCGGGCAGGCCACCAACACCCGGCAGCCGGCCTCGCGCTGACCTCGGACCAGGTCCACCACGACGCGGGCGACGCCGCCGTCGACGGGCTGGGAGACGTGAAGGATAGTCATCGGCACGGCGGCGAGCCTAGGTTCGCCGCCGCGCCGGCCCGGGGCACCGTCACCCGTACCGGTGACAACGACCACCCGTACGGGGAACCCGCGGGGGCCGACTGCGGGCGACGGTGCTCACCCCGGGGGCCGGCGTACGTGGTCACCCCGGGGGCCGGCGTACGCGGTCACCCCGGGGGCGCGGGGAACTGCGCGCAGGGGAACGGCAGCACGTGCAACTGGCTCGCCTGCCCCGACCTAGCGCTGGTCCGCCTTCCGCTTCGCGCAGTTCCCCG
>NZ_JBITBY010000024.1:0-56912 GCF_044452665.1 Kitasatospora sp. NPDC051853 | reverse complement strand
GTTGATGTTCCAGTTGCCGGTGCTCTCGCACTGGGCGACGGAGTCCCAGGTGGAGCTGGAGGCGGCGGAGGCCGAGGTGGCCGTGACGAGGCCCGCCACCGGGAGGGCGGCCACAGCGCCGCCCACCAGGACCATCCGCAGGCGGTTGCGCTTGGCGGAGGTGGAGGTGGTGGTGGCGGTGTTCTCGTGACGGAAGGTCATGCAGATCCTTTCGGAAGCCCCGGGGCGGACAGCACGAAGCGGCCCCGAACAGTGGGCTGGACTCCGAGATGCCGCACGCGGCGGGCGGCCGCTCACGCGTTGGACGTGGATGGCCGCCCCGGTCACCTTCACCGCGTGGGCCCGGCCGCCTGGTGGGGCGGGGGCCGCGGGTGGTGGACCCGGGAAGTGCGCTGTGCACTGGTTACGAAGCTACGAGCCACCGGACGCACGGACAAGCATTTCGGCGAAATCCCAGCTCAGAGCGGTGTTACCGAAGGTATGGCCGGGGCCGGGCCCCCGATTCCAAGGGCCGACCCGGCCCTCCGGAAGATCGTTCCGGGGCCCGGTGTGCCCGCCGTCACCCCCCACGGGCGGTGACGGCGGCCACATCGTCGACCCAGCGCCAGGACGCGGGCACGGACAGTCGGATCCGGCACCGCCCGCAGGTGGCCGCGGTCACAACCGCCTCACCCGCGGGCTCACAGCACCGGCTGGATGTCCCCCGTGGTGACGGTGTGGCCGGTGCCGCGGGTGGTCAGGTCGCCCGGGGGGATGCCGGGGTGGTGGCGGGTGTCGTCGGAGGAGGCGGGGGAGGGGTCGGCGAGGGCGATGCGGGAGACGATGCGGTAGCGGTCGCCCCGGTAGAGGGAGTGGACGTACTCCACCGGGCGGCCGGTGTCGTCGGTGGTGAGGCGTTCGAAGCGCAGGGCGGGGGAGAGGGCCGGGACGGAGAGCACGCGGGCCTCGCGGTCGCTGACCACGGTCGGTTCGATGGCCTGGACGGCTTCGCGGACGCGGACCCCGTGGGCGGCGAGGAGTTCGTAGAAGTCCCCGCTCTCCAGGGCGGCGGGGGAGAGGCCGGGGGCCAGGTCGGCGGGGATGTGCAGGTGCTCGATCGCCATCGGCTCGCCGTCCACCAGGCGCAGGAGCGCGATCTGGAGGATCTCCGCGGCGGGGGAGAGCCGCAGCTTCCGGGCGATCGCGGCGCCGGCCGGCAGCGTGGCGTACTCGAGGACCTGGCTGGTCCAGGTGCCGGACGGGCGGGGGACGCTGAAGGACGGGGCACTGCCACCGGCGGGGGTCAGCTCCTGGACGATCTTGGCGAGGGCGACGAACATGCCCCGGCCGTGCTCCCTGGTCAGCAGGCCCTCGGCGACCAGTTCGTCGACGGCCGCCCGCAGGGTCGGGCGGGAGACGCCGAGTTGGGCGCAGAGGGTGCGCTCGGAGGGGATCGGGTCGCCCGGGGCCAGCGACTCGGCAAGTTCGCGTAGGTACTCCCGGACGTTTTCCCTCTTCAATCCCGTGCCTCCGGCCATCGCGGATCCCGTCCTTCATCGGTGTCTTGCTGACTGGTCAGACCATACCAGACCAGTTCGCCGAGGTGACCAGTTGCCGAGCGGCCTCCCCCGATGGGTCCGGTGCTGGATCTTTCCGCAGTTGGAGGCGGTCTGCGGGCTGAAACGGAGGTCTTGACGGAGTGTCGGGGCTGTGCGACCTTCTCATACCACCGGCCAGACCAGTTGGTCTGACTGGTAAAGAAACGTCGAGAGTGGTCACTCCAGCAGACCGCTCTCACTCCTCTCCCAAGGCGGCACCAACGTGAGACCCACCGCTCTTCCGACCACCCTGCGCTCCGCGGTCGCGCTCCTGCTCGGCGCGGCCACCCTGGTCGGCTGTTCCTCCTCCGGCTCCGACGGCGGCTCCACGGCGGCGAAGCCGTCGAAGCTGACCGTGTGGATCATGCGGGACAGCGTGACCGACGGCTTCCTCCAGCGGTTCAAGGCCGACTTCGAGGCAGGCCACGCGGGCACCACCCTGGACGTCCAGATCCAGGAGTGGGACGGCATCGGCCAGAAGATCACCAGCGCACTGGCCAGCAAGGACGCGCCGGACGTCATCGAGGTCGGCAACACCCAGGTCGCCCAGTACGCGGCCAGCGGCGGCGTCAAGGACCTCACCGACAGGACCGCCGACCTCAAGGGCGCGGACTGGATCCCCGGCCTCGCCGAGCCCGGCAAGATCGACGGCAAGCAGTACGGCATCCCGTGGTACGCGGCCAACCGGGTCGTCATCTACCACAAGGACCTCTTCGCCCAGGCCGGGATCACCACCCCGCCGAAGACCCGCGAGGAGTGGATCGCCGCCACCACCAAGCTCAACTCCGGTGGGAACGACGGCATCTACCTCTCCGGCCAGACCTGGTACGCGCTGGCCGGCTTCATCTGGGACGAGGGCGGCGACCTCGCCGTCAAGGGCGCGGACGGCAAGTGGGCCGGCGCGCTGGACACCCCGCAGGCCAGGGCCGGCCTGGCGTTCTACCAGCAGCTCCAGGCCCTCGGCAGCGGCCCCAAGGACTCCGACGAGGCCAAGCCGCTGCAGGCCGAGGTCTTCGCCAAGGGCAAGAGCGCGCAGGTCATCTCCACCCCCGGCGGCGCCGCGGCCATCCTCAAGGCCAACCCGGCGCTCAAGGACAAGCTCGGCTTCTTCCCGATCCCCGGCAAGACCGCCGCCAAGCCCGGTGCGGTCTTCACCGGCGGCTCCGACCTGGTCATCCCCGAGTCGTCCCGGCACCAGGACGCGGCGTACGAAGTGGTCAAGGCGCTGGCCGGTGACAAGTGGCAGACCGACATGGCCAAGGAGATGAGCTACGTCCCGAACCGGACCTCGCTCGCCGGGGCCCTGGCCGGCAACGAGGGCGCCTCGGCGATGGCCGCCGGCGCCGTCAACGGGCACGCCACGCCCAACTCCCCCAACTGGGCGGCGGTCGAGGCGAACAACCCGATCAAGCAGTACATGACCCAGGTGCTCACCGGCGCCGACCCGGCCGCGGCGGGCAAGGCCGCCTCCGAGGCCGTCACCAAGGCCCTCAACAGCTCCCACTGACCCCCGCAGAGCACTCCGAGAACGGGAGTCACGCCGTGCTCACCGCACCCGAGACCGAACCCGAGGCCGCACCCCGGCCCACCGCCCCGGCACCGCCGCCGCGCACCCGCGCGAGGCGCGGAGCACTCGCCGCGGTCCGGCCGTACCTGCTGATCGCCCCGACGCTGGTGGGCACGGCGTTCCTGCTGCTCTACCCCCTGCTCCGGAACCTCCTGATGTCGTTCCAGCACTTCAGGATGGCCGAACTCATCCGTGGCGGAGCCGAGTTCGTCGGCCTCGCCAACTACACCCAGGTGCTGGCCGACCCGGACTTCTGGACGGTGGTGCGCCGCACCCTGGGGTGGACGGCGCTCAACACCGCGCTCATCGTGCTGTCCGGCACCCTGATCGCCCTGATGCTCGCCAAGCTCGGGCGGCGGATGCGCCTCGCGGTGATGAGCGGTCTCGTCCTCACCTGGGCCACCCCGGTCATCGCCGCCACCACCATCTTCCAGTGGCTCTTCCAGTCCCGCTTCGGAGTGGTCAACTGGTCACTCGACGCCCTGGGGTTCCACGGCTTCCGCGACTACGCCTGGTTCGCCCACGGCGGCTCGACCTACGCGATCCTGGTCGGGCTCATCGTCTGGCAGTCCGTGCCGTTCGCCGCCCTCACCCTGTACGGCGGCCTCACCACCATCCCCGCCGAGCTGTACGAGGCGGCCCGGCTGGACGGTGCCGGAGCCTGGCAGACCTTCCGCCTGGTCACCTTCCCCGTCCTGCGGCCGCTGTTCGCCCTGGTCACCTCGCTGGAGGTGATCTGGTGCTTCAAGTGCTTCGCCCAGATCTGGGTGATCAGCCAGGGCGGCCCGTCGAACGCGACCACCACGCTGCCGGTCTACGCCTTCCAGATCGCCCAGTCCCTGCACAAGTACGACCTCGGCTCGGCCGTGTCCACGCTCACCGTCCTCATCCTCGCCGGCGCCCTGGTGTTCAACCTGCGCCGGATGTTCCGCCAGGAAGGAGAGGCGCTGTGAACGCCCTGGCCGCCCGCCGCACCCTGCGCCGGATCCCGCTCAACGCCGCCGCCCTGCTGGTCCTCGCCGTCTCGGCGTTCCCGGTCTACTGGATGGCGATCACCGCCCTCAAGCCCACCGCCGACATCCAGGCCGACACCCCCTCCTTCCTCCCGCTGCACCCCACCCTCGACCACTTCCGCACCGCGGTGAACGCGGACGGCTTCGGCACCTTCTGGCGCAACAGCCTGCTGGTCACCGGCGGAGCCGTGCTGCTCTCCCTGGTGGTGGCGCTGCTCGCGGCCTTCGCGGTCGGCCGGATGCGCTGGCGCGGCCGGCGGGCGTTCATCCTGATGGTGTTCATCGCCCAGATGGCGCCCTGGGAGGCGCTGCTGATCCCGATGTACGTGATCGCCCGGGACACCGACCTGCTCGACAGCCTGTCGATGCTGACCCTGGTCTACTTCATGACCACCCTGCCGTTCACCATCGTCACGCTGCGCGGGTTCCTCGCCGCCATCCCGGTCGAACTGGAGGAGTCCGCCCAGGTGGACGGCTGCAGCCGGGCCGGGGCGTTCCGCCGGGTGACGCTGCCGCTGCTCGCCCCGGGCCTGCTCTCCACCTCGCTGTTCGGCTTCATCACCGCCTGGAACGAGTTCGCGTTCGCCAACACCCTGATCATCAAGAACCAGGACGCCCGGACCCTGCCGGTCTGGCTCTCCTCCTTCGCCAACGTGTTCGGCACCGACTGGGGCGCCACGATGGCCGCCTCCTCGCTCTTCATGCTCCCCGTCCTGCTGGTCTTCCTCGTCCTGCAGAACAAGGTCACCTCCGGCATGACCGCCGGCGCCGTCAAGGGCTGAGACCGGCTCCCCGACGCTCCGTCAAGCTCCGCCCGCCACCCGCCTCCTACCCCGGAAGAAGACCCGCCCCGTGATCCTCCCGACCCCGGTCGACCTCATCCGCGCCGCCGGACGGTTCACCTTCACCGAGCGGACCACCGTCCGTGCGGACGGCGACGCCGCTCAAGTCGCCGACCTGCTGCGCACGTTGCTCGGCCCCGCCACTGGGCTGCCGCTCGCCCCCGGTACGGCCGGAACGGTCGTGCTGACGCTCGACCCCGCCGCGCGGGAACTCGGGGACGAGGGGTACCGGCTGACCGTCGACCCGTTCCAGGTGAGCCTGCACGCCGCCCGGCCCGCCGGCCTGCGGCACGCCGTCCAGACGCTGCGCCTGCTGCTGCCCCCCGAGGCCCTGTCACCACGGCCGGTGCCCGGCGTCGTGTGGAGCCTGCCCTCCGTACGGATCACCGACCGGCCCCGGCACCCCTGGCGCGGGTTCATGGTCGACACCGCCCGGCACTTCCAGCCCGTCGAGCGGCTGCTCGCCACCGTCGACCGGATCGCCCTGCACAAGCTCAACGTGCTGCACCTGCACCTGACCGACGACCAGGGCTGGCGGCTGCCGGTCGACGCCTACCCCCGCCTCACCGAGATCGGCTCCCGCCGGGCCCGCAGCATGGTCGGCCACGCGGGCTCCACCCGCTACGACGACCAGCCCCACCAGGGCACGTACACCAAGGCCGAACTGCGCCACCTGGTCGCGTACGCCGCCGAACGGGGCGTCACCGTCGTCCCCGAGATCGACATGCCGGGCCACACCCGGGCCGCACTGGCCGCCTACCCGCACCTCGGCAACCACCCCGAGCGGCAGCTCGACGTGTGGACCGACTGGGGCGTGTGCGAGACGGTGCTGGGCGTGCACGAGGAGGTGTTCGCGTTCTGCCGCGCCGTCCTGGACGAGACGATGGAGCTGTTCCCGTCCCGGTACGTGCACCTCGGGGGCGACGAGTGCCCCACCGTCGAGTGGGAGAACAGCCCCGCCGCCCGCAGCCGGGCCGCCGAACTCGGCCTCGCCGAACCCGCCCACCTGCGCGGCTGGTTCCTCGGCCGGGTCGGCCGCCACCTGCTGGACGCCGGACGGATCCCGATGTGCTGGGCCGAGGCCGACGGCTCCACGCTCCCGGTCGAGTTCACCGTGATGCCCTGGCGGGACGCCGAGCACGGCCGGGAGGCCGCCCGGCGGGGCCACCAGGTCGTGATGGCCCCGCACCGCTCCACCTACCTCGACTACCCCCAGAGCACCAGCCCCGACGAGCCGCTCGGCCAGGCCGGCTACGTGGTCGACCTGCCCGGCGCGCACGGGCACCTGGCCCCCACCGACCACTGGGACGAGGCCGAGCGGGCCAGGGTGCTCGGCAGCCAGGCCCAGCTGTGGACCGAGTTCGTCACCACCGGCGAACACTTCGACTACCTCACCTACCCGCGCCTGTGCGCCATCGCCGACCACGCCTGGAACCCCGTCAGCGACTACACCCGGGACTTCCTGCCGGCGCTCGCCGTGCACCGGCCCCGGCTGGCCGCGCTCGGCGTCCACCACGCCGAGCGGTCCTGACGGCCCCTCAGGCCCCGCCCCCGGGCCCCTTTCCGAGGCGCGCCCTCCACAGACCCGGCCGCCGGCCCACCGCCGACGGCCGCCCGCGGCGCGCGGACCACCTCCGCCGCCGCACCCCGCACGTGCACCACCGGAACGTCCTACTGCCCCGCCCCGAGCGGGGCCTCCCCCCACGGAAGGAACCACCGTGTCCGCACGTCCCCGCCCGATCAGCCGCCGCGCCCGGCTCGCCGCAGCCGCCGCGGTGGCCGCCGCCGGCCTGGCCGTCAGCGCGCTGACCGTCGTCCCGGCCTCCGCCGCCGACAAGTTCTCCGTCCAGTACCGCACCAGCGCCTCCGGCGCCACCGCCGACCAGACCGAGCCCTGGCTGCAGGTGACCAACACCGGCACCAGCACCGTCGCGCTCAACCGGATCACCCTGCGGTACTACTTCAAGTCCGACGGCCCGTCCGTGACCTACCGCTTCGCCTGCTCCTGGGCGGTCAAGGGCTGCGGCAACATCACCGGCACCTTCGGCACCCTGGCCAACCCCACCGCCACCGCCGACCGCTACCTGGAGATCGGCTTCACCGCGGGGGCCGGCTCGCTCGCCCCCGGGCAGTCCACCGGCGACATGCAGCTGCGGTTCCACCGGGCCGACTGGCAGACCCTCACCCAGTCCGACGACTACTCCTTCTCCAACTCCCAGAGCAGCTACGCCGACTGGCAGAAGGTCACCCTCCAGGAGGACGGCGCACTGATCTGGGGCACCGCCCCGGCCGGCAACAACCCCTCGCCGTCCGCCAGCCCCAGCCCCTCCCCGTCCGGCTCGACCAGCACCCCGCCGGTCGACCCCAACGCCCCCGCCCTGTTCGACGACTTCTCCTACACCACCAGCGCCGACGCGGCCCTCCAGCAGCACGGCTGGACCGTCAAGTCCGGCCAGGGCGGCCCCGGCGTCCCCGGCGCGACCTGGTCCCCGCAGGACGTCACCTTCCCGACCGTCGGCGGCGGCAAGGTGCTCAACCTGCGCCTGACCACCGACGGCACCGCGGCGGGCACCAAGGAGACCGAGATCCAGACCACCGCGAGGAAGTTCAAGAACGGCACCTACGCGGCCCGGGTCAAGTTCGCCGACGCCCCCGTCAGCGGCCCCGACGGCGACCACGTCAACCAGACCTTCTTCGCCTTCACCCCGCTCAACGCCCCGATGGACCCCAACTACAGCGAGCAGGACTTCGAGTACCTGCCCAACGGCGGCTGGGGCGAGCAGGGCAACATCATGTACGAGACCACCTGGGAGACCTACAACCCCGACCCGTGGAACGCCGTCAACGCGCACGGCGAGCAGCGCCAGTCCTACGACGGCTGGCACCTGCTGCAGTTCACCATCGACAACAACAGCGTCACCTACTACATCGACGGCCAGCAGACCGCCTCGCACGGCGAGCCCTACCTGCCCGAGACCCCGCAGTTCATCGACTTCAACCACTGGCTGATCGACCTCAACGGCCAGACCTCCTCGACGCCGCGCTCGTACGACCAGCAGGTCGACTACGTGTACTTCGTCAAGGACCAGGTCCTCAGCCCCGCCCAGGTCGCCGCCGACGTCGCCGCGCTGCGCGCCGCCGGTACGGCGTTCAAGGACACCGTGAGCTGACCTCGGGTCAGACCGCGGTGCTGCCGGTGCCCCGGGTCCGCACGGACCCGGGGCACCGTTGCGCGTGGCGTGGCGTGGCATGGGTGGGCGTGGGTGGGCGTGGCACCGGTGGGCGCGGCGGGCCGGGTTCAGGTGCGGGTGGTGAGCCGGGCGAGTGCCGCGTCGTGGCGCGCCCGGACCTCGGCGTCCGGGGCCGCCCGCAGGAGTGCGGTGAGGGCCCGGACGGCGCCGTCGTCGTAGCCGGCGGACTCGGCTTCGCGTGCGGCGAGGTCGAGTTGGGCGATGCCCTCGGCGCGGTGGCCGAGCCCGAGCAGTGCCTCGCCCTTGATGGTGAGCAGCAGGACGTGGGGGATGTCGGTGGTGTCGGGGCGGTGGCCGAGGTCGAGGGCCCGGGTGGCGGTGGTCAGGGCCTGATGCCAGTGGCCGGCGTCGGCCCGGTGGCGGGCGAGGTGCTGGAGGGCGAGGCGTTCCATCCGCGGGTCGCCGGCCCCGCGCGTCAGCTCGACCGCGCGTTCGCAGCCGCGCGCGGCCTCGTCCAGGCGGCCGAGGGCGGCGTGGGCGGCGGCGAGCACGATGAGGGCGTTGGCTTCGGCGAACGCGTCGCCGGCCTCGGCGGCGAGCGCGGAGGCGGCCGTGAGGTGGACGAGGGCCTCGGGGGTGCGGCCCTCCTCGGTGAGGACCCAGCCGAGGACGTTGAGCACCCGTGCCTCGCCGTGCCGGTCGGCGTCGGCCCGGGTGGCGGCGAGGGCGGTCTCCAGGAGGGGGACCCAGCCGTCGCGCACGCGCCACACGATCAGCGGCCACATCGACATGACCAGCCGCCAGGTCCGGTCGGGCAGTGCGGCGCCGTGCGCGGCGGCGACGGACAGGGTGAGATTGTCCCGCTCGGCGGCGTACCAGGCCACGGCGGCGGCCCGGTCGCCGAACTCGCGCACCGCGGCGGGCCGGTGGAAGTCGGCCGGGAGCGGGAAGCAGTCCTCGGCACCGGGCTCGGCGGCCGCCACCGCCGCGGTGGCGGTGGCGATGTGGTGGTCGAGCAGGCGGGTGAGCGCGCCGGGGCCCGCGTCGAGGCCGCGCGCGTGCAGCCGGACGAGGTCGTGCATCTGCCAGCGGCCGGGCGTGGTCTCGGTGAGCAGGTGCGCGGCGGCCAGGCGTTCCAGGGCGGTGTCGGCGGTGGCGGGGTCGGTGGCGGCCAGGGCGGCCGCCGCGTACCGGTCGAGGTGGGTGCCCGGGTGGCGGCCCAGGTGGGCGAACAAGTCGCGGACGGACTCCGGGAGTTGGCGCAGGGTCAGGTTCAGTGCGGCGCGGACGCCGGTGTCCTCCAGATCCAGCAGGCCCAGGCGGCGGGTGTGGTCGGACAGTTCGGCGGCCATCGCGGCCAGGGTCCAGTCGGGCCGCTGGGCCAGACGGGCGGCCGCCACCCGCAGGGCCAACGGCAGGCCACCGCACAGCTCGGCGAGCCGCCGCGCGGCGGCCGGCTCGGCGTCCACCCGGTCGGTGCCGAGGATCCGGGCCAGCAGCGCGGTGGCGTCCTCGGGCACCAGGACGTCGAGGGCGACGGGCCGGGCGGTGTCGCTGACGATCAGTCCGGTCAGGCGGTGCCGGCTGGTGACGACGGTGACGCAGCGGTCGCCGCCGGGCAGCAGCGCTCCGGCCTGCTCGGCGTCGCGGGCGTTGTCGAGGACGACGAGGAGCCGGCGGTCGGCGGCCAGCGACCGGAACAGCGCGGCCGCACCGTTCACCGACTCCGGTACCCGCTCGCGCGGCACGCCGAGGGCGAGCAGGAACTCCCGCAGCACCTCGACGGTGGCCACCTCGCCCGTGTCGCTGAAGCCGCGCAGGTCGGCGTACAGGCGCCCGTCGGTGAATCCGGCGGGGTCCTGGTGGGCCCAGTGCAGGACCAGGGCGGTCTTGCCGACCCCGGCGGGCCCGACCACCAGGCACACCGGGGCCTCGCCCGCCGTGGCCCGGGTCAGGGCGGCCAGCTCCGCGGCCCGGCCGTGGAAGCCGCGCGGTGCGCGCGGCAGCAGATCGGGCGCGGCCGTGTGCGGGGGAGCCTCGGGCACGGGGGCGGGCATGGCAGCGGGCGGCGGGGCGTGCTCCGTCGGGGCGTTCTGCGTCGGGGTGTTCTGCGCCTGGGCGTCCTGCGTCGTGCGTCGCGGGCGGGGCCGGCCCAGGCTCGCGGCCTCCTCCAACTCCCGGGCACCGGCCGGATCCAGCCCGAGCGCCGTCGCCAGCGCCTGGACGGTACGGCGCTGCGGTCCGCGGGAGCGGCCCTGCTCCAGGTAGGACAGGGCGCGCACGCTCACCCCCGCCGCGTGCGCCAGATCCTCCTGGCTGAGCCCCGCCCCGCGGCGCAGGGCGTGCAACCGCGTGCCGAACGGACCGGCGGCCGGTGTGGTCGAGGCCATGCTGATGATCTTCCCGTGCTCGAGGTGGCCCCGCCCGATGCCGAACCCCAACCCGCAAAAGTATGCGGTACCCACTTTTGCGGGCGAAATTGCCTGGCCGGTGACCGCTCCGCCGGGTTGGAATCGAAGCCCGAGGAGGAAGGCCCCGGACCCACCGGGAGACCCTCCCGGGCCGACCCGCAGCCCTTGCCCTCACCACCCGACCGCCACAGCGGCGGCACCACGACCACGCACACCGCATGACGACACACCGCACCACCCTGGGGGCCGAGAAGTGCGCAACGAAGCCGAGTTCGTCAGTTTCGCGGAGGGCAGCACGCTGCGCCTGCGCCAGCTGGCCTACCTGATGTGCCGCGACTGGCACCTCGCCCAGGACCTCACCCAGACCACCCTCACCAAGATGTACCTGGCCTGGCCCCGCCTCACCCGGCGCGACGGCGACCCGTTCCACTACGCCCGCAAGGTGCTGCTCAACGCCCTGCTCGACCACAAACGCCTGCGCAGCTCCACCGAACTGACGGTGGACCGCTTCCCCGACCGCCCCACCACCCCCGACACCACCGCCGTCCGCCTCGCCCTGCTCGACGCCCTCGCCCTCCTCACCCCCCGCGACCGCGCCATCGTCCTGCTGCGCCACTGGGAGGACCACAGCGTCGAGACCACCGCCGAGATCCTCGGCATCAGCACCTCCATCGTGAAGTCCCAGACCACCCGCGCCCTCGCCACCCTCCGCACCCACCTCGGCGAGGAACGGCTCACCCTGCTCGCGGTCTGAGCCGGGGCGCCGTCAGCGCGTGCGCGTGCACGGCACCGGCGCGGAGCGGTCCCGGAGCGCACTCACACCGACCGCCCCGATTCCGCGCGGACGTCCGATGTGTCCGGGGCGTCGTGCGCGCGGTCGCGGTACTCCACGGCCAGGAACGCGCTGACGGAGGCGATGGCGGCGGCCAGGCCCAGGCAGCAGCGCACCACGGTGCGGGCCGGGCGTCGTACCGGTCGGGCGGTCATGGCTGGGGGGCCTGTCCGGGCGTCCCTGGCGGGAAGGCTGCGGTGACCCGCAGGGTCGCGGTCCCGTCACGCGACGACGTCTCCACCACCCAGCCTGGCAAGCCCCCACCGCCGGCCGGACGGGTCCGAGGTCCCCGTCCGGCCGCACCGTGGGTGGCGGTCCTCACCGTTTCGCGCCGATGGTGACGTGTCCGTCGGTTCGGCGCCGACGGTGACGCGAGCGGCCCTGCCGGGACGGCGCGCCGTGCGGGTGGGGCCGACGCCCGTCGCCGCTCCGGTTGGACCGAGGGTCTCGCACCGGTGAACCGCCGTCAGGTTCTTCTCACAGCAGGTGGATTGCGGTCACCGGTCACCGGCCACCGAACGGAGCGGTGGCGGGGTGGGTCAGGGCTTACGGGCGATGCCGGACCAGTAGTAGGCAGCGGCGGGATCGGTGGGCGCTGCGCCGTCGGGACGCCAGCCCATGACGGGGACGACGCCCGGCTCGATGAGTTCCCAGTCGCCGAAGAACCGCGCGACCTGGTCGCGGGTGCGCGGCACCAGGGTCATCTCGCCCTTGGCCGCGGCCTTCACGACCGCGGCCATGGCGGCCGGGTCGAAGTCGGCTCCGGGGTGGGTGATCGCGACGTAGCTGCCGGAGGGCAGGGCGTCCATCAGCACGCGGGCCTTGCCCCAGGGGTCGTCCGCGTCGGCGAGCAGCATGAGGACGGCCACCAGGGTCAGACCCACCGGCTGGTCGAGGTCCAGGGTGTCGGTCAGGATCGGGTCGGCGAGGATCTTCTCCGGTTCCAGCAGGTCGGCGTGGATGTAGGCGGTGCGGCCGGAGCCGCTGCTGTCCATCAGCGCGCGGGCGTGGGCCAGCACGATCGGGTCGTTGTCGACGTAGACGACGCGGCTGTCCGGGGCCGTGGCCTGGGCGACCTCGTGGGTGTTGCCCTCGGTGGGGATGCCGGTGCCGATGTCGAGGAACTGGCGGATGCCCGCCTCACCGGCGAGGTAGCGTACCGCGCGGCCGAGGAACCTGCGGTTCTCCCGGGCCATCACCTTGATGCTGGGAATCGCCTGCTCGAAGGCCTCGCCGAGGGCCCGGTCCGGCGGGAAGTTCGTCTTGCCACCGAGCCAGAAGTCGTACATCCGCGCCGAGTGCGGGACGTCGATCCGCAGATCCACCCGCTCGATCGCCGGATCCTCCAGCCCACGCTTCATCCACTCGATGTCGTCCGACACGCCACCCACCCCTGTCCACACAAGCACCCCTGACGGGCTGTCAGGGACGCATCCTAGTCCGCGCCTTCGCACAGCCGACGCGGCAACCCCCGGACCCGCACCGCACCGCCCGGACCGGCCCCTCACCACCCCTCGCTTCCTGCCGAGGGCCGCTGGTTACGCTGCGCCTGACCTGACCGTGGGGGAGCGTGTGCCGGGGATCGTCGCACCCGGGCCGGAGATCGCCGGTTTGAAGCCGCCACTGGATGTCCTTGCCGCACGACTGCGCCTGACGGTGGAGCGCAGCCGGGAGGAGTTCGGCGAGGTGGACGCCGCTGGAAATTCTCACCCTGTTACGGGGCCGCTGGAAGAGAGCATGGGAATGTGGGAAACGGCTGTTGTGGACGATGAGGGACGAGGCGTCCAGCAAGGCGAGCAAGCGGACGGGCAAGGAAACACCCCTGCGTGGAGGTCCACCTCCAGCGGGGGAGGGCGCGCTCCTCCGGAGCACCCTGTACACGTGGGGACGGGCGGGCGGTCTGCAGGAACTCCTTCGTGACCACCTGGGGTACGGCCCGGACGTACTGCTGGTGGGTGGGTGCCTCCGTTCCTGCTGTGAGCGGCCCGGCCAGGGACGGTTGGGCTCCACCGCCCGAGAACCCTAAGATCGCAAGGCAGTTGGTAGGAGCAGGTGACTTCGGGGGAGCGGAGCCGGATGGCCGACGAGATCACGTACGAATACAGGACCGTGCGGGCAGTCCGCGGGACCGACAGCCTGGTGATCTCCAAGATGGGCAAGGACGGCTGGGAGCTGGTGGAACAGGCCGAGGGCACGCTGCTGCGTTCCGCTCTCGTCTTCCGGCGGCCCAAGAAGCCCCTGCCGCGGCTCCTGCTGGCCGTTGTGGCCGGCATTCTCGTGTTCCTGGCCCTCGTCATCGGCCTGGGCGCGGCACTCGAGGAGGAGGACGAACCGCAAGGCCGGTCGGACAGCCCCGCAGCGTCCACGGTGGCTGTACCACCTTCCACCGCACCGACTCCGCCCCCGGCCACCCCGATGGCCCCCGAGCTGATCACCTCTCAGAACACCCCGGAGTTCGCGTCGTTGCTGAAGACCCCGGACTCCTGCGACAGCGCGCACCAGGACTTCGCGGCCAAGTACAAGGGCAGGACGGTCGCCTTCGACGGCTCGGTCGTGACCATGGCGCCGCACGGTGACACCAGTACCCGTTATGACATCCTCCTGGGCCCGGGCGACCAAGGCGCGAGCACGGGCACCGGCCCGGCGTTCAAGTATGAGGACGTCAACGTCTTCGACTTGAAGCTGAAGCCCGCCGGCGGGAACGTCCCCGCCACCGTCCGCGCGGGTGACAGGTTCCGCTTCGTCGCCGAGGTGGGCGAGTACAAGGCGAAGCAGTGCCTCTTCCTCCTCACCCCGGTCTCGACCGAGACCCGGTAGCCACGACGCACGGCTCAGCCGGCCACGGGGCGAGCCGGCGATTGCCGCAGAGGGGACGCGGGCAAGAGGCCGGACCGAGGTGCCGGGCGAAGCTGTGGCACGAGGGCAAGGAGCACTTCACCACCGCTGGCGACTACGTGATGTGGCTCGGCAACGACCCCGCCGACCGGTCCTCACCCACCCCGGCCTGTTCCAGCGCTGACAGCTCGTCACACTGGCCGGTCCGTCACTGCCTCCACTCTGTGAGATTGGAGAGTGGATGGAGGCTGGGGCTCCGGGGATACTGCGGATACGAAGGCCCGGTAAGGGGAGTGGGCCCATCGTTCGAATGGGGGTACGGGGATGCGGAAGAACCTGCTCGTGAAGGGGGCGGCGCTGGCCGTCCTGGTCGGCGCGCTGTTCGCGGGCACGGCCATCGCCGACGGCGAGCAGTACCGGCCGAGTGGTGGCGGGGCCGCTCCGGTGGGTGAGGGCTACTTCAAGGCGGGCACGGGCTGGAGCCCGGACTACCCGTCGAGCCAGAACCTTCTCCTGACCAGCGGGACGGTGGCGCAGGCGAAGGAGGACTTCCGGCCGACGAATGGCGGAGTGGTGCGCGCCGGTGACGGGACGGCGTTCTTCCCGACCGCGGAGCTGGCGGTGGTGTCCTGGCCGGACTTCGAAGCCGGTGCCCTGGACCTGCGGGCCTGATCAGGGCGCCAGGGGGTTCCTGCCGCCGGTGCAGACACTCGCCACTTGGTGGCCGACACCTGATCGCCCGTGGGGCGGCCGCCTTCCGGAAGGCGGCCGCCCCACGGCGGCACCGGTCGAGGGAAGGCACGCTGCGCTCTTGCCCGGCACATCCTTGCTGACGACGCCGTCCGTCTCCGGTCGAGGACGGTGAACCCGATGCCGGTCTGCCGGATCGAGTCGCTGCCCGACGGGTCGGTGCTGAGGATCCATCAGGGGCTGGAGTACCCGGACGGCCGGGCGGACACCAAGTACTGGAGCGCCCTGCCGGCGGGGACCGACGGCCGGGTGGTCGAGGTCAACGAGTGGAACGCCCCCGAGGCCAAGGGCTCCCCGGTCAGCCGGCCCGTGCCGCCGCTGTCGGTGGCCCGACTGACCGCCGCCCTGCGGTCCCGGGCCTGGGACCCGGTGGTGGCCGACCTGCCGCCGGCCGGCGAGCGGCGGAGCGCGGCGAGTCCCGGCCCGAGCCGGACGGTGCCGTCGTCCGCCTGGGTCGCCGACGTGGCCGGCTCCCTGATGCCGCCCGGTCTCATCGGCGTCCCGGCCGGCCAGGGCACGGACGGCCGGGTCGGGCTCACCGTCAAGGGCGGCGTGAACAGCGGGCTGCCGGAGGTGCTGGTCGAGGACCACACGGCCGATCTCGCCGGGTACGGCGGGCGGTACCGGGCGGCACAGGTCCGGGACGGGAACCGGGTGCTGGTGTCCGGCGGCACCGGCTCGCAGGTGCGCTGGCGGGTGGACGTGCTGCGGAGCGACGGCCGACGCGTGCTGCTGGAGGCGCACGTCGGCAGTGGGCCCGAACTCCGGCAGGGGCAGGCCATGTTGGACGCCGAGCAGCTGATCGCCATGGCCGTCGCGCCCGGCTGGAAAGCCGGTTGACCCGTCACCGGGCCCCGTCGAATCTTGTCGACCGTCCTCGAGAGGGAGTACACAGCATGCACACCGGAGCCAAGGCCGGGATCACCGTCGTCACCGCCGCGATGTTCGCCGGCGGAGGGTACGCTGCCTACGCGTTCATCAGTGACATCGCCGCCGACCCCCGGCCGGCCTCGGCGAAGGCCGCCCCGACCCCGGCGCCCGAGCCCACCGAGCCGCCCGCCACCCAGCAGGCGACGGCCGGCGCACAGGCGTTCCTGGCCGCCTGGGCGAAGGGGGACTACGAGGAGGCCGGGCAGCACACCGACAAGCCGGAGTCGGCGAACGTCGCGCTGGCCCGCTTCCGCGACGTGCTGAAGCCGACTGCGGTCAGCCTGACCGTCGGCGGGCCGGACACCACCAGGACGGTCACCGACACGGCGCTGCCGCTGACCTTCAAGGCCACGGTGACGCTGCCGGGCGTGGCCAGCCCCTGGGAGTACGACGGCACGCTGAGCATGGTGAAGGCCGGCAAGGACAAGGCGGTGGTGCGCTGGGCGCCGAACGTGGTGCACCCCAAGCTGGACGGCGCGAGGGTGCTCTCGGTGCAGCCGGTCGCCGGTACGCCCTCCAAGGTGGTGGACCGCAACGGCCGGCCGGTGTCCGAATTCCCCTCCGTGGCAGCGGTGTTGAGCCAGATCCGGTTCAAGGGCACCGAGGCGGCGCCGAAGACCGGGACGGCGGTGGTGGCCAGCCTGTCGGGCACGTCGTCCAAGCCGGAGCAGCTGTTCGCCATCACCCCCGCACAGGACACCGAGCCCCGGCGCCTGACCCTGGACGCCGATCTCCAGCGGGCGGCCGAGGAGGCCGTGGCCAAGCGGTCCGGCCCGGCTTCGGTGGTCGCCGTCGAGCCGTCCACCGGCCACCGGCCACGTGCTGGCCTTCGCCAACAGCCCGGCCCACGGCCAGAACCGGGCTTTCGGGGCCGCCATCGCCCCCGGTTCCACCATGAAGGTGGTGACCGGTGCCGCGCTGCTGGAAGCCGGCCTCACCCCGGACTCGCCGTTGCCCTGCCCGCCCACCAGCAACGTGGCCGGCCGATCGGTGCCCAACGACTTCCCCGACGCCCGCCTCGGCTACACCTTCAAGGACGACTTCGCGCAGTCCTGCAACACCGCCTTCCTGGACGCCGGGCAGAGCAGGCTCGGCCCCGGCACGCTGTCGGCCTTCGCCAAGGAGGTGTTCGGGCTGGGCCTGGTCTGGGACGCCGGGCTGCCGGTCTTCGACACCGAGGTGCCGGTCGAGAGCAACCGTGAGCAGACCGCCCTCGCCCACATCGGCCAGGGGCGCATCCGCACCAACGCGCTGGCCATGGCCCCGGTCACCGCGACGGTGCAGAACGGCACCTTCCGCCAGCCGATCTTGGTGCCCGGTCCCGCCCGGCCCAAGGCCGCCAAGTCGCTCTCCCCGTCGGCCCGCAGCGGGCTCCAGTCGATGATGCGCCGCACCGTACAGAACGGCACCGCGACGCAGGCGCTCGGCAACATCCCGAACGCGGCCGGCAAGACCGGGAACGCCGAGGCCGGCGGCCAGAAGCCGAACAGCTGGTTCACCGGTTACCGGGGCAACCTCGCCGTCGCCGCCGAGGTCGAGGGCGCCGCTCACGGCGGTGCCGTCGCCGCTCCGTTGGCGGGCGAGCTGCTGCGGATCGGCAACGGCGGCTGACGGCTGCGGGAGAGCAGCGGGAGGTGCCGCAGTGGCGGAGCAGTACGTGCTGGACCTGCGGGACGTCGACCGGTCGCAGGCCGCGGCGGTCGGTGGCAAGGTCGCGCAGTTGGATGCGCGAGCCCGGATCGAGGGCGTCGCCGTGCCGGGCGGCTTCTGCGTCACCACGGCCGCGTACCGGCGGGTGGTGGCGCGGGTGCCGGAGCTGGACGGGCTCCGGCACCGCAGCGGCCCCGGACTCGACATCCCGGTCACCACCGTCACCGACCCCAGCTGGTCGCCGGTCTTCGTGGCGGCCGCCGCCCTGGTCGCCGAGGCCGGCGGTCTGATGACCCACGGCGCGGTGATCGCCCGGGAGTACGGCCTCCCCGCCGTCGTCGGCGTCCCCGGTGCCACCCGCCTGATCGAGGACGGGCAGCGCATCCGGGTCCACGGCTCGGCCGGCTACGTGCCGGCAGCTCACGGCACCGGAGCTCACCCCCGCTGCACGGCGGCCCACTGACTGCCCGTCAGTCGCCACCGTGGTGCGGCGGGCCGCTGCCACGGCTGCCCGCCGCACCCACCGCGCGCAGCCTCTGAACGGGCAGAACGTCGAAGCCCTGCCGGAGCGCTAACCCTGTCCTCGGGCCGCGACTTCTTCCGCGAGTTCGCGCTCGGTTCCGTAGAACGAGTCGCCGATGTACTTGTCGGCAGTGGCGAGCTCGCCGACGCCGTTGGTGTAGACGTAGTTCCCGCTGCTGTCCATCCCGAGGTAGGACCAGGCGTAGGAGTACTCGTAGACGATCCCGCCCGGATCCTCGACCGCCTGCGCCGCGACCGGTGCGCTCACTCCGATGAGGACGCCGATCGCCAGACCAATCGCGGAGAGCCTCTTCGCGTTCATCATTTCCCCTTCGTTTCACGCCGCTTCACGCGGATGCGGTGCAGGAGCACAGCCCGGCAACGGCACGGCAGCCGTGGATGGTTCTGCGCCGGGCCCTGGTGTTTCCTCCGGACGGGCGGCTGTGGCGAGGCCTTGGACTCGCGTGGAGTGCCTGCCGGAAGGAGGAGCGTTCATCGGGTCCTGAGCGGCCGTCAGGCCCGGCCGGAGAGCTCCGGCCGGGCCCGGCGGCGGGTCAGCCGCGGACCCTGGTGAGTTGGACCGCCACGGTCCGGGTGGTGCTGGTGTACTCGTCGTAGTCCGGGTCCGTGGCACCGGCGTAGCCGATGACCTCGACCCGTCCGCGCTGGAACGGCGTGGTGCCCTCGGGGACGGCGGTCCCGGTCCAACTGGCGGGCGTGCCGGGCGTGCAGGGGACGGTGGTGTGGTAGCCGCCGCGGATGATGACGTTGTTCTTGACCTGCGTGATCCGCCCGGAGACCGTCACGGGGACGGCCTTGTTGCAGGTGACCTGACCGTGGACGGTGGCGTTGCCGTTCAGTGCGCTCGCGGTGCCGTCGACCGCGACTCCCAACGCCAGGTCGAGGACCGGGGACGCCGGCAGGTTCCGGATGTGCACCTCACCGCGTGCTGCGGCCACGGCACCTTCGCAGTGCTGCTCGAAGGAGGCATCCAGGGTCTCCAGGTAGCCGTACGGGCCGAACACCGCGTTGGTGACGGTGAACGAGCCGGTGAGGCTGTTGCAGCCACCGCGGCCGCCGAGGCTGAGCCCCGGCTTGCCGGGCTCGTTGAACGGGTAGCGGGCCGCGTCCGTGTAGGTGCCCGGGACCAGCTTCTGCCCCTGCGGCGCCGCCAGGTCGAGGCTCCACCACTCCTGGCCGCTGCTGACGTTGATCCGGACGTGGCGCTCCGCCTCGTCGCTGAGCAGGTGCATGCTCGCCTGCTCCGCCGTCGAGAAGCTGTACGACCGGCCACCGGTCAGCCAGTCCTCCGGTTCACCGACGATGGTCATGGTGCCCGAGGTGATCGGCTGGGCCGCGTGTGCCGCGGCGGCGCCCAGTCCGGCCGTACCGACGGCGAGTGCCAGGGCCAGGCCGAGCCTGGCCAGGTGGCCGAGCGAGCGGATGCGCAGGTGTGTTCCCCAGTTCTGCACTGGCGTGTTCCCCCGTAATCGATTCTCCGGCACTCATGCCCCCCCTGGGCCGTGCCGAGAGGATGCTGCCCGGTGGGCCGGATCCACCGCAACCCTCTTTTCGGTCAGTCGGTGTCCGACGGATGCCGGTGGACCGCGTCGTACCGGCCCGGCCTGGTGGGGCCTCAGACCGGTGCGGCCGCCGCCCGGGCCGGAGCGGGCGGCCGGACGGCCCGGCGGCCCCGGCAGCGCGCTCCGTCCGCCCGTCGCGTCGTTGCCGGCGTCGCAGCACCCCGCACACCAGCCCCACGCGGCCAAGCGCGGCGTTTACCCGGCGCTCGCCGCCACCACCACCGCCGACTCCCGGGTCGGCACCGTCAGACCTGAGGGCCTCGCCTGGTCACGGCCGCGGAGTCGGGAGAGGCCGGCCGAAGGCACGCCGGATGGTGGCGGGGACAGGCCGCCTGTCGGTGCGGCCGGCCCGCAGCCGTCACGGCCCCGGGTGGAGCGGGTCGGAGGACCTGAGCGAGACTCTCGCTGTGCTCGCCGTCGCCACGGCCCGCTCGCCCGCAAGCGCCCCTGACCACTCTCACCTGGAGCCGAGATGCCCCAAACCCCCACGATCACCATTCGTGACCTCGCCGCGGCGGACGAGAAGGACTGGCGCCGACTGTGGGCCGGCTACCTCGACTTCTACGAGTCCACCGTGCCCACGGAGGCCACCGACTCCACCTGGCGGCGGCTCCTCGATCCGCACCAGCCACTGCTGGGCCGCGTCGCCGAGCACGACGGCACGGTGATCGGCATCACCAACAGCGTGCTCCACCACAGCACGTGGCTCACCGGTCAGGTCTGCTACCTGGAGGACCTCTTCGTCGACCCGGCCCACCGTGGGCTCGGCGCGGGCCGCCTGCTCCTCCAGGACCTCTTCGACCTCGCCACCGCCCGCGGCTGGGCGCGCGTCCACTGGCTCACCGCGCACGACAACCCCGCCCGCCGCCTCTACGACACCTTCGTCCCGGCCGACCACTTCGTCCACTACGAGCGGGACCTGCCCACCAGCGGCACCGGGCCGACTCCGGCCCACCGGCCCTGACCCGGGCCACGCCGACCGACGCTCACCGCGGGCCTCATCGGAGAGCCGCACGGCCGTGGTCCTCCCGTTGGCCGGTAACCACTCCCGATACCCGACTTCGGCGTGCCGGGGCGAGGCCCTGCCGTTCTGGCAACGCGCGGCCGTTGCTTCTGAGACGGTGTGCGGGCGGGGCAACCGGGCCGTTCGCCCCCTACGGGACCGGGCGGCGCAGTACGGTGTCCGGATCTTCGTCCGAGGGAGTCTCCATGCGTCCGCTGTTACGCCTGCTGGCCGTCGGTCTTTCCGTGATCCCCCTCGCGGCGTGCAGCGACGGCCCGCCCGCCGACAGTCCGGTGTCATCGGCGAGCACCTCTCCGGCCGTCGGCGCATCGCCTCCCGCCACCGCCCCGGCTCTCTCCGCGGACGAGCAGGTCAAGCTCGTCGCGTGGTTCGAGGAGAGTCGCCACAAGCAGGGGATGGGTGTCCTCGGTCGCGACCTCGACAGGTTCAGGCGCAGCGTTGCACTCGACTCCGGCGCGTCCGCCGGCTTCGGCAACGTCCGTTCGGCCTGCAGAGACCTTGACCATGACCTCAACATCATCAAGGACTTCGAGCCCATTCCCGACCCGCCCACCCAGGCGCTGTGGTCCTCCGCGATCACGAACCTGCGGCAGGGCGCCACCGAGTGCCTCATCGGTTCCACCGCCAACGACGCCGCTCAGGTCACCCGGGCCAAGACCGCTCTCGCCAAGGGGGGCACCGACTACTCGGCCGTCGTGGCCCGGCTGGGCGGGGCGCTCGGCGTCACCCCCGCTCCCGCATCCGGCTGAAGCCGTCCCGCTGTTGATGACCCTTCGGACAACCGCGGCCGCGTCGGCGCCGAGCCCAAGTCAGCTCTCGTGCGGCCACTCCCGCCGGAGGGCCTTCCGCCGGCGGCGGGGAGCAGCCGATGCCTCCCAGGCCGTCGCGGTCCCGGATCGTGCGGACCACCGACGGACGGCCGGTTGGGAAGCCGTTGCCCTTCCGGGAGCGCGGGGTGTGTTTCCACTGGCCGGCAGGCACAGTGCAGGCGCCTCGGTGGCAGGAACGGGACTGCGGACCCGGGCCGGGGCGGGGCCGTGCATCACCGGTCGCGGGGGCCTGTCGGCGGGTGTCGGTCGTGAGGCGGCTCCAGAGCCGTGTCCGCGGCCCGTCGGTGCGGTCCTCCGCAGGCTGCCCCTCGACGAGAGCACCGTCAGCCGCGCGGGACCGCCAGGAGTTGTCGGCCCCGTTCCGGGGTGAGCAGATCGGCCAGGACGGGGTGGGCCAACAGCGAGACCGGCGCGACGTGGTCCTCGCTGACGGGCCGCCACAGGCGCATCGCCGCCAGCAGATCCGGCCAGACCTCCCTGTAGGCCGCCGCCCGGAGCCCGGCCGGATCCGTTTGCGGCTGCGGTGCCGGGTCGGGACACTCGCCCGGACCGTCCCGGACATGCAAGACCACCACCATGGCCGCCCCCGGCGGCGTGGCCGGCTCCGGTGCCGTCAGCTCACGGCAGGCGGGCCGGTCCAACAGCCGGTCCAGCACCGCGTGCACGGCCGCGTCGAAGTCCGGCACGCCGAACCGGAGCCGGAAGCCCGGGCCGGAGCTGCGCATCGAGGCGGCACCGGAGGTGGCTCAGTGCCCGGACTGCGCCGCCGTGCGGGAGGCGCAGGAGCTGGGCCCGTTGTGGCTGCCGCTGCTGACGGCGAAGGAGTGGATGCTGCGGTGTAAGGGGAGGCTGGCTGATCCGTGGTGGGGGTGCGGGTGCTTCACGCGGGGCTCTGCCCGCCCTCGAAGCCTTCCAGGGCGGCTGTCTGAGCAGGGCCCGGCTCGTCCGGTTGGGCCGGGCCGGGGTTTGTTGGGTATGTGGCCTAGAGTGCCGTTTCTGACCGGCCGGCTGCCGGAGGTGGGGGAGGGCGATGACCGGGGCGTGGGAGCGGTTGCGGGTGGTCATGGGTGAGCCGGTGTACACACCGGCCAGGGTGCCGTGGGAGCTGGCCCCCGTCGAACTCGGCGTCCAACTGCCCTCGGACTACCGGGCGTTCGTGGACCTGTACGGCGCGGTGAACCTGAACGGCGAGTGGGGCGTGAGCTCGCCAACGAAGCAGCCCACCCTGCCCGGGTCTCCCGGCGGCCTGGCCGGCTGGCGCTTCCAGAGCGACACCGAGTTCCGCGAGCAGATCGAGTGCGACGACGACTTCTGGGACCAGGAGCACACTCCCGTGTTCCCGGATCCGGGAGGGCTCCTGCCCTGGGGCGTGAACAGCAACCACAACTACTGCTGCTGGCTGACCACCGGTCCGGACCCGGAGCGGTGGCCGGTAGCCGTCTGCTGCGACTTCGGCGGCGCCGACGACGGCCAGCTCGCCCGCTTCGACGGCGGCTTCGCCGAGTTCGTCGCCACCGTCCTCACCGGCGGCTACGCCCATGAGGACGAGCTGCTGGTACGCCCGGACCCGCAGGAGTGGGGGCCGTGGCCGGCCAGGCCGCTCTGGACGCCCGGTTACGACTGGAGCGGCAAGGACTGGGGCGCGCAGTGGGGTGTCACCGGGTACCGGCCGACCGGGTCGACGCAGATGCCCTGGGCCAGGTGACGACGGTCCGGCCCGGGCGGCTGCAGGCGAGGGGCCTTGGCCCTGGTTCCCTGCCATGACCTGACAGCGTTTCGGGTGCCTGGTCCGGCAGCGGTGGTCGGTGTGGTCCGGACTGTGGTTTCCAGGCCGTTCTGAGGGTATGGAGCGGGCCCGTCCCTCGCGGGAGGGACGGGCCCGCGAACGGTTACGAGGAACCCGGGGCTCGGTGCGGGCGGGAGGAGTTGAACCCCCAACCTGCTGATTAAGAGTCAGCTGCTCTGGCCGGTTGAGTTACACCCGCACGGTCCGCTGTGCCGGATTTGGACGAGTGGCCACCGTCTTGAGGACGGTGCTCCGGTGTCCGGGTCATGAGCGGTCGTAGGGCTGATTCTGTGGTGTGGCGGGCCCGGTGTCACCGGGTTTTCCAGCTTCCGGGCCCGGGATTGGGACAGGACCCCGGGGTCACCGGCTGCTCCTGGCTGTCCGGGAGCCGCCTGCCCGCTGCCGCTCGGCCAGGTCCAGGGCCAGGCTGATGGTGCCGACCGTTGCGAACAGCGCGATCACCAGCCGCTGCCACAGCGGTGCGGTGCCCAGCAGCACCCACGCCGAGGCCACCGCTACGACGATGGCCCGCCACCACAGTGCCTGCTTCCATCGGCCGAACACCGTGCCGCCCCCAAGTCGTACGAATCCTGACGCCCGCGAACTCTACGTTGTCCGCCTGGCTCGGGGCACCGGGTGCCTCCTGGACGGGGTGGTCCCGGGCCCCGGGCCGGTGTCGTGCTGCGCCTGATGGGGGGGCTCGTCCCGGCCGGGCCTGTTCCCGGCCTGGGGTGTGGGTCTGACACGAAAGTAGAGTGAACCGGCAGGTCAGAGGGTGGGGATCGGTTCGAAGCGGACAGTGAGACCGAGGCTGTTGGCTTCCTTGATCATGCGGCGCATGGCGCGCTCGGGATCTCGCTTGGCGAAGTAGTCGGCTCCGAGGTCGCGGTAGGGGGTCTTGTCACGCAGGACGTGCCAGATCGCGATGGCGAGTTTGTGCATGACAGCGACCAGGGCCCGTTTACCGCCTCTGCGGGCGGAGATACGGCGGAAGAACGCGGCGAGGTAGGACGTCTTGTCTCTGATCGCCGCCATGGCGGCGGTCCCGAGCAGGCGTTTGAGGTTGCTGTTGCCCGGGCGAGTGCGTCCGGATCTGTTGACCCCGGCCGACTCATTCTGGCCTGGGCAGACGCCGATCCAGGAGGCGAGGTGCTGGGCGGAGGCGAACTGGGCCATGTCGCCGCCGGTCTCGGCGATGATGATCTCGGCCGCGAGCCGGCCGACACCGGGAATGGTGTCGAGATTGTCCAGGTCCTGCTCGTGCTTCGCCAGCAGCGAGGCGATCCGGGAGTCGAACATGGCGATGGCGCCGTCGAAGCGATCGATCTCGTCGAGATAGTGGCGGGCCATGAACGCGTGGTGGGCGGTGAACTCGCCGTCCAGGGCCTCGATGAGAGCCGGGATCTTGTTCCGGGCCTTCCCTCGAGCCAGATCCGCGAGACGCGCGGGGTCTCGCTCGCCGGCGATGAGGGCCTCCAGGATGGCGCGTCCGGTGACGCCGACCACATCGCTGAGGACCGAGGTGAACTTCATCCCGGTGTCCTCGAGTTCCTTCTCCAGCCGTTTGGCTTCGCGGCCCGCGGCCCGGACGATCTCGGTGCGTCGGCGGGTCAGGTCCCGCAGCTCGCGGATCTCACGCTCGGGGACGAAGGAGCCCATCGCCAGGCCCGAGGCACCGGCCCGGGCGAGGAACGCCGCATCGGTCGGGTCGGTTTTGCGGCCCCTGATCCCTTTGAGGTGGGCGGGGTTGACCAGCATCAGGTTCAGGTGCGGCTGGAGCATGTAGTAGACGCTCCGCCAGTAGTCCGAGGTCGCCTCCATGACGACCACCTCGACGCGGGCCTCGACCAGCCAGGCCAGCAGCCGCCGGATCTCGGCCTGGGTGGTGCCGAACCGTTCGGTCTCCAGGCTCCAGCTTCCCGGCCGCTTCGGGCTGGGGGTTCGGGTGCAAGCGAGCAGGAACCGCTTGCCCAGGTCCACTCCGGCGGACCTCAGATGGATGACCTCGTCCTTCACGTCCTGGCGCGCCATGACGTACTCCCTCCCCTACGGTGCGGGCCGTGCCGGGCGGGCGTCCCGGAGGAGTCAGGGAAGAAGGCGGAATCTGACACGCGTGCTCCGGGCAGCGTCGCTGCTGCCGTGGCAACAAACCGTGGTCCCCTGGTCGACCCCCATCGCCATCCTGTCCAACGAGCTCACCGGCATCGCAGACCCATCGGCTGACCGGGACACCCGAGCCGATTTTCCTGTCTCCGAGGTGATCAGCGCAGCGCTTCCGGCGTTCCTGTCCAGTGAACGGTGTAACTCGGTTGGGTTGAGTCAGCGACGACCGGCGGAGAGTCGGCCGTCGAAGGTGATCTCGAAGGCGTTGAGTGCGGCCTTCCAGCGGGTCATCCAGCGTTTGCGGCCGGCGCCGGTCGGGTCGAGCGACATGATCGCCATGTAGACGCACTTCAACGCGGCCTGCTCGTTCGGGAAGTGCCCGCGCGAGCGGACTGCTCTGCGGATCCGGGCGTTCACGGACTCGATCGCGTTGGTGGTGCAGATGACCCGCCGGACCTCGGCGTCGAAGCTCAGGAACGGTACGAACTCCGCCCAGGCGTTCTCCCAGAGCCGCACGATCGCCGGATACTTCCTGCCCCAGGCCTCGGTGAACTCGACGAACCGCTCCAGGGCGGCGTCCTCGGTCGGCGCGGAGTAGACGGGCTTGAGAGCCTTGGAGATCTTGTCCCAGTCCTGGCGGGCCGCGTAGCGGAACGAGGCGCGGATCAGGTGGACGATGCAGGTCTGGGTGACGGCCTGCGGCCAGACCGCAGCAATGGCGTCGGGCAGACCCTTGAGCCCGTCGCAGACGACCATGCAGGCATCGCCGACACCGCGGTTCTTGATCTCGGTGAGCACGTGGAGCCAGTACTTGGCGCCCTCGCCGCCGTCGCCGGCCCAGAGCCCGAGGATCTCCCTCGTGCCCTCGACCGTGACCGCGAGCGCCACGTAGATCGGCCGGCTGGCAACCTGACCATCCCTCAGCTTCACGTGGACGCAGTCGACGAACACCACCGGATAGACCGCATCCAGCGGCCGGTTCTGCCACTCGGCCATGCCCTCCATCACCTGGTCGGTGATGGTGGAGATCGTCTGCTTGGACACCTGGGCGCCGTAGACCTCGGCCAGGTGCGCGGAGATCTCACCGTGCGTCAGACCGCGGGCCGACAGCGACAGCACCATCTCGTCCACCCCGGACAGCCGCCGCTGGCGCTTGCGGACCAACTGCGGCTCGAACGAGCCCTCGCGGTCCCTGGGCACCTCGATCTGAACCGGGCCGACCTCGGTCAGCACGGTCTTCGACCGGACGCCGTTGCGTGAGTTGCCGCTGCCGGCCCCGACCGGATCGTGCTTCTCGTATCCGAGATGGTCCGTCATCTCTCCCTCGAGCGCGGACTCCAGGATCTTCTTCGTCAGCTGCTGGAGCAGACCGCCAGCCCCGGTGAGCTGCAGCCCACTCGCTCGGGCCCGGTCGACCAACTGCCCGATCAGCTGGTCGTCCAGAGAGTCCGGCTGCAGCTCCACCGGCTGGACAGCGTCCACGGCCTCGGCCGAGACGGTCACGTCTGTCATCAGGTGCTTCTCCTTGATCGGGAGTTACACCGTTCTTTTTACAGACCCACCGCGCCCGGCAGCCGGCCCCCGGCGTGCTCCACCCCCCGGGTGAAGGTCTCCATGGTGGCTTGTGGCACCAAAATGGCGCAGTTGTTCGGACCTACGGCAGAACGGGGTAGACCGCCTCATCGGAGATGCCGCACCTGCTCGTCCTGCTGGCCACGATCCCGTTGTCTCCGGTCTCCGTGGAGGAAGAGGCCCTGCAGTCGACCGTCGCGTAGATGCCGGCGCGGCCCGTAGGCGCGCTGGCCTCAGTGGCGTGGGCTGGAGCCCAGAGGACCCCGGCGGCGCCAGCGAGGACCGCGGCGGTGAGCAGAGCGCGTGTGGTGATCATGCCCGGGTAACGCGGTGACCCCCGCCGCGGTCACTGGGTACGCATGCCCTCAGCCCCAGTACCCGCTGCCGTGCCGACCCCCGCCCCGCCCCGGCGTGGTCCGGCCCCGGGGGAGGCGCGTTCTCCGGCCCTGCCGCTGCTCCCGCCCGCCCGGTGTGGCGGCTCGTCTTTTTGGTTGTGGGGGTTGGCTGTTGGGGTGGAGTGTTGGGGTGGTGTGGGAGCGTGATGGCCTGGTGAGGTGGGGTCGGGTGTTGGAAGCTTGATCGTCTTCGCCTGCGGTGGCCAGCGGTCTGGTTCTTGAACTGCTGTTGTGGCCGGTGTGCCGGGAATAGTGGGTTGATTGGGATCTGATGGGATCTTTCACGGGTCTGCTGGTAGCCGGGTAGGGGGCAGGGACCGCGCCGTCGAACGGGGGGTGCCCCCAAGGCGGCCACGGCCGGGGCGATCGAGCGGGCGGTGCGGGCCGCCTGGCAGCCCAGGGGGCACGCCCGTATCTGCGCGGCCGTCGGGTCTACCGACGACCCGAGGATTCGGATCATCACCCAGCACATTCCGGGCGCTGACGCCACCTGGCTTCTGGACGCCCACGCCGCCGACGCCCCCGAGCGCGCCCTGGAGCAGCCCCGACCAGGCCGAGGTGGTTTGGGCCGACGTCCTGCGCACGGGCGACACCCACCTGCACCCGGTCGTCGGTACGGGCTACACAGGCTGCCAGCCCACCAACCGTGTCAATGATGCTCTTCTCCCAGCGTCCGCTTCTGGCCCGTCAGACCGAACAGTGGAAGCGCGCGGCCCAGGTCCCCTACCTGCACATATGCGAAGGCGAGCGCGTTGCGGGTGGTGAGGGTGTGCAGGTGGTCCGAGCCCAGCACTCGCACCTGGTCAGCCAAGGCCTTGGCGTACAAGGGGATCGCGCGGCCCAGGTCCCCCGCTGCCTCATGAGCGAATGCGAGGTTATGGCATGAGGTAAGAGTGTGCGGGTGGTCCTTGCCCAGGACTCGTACTCGGTCGGCTAGTGCCTGCTCGAACAGGGGGATCGCGCGGGCCAGGTCCCCCGCCGACTCGTAGGCGCTGGCGAGGTTGTTGCGGGAGGACAGGGTGTCGGGGTGGTCCTCGCCGAGCACTCGTACTCGGTCGGCCAGTGCTTGCTCGAACAGCAAGATCGCGCGGCCTGGGTCTCTCGTCACCCGGCAGGTGTAGGCGAGGTTGTTGCGGGTGGTGAGGGTGTCGGGGTGGTCGTCGCCGAGCACCCGCACTTGGTCGGCCAGTGCTTGCTCGAACAGGGGGATCGCGCGGGCCGGGTCACCCGCCGCCGCGATGGCGTAGGCGAGGTTGTTGCATGAGGTAAGAGTGTGCGGGTGGTCCTTGCCCAGGACTCGTACTTGGTCGGCCAGTGCTTGCTCGAACAGGGGGATCGCGCGGGCCAGGTCCCCCGCCGCCGCAAAGGTGCCAGCCAGGTTGTTGCGGGCGGTGAGGGTGTCCGGGTGGTTGTCGCCCAGTACCCGCACTAGGTCGGCGAGGGCCCGCCCGAGATAGATAGCTGCTCGCTGGGCCTGGCCCTGGTTACTGAGGAAGTGCCCGACTTGGTTGAGCAGGGTGGCGGTGGTGTGGGTGTCGCTGTCTGGGGGAGAGTGGCTGGCCAGGGTGTCGACGTGGGGGAGTAGAGCGCGCAGGACCGGCCACTGTGCGGGTACCTCGGGAGTGAGGGAGAGCGCGGCTCGGAGGCACCAGGTGGCTTGGTGGAGGGCGGAGGTGATGTCGTCCTGCTGGCGGTGGGGGTCACGGGGGTCGGGGGTGCGGGCGAGGCTTTGGACGAGGCGGTGCACCGACAGGGTGCCATCGCGATTGTCGGTAATCATGTTGTAGGCCAGGAGTCGCCCAACGGCGGTCGTGATCTCCGGGATGCTGGGGCCGTCGGGTGTGCTGGTGAGGTTGTCGAGGAGATGCCTCGGGATGTTGTCGGGGGCGTACCAGGCGAGGATCCGCAGGATCTGTCCGGTGTCCGCGCTCGGTGATTGTGATCAGTTTTCAGGGCTCTGATCTTGCCTGTTCAGTTAGGTGATTGCTGTTGGGGAAGGGCGATGGCACCTGCATCGGGTGGGTTGGGCTGGGCCCTGAGGCTGCGTCAACAGCGGACCTTTTCCATCTGCTGGCCGGGTGGTCAGGTTTCTTGGGTGCTGGTCACTTCTACTGGGCCGCTGGTGGGTTGTTGGGCTGCTTCGGCGAGCTAACGGTCACGGGTCTGACGGAGTCCTTCGAGGAGCCTGATCTGGTCGGGGTCGGTCGGGGTGCCTGGTTGGTCGAGGACGGTGTAGACCTCGGTTCGGTCGATGAGAGCGTCGAGGCTTTCCAGGGTGTCGGTGTCGACTGCGCCCCAGGGGGTGCGGGGCGGGCGGACGATCTTGGTGAGTAGGGGCAGGAGCTGCCAGGTACCGTCGTCAAGGCGTTGGCGGATCCAGGCCCGGGCGGTTGCGTGGTCGACGTGGCGCCAGTTCCAGATGAGGTCAACGTCCGAGTCGGTGAGGTGGTCGGCAGGGCTTGATCCGGGCCCTGTCAGGTGCTGGCGTAGCCGCGCTACGAGGCTGACGCGGGCTTCCTGGACCCAGGTGTCGCTTTCTTGAGCGAAGGCAGGCTTGGTGCTGCTGGGTTCTGTGGAGTCGTAGAGGACTCGGCTGGCGAGCATGGTCCCCTGTGGGCTGGCGGCCATGCCACGCAGGATGCCTGCCCGTGCATCGGACGGGAGACTGCGGAAGAGGTCCTGGGCGAGGAAGCGCGCGCTCACGTCCGCTCCGAAGAAGCCCTCGGCCTGTGCGGTGAGCGAACCGAACTGGGCGGCCAGCTCGAGCAGCAGCGCGGTGGAGGGCACTGGGACGCCAGCGTCCAGGCGGTGCCTGATGCGCCGGCCGATGCGCTGGGTGTCGTTGTTCAGTCGCCGAAGGAGCTCGTCCGCTTCCAGACCGGGAGTCCCTTCCGTCAGCTGGGTAAGGCCTGCGGTCAGAGCGGCTTCGGAGAGGTCGTCATCCGGGATGCCGAAGGTGACGTAGCGGTCGAAGTAGTCGTTGCTGCCGATCCCGCGCCGTCGCGCGGTGTCTGACGCATCGCCACCGCCGCCAAGCGCCTGCCCGAGTGGAGGGAAGAGCATTGCCAGCAGGCCGAGCACTCCTTCGATGTGATCAGGGACGACGCCGGCCTTTTCGAGCCGCTCACGCCATCGCTCGACGCGCTCGCCAGGTCGGCTCTCACGTCGGACAGCCGGATCCAGACTGCTGCCAGTGAGCTCGCCGCGATGGCGGTTCAGCAGCCGGTAGACCCCGGGCTCGCTGGTGCGCAGGAAGGTGACGAGGAGGAAGTCGACGAGGTCGACTTCGCCGGCGAGTGTGCGAAGGGAAGCGGCGGCCTGGCCGAAGTAGCGCTTGATTGCCCGCGGTGTACGCAGTCGGTCTTGCAGGTACTGGAAGTAGGCGGTTGCGAGTCGCTGTGTCTCGGGCTCGGTCAGTGCCAGTTGATGCGTTTCGAGCAAGGCGTTCAGGGACTGGTCGACGAGGGTTGAGGCGTCGCGTTCGCGGAAGGCGGGCAGGTCCAGCCTGACCTGGATGATCTTTTCCAGGAACTCGCTGGCCCGGTGTGCTGAGTTGCCCACCAGGTCGCTGCGCCGCAGGACGTCGAGGAGAGTCTGCTCGTCGAAGCTGATGAGGTAGTAGAGGTTCGGCAGGTTGCCGACCAGCCGCACCAATTTGAAGACGAGGAGCAACTCCTCTGGTGTCAGCCTGTCCAGGTCGTCCATAACGACGAGAACGGGGCGGCCTGCCTTGCGCAGGGCCTCGCTGGCGCTCGCTTTGGCCGCAGAGGGGCTGGTGTCTCCGCTGATCCGCTCGGAGAGAGCCTTGAAGGGCTCGCTGGCGTCCAGACCAAAGAGCCCGCCAACTTTAGCCAAGGGGCTGATGGCCTGGCCAAAGCCCCCGATCTTCTTCCGCACGTCCGCCCACTCGATGCCGTCCTTGGGCAGAGCGCCGCGGATCTCACTGAACAGGGCCATGGTGAGGGTGTCCAGGTCCGGGTAGAGCCACGGGTTGAGCTCGGTCACCGACCATGACACACCGTCAGCCGGGCCTTGCCGGAGGTTGCGAAGCACCATCTGCAGGACCGAGGACTTCCCGGACCCCCAGGGGCCGATCAGAGCGAGGACGCCGGACTCGCTCTGACTGCGGACTTCCTGCAGGAGGCCGACGGCGTGGTCCGCGTACCGCTGGTGCCCCAGCAGGTCAGGGGCAGAATCACTGCCGTCAACCGGGTCGTCGTTGAAGAACGTGTTGGCCATGCGCACATCCTCCTCCCGGAGAAGGACTTCGAGGGTCGGAATGCCTTCAAAGGCCTGCAGTTGCCGCCTTGGTGGCTGTGATGCCGATGGTTGTCAGGAGTGTCTGTTGGTCGGGGTGGAGGGTGTGCCAGTTGGTGAGTTGCTGGCTGATCCATCGCTTCTGGTGGGGGAGGAGCCCAGTGGGGTCGGGGCAGTCCTGGACGCTGGTGTAGGCGTGCTGCCAGCTGGCCCGCCAGGGCGGGTTCCACCACGGGTCGATAGCGGTCATGGCTGCCTGGTGAGGCCAGGGCCGGCCGGTGCGGCGTACGTGGGCGTTGGCGCGTTTGCGTTGCTCCAACAGCCACCAGCCCAGGGGAAAGCCGTCGTGTTCGACGTCGTAGTGGGCACCTCCCAGGCCGCCGTGCTGGCGGGCGTAGGCACGGGCGTAGGGCAGGCCTGCGTCGATGCCGGAGGGGACGGTGGTAGGCCGGGGCCGCTCGGCTCCGGGACCGGCCCGTTGGCGGGGTTCGTGCTGCGGGCTCAGGGCGTCGGCTTGCTGCGCGGTGATGCCGAGGTCGGCGAGGAGGTGCTGCTGGCCTTGGTGGAGGGTGGGGTAGGTGGCGCACTGGGTGAACAGCCATCGCGTGGCGTGTGCGGGCAGGCCGGGAAAGCCCTGGGCGGGGTCGAGGGTGCGGCCTGCGGTCTGGGCTTTGACGGCGTGGTAGGTGCTCTGCCAGCGCATGCCCCAGGGCGGGTTCCACCACGGGTCGAGGGTGGCCAGCGCGTCGGCGCGGTCGGCGGGTAGCCGGCCTGCGGCGGCCCTCTCGCGCTGCGTGGCGAGCCAGGATCCGATTGGGTAGTCCCCGGCGCGGGTGTTGTTGCGCAGGGAGAGGTGGCCGTGGCGCCTGGCCTGGATGCGGGCGTGGGCCAGGCCGGTGTTGAAGGACTCCTGCTGGGTGGTGCGCCGCGGCTTGGCGCCTCGGGCGCGTTCGGTGGTGATGCCGAGCAGGGCCAGCCGCCGTTGCTGCTCTGAGTGCAGGCTGGGGTAGGCCACGCACTGGGCATGGAGCCACTGACCGGTCCAGTCAGGGATGCCGGGGAAACCCCGTTCGGGTCCGAGGTCCAGGCCGCCCGCGGCCTGGACCCGTGCGGCGCGGTAGCTGTTGTTCCAGGCAACGCCCCAGGGCGGGTTCCACCAAGGATCCAGGGCCGCCAGGAGCGCTGTACCGGGCCACGGTGTGCTGGAAGCCGCGCTGCGGGTGATGACGTAGCGGCGCTGGCGTGCGAGCCATGCCCCCAGCGGGAAGCCGTCCTGGCGGCCGCGGGGCGCAACGTCGAGGTCGCCGTGCCGGCGGACGTAGGCGCGTGCGTAGTACAGCCCGGTCTCCAGGCTCGGCGTGCGGGTGGTGGGGTTGGGCTTGGCGGTGACCGCGACCTTGGCGGTCAGTCCCAAGGCGGCGAGCTGCTGTCGCTGTCCGGGCGCGAGGTCTTGGTAGGTGGCGCATTGGGTGAACAGCCACTGGCCCACCTCGTCATCGAAGCTGGTGAACGCTTCGGCGGGGTCAAGGACATGGCCGCCGCGCACCAGGGCGCTCACCGTGTAGCAGGTGCGCTGCCAGCTGGTAGGCCACGGCGCTGCCCACCACGGGTCCAGAGCGGCAAGTAGCTTGGCGAGGCCGGCGGCCCCGGTAGCGGCACGGGCGCGGCTGCGCTGGTTGGAGAGCCATTGACCGATGGGGAAGCCGTCGTCGGTGTCCTCGGGATTCGCGCACAGGTGGCCGGTGCGCTCCGCGTAGGCCCGGGCGTGTGCGAGTCCCTCGGTCTGCGAGTCCTCGATGCTGCGCCGGCGCCGACGGGCCGCTTCGGCACCGTCCGCAGTGATACCGATCAGGGCCAGCAGAGCGCGTTGCTGGGGGTGCAGGTCCTGGTACTTCAGGCACTGGCGGAACAGCCAGCTGCCCATGTTCTCGCTGAAGGCGTCGAAGCCCTGCCCGGGATCGATCACGATGCCGGTCTGCACCTGGCGTTGTGCGCGCTGGTAGAGGCGCTGCCACCGGGTGCTCCACGGCGGGTTCCACCACGGGTCCAGAACAGCCAGCGCACGGCCTCGCTCGGGTGGCAGCCGGGGACCGTCGGCGCGTTGGTTGGACAGCCACAGGCCCAGTTGGAAGCCGTCGCGCCGGTGCCGGTAGGGGATGGACAGGTGTCCGTGCTCCTGGGCGAAGGCCTTGGCGAGCGCGTAGCCGCGGGCGAAGCCCTGCGCGGTGGGGTCGTCTTCCGTGGCCGGCCCCGTGCCGCCACTTGCCGCGGGGGGTGTCACGGGGCTCGGTGCGGTGTGGCGGCCGGGCCCGAGGGAGAGGACGCGGTGGGCGGGTGCGATCCACCACAGGCCTCCGGGCTTTCCCTCCCTGATGGGTCGTGGGCGCCAGCAGTTGTGCAGCCAGGCGGTCAGCGCGCCGGAGGACTGGTCGGCCAAGACCTGGACCAGCCAAGGCCGGCGCAGGCGGGCAGCCAGTTCCCGGGTGAGGTCGGGGCTGTCGGCCGGTGTATAGGGCTTGTGCTTCTGGGCCCGGACCTGCTGCTGCCAGAAGCCGCTGGCCAGCAGACCGGCGAGGGCGACGCTGTCGGGATAGGTGACGATGGCGCGGGCGGTGTGCTCGGGAATGTCCGCGTCGGGGTTGGCGCGGCCCAGGGCGTCGCGCAGTTGGGGCCAGCGTTTCTCCTGCGGCCAGGCGGCGTCCCACCAGGCCGCAGTGATGGCCTGGGCGAGCGGGAAGGCGTCGGCGATGCCGGAACGACGGCGCAACCAGGTGGCATGGCGGCTGCTGGCAGCGGCGATCTCGGGCATCCCCACCACGCTCAGCTCGCCCTCGGCCCCGGCCGCATCGTGCGGTTCCGTCAGCCAGGCCGCGTGGCGGCGGCACACATGCTGATGGCCTGCCGTGTACAGGCGGGCGGGTTCGGCCCGGTCGGTGCGGGCGGCGGTGCAGCGCACACAGGCGGCCGCGGTCGGCGCGATGGACGTGGCGTTGTAGAAGGTGACCGCCGGTCCGCCATCGTGACGTCCGGCCGGTTCCAGCTGCGCCCAGGCAGGCAGCGCCCGCTCCAGGTGCGCAAGCGGTACCTGTGCCAGAGCGGCAAGGCAGCTACGGGCCTCGGTGTTGAAGTACACCTCGCCGCCGCCTCGTGGGAAGGACGACATGGGCCGGCGGTTTCCGAAGGCGAAGGACTCCGCGATCAGGTCCGGGGCCGTGGTCCGCAGGCGGGTGGCCAGCCGCTGAAGGAACGACAGGGTCGTCTCCCGGCCAAGGGGCCGTACCCCGACGGCGCACGGCACCGTCGGGAAGAGCAGGGAGGAGGGCGCACGGCTCGCCTCCGTAGTCACAGCCGTACCGTCTCCCTCTCGTAGGTCCGCATGAGGCAGCCGTACGGCCCGGCGCAGGGCATTCGGCCCCAACGTCCCACTCCCAGCACTGCGCGCCACGGCTATCGGCTTCTCCCATCCCGGCCGGTGGAGCTGCGCCGGATCGGGGCCGGGGCGAGGAGTTGCTGCTGCGCGCGGATGTCGAGCTCGATGTCGTCCAAGAGCTTCTTGGTGATGCATTCCGTGTTGTCCGCGATGGCGGTGATGGCTGCCTCTCGGATGAGGTGGGACAGGCTGCCGATCACTCCACCGGTACGCCGGTGCAGGTAGGGGGAGAGACGGGCCAGGGTCCCCGGGCGGTGGTGTCGCAGCCGCAGCGCGCTCTCCAGGTCGGTGACCAGCTCGAGCCATGTCTGCCGCTGATCGGTGGTGCCGTGGGGCAGTGGGTCGTTGCGCAGCAGTTTGAAGCGCCCGGCGAGCTGCTGCCCGCGGGGGCCGATCAGCAGTGGGGATGTGTCGACGTCGACGCCGGCATAGATGAATGTCGCGGCGATGCGTTCGCCCAGGTGCTTGATCTGGTCGGAGGTTTCGGCGCCGGAGCGGGTGCGGGTGTCCAGCAGGTGGATGTCGTCGACCAAGACCAGCTGGGTCCGCAGCTCGCCCAGGGTCGCGCAGACCGAGTCGGTGATCTGGGCCTGGTTCATCCGGTGCAGCAAGGGCAGGCCCAGGAACCGGGCGAACTCGCTGACCAGCATCTTGGGAGTCGAGGCGGGTGGGACGGAGACGAATGCCACCGGCAGCCGGTCCTTGATCCCCGGGTGCCTGCGCCGGTCGGTGAGCTCGAAGATCCGTCCCAGCTCCATCAAGGTGGTGGTCTTGCCGGTACTGGGCAGTCCGGAGACGATCAGACCCCGCCGAGCGGTGCCCTGATGTCGCCGGTTGACGAGCAGTGCCATCTGCAGCTCCAGCGAGACCCGTTTCATCGCCGGAGTGCGCACCACGACGAACTCGGAGTGATAGTCCAGGCGCTGCTCCCGGGTCCAATCGCTGTCGTCGGCTGACTGACCGCCGGGGACGTTGTCGACGTAGCGCTGCCAACCCACCCAGGTGCTGACGGGGTCGAACGCTTCGTCTTCGCCCCGGCCGGGGGTGGGATTCACTGCAGCCACTGCTGGGCCTCCTGGTAGGGGTTCAGCACATGGGAGGGGCGCGGCGGCCCAGAACTGGGAACGCAGTCTTCACCCTCACCCTCGTCGAATCCGGACTCGACGAGGTCTTCGGGAGCGGGGAACCGCTGTGCTCCCTCGACATCGGGGCCCTCGCCACGCCGCTCCAGGGCACCGTCAACGGCCGCGGTGTCCGCGGGCGCCGGCACCAGTGCGTCCAGAGCAAGGGATGCCGCAGCTGCGGCGTGGGCCGCGACGGTGCGTTCGCGGCGGGTGCCCGTTCCTGTCCCGGCACGTCGCAGCAGCGTGTCCAAGGCCCGGGCCAGCGCCACTTCGTGGGCGTCGCGGTCAGTGGTGCGCGCCACTGTACTGACGATGTGGCGCCAGGCGGAGTCGGTGAACGGCATGCTCACCTGGGTGGCATGGATCCAGGGAACTTCCTTGAAGCCGCCCGGCAGTCGCACCCAGATCCGGGCCGGATCGTAGGGGTTGTGGTGCACCTCCAGCTGTACGGCCGCTCCGGCGGAGGTGCGGTTTCGCCGGTGGCCGTTGAGGGCCGCACTGTCGTAGGTGCGGTAGTCGAAGCGGATGCCGTAGTCGTTGACGGGCTGCCAGCGCACCGGCAGCAGTTCGACGTGGTTCTCCCACGCCAGGGGCAGGGGGACGTAGCCGGCTATGCCCACCAGAGCACCCCACATCTCGATGGGCGACAGTGACAGGTGCGGCAGCATCGGGTGCCGCAGTGCGGCGTGCTTGCGCGAATGCCACCCGCACACCAGCCACTCGTCGAAGAGTTCCTGCAACTGCGGCAACGTCCACCGGGCCTCCTTCTGAACCCGGCGCCCGCGCTCGGCGGCGCCGGACCCCGTGTACCCGGCGACGTACTGGCAGAACCGGTGATTGATCGACCGGAACGTCCGCTCCACCGCCCCCTTCGCCGGTCCGTTCGCTGGCGGGACCGGCTGCAGCGAGACCCCCAGACTCTCGCAAGCGCCCAGAAACGAGGAAGACACGAACACCGCACCCTGGTCCACGACCACCGTCTCGGGCACGATCACCGGCCGCGCAGCCGACCCCTGGAGCCGCTCATCCAGACCCAACAGCCGCTCGTAGGGGACCACCGAGCGCTGCAGCGCCAAGGCGGCATCCCAACCCGGCCGCATCCGCATCGGCGCGACCATCTCCGCCAACAGCACCGCCGCATCCACCGAACCGGTACCCGACGGCCGCAGCACCGCCGCACACACCGACCGGGTCGCCACATCCAGAGCGATCGTCAACTCCGGACGACCCGTCACCCCGTCCGCCAGCACCGCCAGAACATCCAGCGGAGTGCTGTCCAGCATCACCAGCTCACCAGGCCGCAGCGCCACCGTCGAACTGAACGGCGCCGCCGGCCGCGAGCTGTGCGAACGCCGCTGGACCGCGCTGCCCAGCAGCCCCTGGCCATCGGCCAGCGCATGCACCAGCCGGTTGAACGTCGACGCCGGCGGCACCGCCACCACCCCGGGACCGTGCACCTCCTCCAGGTGCCACCGGACCTGGTCGCGCAACCGCGTCAACGTACCCGTCGACCGATCCCGCTGCCGCCCAAGTACCGCCATCACACCCTCCACGACCCGCTGGTCAGCCCGTCCCGTCGCAGACGCCGGCCGCGTGGTGCGCTGGTCCACCAGCCCCCACACCCCCTGGTCCCGGTAGCGTGCCCGCATCCGACGCACCGTCGTCACACTCGTCGCCGCCCCAGCCGCCGTCAGCTCCGCAGCCTTGGCCGCCTCGCGCTGCGCCAACGTGGTCACCGCCGGGTCATACTCCGCCCGCGGCACCCCGCCGGAAACCGCTGCGCCCGACTCGACTTCCCGCACATGCCGCTCCCAGCTCAGGGCCTGCTGCCGCACTCGGTCGGGAAGCATGTCCAGTAGCCCGGCTGCCGCTACCTTGACCTGCGGCGGCCCGCCGACGACCTCGAATCCCGAGTCGGCCAGCAGATGGGACAGCAATACCGTTGCGATAGCGCCGGTCTCCCCGAGGAGGCGTGCACGAGAGCCCTCGAGCGCGGCGAGTGTCCAGGCACGGCCATCCCACCGCACCTTGTCTCCCACAGTGAGCACGGTGCCGCTCACTCCGCGGCCCCGGTCGCCACAGTCCGCTCGTGCAGCGGCCGGTCTAGAGGAGCACCAAGCACCCCACTCCACAGCGCATGGAAGATCGCAGGCCATGCCTCGATGGGCTCTCCGAGCCGCCGTGCACCCTCGATGAGCGGAAGCGGCTGGGCGAAGACGCCAGCGACCCGCCCCGTCGGGATGCTGCCGCCGTGGCGCGGATGCCGGTAGCCCGACAACCACCGCACGTTGGCCACGAGTACCGGGTCAGGGGGCCGCGCGATCCGGTAGTGCCAACCGACGGCCCCGGCTGCGGCCGCCATCGCAGGAGCATGATCGGCCAGGCGGGCAGGGACACCCTCGCCACCCACACAGTCGACCAGCAGGCCGCTGCCATCTCGCAGCCGTGCCATGAGGTGCGGGGCATGGACGGCAACGGCGCTCTCCTCTCCCAGCCACGCCAGCTCCACCGGGCTGCATGCCAGCCCGACCACCTGCGGATCGTGGTCCAGCAGCATGATCTGAGTGCGCATCGCGCCGAACCCGTAGTGCACCAAGCGTCCAGTCGATGATGACCACCACCATCCCGGCGCGATCCGTCGCCCGCGTTGCACGGGGAAGGTTCGCACCGACGCCAACTCCTCCAACGCGACCCCGTGCGCCGCCCGGGTCCAGGGCATGCGTTCGAGCTCGGTGCCTACACCAACGATCCGCGCCTCGATCCGGTCGGCGCCTGGATCCCATCCGCCCGCGAGCACTGCCGCATCCACCCTCCAGGTCTCCCACAGGCCGCAGCCTCGTGGCCCGGAACCCCGGTATCACTGACAAAGCCCCTGACCATGCGCTAGAGAACTTCGATCACCGTTCGCCGGGGAGTTTCACCGACTCAGGAGCAGAGGGCTTGCCCAGCCAAGACGAGGACTGCGCTCTTGCCAGCTAGCCCGGCACCGCCACCATCCACTGCCAGGACCATCACCCGACCGGGCAGACGACCTCAACCCGCACCAAGCGACATCCACTCGCTTCCAGACCCGCACCGTTCCTACGCCCACTCGACGCCGTGCTCGGCGAGCTGCGCGAGCTGACCCGGGGTCAACTTGCCACGGCGGGCCTTGGTGTTGTTGAGCCAGACCCCGAGGGGGAACTCGACCAGCTCCACGGACTCCTCACCGCCGGGCCCGACCTTGACGGTCTCCAGCGGCTCCTTGTGCGGCCGCCGCACGCCCGCGTGCTGCTCTCGCTCCACGAACAGGCCCAACGCCGCGATGCCCACCTGGAACCGGTCCGCCTGCGACACCTTCGGCTTCGCCTCCGTCGCGGCCTTCGCGGCGACCAGCTCGGGGTCGGCCTCGATGCCGATCGCGGCGAGCAGGTCCTGCTGCTCCGCCTCCAGGCCCGGGTGGCCGGCCCGCTGCGCGAGTACCCACCGGCCGAGCTGCTCGCCCTCGAACAGCGTGGACTCCGGCATTCCCGCCCAGTCCGGTTCGCCGTTGGCCTCCAGCCACCACGACCTGGCGGCGGTGTAGGCGCGTTGCCAGGTGATGGGCCAGGTGGGGCACCACCACGGGTCGATCTCCTCCAACGCCCGCCTGTGAAGTTGCACGTATTTGACGTCGGATGCGGTGGTTTTCTGTCGTTGGGTGTGGGGGTGTTTTTCCTGGTCAGTTGTGGTGCCGGCTGACGGCGCGTCATTCTGGTGCAGCTTTTGGCGTCATCAGGATGACATTTCTGCTGGTCAGGTTCGTGCGGTTTCCCTTGTGCTGACGGCATGTCCGGCTTGTACCAGATAGTCCTGCTGGGCGTCATTGGAATGCGGTTTCGGGCGTCATCGGGGTGCGGTTGCTGTCTTCCTGGAGGGCAGGGGACGGGCTCGTTCGGTGCCGGTCCTGTCGGTCGGGCCGGGAGAGGCGGGATGGCGGACGTGACCGGTGGTGGTTCGGGAGCGGCGCCGGTGGTGCGTGAGCAGGTGGTGTTCCGGCTCCTGTCTCTTCAGGAGCGTGGTGTTCTGACGCCCGCTCATGTGCGTCTCGCGGCTTCCTCGGCGGGTCGGTCGGTGCGGACGGTGCAGCGGTGGCTGCAGGAGGCCCGCCAGGAGGGCCGGACGGCGCGCAAGCCCCGGCCGCGGTTCACGGTCACGGACGAGGTCCATGCACGGTTGGCGTTGTGGCGCGGGAACGCGGCGGCGGTTCACCGGGAGCTTGTCGCGCAGGCCCGTGCGTCGCAGGGCGACCCCGTGGGCGGGGGAGCGGACGGTGAGCCGGCAGGGGGTGCTGGGGGAGTGGGTGTGCCGTCGCTGGCGACGTTCCAGCGGGCGGTGCGACGGGATCTGAACGCGGGTCAGCGTGCCGCGCTCAAGGACGGTGAACGGGCCCGGCGCTTGCACGATGTGTATCTGGCACGCCCTGTGAAGTGGCGCAATGCCTGCTGGGAGGGCGACCACAAGCACCTGCCGGTCGAGGTCGAGCTGGACGGGCAGCTGGTACGGCCGTGGGTGACGTGGTTCATCGACTGCGCGAGGAACGCGATCACCGGGGCGGCTGTCACCCCGCACCAGCCTTCCCGGGACGCGGTGCTGGCCGCGCTGCGGATCGCGTTGTCGAGGGACGAGCCGGGCGGCCCCTACGGGCCGATCGGTGGGTTGCCGGAGCTGGTGCGGGTCGACCGCGGCAAGGAGTTCCTGTGCGCGACGGTGTCCCGGGCGCTGGGCGCGCTCGCGGTCCCGGTACAGGATCTGCCCGCTCGCCGGCCGGAGTTGAAGGGGACGGTGGAGAACCTCAACCACTGCGTCACCGTGATGTTCCTGGTCGCGCAGCCCGGTTACCTCCATGCCCCCACCGCCACCACCCGCCCGCAATCGCGGCGCGCAGATCCAGCCGAGGTGCTGTCGTTCACCGAGTTCACCGCACGGCTCCTGCGGTGGGTGTCGTGGTGGAACACCGAGCATCGCCCACAGCCGCTCGGCGGCCGTACGCCGCTCCAGGCATGGCAGGACGACCCCACCCCGATCGAGGACGTCCCGCCCGACCTACTGCGCTCCTTCACCCTCGAGGACGCCGGACATGCCAAGGCGCTGACCACCAAGGGCGTGTACTGGCGCGGGCGTTACTACGTCGGCCCGTGGATGCACGGCAGGGACGGCACCCAGGTGCGGGTGCGGTTCGTCCCGCACCACGACCACGAGATCGAGGTGTTCGACGCCATCACCGGCGCCTACCTCGGACCGGCACACCCCGCGAACGCCGCCACGCCGGCCCAACGGGCCGCGCTGCGCCGGGCCAAGGACGCTGAGCGGCGCACGATGGTGCGGGCGTTGTCCGCCGCGGACCGCCAGCGCCGCCGGCTGGGCCGCTACGGCGCGGTCACCGAGCCGACCGCCCCCAGGCCGCTGGCAGCGCTGACCGCCGCCGAGGCCGAGGAGCAACTCGTCGCGGCCGCCGGGGGCGGTAGTGCTCTGGCGAAACGGGCACTGCCGGACCTGATCCCGCCCCGCGAGGCACCCACCTCGTGGGCCCGCCCGATCCGCCGCCCCCACCCAGCACCGCCCGCCACCGCCACCAACGCCGCCGCCCCAGGGGCGACAGGCGACCCGGGCACCGCAGACGGGACACGCGAAGACGAAGGAGAAGGAGGGCGTTCATGACGACCGCCGACCGACTGGGCCGGCTGCCGGCCCAACGCGAGGACCACTACATGCGCCTGCCCGGCGCCCAAGTCGTCGGCACCCGGGCCCTGTTGGCGGTACGGGAGAACATCCGCGCCGCGATCACAGCCAGGGCGATGATCTGCATCTACGGCAGGGCCGGGCACGGCAAGTCGTTCGCGGTGAACGCCTCGCTGCGCGACCTCGCCCCGCAGATTACCCACCGCATCCAGTTCCGCGCCCGCCCCTCCACCCGGGACCTGCGCCACGAACTGTTCTACGCCCTCGGGCTTCCGGGCCGCCCGCCCTCCCATGCGATCGAGTTCGACCGCATGCTGCGCGGCGCGCTGGAGGAGACCCGGGTGCTGGTGTGCGACGAGGCCCAGTGGCTGTCGAAGCTTTGCTTCGAGTACCTGCGCTACCTGCGGGACGACACCGGCACCGACCTGACGATCGTCTTCACCGGCGGCAACGGCTGCTTCGAGATGCTGCAGAGCGAGCCGATGCTCGAGTCGAGGGTCTACTGCTGGCAGGAGATCGACCCCCTGACCCTGGAGGAGGTCCTGGACACCATCCCGGCCTTCCACCCGATCTGGGCCGACGCCGACCCGGAGCTGATCGCCCTGTGCGACCGCGAAGCCGCCCACGGCAACTTCCGGGCCTGGGCGAAGATCACCCACCACCTGGCCGCCGGCATGAAGGAATCCGGACGCGCCCAGGTGGACGAGGACCTGGTGCGCTGGGCCTACAGCAAACTCGGCCGACGACAGGCAGGCGCACCATGCTGACCTGCCCCGACCCGCCGCCGGTCACCGTCGTCCTCGACCCCCACGACGACCTGCCCCATACCCGCGCCGCCCAGGCCGCCCACAACCCCACCACAGGCCGGGCCACCGTCCACCCCACCATCGGCACCGACTCCACCATCTGCCTCGCCTACGACATCCTCGCCGCCCTCGGCAAACCCGTCCCCGTCACCGGCTACCCCACCCTCGACCCCGACCCGCCCTGGGCGATGGCCGCCGCCTGGACCCTCGCCACCCCCATCACCCACCTCACCGTGCTGCGCGCCCACCTCCTCGGCCGCCGCCGCATCCACGACCTGCTCACCCTGCGCGAGCGCACCGGCGTCCACCTGGTCCTCGTCTGCCACCGCCGACGCCCCACCCCCACCCTCGAACAGGCCCTGCGCCAGGTGGAGCACCGCCTCGCCGACGCAGCCGCCCGCCTTCCCGGCACCCACGACAACGACCTCCCGCGCAGCCGCCCGCCCCGCCCCGTCCCGCTGCACGAGCGCTGGCTCAACCTGCCCGCCCTGACCACCTACTCCTCCGGCGACGGCACCCAGCGCCGCTGCCGCTGCACCCCGCCGCTCGCCCACGACCGCGGCTTCCACCCACCCCAGATGCCCCCCGCCACCGCCACCGAAGTCGCCCGCCGCCTCCACACCGCGACCGCCCACCCCCATCTCGCGGCCCAGCTCGCCACCGCGATCTTCACCGCCTCCTCCGACGCCCAGCTCCACACCGCTCGCCCCACCGACCTCACCGACGGCGCGGCCACCATCGCCCTCCACGACGTGGACGGCCTGCGCTTCGGCTGCCTCACCCACCCCGTACCGCCCTGGGCACGCCCCCTGCTCCTCGCCGCCGCCTACCAGCACGCCATCGCCGAAGCCAGCGACACCCCGCTGTTCGACGCCCCCTTCACCGGCAACGACCTGCCCCACCTGTTCGACCTCGCCGACACCTGCAAACTGCGCCCGCCTCAACCACCCAAGCCCCGCTCCCGCCCCGGCCGTCCCCGCACTGAACCGACGGACCAGCGCACGATCTGGCCCTTCAGCAACGCCCACTACCGCTACCCCTGGGCCGCCGGCCCCGAGATCATGCAAGGCTGCCCGCCCCCACCCGTCCGACGCAGGTAGCCGTTCCCTGCCCGCATGGCCTGTCCCAGGCACGCGAGGCAAGCTGGCAGGAGTCCTCCAACGCCTCCCCAACGTCGTAGCACCCACCACTGCTCGTACCCGACGCGATTGGGTGCTTGCATCATTTGCCGCAGGCGTGGGGATGAGCCAGCAGCAGCTTTGGCGGGCAGCCCCTTCGGTCCCCTCGTCTACAGATCGTTCCGGTAACGCATGTGATCAATCGGTTACGGACTGCGTGGGCTCTGTGGTACTTCTGGGGACTCTTCCGCCCCCCGGTTCTGTAGCCGGGAGCGCGGCAAGTGGGACAGGGGGGGGCAGTGGTTGATCTTGCCGTAGCCGAGGCCGCCGAGGAGCCTGACGAGGACGACGATGAAGGGTTCGTTCACCCGATCTTCCGGATGGCCCCGAAGGAGGACAGCGGGTCCGACACCCTGCGCAACTACCGCTACCAGGCGGAGGTAGCCGCCAGGACGTGCCTCGCCATGCTTACCGAGGACAACATCGACTACATCGTCTGCGAGTGGCACGAGGACTTCGTCATCGCGTATGCGGACGGCTCGGTCGAACTCGTCTCGGTTAAGCACCGCACCAAGCGCAGGAACCCTTGGAACGTGGCGGACATATGCAAGGACGGCGGCTTGGCCCACCTCTTCGACCGCTGGCGAGCCTGCGACGGTGCCAGCAACGTTCGGCTGCGCCTCGCCACGAATGCCGGCCTCACCACGGGGAAGCCCGGAGCCGCCACGCTCTCCGCCATGTGCGGACCTGACCCGGAAGTCACTGCTGGCGTGGACGCCATGGCCGAGGCTGTCGCCCGGTACTTCCTCAAGATCCGCTGGAAGCAGGCGTACGCCACCATCCCCTTGGTACCCGAGGTCTCCAGGCTCGCCGACATTGCCGTCCCGGTTGGCTTCATCGACACGGTCAAGGAGTTCTTCGCCGTACTGCACATCGATGACGAGCTGCCGTCCAACCGGCACATCACGGACGTGAACCTACAGAGCCTTCTTCGGCCGGCGATCGCGACGCTGCAGCGCGAGCATGTCGACACCGAGGCCACCTACCGGGCCCTGGTCGAGCGTATCGACAAAGCCAACCGTGACGAGGGCGACCGCGGACAGCTTGCTGTCTACATCGCCGACCCGAGCAGGGTCCGCTACAACGTTCAGGTTCAGCAGCGCATCGCCCGCCGCACTCTGTACCGCAGCACGGTCCTGGAGCAGTTTGTCTCCAGTTTCGCCGTCGTGCCGACCTTCGCCCAAGGACAACTCCCCGTTGCCGCTCCGGGCGGAGGGAACCTGCGCAAGAAGTTGGCCCGGGGAGGTGTTCCCTCCGACCAAGCCGCCCACGCGGAGAGGCTCCGCTCCGCCTGGTATGTGCTCTGGGAACAGCACCGATCGGGTCTGGCTGGCGACACCACCGAACTGGCCAACGCGAGCCTGGACGTGGTGGACGCCGCTTTCGCCAGCCGCGACCAGGCGGAAAGCGAGGCTGTCGACGGTGCTTTGTACGGCCGGCGCATGAACCAGCTGCTCACCCAGCACCTGGTGCCTTCCAACCTCTCGACGCCCCTGCCGTTTCGGGTCAACGGGCAGCACCTGCGCGGCTTGGCCTACGAGCTCTGCGACCGCTGCGACTTCTACTTCTCCGAGCCGTTCGACACCTCAGAGGAGGAAGCGTCGTGACGAGCCACAGCGACCGCGCGGCTGCCGTCGCGAGGATCAGAGACCGCGCCCGGCGTCAGGAAATGCGCGAAGCCCACTACCACGAGGCCCGTATCCTCCTGCTCATCGACAAGTTCACCGCGACCAAGAAGGGCCTGAACGGCCTCACGAAGCTCGCCAAGCTCGACTTCCTGCTGCGCTACCCCGCCATGCTCGACCGTCTCCTGGCCGAAGACAACATCAACTGGCCGCATGGGACACAGCCCACCTCCTCCGAGCGCCTAGCTGTCGAGAGCCGCATGACCCGCTACAAGTACGGCCCCTGGGACCAGCGCTATTACAGCATCCTCGGATCGCTCACTGCCCGCGGCCTAATTACCTACACCAGCGCGGACCGCGCCGAGTTCCGGGTCACTGCCCAAGGGGCGATTGCCGCCACCGCGCTGGCCACAACGGACGAGTGGGCCGTGGTGGCCCAGCGGATCGACCTCCTGAGAAGGCACTTCAACAAGTCAGGAACAGCGTTGAAAACCCTCATCTACGACCGTCTACCGGATGCGGTCGACAGGCCTTGGCGCACGGAGATCTGATGGCAGTCCACCTCCGCTTCATCGCCCTCACCGTCACCACGGCTGACACCGAGAAGATCTACCGCTTCGACGGACCGGCCACCGTCGTCAGCGGTGCCAGCGGCACCGGCAAGTCCAGCCTCCTCATGCTGCTCAAGCACGCGGTCGGCGGCAAAGCGATGCTGACACCCGCCGTCCGCAACCACGTCCACTCGGTCCGCGTTGAGATTGTCGTCGGCGAACAGCACATGGTCCTCAAGCGAACCATCAACGACAACCAGACCGACCGCGTCGACATCCTTGACCCCGAAACCCTGACGCTGCGCCGTACCCTCCCCCTGCGCGCTGACGCGGACGAGGAATCGCTGTCCGACCTCCTGCTGGAAGCGCTGGACTTCCCCCGCGAGAGCATCCCCACCAGCCGGGAAGGGAAGTCCACCACACGCGACCTCACCTTCGTCGACCTGTTCGCCTACGTCTACCGGGAAGCCCGCGGCATCGACCGCGAGGTCGTGGGACACCTCGACACCTGGTTCAAGTCCGCGCGTACTCACCTGTTCAAGCTCATGTTCGGGCTCACCGATAGCACCATCCTGGAACTTGCACGACTGCTAGGCCTGCTGAAGGAGCAGCTCAAGTCCAAGACGGCCGAGTACGAGAACGTCCAGCGCTTCCTCGCCGCAGCCGACCCCCGCACCGACGAGGAACTTCGCGCCGAGCTCGCGAATCTGCGTGACATGCTGCAGCGTGCAGACACTGCCCTCGCGGCACTGCGCCACGAGCTGGAGGAGAACAGCGCAGCTGACGCCGTACTCCGCCAGGAACTGCGCGAGGCGGTCGAGAGCGCAAGGGAGGCCGCCCAGGACCTCTTGGCCGCCCATGACCTCATCGAAGCCCGGGAAGCGGTCGTCGCCCAGATCGAGGTCGACCTATCCCGTCTGGAGCGCTCCGCCGCCGCGATCGAAAAGCTCTCCCCGTTCGACTTCATCGTCTGTCCACGCTGCATGCAGCGGCTCAACGCACGACCGGTCCCCGACGACCACTGCCTGGTGTGCCTGCAGCCCGATCCTACGGACGACGATGTGGACCCTGCCGCCATTCAGCAGACCCGCAGAGCCCTGGAACAACAGCTCCAAGATGCCCGAGCTGTCCTGGCTGCAGACACTGAAGTCCTGCAGATTGCGCAGGGTCGCGTCCAGCAGGCCGACTTCCTGGCGCACACCCTGCGCCGGCAGCTCGACGCACAAACCCGGGACATGGTGGCCCCGCGCTTTGAGGCCATCGCCGATGCGAGCGCCCGCGCGGCCACCCTCAGGGCGAGCATCGACGCGGTTAGCCAGTTGCGCGACTACTGGGCCCGCGCCCGCGCAATCGACCAGGCCGTTCGCGACATCAAGGAACGCCGTGCCCGCGCTACCGCGGACAAAAAGGCCCGATCCGCCGAACTTGCCGAACGAGAAGGTCTGGTAACTGACCTCAGCCGGAACTTCAACGACATGGTTGTCGGTCTCCGGCCCGCTCCCTGGATCGAGTCGGCAACCATCGACCCCGGGACCTACCTGCCACTGATCAACGGCGGTCCATTCGAAACCCTTCAGGCCGACGGAGGCGGCATCGTGACATGCATCAACGTGGCCTACAGCCTCACCCTGCTGGAGTTTGGCACCACCAACCCCGACGTTCTCGTGCCTTCCCTGCTGATCATCGATTCTCCACGCAAGGCATCAGGCACCAACGCCGACGACCAAGAACGCGGTCGCCGTATCTACCACCGCCTCCAAGCGATCGCCGAGACCTACGGCCCCCGGATTCAGCTGATCATTGCCGACAATGACTCCGCACCGATCCCCAGCGCCACCTTCGGGAAGATCGAACTCGACTACGACCATCCAATGGTCCCAGGAGTGGTCCATCCCGGCCCCGGGCACACCAGCCGAACAGAGGACGAATACGAGGACCGATCGCGTTGACCACTTCACCTCGTGCCTCTGGCTATCCACTACGATCGCGTCCCTGGAGTGGAGATCCCGTAGGTGTCCTGGTCATTCTGGAAACGCGTAGCGCCCTATGATCTTGCCGGTAGGGTCGCTCAGTACAGAGAGGGCTGCTGATGAGCAAGAAGGTTGTGGAGCTGCCGGAAATACCCGGAGCCGGAGAGGAGCTTGAGGACTACATCGCAGCACTCTTCCAAGCCTCGGGCCACTTCGTAGAGAAGCAGATCGTCGAGTCTGACCCTGCGGACCTCCTCGAACTTGACATCGTCACCACTGACTACGCACATGAACAAGCCACGCGGCGGCTCATCGAGGTCAAGGGTGGAAAGTGGGGGTACACCGATCTTTTCAAGGTCGTCGGCTGGATGCGATACCTGAAGATCCAGCACGGAGCCTTCTTCCATACTCGCTGGGACGACCGCGAGACTGCCCCCACCAGGATGACCCCTCTGGGGCTGGAGGTCGTTTGCTTCGAAGATTTCCAAGCTGCCCCGGAGCACTTCTCGGAAAAGGGTTTTGGCACCTTTGTGGAGCCGAAGCTCATCGCCTTGTGGCGGTTCTCGTACGGCGTGGAACGTAGGTTCGTTCATCTGATCCATGAGCGGGCAAAGAAGGGTGAGCAGGGCGCCAGGTCAGCGAAGACGTACCATCGCCAGATCAACAACGGCACCTTCCTGGCACGGGCTCCCGAAGAGTCTGCGGCGATGCTGTACGAGGCGTACCAGGAGCATCCGCAGCTGACGCGCGGCTATGCACACGAACTCGATGGGGGTACGTTCGATCCACAGTCGGCGCCCGCCAGTAGCCCGAGCTACGAGGCGATGCTCAACGGAAAGTATCCGGAGCTCCAGGCATGTACGTACCTTGAGCATCGTGCCCGCCTGGCCATTCTCAAGGCTGCCGTCGACTACGCGCTCACGCACCCCGACGGCGCGCCAGAATTCCGTCTCTCGGAGGATCGAGAGGTTTTCATCTTCCAAGGTCTGACATATCACGCCCTCCCTTCAACCTTCCATCGGGGCATGGAGTGGCTGAGGGAACAGCCGAACTTTCGACGGTACGCGACTTTCTGGCAGCAGTTTTTGTGGGGATGGGGAGGTTTTTACCTTGAGGATCGGAAGGAGCAGGAGTTCAAATGGATGTCGAAGTACTCCGGCATCCCGGCCGACGAGATCCCGATAGCACTCGAAGCCTTTGACCACTTCTTCCCGATCTCGAGCGGGTGGTTCGTTACCGCAGGGGCGACGGATGTTCGCATGGTAAAGCTGGTGCCTTTGATATTCCAGGGACTTGGCGCTCACCACCGCCGCCTCCAGTACGACCTGATTGACCAGCCTAACCTCTCCGCTCTGAACCCAAGTTCCTGGTACACCCTCAATGACCTTCATAAGCGTATCGGCTGCGCTGTCGACTTCCTACTTCTGACGGAGAAGGAACTCAAGTAGGCGACGTGCCGAACTGGATCTCTCAGAACATTGGGGCGGCCCGAACCGTACTGCGTCCCGCCACGGAGCTGGAGCCTGCCTCGCACACCCATCGCCTGCCCGGGTCACCTCGACCACTGTTACGCCCACTCCACGCCGTGTTCGGCGAGTTGTGCGAGCTGATCCGGGGTCAGCCTACTGCGGCGGCTCTTGGTGTTGTTGAGCCAGGTACCCAGCGCAAAGGGCGTCACATCGCCTCCAGAGCCTACCTCCAGTGCGAGCGGCTGCCTGTGGGTCCGGGGCACGCGAGGGTGGCCGTGCTCGGCGACGAAGGAGGCCAACGCTGCGAGGCCGGCCGCGAACCGGTCACTGCGGCTCTTGTTCGGCCGGGCCGCCACCTTCGCCCGGGCGGCGGCCAGCTCCTGGTCCTCCTCGACGCCGATCGCCGCCAGGAGGTCCTGCTGCTCCTGGTCGAGCACGGCGAACGCGCCACGCTGCGCCTGCACCCAGCGTCCAAGCGCCTCGCCCTCGAACTCGGTCTCCACGTCCAGCGCGGCCCAGTCCACCCGGCCGTCGGACTCCAGCCACCACTGCCGGGCGGTGGCGTAGGAGCGCTGCCAGGTGATCGGCCAGCGCGGCGCCCATGATGATCGGTGTGTGGTTTTCATCGGGGTTCGGCGTTGTTGTTCACTGGTTCGGGACAGTGTGTTGTGGCTGGTGGCCAACTTTTTTGAGGGGAGTTCGGTGAAGGGCAGGGGCCGGGGTTGTGGTGAAGCGTTCCGCTGTATCACGGTGAAAAGCTGACGCCGATCGTTACCACGATGCCTGTGCCTCGCTTCTGGGGTCGGAGCAGCACCCGGTCGAACGTGTCCTGTGCCGTGCCATCGAGCCTTGGCCGCGCTGGTCAGGTGACTCCAGGCCGCGCGGCCCGCTCCGTACCGTCGGTCGATTCGGGCGCTGCGTCGTTGGAGGAGCTGAACTGCTCGCCGATGTTGTTCCACATGAAGCCGTCCTGCCAGCCCTGCTTCCCGGCAGCCCAGCCGAGCAGCGCCGTGAGGACCTTCTCCTGGGACACGGTCATGGTCTGGAAGTGCTGCTCAGCCACGCCATCGCGGTATTCGAGCTGATAGGTGTTGTTCTCGCGCAGCAGGACCTGGATGTACCAGTCGCCGGACCGCTCGCCATCCACCCGCTCCACGACCATGTGGGCGTTGCCCCGCCGCAGGTTCGCCAGCATCGTCCCGATGGCGGGCTTGGTGGCGCGCTTCACCACGTGGCCACGCTCGTTGGTCGCAATCAACATGGCCAGATCATCCAGCAGGAGGCTGACACCGCCGCCGCGTCGAACGGGCTCGTCCGCCGGTCTCGTGCAGGGCAGTGAGTGGTGAACGCCTCAGGCCGAAGCCCGAGTTGTGGGCCAGGGGCGGGATGGTCTTGGTGGTTCGGCGTGTGGTGAAACGCCATGGTGGTGGTTTGCCTTCGATCGGGTGTTGTCGCGCGGCGTGTCGGTATCGCGCAGTGTCGCGGTGGACAGCCTGACCCGCGACAAGGCCCGGTGCGAAGTCGACGGGTGCCGACCGGAACGGGGGAGTGGCGGTGTCCGAGCCGGTGGACCGGTCCGCGGCCGTGGCCCGGTTGATGGACCTGGACAGCCGGGGTGAGTTGACGACTGCTCATGTACGGCTGGTCGCCTCGTCTCTTGGGGTAACCGTGCGGGCGGTGTGGTACTGGGTCGCCGCCGCGCGCAGGGAGGGCCGCCTCGTACCGCGCTCCCGCGCGCGCGCGAGCGTCACCCCGGAGATCCGGCGTCTGCTGGCTCTGTGGGGAGGCAACGTCTCGGCCGTCCACCGCGAACTGGCGGCCCGCGCGGCGGACGATCCCGAGGCCGGGCCGATGCTGTCGCTGTCGGCCCTGCACCGTGCCGTGGTACGGGAGCTGTCAGCGGGGGAGCGGGCCGGCCTGCGGGGCGGGGAGGCCGCCCGCCGGGCGTACGACGTGTTCGGGAAGCGGCCGGCGATGTGGAGGAACGCCTGCTGGGAGGGCGATCACAAGCATGTGCCCGTACAGGTCGATGTCGAGGGCGAGTTGACGTGTCCGTGGATCACCTGGTTTATCGACTGCGCCACCAAGCACGTCCTGGGCCTCGCGGTGACCCCGCACACCCCTTCCCGCGACGCGGTCCTCGCCGCGCTGCGCACCTCGATCACCCGCACCGAACCGTTCGGCCCCGCCGGCGGCCTGCCCGCACTGGTGCGCGTCGACCGCGGCAAGGATTTCCTGTCCACCACGGTCACCGCGGCGCTCGGCGCCCTCGCCGTCCCCGTGCACGACCTGCCCGCCTACACACCGCACCTGAAGGGCACAGTCGAGGCGCTGAACGACGCGGTGGAGGAGATGCTCCTCGTCTCCCTCCCGCGCTACACCCACCGACAGAAACTCACCGGCGGTCGGCTCGCCGATCCGGACGCGCCACCGCTGACGTTCCCGGCGTTCGTCCAACTGCTGCTGGACTGGGTGCGCTGGTGGAACACCGAGCACCACCCGGCGGCCCTGAAGGGCCTCACCCCGCTCCAGGCGTGGAACGCGGACCCGACGCCGCTGCGCGACGTCCCGGCCGAGCACCTCGCCCTCTTCGCCCTGGAGGACGACGGCCGCACCCGCACGATCACCACGAACGGCATCTCCTGGCAGAGCCGCGACTACATCGCCGCCTGGATGGTCGGCCACACCGAGACGAAGATCCGCCTGCGTCACCTCCCGCACCACGACAGCGAGATCGAGGTGTTCGACGCCTCCACCGGCCGCCACCTCGGCCCGGCCCATCTCGCCGAGCAGGCGAGCCCGGAACAGATCCGCGCCCTGAAAGCCGCCCGCACCGCCGCAGCCCGCCGACTGCGCGCGGACCTGAAGGCCGCCGAGAAGCTGCGTCGCCAGCGGTTCGCCGCCGTCACCACCGCGGCCCCACCCCAACCACTGGGCGCCCTCACCGCCGCCGAGGCCCAGGCCGAACTCGAAGCAACCGACGGCCGGGATCTCCGTGCCCTGGCCCTGCCCGGACTGATCCCGCACGCCCCGCTCCCGGACGGCTGGGTCCTGCCCCAACCCTCCGGTCAACCCCGCCGCAAGCCACCCGGCAGGCGCCCCTCACCACCCGACACCGACACCGACCCGCCACGGTGACCCGGCCACACCGGCCCGCCCACCCTCACCCGGCGCCGCTGCGAATAGCGAACACCCAGGTCCACCACCGCGGCCTCGTCCACTCACGACAACTCCGTGCCCAGGTAGGAGAACCATGACCACCGCACCCGCCCTACGCCCCGGCATGCTGCCCCCCGAGCGCGCCGACCACTACCTCAACCTCGCCGGCGCCCGCGTCGTGGCCACCGAGGCGCTGCGCACCACCCAGGACAACATCGCCGCCACCCTCGAGGCCCGCGCGATGATGGTCCTCTCCGGAGCGGCCGGCAACGGCAAGTCGTTCTCCGTCAACGCCGCGCTGCGCCACCTCGCACCCCGCAACACCTACCGCGTCGCGTTCCGGGCCCGCCCGACCCCACGCGACATCCGCCACGAACTCTTCCGCGCCCTCGCCCTGCCCGGCGAACCGCCGCTGCGGCCGATCGAGTTCGACACCGTCCTCAAGGACGCCCTCGCCCGCTCCTTCCACGTACTGGTCTGCGACGAGGCCCAGTGGCTGTCCCGCGAATGCTTCGAGTACTGGCGCTACCTGTGGGACGACCCGGCCACCGACATCGCCGTCGTCTTCGCCGGCGGCGACGGCTGCGCCAAGGTCCTGCGCCGCGAACCGATGCTCGCCTCCCGCGTCTTCATCTGGCAGCAGGCCCTCCCGCTCACCCTGCCCGAGGTCCTCGCCACCATCCCCGCCTTCCACCCCCTGTGGGACACCGTCGACCCCGACCTGATCGCCCTGGTCGACAAGCAGGCCGCCCACGGCAACTTCCGCGCCTGGGCCCGCATCACCAAACACGCCGCCGACGGCCTCGCCGCCCAAGGCCGCACCCACGTCGACGAACACCTGCTGCGTCAGGTCTACGACCGGCTCGGCACCAGCCCTAACCCTCGCGCTCGACCCGGGCGACACCCCCGCCTGCACCCACGCCGCCCTGGCCGCCCACCACCCCGCCGCCGGACAGGTCACGGTCCACCCCACCCCCGGTACCGACCACCCGGCCGACCTCGCCCACGACATCCTCGCCGCCCTCGGCAAGTCGTATACAGCGCCCGGGCGTTGGAACACCCAACCGGCCCCTACCTGGGCCGCCGCCGCGGCCTGGGCCCGCACCTCGCGCCTGCACCACCTGATCCTCCTGCGCGGCCACCTCCTCACCCCCACCCGCCTGCGCCACCTCCTCACCTTCCAACAGCGCACCGGCGCTCACCTGACCGTCGTCTGCCACCGCCGAGCCCCGACACCCGCCCTCACCCGGGCCCTGGCCGGCACCGACCACACCATCACCCACGGCCTGCCCGCCTACGCCCACCCCTTGCCCGACCGCGGCACCCGGCCCGCACCCCACCCCGCCCCACCGGCGCACTCCCTGCCCTGGCTCACCCTCCCCGCCCTGACCGACCTCGCCCTCACCGACAGGCTCAGAGGCCCCTGTGACTGCACCCCACCACCGGCCCCCGCCGACTGGCTCCCCACCCCGCCCCCGACCGGCCGCCTCGAAGAAGCCACCACCCGCCTCACACGCCTGGCCCACCCCGCCCACGCCGCAGCCCTCGCCACCACCCTGATCACCGGCGCCGACTTCGACCAGATCGCCGAGGCCGCCCCCACCGACTACCACCCCTCACGAGCCACCCTCACCCTCCACGCACCCGCCCGCGACCGCATCCCCACCCGCTGCGCGGCGTACCGCGTACCCGCCTGGGCCCGCCCCCTCCTGGACGCTGCCACCCGCTACCACCAGCACCACAAAACCCGCAGCCGCCGCCTGCTCACCGAAACCGAACCCACACTGACAGCGCTGCTCCAAGCCGCTGAACACTGCCGCCTACGGCCCCCGCAAGACCCGTCCGGCCGTGGCCGCGGCCGCTATCCCCGCCCGTACTTCCCTGAAGCCCTTCCTGACGGTCCTCACTGGACCGCCTGCATCCCTCTGAAGAAGCTGCCTCCGGACCTTCAAACTGCCGCCCTGCGCTGAGCGGACCGCGCCCCAGCACCCAGGCAGGCACGGCCCCAGCACCAGCCGACCGCCGCGACCACCACGGCCAGGACCACGCCGCCGCTCACACCTCCACCAGCGCCCACGCCACGCCGTGCCCGGCGAGCTGCGCGAGCTGATCGTCCGTCAGCTTGGCGCGGCGGGCTTTGGCGTTGTTGAGAAATGCACCCAGGGCCACTTCGATGACGCCCTGCTCCTCGCCGTCCGCTCCGGCCTCCACCTCCTGGCGGTGCGGGCGGGGAACCCGCGGATGCCCGTGCTCGGCCACGAACGCGGCCAGCGCGGCGATGCCGAGCGCGAACCGGTCCGAGCGGGAGACGCGCGGCCGGGAGTCCGCCGCGGCCTTCGCCGCCACCAGCTCCGCATCGGCCTCGATGCCGATCGCGGCCAGCAGCTCCTGCTGCTCCGCCTCCAGGCCCGGGTGGCCGGCGCGCTGCGCGAGCACCCACCGGCCGAGCGCCTCGCCCTCGAACATCACGTCCTCGGCCAGCTCGGCCCAGGCGACCTGGCCGTCCGACTCCAGCCACCACGACCTGGCGGCGGCGTAGGCGCGCTGCCAGGCGACCGGCCAGGTGGGGCACCACCACGGGTCGATCTCCTCCAGCGCCCGGCGCCGCTCGGGCGCCAGCGACCCCGGCTCACCCTGCGGCACCTGCGCGGACGCCCTCAGCTCAGCCAGCCAGGTGCCGATCGAGTAGCCGCCCACCGAGGCCCGGGCCGGGGCCGCCAGGCTCGAACCGTGGTCCTTCGCCCACACCCGCGCCCACGAGAGGCCGGCCTCGAACCGCGCATCCGACACCGACCACACCATGTCGAACCCGTCGAGCTGCTCCACCCTCCATGGCGCCAACTCGCCCGCCGCATTCTCCACCCGGCGGTCCGACAACCACCGCCCCAACGGATAGTTTCCGTTCTCCCCGACCAGGGCCGCATAGGGCACGTTCAGGTGCCCGTGCTCCTTGTACCAATTCCGCACATGGCCGATCGCCTCACGCCACAACTGCGTTTCACCGGTCAACACCCGCGAGGCGATAAACAGGGCCAGGACGTCGTCCTCGGGGGCGGACTCGAAGCGGACCGGGAGCGTGAACGCCCCCGTGCCATCGGCACCGCCACCATGCCCTTCACCAGGTGCGTAAGTCGCCTCGGCGCTGCGCCCGGTGGTGCGGCGGCCGCTGCGCTGCGGCACCGCGAGGGCTTCGACCATGCGTTCGTCGTGTGACCTCAAAGCGGCCAAGATTTTGACGAGCCCGTTATAGCTGTCAGACTCCAGAATGTCCCCAGGCTTCTCCCCGGGCTTGAGGAAGACGGGCACGATAAGGCTCGCCATCTTCTTCTCCCCGGGCTTGATCCGAAGAGCCCGGCCGACGGCCTGGACGATATCGACCATGCTGCCCCGGCCGGAAATCAGAACCGAATCTGCATTCGGGATATCGACTCCCTCGCCGAGGATCTTGCACTGGGCGATCACCCGGTACCCCAGGCCGTCGTCCTCCTCGGTCAGTCCGAACTCCCCGATGACCTCCTCCCGGAAATCCACCGAGTGCTCCCCGGAGAGCCACTGCGACCAGACCTCGGCCGGGTATTTCTCCGGGTCGCTCTCGTGAAGCCGCTCCGCTGTCTGGTTCAGCGTCTCGGAGAAATACCGGGCCTCCAGCGTGCGGTTGTGGAAGGTGATGGTGCGCGTCAACCCCCGCTCGGCGGCGACCTTGAGCAGCCCGGCCTGCATCGCCGCCAGCTGCTCGGCCGGCACCTCGTCCTCGCTCCCGTCCTGCGCCTCACCCACCCCCGCGCCCCACGGCACCGGCTGCGCCTTGGCGGCGTCCCGGTCCGAGCGCGGATCCCGCAGCTCAACCACCACCACCTCGAACGGGGCGAGCAGCGATTTTTCCACCGCCTCGGCCAAGCCCATGGAGAACACCATCGGGCCGTAGATCCGCACGTCATCCATCGACACCGCCAGCTCCTCCGGCAGCGGCTGGTGCGCCCCCTCCCGGCCCGTGGAGGCCTTGAGCGCCTTCTTGGGCGGCGCCCAGATGCGCGGCGTCGCCGTGCAGTAGGCGCGCCTGGCCGCCGGGATCAGCGCCTGGTCGTGCACCACCGTCCACGTCTTCTCGACATGCCCGGACGAGCGGTGCGCCTCGTCGCAGACCATCAGGTCCAGCGGCGCCAGCAGCTCCTGCCTGGTGCGGGCCCAGAACTGGTACGCGTCCGCCACCGCCCCCACCGAGGCGTAGGT
>NZ_JBITBY010000023.1:0-69246 GCF_044452665.1 Kitasatospora sp. NPDC051853 | reverse complement strand
GTTCTCAAGGAACGGTGGCTTCCTTCGGACTGCCTTCCGGCAGGCCCTCCGGGCGCTTCGTTCTTTCGTGTTTCCAGCTTATCAGACGTTTTCCGCTCCGATTTCCCGGAGTTTCACTTTCCGATTTCGCTTTGGCCTTTCGGCGCTCCCGAACTCTATCAGAGTTTCTCGGGCCGCTTTCCCTTCCCGATTTCGCTCGGGGAAGTTCCGCAGACCACTTGGGGCAACCCGGAGAACACTACGCACCGGGCTGCCCCAAGTCAAACCAGAGGTCTAGACCTCCACGACCACCGGAACGATCATCGGACGGCGGCGGTAGTTGTCCGCCACCCACTTGCCGATGGTGCGGCGGACCAGCTGCTGCACCTGGCGGACCTCCAGGACGCCGTCGCCGGCCGACTTCTCCAGGGCCTCCTGGAGACGGGCCACCACGGGGGCGAAGGCGCCGTCGTCGATGCCGGAGCCGCGGGCCTGGATGGTCGGGCCGCTCACGATCTTGCCGCTGGTGGAGTCGACCACCACGAAGACCGAGATGAAGCCCTCCTCGCCGAGGATCCGACGGTCCTTCAGCGAGGCCTCGGTGATGTCGCCGACCGACGAACCGTCGACGTACACGTAGCCGGCCTGGACCTTGCCGACGATCTTGGCGACGCCGTTCTCCAGGTCGACCACCACGCCGTCCTCGGCGATGACGGTGCGGTTCTTCGGGACGCCGGTCTTGATGCCGAGGTCGGCGCAGGCCCGCAGGTGGCGCCACTCGCCGTGGACCGGCATCAGGTTCTTCGGCTTGCAGATGTTGAAGAAGTACAGGAGCTCGCCGGCCGAGGCGTGGCCGGAGACGTGCACCTTGGCGTTGCCCTTGTGGACGACGTTGGCGCCCCAGCGGGTCAGGCCGTTGATGACGCGGTAGATCGCGGTCTCGTTGCCCGGGATCAGCGACGAGGCGAGGATGACGGTGTCGCCCTCGACGATCCGGATCTGGTGGTCGCGGTTGGCCATCCGGGACAGCGCGGCCATCGGCTCGCCCTGGGAGCCGGTGCAGACCAGGACGACGTCCTTGTCCGGCAGGTCGTCCAGGGTCTTCACGTCGACGATCATGTTGCCCGGCACCTTGAGGTAGCCGAGGTCACGGGCGATGCCCATGTTGCGGACCATCGAGCGGCCGACGAAGGCGACCTTGCGCTTGTGCTCGTGCGCGGCGTCCAGCACCTGCTGGATGCGGTGCACGTGGCTGGCGAAGGAGGCCACGATGATGCGCTTCTCCGCGTTGGCGAAGACGTTGCGCAGCGCCGCGGAGATGTCGCGCTCGTGCGGGATGAAGCCGGGGACCTCGGCGTTGGTGGAGTCCACCAGCAGCAGGTCCATGCCCTCCTCGGCCAGCTTGGCGAAGGCCGGGAGGTCGGTGAGGCGGCCGTCCAGCGGGAGCTGGTCCATCTTGAAGTCGCCGGTGGCGACGACCATGCCGGCCGGGGTGCGGACGGCGACGGCCAGGGCGTCCGGGATGGAGTGGTTGACGGCGATGAACTCGCAGTCGAAGGGGCCGATCCGCTCGCGGTCGCCCTCCTTGACCTCCAGGACGTACGGGCGGATCCGGTGCTCGGCGAGCTTGGCCTCGATCAGGGCGAGGGTCAGCTTGGAGCCGATCAGCGGGATGTCCGGGTTCTCCCGGAGCAGGTACGGGACGGCACCGATGTGGTCCTCGTGACCGTGCGTCAGGACGATGCCGTCGATCTTGTCGAGGCGGTCCCGGATGGAGCTGAAGTCCGGCAGGATCAGGTCGACGCCGGGCTGCTCGTCCTCGGGGAAGAGCACGCCGCAGTCGATGATCAGCAGCCGGCCCGCGTGCTCCAGCACGGTCATGTTGCGGCCGATCTCGCCGAGGCCGCCGAGCGGGGTGATCCGGATGGCGCCGGGCTTGAGGGCCGGGGGCGTGCCGAGGTCGGGGTGGGGGTGGCTCAAAAGACTCTCCTCACGACGCACGCCACATGCCCCGGGGGTCCTCCCCTGCTGACACGTGGCGTGCGTTCTTCGATGGTTTCCTACTTGCCAGGTCTGATGCCTCGCGCCTTCGGTCCGGTCCAGCGGCAGGCCTCGGGAGGCCCGGCGAGCCGGGGCGCGCACGTCTTGTCTGCTACAGGTGTACCCCGCCGGCGGCGAGATCCTCCTTCAACCGCGCGATCTCCTCCGCGGTGGCGGAGACCAGCGGCAGGCGGAGCGGCCCGGCCGGGTGGCCCTGCAGGGTGAGCGCGGCCTTGGTGAGGATCACGCCCTGAGTGCGGAACATACCGCTGAACACCGGCAGCAGGCTCTGGTGGACCGCGGTGGCCTTCGCCACGTCGCCGTCGCGGAAGGCGTCGAGCATGGTGCGCAGCTCGCCGGCCACCACGTGGCCGACCACGCTGACCACGCCGACGGCACCGACCGAGAGCAGCGGCAGGTTGAGGATGTCGTCGCCGGAGTACCAGGCGAGGCCGGAGCGGGTGATGGCCCAGGAGGCCGCGCCGAGGTCGCCCTTGGCGTCCTTGTTGGCGACGATCCGGGGGTGCTCGCCGAGGCGGACCAGGGTCTCGGTGTCGATCGCGACGCCGGAGCGGCCGGGGATGTCGTAGAGCATCACGGGCAGTGCGGTCGCGTCGGCGATCGCCACGTTGTGGCGGTAGATGCCCTCCTGCGGGGGCTTGTTGTAGTACGGGGTGACCACCAGCAGGCCGTGGGCGCCGGCCGCCTCGGCCTGGCGGGCCAGCTCGATGCTGTGGTGGGTGTCGTTGGTGCCGACTCCTGCGACGACGTGCGCCCGGTCCCCGACCGCCTCCACGACCGCGCGGACCAGCTGGGCCTTCTCGGTGTCGCTGGTGGTGGGGGACTCACCGGTGGTGCCGTTGATCACGAGACCGTCGTTGCCGGAGTCCACCAGGTGGGTGGCGAGGCGCTGGGCGCCGTCGAGGTCGAGCGCGCCGTCGGCGGTGAACGGGGTGACCATCGCGGTCAGGACCCGGCCGAAAGGCGTCTGGGGGGTGGAGGTCGGAGCCATGCGTCCAAAACTACTCGTAGGCACCCCGGGGGTATCCGGAGCGGTCCAGGGTTCGGACAGGTGTGGCGTGGTACTGACGGTCCGTCAGCCGTCCGTCCCGGTCCCGGCATGGGATTCCGGTGCTACTCGCTCGGGGGTTCGAGCAGCACCGGAATCCGTGACCCGAGCCTAGGGAGCGCCCAGAACCACCGCAATCCAGACATGCCGGACAAGCCACTCCTATGCCTGTCGGCCCAGGTCAGGGGGCCACGCGGCCGTGCTTCTCGAAGGCCGCATGGGTGAGCGGCATGAGCTTGGCCCACTCCGCCTCCATGCCCTCGGCGACCATCTCGATCTCGCGCTGCGGGAAGGACGGCACGGTGGCGTTCTCCTTCTTGGTCCGCAGCGAGAGGAAGTGCATCAGCGAGCGGGCGTTGCAGGTCGCGTACATCGACGAGAACAGGCCGACCGGCAGCACGGCCCGGGCCACCTCGCGGGCGACGCCGGCCTCCAGCATCTCCTGGTACGCGGTGTACGAGGCCCGGTAGGCGGCCTCCATCTGCTCCGCGACCACGTCCTGCTGCTCCGGGGTGCCGTCCACGAACTCGTACCGGCCCGGGCGGCCCTGCTGGACCAGCTTGCGGTCGGCACCGGGCACGTAGAAGACCGGCTCCAGGTTGCGGTAGCGGCCGGACTCCTCGTTGTACGACCAGCCGCTGCGGTGCCGGTGGAACTCGCGGAAGACGAAGATCGGCGCGCTGATGAAGAAGGTCATCGAGTTGTGCTCGAAGGGGGTGCCGTGCCGGTCGCGCATCAGGAAGTTGATCAGGCCGGCCGACTTCTCCGGGTCCTGGGCCAGCGCCTCCAGCGACTGCTCACCCGCGGTGGAGACCCGCGCGGACCAGATGACGTCCGAGTCGGCGGCGGCGCTGCGCACCAGCTGCACCGTCACGTCGTCGCGGAACTTCACTTCGCTGCTCAACTCTTGCTCCCAATCGGATCGGTACTCCCGTGCAGCTTGATGGCGTGCTGCATGGTCTTGCGGGCCCGCGGCGTGTCCCCCGCGTCCGCGTACGCCACGGCCAGGCGGAAGAACACCCGCCAGTCCCCCGGGGCCGCCTCCGCCTCCGCCTTGCGGCGGGCGAACACCTCGTCGGCGGAGGCCCGGTCGATCCGCCCGCCGGCCGTCCGGCGCAGCTCGTCCACCGGGAGGCCCCCCTCGGCCTCCAGCTCCTTGGCCAGCCGCTCGCTGGCCCGGCCGAAGCGCATGGTCTGGCGCAGGAACCAGACGCCGATCGCCGGGATGACGAAGGCGCAGACGCCCAGGCCGATGCCGAGCGGCTTGCCGGTGGCGATCAGCTGGACACCCTCACCGATGCAGATCAGCGAGACCAGCAGCAGGGCCGCGGAGAGCAGGAAGAAGCCGGTGCGCGAGGTCATGCGGTGCTCAGAGCTCCATGAAGTGCTCGAGGCCGAAGGTCAGCCCCGGGTGCTCGGCCACCTTGCGCACGCCGAGCAGGATGCCGGGCATGAAGCAGCTGTGGTGGAGCGAGTCGTGACGGATCGTCAGGGTCTCGCCGGTGTCGCCGAGCAGCACCTCCTGGTGCGCCAGCAGGCCGCGCAGCCGGACCGAGTGCACCGGGACGCCGTCCACGTCGGCGCCGCGGGCGCCGGGCAGGCCGTGGGTGGTCGGGTCGGACTGCCGGGGCAGGCCGGCCTCCTCCCGGGCGGCGGCGATCAGCTGGGCGGTGCGGGCGGCGGTGCCGCTGGGGGCGTCCGCCTTGTTGTTGTGGTGCAGTTCGACGACCTCGACGGTCTCGAAGTACTTGGCCGCCTGCTGGGCGAACTTCATCGACAGCACCGCGCCGATGGAGAAGTTCGGCGCGATCAGCACGCCGACCCCGGGGGCCTCGGCCAGCCAGCCGCGCAGGGTGGCGAGCCGCTCCTCGGTCCAGCCGGTGGTGCCGGTGACCACGTGGATGCCGTTGCGGACGCAGTGCTCCAGGTTGGCCATCACCGCGTCGGGGTGGGTGAGTTCGACCGCGACCTCGGCACCCTTGAGCTCCTCCAGCGAGGAGGAGCGGTTGAGCGCGGCGGTGAGCTCCATGTCCGGCGCCGCGGTGACGGCCTTGACCGCCTCCGAGCCGATCCGGCCGGTGGCCCCGATCACAGCAACAGACGTCATGTCAGATGTCCTCTCAGGCCAGCAGGGAGGCGAGCGCGTCGGCCCGCTTCTGGTTGATCGGGCCGATCAGCGCGAGCGAGGGCCGGTGCGCACCGAGCACGTCCCGGGCCACCGCGTGGACGTCGTCCAGGGTGACCGCGGCGATCCGCTCCAGCATCTCGCTGACGGACAGGTGCTGGCCGTAGCTGATCTCGGCCTTGCCGATCCGGTTCATCAGCGAACCGGTGTCCTCCATGCCGAGCACGGTGGAACCGGAGATCTGGCCGATCGCCCGGCGCAGCTCCTCCTCGGTGATGCCCTCGGCGACCACCCTGGCCAGTTCCTCGCGGCAGATCTCCAGCACCTGCTCGACCCGCTTGGGCTGGCAGCCGGCGTAGATGCCGAACAGGCCGCTGTCGGCGTACGAGGAGGAGTACGAGTAGACCGAGTAGGCCAGCCCGCGCTTCTCCCGGACCTCCTGGAACAGCCGCGAGCTCATCCCGCCGCCGAGCGCGGCGTTCAGCACCCCGAGGGCCCAGCGGCGCTCGTCGTGGCGCGGCACACCGGGCACGCCGAGCACCAGGTGGGCCTGCTCGGTCGGGCGGTTGAGCACCTCGACCCGGCCGGCCGTGCGCAGCGCGCGGACGCCCTTGCGGACCTCGGCGGGGTGGCCGGCCGAACGGGCCAGGACGGGCGCGAAGGCCTTGCGGACCTGCCGGACCACGGTCGCGTGGTCGAGGTTGCCGGCCGCGGCGACCACCAGGTGCTCGGGCTTGTAGCGGCGGTGGAAGAACCCGGCGATCTGATCGCGGGTCAGGTTGGTGACCGTCTCCTGGGTGCCGAGGATCGGGCGGCCCAGCGGGGAGTCACCGTAGATCACCTTGGCGAACAGGTCGTGCACCACGTCGCCCGGGTCGTCCTCGGCCATCGCCATCTCCTCGAGGATGACGCCGCGCTCGGCCTCCACGTCCTCGGGCCGGATCAGCGAGCCGGTGAGCATGTCGCAGACCACGTCGATGGCCAGCGGCAGGTCGGTGTCGAGCACCCGCGCGTAGTAGCAGGTGTTCTCCTTGGCGGTGAACGCGTTCATCTCGCCGCCGACCGCGTCGAGCGCGGCGGAGATCTCCAGGGCGGTGCGGCGGGCGGTGCCCTTGAAGAGCAGGTGCTCCAGGTAGTGGGTGGCGCCGTTCAGCGCCGGGGTCTCGTCCCGGGAGCCGACGCCGACCCAGATGCCGAAGGTCGCGGAGCGGACCGTCGGGAGGGTCTCGGTGACGACCCGCAGACCGCCGGGGAGGACGGTGCGGCGCACGGTGCCGGCGCCGTCCACGCCCTTGAGCAGGGTCCGGGTGGAGCCGGGGCGCTGCTGCGCCGCGCTGGCCTGGGCCACGGGGTGGTACCTCCGTCGGTGTAACGCATGAGACAGGGGCGCGAGGGACTGCGGGTCCGACCGCCGGCGCACGAGGTGCCGGGCTGGTCGCGCAGTTCCTCGCGCCCCTGTTGTGGTTGCTCTCGAGTGGTTACTCGGCGGCGGGAGCGGCGTCGCCGCCCTCTTCGCCCTCGATGACCGGGATCAGCGAGAGCTTGCCGCGCGGGTCGATCTCGGCGATCTCGACCTGGACCTTGGAGCCGACGGCCAGCACGTCCTCGACGTTCTCCACGCGCTTGCCACCGGCGAGCTTGCGGATCTGCGAGATGTGCAGCAGGCCGTCCTTGCCCGGCATGAGCGAGACGAAGGCACCGAAGGTCGTGGTCTTCACCACGGTGCCCAGGTAGCGCTCGCCGACCTCCGGCATGGTCGGGTTGGCGATCTGGTTGATCGTGGCGCGGGCGGCCTCGGCGGCCGGACCGTCGCTGGCACCGATGTAGATGGTGCCGTCGTCCTCGATCGTGATCTCCGCGCCGGTGTCCTCCTGGATCTGGTTGATCATCTTGCCCTTGGGGCCGATGACCTCACCGATCTTGTCCACCGGGATCTTGATGGTGATGATGCGCGGGGCGTTCGGGGACATCTCGTCGGGCGAGTCGATGGCCTCGTTCATCACGTCGAGGATGTGCAGGCGGGCGTCCTTGGCCTGCTTCAGCGCGGCGGCCAGCACGGAGGCCGGGATGCCGTTGAGCTTGGTGTCCAGCTGGAGCGCGGTGATGAAGTTGCGGGTACCGGCGACCTTGAAGTCCATGTCGCCGTACGCGTCCTCGGCACCGAGGATGTCGGTCAGCGTGACGTAGTGGGTCTCGCCGTCGATCTCCTGGGAGATCAGGCCCATCGCGATGCCGGCCACGGCGGCCTTCAGCGGGACACCCGCGTTCAGCAGCGACATGGTCGAGGCGCAGACCGAGCCCATCGAGGTGGAGCCGTTGGAGCTCAGCGCCTCGGAGACCTGGCGGATCGCGTAGGGGAACTCCTCGCGGGTCGGCAGCACGGGCAGGATCGCCCGCTCGGCCAGCGCGCCGTGGCCGATCTCGCGGCGCTTCGGCGAACCGACGCGGCCGGTCTCGCCGACCGAGTACGGCGGGAAGTTGTAGTTGTGCATGTAGCGGCGACGCGTCTCCGGGGAGAGCGTGTCGAGCTGCTGCTCCATGCGGAGCATGTTCAGCGTGGTGACACCCAGGATCTGGGTCTCGCCGCGCTCGAACAGCGCCGAGCCGTGGACGCGCGGGATGGCCTCGACCTCGGCGGCCAGGGTGCGGATGTCGGTGACGCCGCGGCCGTCGATGCGGACCTTGTCCGTGATGACGCGCTCGCGGACGATCTTCTTGGTCAGCGCGTTGTAGGCGGCGCTGATCTCCTTCTCGCGGCCCTCGAACTCCGGCAGGAGCTTCTCGGCGGCGATGCCCTTGATCCGGTCGATCTCGGCGTTGCGCTCGGTCTTGCCGGCGATGGTGAGCGCCTTGGCCAGCTCGCCCTTGACGGCGGTGGTCAGGGCGGCCAGCACGTCGTCCTGGTAGTCCAGGAAGACCGGGAACTCGCCGGTCGGCTTGGCGGCCTGGGCGGCCAGCTTCGCCTGGGCGGCGCAGAGCACCTTGATGAACGGCTTGGCGGCCTCGAGACCGGCGGCCACGACCTCCTCGGTCGGAGCCTCGGCGCCCTCGCCCACCAGGGTGATGGTCTTGGTGGTGGCCTCGGCCTCGACCATCATGATCGCGACGTCGCCGTCCGGCAGGGTGCGGCCGGCCACGACCATGTCGAAGACGGCGTCCTCGAGCTCGGAGTGGGTCGGGAAGGCCACCCACTGACCCTTGATCAGCGCGACCCGGACGCCACCGATCGGGCCGGAGAACGGCAGGCCCGCGAGCTGGGTGGAGGCCGAGGCGGCGTTGATGGCCACCACGTCGTACAGGTGGTCCGGGTTGAGCGCCATGACGGTGCAGACGACCTGGACCTCGTTGCGCAGGCCCTTGACGAAGGACGGGCGCAGCGGACGGTCGATCAGGCGGCAGGTGAGGATCGCGTCCTCGGAGGGCCGGCCCTCACGACGGAAGAACGAGCCGGGGATGCGGCCCGCGGCGTACATCCGCTCCTCGACGTCCACCGTCAGCGGGAAGAAGTCGAAGTGCTCCTTCGGCTGCTTGGAGGCGCTGGTGGCCGACAGCACCATGGTGTCGTCGTCCAGGTAGGCCACGGCGGAGCCGGCGGCCTGACGGGCCAGGCGGCCGGTCTCGAAGCGGATGGTACGGGTGCCGAAGCTGCCGTTGTCGATGACGGCCTCGGCGTAGAACACGTTCTCTTCCACCTGGAAGATCTCCTCTTTCGTACGTTCCCGGAGGAGCGTCCCAGCGCTTGCTGTCTGCCGGGCGGCCCTGGGCAGTTCGGGCCGGTCTTCGATCGAAGCCTCCGGGGCTTCCCGCTGTGGGGACTCCCGGGGGCCACTACCGAGGACCGGCGCCTCTCGGGCCTGGTCGGCGGTCGCGTCTGGACGCTCCTCCGGATGCGGGCGGCCTCCGTTTGAGGCCCTTCGTCCCGCCTGGTGAGTGCGTTTGTTGCCTGGGTCGGGCCGATCCCGTGATCGGCGCCATGACCGGGCATGCCCCTCACCTTACAAATTCACACCCTACCGAGCGCGTCATTAGAGCGCGTGCGGTGCGGCGGGGTGCACTCCGGTGCTCGTGCATGCAGCGAGGGGCGGCCCCCCGGTGATCGGGGAGCCGCCCCTTGCAGCGGTCTTAGCGGGCGCCGCCGGCGGCACCGCGGCGGATGCCGAGGCGGTCCACCAGGGTACGGAAGCGCTCGATGTCCTTCTTGGCCAGGTACTGGAGAAGGCGGCGGCGCTGGCCGACCAGGATCAGCAGGCCACGACGCGAGTGGTGGTCGTGCTTGTGGAACTTGAGGTGCTCGGTCAGGTCCGAGATACGGCGGGAGAGCATCGCGACCTGCACCTCGGGGGAGCCGGTGTCGCCCTCCTTCTGGCCGAACTCGGCGAAGATCTGCTTCTTGACGTCAGCGGCGAGAGCCACGGCATCTCCTTCAAGGTTTCCGAGTGACCCTGGTAGACGGCACAGGGATCTGACAGAACTCGGACTGGCCAAGAGTACCAGCGCCCGCCGCCGCCCCTTACCGCAGGGTGAGGGGCGACGACGGGCGGAAGCTCTCGGCCCCTCCCGCCCGGAGGCGAGCGGGCGACTAACTGGTGGCGCCGCGGACGAGGCCGTAGATGTCGAGGACGGCCAGGGCCAGCGGGACCAGGGCGATCAGCATCAGGCCGTCGATCATGTCCAGGATGCGGCCCCAGAACGGGGAGACGCCCAGGCGCGGGACGACCAGGGCGATGCCGGTCAGGATGGCGGCGCCGGCCGCGATGGAGGCGGAGAGCCAGACGGTGCGCAGGTCCACCGAGGAGGAGGTGGAGGCGCTCAGGATGAACTGCGGGGTGTGCAGCGAGAGGCCGATGATCAGCAGCGCCAGGCCGATCAGGCCGGCGATGGTGAGGGCGAAGACCTGGCCGGTGTAGCGGAACAGGCGGGCCCGCAGCATGGTGGCGATGCCGATGACCAGGGCCAGCAGCTCGGCCCACGTCCGGTCGCTGAAGCCGAGCACGGTGCAGGCGCCGATCACGGTGGCGGCGCAGCCGCCGACCAGGCCGACCAGGACCTCGTGGCCGCGCCGGGCCTGGTGGGCGATCCGCTCGTACTGGACGGTCTCGGAGGCGGCGGCCTCCTCGGCGTAGGAGCTGCCGCGGGTGCGGGTCTGGCCGGGGGCGTTGAAGCCGACGGGCAGGCGGGCGAAGCGGGCGGAGAGCGCGGGCAGGAAGCCGACCGCCGCGACGGCGGCGACGCCGGTGACGGCGGCGATGTCGGTGGCCGGGGTCTCGGAGAGCAGCACGGCGGCGAAGGAGGCCAGGGTGCCGGAGGCGGCCAGGAAGGCGGCGGCCACGAAGACCGAGTCCTTCTCCGGAAGCATGCCGACCAGCAGGACCGAGACCACCAGCACGGCGACGCAGCCGACCAGCAGCTGGAGGCGGCCGGGGCCGTCGCCGACGGTGGCCACCGCGACGATGCCGGAGCCGGCGATCAGGGTGTGCGGCAGGGCGCCGAGGCCGAGCGCGACGGCGGCGTCGTGGTCCTGGTAGACCCGGGCCCGGACGCCGGCGAAGGCGACCAGCACGATCGCGGTGACGCCGGCCAGGATGCCGGGCAGGCCGTTCATGTTGTGCTTCAGGTCCGAGAACCAGAGCGCGAAGCCGAGCAGGGTGAGCAGCACGCCCGCCCCGATCAGGCCGAAGGAGCGCATCAGCTCCGGGCTCCAGAACCGGTGGTCGGCGCCGACCGCGCTGGCGATGGCGTCGGCCACGTCGTCGTAGACGGCCGGTGGCAGCGACTCCGCGAACGGACGCAGGCTCAGCAGGTCTCCGTCGCGGACCTGCTGGGCGGCCAGCGGCAGCCCGCTGTCCAGCACGGTGCCGTCCCGGCGGACCAGGTGGAAGCCGGTGGGCGCACCGTCCACCTGGGTCTGCCCGGAGAGCCGCAGGACCTCGGGGTAGATGTCCGCGAGCGGAACGTCCTCCGGCAGTGCGACGTCGATCCGGCTGTCCGGCGCCACGACGGTGACCCGGCAGAATCCGGTAGTGGCGTTAGAGCTCACCGGCACTTCCCCCTGTTGCTGTGTCCGTTGTCAGCTTGGCGCCCCCGTTCGGGCCGGAACTGGCACGACCCGGCCAAGAGTTGGCGCGGCGACACCCTACCGCCAGTTGGTTCGGGCCGGGATACCTGCCCCCGGACGGAGCGTCAAGCCGTTGCGGTGCAGGTGAGTTACGCCCCCGTGCTCGAACGGTTGACGTGCTCCCAGTAGGGTGGGCCCCTGCGCGAGGCGGACGGGGGCGATGACGCGCGACCCCGGGGACGCCTGCGATCGGCGGAGCGGGGGCGGCGTCATCACACACGGGGCGCCCTCAATCCCGTACGTGTCCAGTTGCGTGTGCGTGAGGGCTGATGCCAGTGAGTGTGATTACGGTCAAGCGTCCGGCGCGGGCGTATCCGCCGGCGGTACCGGACGAGCCGGTGGAGCTGGTGCCGCCGCCGGAGCTCCCGAGGGCCGGTGGCGAGGACTGGATGATGTCCTTGCTGCCCCTGCTGGGCATGGGCGGTTCGGCGGCGTTCCTCTTCAACGGCCAGGGGCCGATGAAGATGATGGGCGTGCTGATGGTGGCCTCCACCGCCGCGATGGCGGTGGCGCAGATCGTCAAGGCCCGCAAGGGCGGTAGCGCCGGGACGGCGGACGAGCGCCGGGACTACCTGAAGTACCTGCAGCAGATGCGCCGTCAGGTCCGCCGTACGGCCGACCGGCAGCGCGGTGCGCAGCTGTTCCTGCACCCGGAGCCGGACCAGCTCTGGTCGATCGTCGCCGAGGGCCGCCGGCTCTGGGAGCGGCGTCCGAGCGACCCGGACTTCGCGCAGATCCGTCTGGGCCAGGGCCCGCAGCAGCTGAACACGCCGCTGAAGGCGCCCGAGACCGCTCCGATGGACGAGCTGGAGCCGCTCTCGGCGGCCGCGATGAAGGACTTCCTGACCGCGCACGGCACCCTGCAGGACCTGCCGCTGGCGGTCTCGCTGCGCGCCTTCTACCACATCACGGTCTGCGGCGACCCGGACACCGTGTACGGCAACGTGCGCGCGATGCTGGCCCAGCTGGCCACCCTGCACTCCCCCGACGACCTGGTCATCGGGGTGGCCGCCGCGCCCGGCGCGGTGGACGAGTGGGAGTGGGCGAAGTGGCTGCCGCACACCCAGCACCGCAAGGAGAGCGACGGCGCCGGTTCGCGCCGTCTGATCGCCACCGGGCTGGGCGAGCTGGAGGTGCTGCTGGCCACCGAGCTGAACGGCCGCAAGGGCTTCTCCCGGGACTCGGTGCCGTCCGCCGACCAGCCGCACCTGGTGGTCGTGATGGACGGTGCCTCCGTCCCGCACGACTCGGTGCTGGCCGGGGTCGAGGGCGTCGAGAACGTCACCATCATCGAGGTGGTGCCGGGTGACCTGGACGAGCCGAGCGGCCACCTGGTGGTCACCCTGACCAAGGACCGGCTGCTGCTGGAGTCCGCCTCCGGCGCCTCCTACTCGGGCAAGCCGGACACCCTGTCGTCCTGGCAGTCCGAGGCGCTGGCGCGGCAGTTGGCGCCGTTCCGGGTCTCGGCCGGCGGTGACGACGGCGACCCGTCGCTGGTCTCGATGGACTTCACCGAGATGATGGAGACCGGTGACCCGGGCTCCTTCGACCCGGCCCGGCACTGGCGGCCGAAGCCGATCTCGGAGAAGCTCAAGGTGCCGCTGGGCGTGGGCCAGAACGGCGAGTACGTCTGGCTGGACCTCAAGGAGGCCTCGCTCCAGGGCATGGGCCCGCACGGCATGTGCGTCGGCGCGACCGGTTCCGGCAAGTCCGAGGTGCTGCGCACCATCGTGCTGGCGCTCGCGGTCACCCACTCCTCCGAGGTGCTCAACCTGGTGCTCGCGGACTTCAAGGGTGGTGCGACCTTCGCCGGCATGTCGGAGATGCCGCACACCGCCGCCGTGATCACCAACCTGGAGGGCGAGGCCACCCTGATCGACCGCATGCGCGATGCGATCGAGGGTGAGATGAACCGCCGTCAGGAGCTGCTGCGCTCGGCGGGCAACTACGCGAACATCAACGAGTACGAGCGGGCCCGCGCCGCCGGCGCCCCGCTCGACCCGCTGCCCTCGCTGCTGATGATCATCGACGAGTTCTCCGAACTCCTCACCGCCAAGCCGGACTTCATCGACCTGTTCATCCAGATCGGCCGCATCGGCCGTTCACTCGGTATGCACATGCTGCTCGCCTCCCAGCGTCTGGAGGAGGGCAAGCTCCGCGGTCTGGACACCTTCCTCTCCTACCGCCTGGGTCTGCGCACCTTCTCGGCCGCCGAGTCGCGGGCCGCGATCGGCGTGCCGGACGCGTACCACCTGCCGCCCATCCCGGGCGTCGGCTACCTGAAGTTCGGCTCCGACGTGATGGAGCGGTTCCGGGCCGCGTACGTGTCCGGTCCGTACCGTCCACCGGGCCAGCAGGTCGTCTCCGGCGGCCGGGTGGTCACCGCCCAGCCGGTGCTGTTCACCGCCGCCGAGGTCGAGGTGGTCGAGCCGGTGGTCGAGGAGGTCCCGGTCGAGGAGGTCGAGGAGGTCGACGACTCGCTGCTCGACACCATGCTCGACGTCTTCGTGCAGCGGATGATCTCCCAGGGCCCGCCGGCCCACCAGGTCTGGCTGCCGCCGCTGGACACCTCGCCGTCGGTGGACCAGCTGGTGCCGCCGCTCCAGGTGACCCCCGAACGCGGCCTCACCTCGCCGGAGTTCGGTGCGCTCGGCCGTCTGGTGGTGCCGGTCGGCATCGTCGACAAGCCGCGCGACCAGCGCCGCGACGTGCTCTACCAGGACTTCTCCGGCGCCGCCGGTCACGGCCTGGTGGTGGGTGGTCCGCGCTCCGGCAAGTCCACCCTGATCCGCACCATGGTGGCGGGCTTCTCGGTCACCCACACCGCCGCCGAGACGCAGTTCTACCTGCTGGACTTCGGTGGTGGCGGTTTCCAGAGCCTGCAGGGCCTGCCGCACGTCGGCGGGGTGGCCGGGCGTCTGGACGTGGAGAAGGTCCGACGCGCCGTCAGCGAGGTGCACGGGGTGCTCAACCGGCGCGAGGAGCTGTTCCGCTCGACCGGCATCGACACCATCGCCACCTACCGCTCCAAGCGGGCCAACGGGCAGCTGCCGGACGAGCAGTTCGGCGACGTCTTCCTGATCATCGACGGCTGGCTGACCTTCAAGCAGGACTTCGAGGCGCTCGAGCCGGTCATCGCCGACATCGCCCAGCGCGGTCTCGGCTACGGCGTGCACGTGATCCTCACCGCGGCCCGCTACGCCGAGGTCCGGCCGGCCCTCAAGGACCTGCTGCAGAACCGCACCGAGCTGCGCCTCGGTGACGCGATGGAGTCCGAGATCGACCGCAAGGTCGCGCAGAACGTCCCGGCCGGCCAGCCCGGCCGCGGCCTCACCTCGGACAAGCTGCACTTCCTGGCGGGCCTGCCCCGCCTGGACGGCAACAGCACGGTCGAGGACCTGGTGGACGGGGTCGCCGACCTGGTCGCCCAGGTCGACGCGGGCTGGACGGGGCAGCGCGCCCCGCAGGTCCGGATGCTGCCGGCCGTGCTCGACGGGAACTCCCTGCCGAAGGGCTTCGAGCACCCCGAGCTGGGTGTGGCCTTCGGTGTGGACGAGGTCGAACTCGCCCCGGTGTTCCTCAACTTCGAGACCGACCCGCTGTTCGTGGTGTTCGGTGCGAGCGAGTCCGGCAAGTCGGCCGTGCTGCGCATGATGATCAAGCAGATCACCGAGCGGTACACCCCGGAGCAGGCCGGCATCGTGGTCGGCGACTTCCGCCGCTCGCTGCTCGGCGTCGTCCCGCCGGAGTACCTGGTGGAGTACGCGGCCGCCGCCCCGGCGATGTCCTCGATCGTGGAGATGCTGCGCGGCGCCTGCTCGCGCCGCCTGCCCGGCCCGGACGTCACCCCGGAGCAGCTGCGCAACCGCAGTTGGTACACCGGCAAGGACATGTTCGTGATCGTGGACGACTACGAGCTGGTCGCCACCTCCTCGGGCAACCCGATGGCCCCGCTGGCCGAGTTCCTCCCGTTCGCCCGGGACATCGGCCTGCGCATCATCATCGCGCGCAACTCCGGTGGCGCCGGCCGCGCGATGTTCGAGCCGGTCATGCAGCGGATGAAGGAGCTCGGCGGCCAGGGCCTGATCATGTCCGGCGACAAGGGCGAGGGCGCCCTGCTGGGCACCGTCAAGCCGCAGCCGCTGCCGCCGGGCCGAGGCATCCTGGTGACCCGTCGCATGACGGCCGGTCAGACCGTCCAGACGGGCTGGCTGCCGACCCTCTGAGCGGTACCCGCCAGAAAGGGCCGTGGCCCCTCCGGAAGGAGGGGCCACGGCCCTTTTCGGCGCTGCGGGCCGGAGCGGGGATCAGTGCTCGCGGCGGCGCCGGTCGCGCAGCACCACCGAGCCGCCCGCCAGGCCGCCCACCAGCAGGCCGCCCAGGCCCAGCACGTAGGTGGCGGTGCGCGAGTCACGGTCCTGCTGGGTCTCCACCAGGCCGGCCGGCTGGGCCACCAGCGGGTCCTGTGCCAGCTGGATCACCGGGTCGTCGGTCGGCGCCGAGGCGGCGGGCAGATCGCTGCGCACGGCCTTCACCGGGTCGACCACGCCCCAGCCGACGAAGCGGTTGGCGGTGCGCTCGGTGCGCTGGGCGGTCTGCATGATCCGGGTCCGGATCTGGGCCGGGGTCCAGTCCGGGTGACGCTGCTTGAGCAGGGCGGCCACGCCGGCCACGTACGGGGTGGAGAAGCTGGTGCCGTTGTCCACGCACTGGCCGCCCTTGGGAACGGTGGAGAGCATGTCCACCCCGGGGGCGGCGACGTCGACGAACTCGCCGTACTGGGAGAAGGTGGCGCGCTCGTTGTTGCGGTCCGAGGCGCCGACCGCGAGCACGGTCTCGTAGGCGGCGGGGTAGGTGTTCACCTCGTGGCCGTCGTTGCCGGCCGAGGCGACCACCACGATCTTCTGCTCCTCGGCGATCTTGACGATCTCCTCGAGCTGCGCGCTGCGGTCGAACTCACCCTTCTCGTTGGTGGCCCGGACGTCCTGGGAGATGTTGATGACGTCGACCTTGCGGGCGATGGCGTCCTTGATCGAGTCGATCAGGGTCTGCACGTCACCGTTGCCCTGGGCGTCGTTCTGCCGGTAGCTCACGATGGTGGCGCCGGGGGCTATCCCGACGAAGCCGGTGCCGGGCACCTTGCGGGCCGCGATGATGCCGGCCACCTTGGTGCCGTGGCCGACCGGGTCGGTCTTGGCCGTGCCGTCGGGCTTCTTGCCGGTGGACTTGTCGGTGAGGGTGAAGAGGCCCTCCTCCACCTTGCCCTGGAGCTGCGGGTTGGTGTCGTCCACGCCGGTGTCGATCACCGCGACCTTCGTCCCGGCGCCGTTCAACTTGCCGTCACTGCCCCAGAGTTGGCCGAGCAGCAGCCGCTGGATCGACCAGGGCGTGCTGTCCACGTTGTTCGACGGGAAGCTGCACTCGGCCGAGGCCGCGATCCCCAGCGGCGACCAGCGCTCACCCGGCGCCTCCGCGTGCGCCGGGGTCGCGGCGAGAGTGCCGACCACCCCGAGCGCGACGAAGGCCGCAGCCGCCTTGCGGTACCTGACCAACTGCACCTGACGTCCCCTCCATGCTTCACCCCGTGCCGTGCCCCCGTGGAACGGCCCTCCCCGGGCCCGGAGTTCGAGCCCGGGCCAGGATACGCACCGGGGGCGGGCACCCGTACGGGTGCCCGCCCCTGCAGTGCTGCTCAGCGTGCCACCCGCAGGGGCGGCTGCCGGGTCAGGCGTTCCAGATGCCGGCGTTCTTGGCCTCGGTCGCCTGGTAGCTCTGGGCCGCGTTGTCCAGGGTCACCGAGATCTGCTGCAGCGCCTGCTGCAGGTCGGCCGCGCTGGAGTCCCAGATCGCCTGGCGGGCCTGGTAGCCCTCCTGGGCAACGCCGCTCCACGAGGCCGCGATCTTCTGAACGCCGGCCTTCAGGTCGTCCAGCTGGGACTGGATGCGCGTGGCACCCTGCTTGACCTCGCTGCTGGCGTTCTGGATGGTCTCAAAACTGACAAGAATCTGGTCGCCCATGGTTTCCCCTGTTCCGATGGAGTCGATGCGGTCTGCGTCCAGCGGACCGCGAGTGGTGTCTTCGGACTGGCCGAGAGGCTTAGAAGCCGCCGCCGCTGTTCATCGCGGCACGCTGCTCCTCTTCCGTGGCGGTGTAGGCCTGGGTGGTGGCCACGATCGCCTGACGGATCTCGTCGAGCACCTGGTTCAGCTTGGTGGCGTCCTCGTTGAACCGGGTCTGCAGCTGCTGGTACGCAGCGGCGGCCTGGCCGCGCCAGCCGGCCTTGATCTCGTCGACCAGCGTGTTGAGCCGCTGGATCTCGCCCTGCACGGACGCGTTCACCTCCCCGATGCGGTTGGCAAACGCGTTCATTTCCTCAGACGTAGTCGTGAACTGACCAGCCATGATCCACCGTCCCCCATGAGACAGACTTCCCCGCGGACCGTACTGGCACGGACGGTCCGCCGGACATCACGGTGTGATGTCCTCCAGCACTGTAGCCGCCGTGCGCAAGTGGCCCAACATCGGGAGCCGGGTAGTTACCAAGCCATGACACACAGCCCGCGCAGGCGAACTGATCGAGCGTCAGGCGACCTGCGTCTGCAGGGCCGCGGCCGTGTTCAGCACCGGCCCGGCGGGCACCAGATTGGCCCACACGCCGGGCACCGGCACCGGGGTCACCTTCTCGTAGCCGAGCCTGGCCTGGGTCTCGTTGGCCTTCTCGGCCCCGGCGGGCTGCCCCTGCGGCGGCTGCTCGGTGCCCGGCTGGGCAGCCTTGCCGCCGTCGCCGTTGATGGGCACCGAGTACCGCAGACCGGTCTCGGTGATCAGGAAGTTGGAGCCCGAGGTGTCCTCGCCGTTGGTGTCCATGGAGCGGAACAGCAGCCCGTGGCCGGGCGAGACGCGGGCACTGGCGGCACCGGAGAGGATCGGCGCCGGGTAGTCCTTGGCGGCCCAGACGCTGCGCTTGACGGTCTTCCCGTCCATGCCCTCGTAGGTGCTGCAGAGGGTGCGGCGCTCCTTGTCGAAGTTGACCGCCTGGTCCTGCGGCAGCTCGTCCGGCAGGTCCTTCTCGTCCTGCAGCTCCTTGTCGTCGATCATGCCCTTCACCTGGGCGTAGTCGTTCGGCGAGAGCTCGGCGAACTTGGGCGTGGATCCGCCGTAGAGCGCCCGGAGTTCGAGGTCGTTGATCATGAGCCGGGACTGGAACGGGGACATTTCGTAGAGCTTGTTGGTACCAACCATGAAGAAGCTGCGGTTCTGGAAGGAGACCAGCCGGCCGACCTTCTTGTGCGCCGCGTCGATCGGCAGCTGGGAGGCCTGGTTCTTCTTGGCGTCGAACTCCTCGGGGCGCTTGAACTTCACCGCCGAGCCGTCCTCCATGGTGTTCAGCCACTCCTGGGTCACCTGCTGCGGGTCGGCGTTGCTGCCGAACAGGCCGTCCTCCATCGCCGAGCGCTGCTTCTCGGTGGCCGAGGGACCGCCCAGGAAGTGCAGGTAACCCTTGTTGTCGATCAGGTACTTGGAGCCGGGGTTGGCCCCCTGCTTGGGGCCCTGGACGTACAGCATCTGGCCCGGGCCGATCATCCGGGCCGGGTTGTGCAGCTCGTCCGCGTCCTTGTCCGCCGCCACGAAGACCGCCTGGTTCGGCGGCTTCATCTCGTCCGCACCGGGCTTGTTGCAGACCGTCCAGAGCTTCGGCTTGCTGGCCACCGAGTCGGCCGGCAGCTTGTCCGGGGCGTACGGGATGCCGATGGTCGCGCCGTGGTTCTTGTACGCGTCCAGCACCTTGTCCGCCACGATCACGACCTTGGCGCCGGCCGGCAGCACCAGCCGGGCCGAGGACATGTTGAGGACCTGGTGGAGTTCCTTCTCCTTGGTCTTCGGGTTCGGCAGGATCACGTAGCGGGTGGTCGACTGCTTGCCCTGGATGATGTTGGCCCCGCTGTCCCAGTCCTTGGGCGCCGCGGGCTTGATCACCCCCCACATGGCGAAGCCGGCCACGATCACCGCGGCCACCACCACACTGGGCAGCACCGCCTTCACCGGGCGCGGCGCGTCCTCGTCGTTCCCCCCGCCGCTGGGCAGCAGGAAGGCCCCCACCGTCCGCTTGCGCGCCGAGGTGTAGGCGTTCAGCTCGTCGCGGCGTGATGCCATGCTCGTCGTCTCCCCTGTTCGACCGAATTGCCAGTCCGACAACTGTGTGTGCGTCAGCCCGACCGGCCCGTACGTGCGTTCCCCGTCCCGGGCCGCGGCGGCTGAGTCTGCCACCCGCCGGGTGCGCATCGCAGCCAACCCTCTACGATGCGGCAGCAGACGGTGAGTACGGTACGGGTACGGTTTGCCGACCGGTCAACCGGGCCGTGGATTATCTGATTCAGAGAGGGCCACTCGGGGGATGCCAAGTCAGACCGCTCCAGGGCGACGCAGCACAGGACACGGCAGGGGAAGCGGCGGCAGCCGCCGCGCGCAGTCCGGGCCCGCCCGGGCCACCGCGCCGGTGCCGGTCAAGGTGCACCCGCGGCCGGGCCTGCTCGGCACCCGCCTGCGCCTCCAGCAACTCGTGCTGCTGGAGGTCGCGTTGGCCTTGGTGGCGGTCGGCTGGACGATCAGCAAGGCGATGGCCGGGGTGTTCGCGGTCCCGGCGCTGCTGCTCGTGGTGTTCGCGCTGCTGCCGCTCAACGGGCTCAGCCTGCCCGAGGGCCTGCGGGTCCGCGCCGAGCTCAACTCGCGCCGCCGCCAGGCCCAGCAGAACGTGCCGCCGCCCGGCACCGACCCGGCGCTGGCCCCGGCCCTGGAGCTGGAGCCGGCGCTGCGCACCTACACCCACGCGATCGAGGCCGACCTCGGCGGCGGCCGCCCCGTCCGCCGGGAGACCGGCATGGTCGGTGACGGCACCTTCCTCACCTCGATCCTGCTGGTGCAGGCCAAGGACCAGCCGCTGCGGCCGCACCGCAACGCGCTGCCGCTCCCGCTGGACGTGCTCTGCTCGGCCCTCCAGGTGGACGACATCGCGCTGGAGTCGGTGCAGCTGGTGCAGCACACCCAGCCGGCCCCGGCCCCGCACCTGCCCGACCAGTCGCTGGCGGCCCGCGCCTACCACCAGCTCCCGGACGGCGTGTCCACCCCGGGCCTGCGGCTCACCTGGGTCGCGCTCAAGCTCAGCCCGGAGCTCACCCGCACCGCCGTCGAGGCCCGCGGCGGCGGCGAGGAGGGCGCCCGCAAGGCGCTCCAGCGCGTCACCGACCAGCTGGCCGGGCGCCTCAACGGGGCCGGCTTCACCGCCACCGTGCTGGACGAGCGCGAGCTGATCGCCGCGCTGGCCATCTCGGTCTGCGCCAACCCGATCGCGGTGGCGGGCCGTCAGGGCACCGGCGGCGGTGGCGGGAACGGCCGCCGCACCCAGGAGAGCCGCAAGTTCTGGCGGGTGGACGACCGCTGGCACGCCACCTTCTGGGTCTCCAAGTGGCCCCAGCTCAGCCGCCCCGGCGGCGCCCCCGGCCGGATCGCCGCCCCCGACCTGGTCAACCTGGTCACCAACACCCCCGCGCTGGCCAGCACCTTCAGCCTGACCGCCAGCCGCGGCACCGGCGACGCGATCGCCGTCAGCGCGCACGTGCGCGTCACCGGCCGCAGCGAGAGCGAGGTCGCCCAGGTCGGCCGGATGGTGGAGTCGCGCGCCCAGACCTCCGGGATCGGCCTGACCCGGCTCGACCTGGAGCAGGCGCCCGGCCTGCTCGCCACGCTGCCCCTGGGAGGGACTTCCTGATGGCCTATCAGAGCTATCCCGGCCAGACCGCGCCCGAGCCCACCGTCCGCGCCCCCCGGCTGCGCCCCGGCTTCGGCCTGCGCGGCCCGCGCCGCGAGCGCCACGTGCTGGCCGCCGAGGACCTGACCGCGCTGGCCTTCCCGGTCGGCGACGACGGCGTGCTGGTCGGCGTGGACCCGCAGAACCAGCCGGCCGTGATCGGCCTGTTCCGCCCCAGCCAGTACGAGCTGGTGCTGGTCGGCGGCATGTGGACGGCCCAGGTGATCGCGCTCCGCGCGGCCGCCACCGGTGCCCGGGTGGCGGTCGAGACCGCCCGTCCGCAGGCCTGGTCCCCGATGGCCCAGGCGGCCGGCGGCGGCCAGCCCTGCGTGACGATCCACCAGGTCGGCCGGCTCGGCGCCCAGGGCGCCTCGGTCGCCTCGCCGGTGCTGGTGGTGCGCGACCTCGGCGCCCGTCCGCCGCGCAGCCGGCTCTCCGCCGCCCCCTGGCAGACCACCCTGACGCTCCTCCCCTACCTCGGCCCGAACGCCTCACGGGTGATCAACTCGGCCGACCTGGTGGGCGTCCAGCGGGTCTCCCCGCAGGAGGCGGAGATCCTCGCCCGGCTGCTCTCGCTCGGCGACCAGGAGGTCGCCGCGCTGCCCACCCTGGGCGACAACATCACGCTCTGGGCGACCCGGATGCGGCGTCAGTTCGTGATGACCAACCCGGGCGAGGCCGAGGCCCAGGTGCTCGGCGGCCCGCGCCGAATGGACTGACCGCACGGCGGCAGGACGGTCCGTACACCGGAGGCACGGTGTACGGACCTCTCCATTCGTCCACGATGGTGTGAGTTCCGGCACCGCCTTAGGCCAACCGGACCACACGTCCTAGTCTTGTGCCTACGGCACCGCGAACAGCGGCGGCGAACACGAGGGAGCCCAAGTGAGCAGCGATCGGGACGGCGTCTACGTCGGCGACAACGCGGCGGAGGACGACGACGACTGGTCGGACGTTCCTGACTACTCCCCGCCGTCCTGGTACACCCAGGGCGACCCGGCGGCGGCCGCGCCCGCCGCCGCCCAGACCCCCGCTCCCGCACCCGCCCCGGCTCCCGCACCTGCGCCGACCCCCGGCCCGGTGACGCCGCCCGCACCCGGCCCGGTGGCTGCGGCCCCGGCCGCCGAGACGCCCGCGCCGGTGGCTCCCGCGCCGGTGGCTCCGGCGCCCGTCGCCGCCGCGCCCGTCGCCCCCGCACCGGCCGACGTGGTCGAGACCGCCGTCATGCCGCCGGTCACCGACCACGGCCAACCGGCGCCCGCCCCGGTCGAGTTGCAGTCCGCGCCGGCTCCGGTGGCCCCCGCCCCGGCTCCCGTACCCGCACCTGCTCCCGCACCCGCGGACGGGCAGGCCGCTCCCGGCCCGGTGCCGCCGCAGCCGGTCCAGGCCCAGCCGACGCACCCTCAGCCGCCGCACGCCCAGCCCGGCCCGCCGCCGCCGTACCCGCAGCAGGGCGCGGCCGTGCCGCCCGGCCCGCAGCCCGGGCCCTGGCCGCAGCAGCAGCCGACGCACCCTCAGACCGCCCCGCCGCAGCAGCCGGTCGACCCGCGGCAGGGCGGCTGGCCGCAGGCCGCGCCGCAGCAGCCCGCGCCGCAGCCGTACCCGCAGCAGCAGGTGCAGCAGCCCTACCCGCAGCAGGCCGTGCCGCAGGCGCCGGTCGCCTTCCAGGGGCAGGGCCAGCAGCAGCCGATGGCGCACGGCGCCGCGCTCGGCTACACCGCGGCCGTGGAGCTCTCCTCCGACCGCCTGCTGCGCGGCCAGCCGAAGCAGCAGCGGGAGTCCCGGCTGAAGTTCGGCGGCAAGGCGGCCCAGGCCGACCGGGCCCGCCGGCTGGAGGTCATCCGCACCCCGGTGCTCTCCTGCTACCGGATCGCCGTGATCAGCCTCAAGGGCGGTGTCGGCAAGACCACCACGACCACCGCACTGGGCGCCACGCTGGCCACCGAGCGCCAGGACAAGGTCATCGCGATCGACGCCAACCCGGACGCCGGCACCCTCGGCCGCCGGGTGAAGCGGCAGACCGGCGCGACCATCCGCGACCTGGTGACGGCCATCCCGCACCTGCGCAGCTACATGGACGTGCGCCAGTTCACCTCGCAGGACCTGCACTCGGGCCTGGAGATCCTGGCCAACGACGTGGACCCGGCCGTCTCGACCACTTTCAACGACTCGGACTACCGCCAGGTGATCCAGGTGCTCGGGCAGCACTACCCGATCATCCTGACCGACTCCGGCACCGGTCTGCTCTACAGCGCGATGCGCGGCGTACTCGACCTGGCCGACCAGCTGATCATCGTCTCCACGCCCAGCGTGGACGGCGCCAGCTCGGCCTCCACCACGCTGGACTGGCTCTCCGCGCACGGCTACGCCGACCTGGTGCAGCGCGCCATCACGGTGGTCTCCGGGGTCCGCGAGACCAGCAAGATGATCAAGGTCGAGGACATCGTCGCGCACTTCCAGACCCGCTGCCGCGGCGTCGTGGTGGTGCCCTTCGACGAGAGCCTGGCGGCCGGCGCCGAGGTCAACCTCGCGATGATGCGCCCCAAGGTCCGGGACGCCTACTTCGAACTCGCCACCCTGGTCGGCGAGGACATCATGCGGGCCCAGCACGCGGCCGGCGGCTGGAACCAGCCGCAGCAGCAGGGCGGCTACCCGGGCTACCCGCAGCAGCAGGGCCAGCCGGGCTACCCCCAGCAGGGCGGCTACCCGCCGCAGCAGGGCGGCCAGCCGGGCTACCCGCAGCAGGGCCAGCCCTGGGCCCCGCAGCAGCAGCCCCCGCAGCAGCCCGGCGGCTACCCGCAGCAGCCGCTGCCCCAGGAGTGGGCGCAGCAGCCGCCGCAGCAGCCCGGGTACGGCTACCCGCCGCCGCCCCCGCAGCAGTAGGCACGCGTACGCCGGAGGGCGGCCCACCCGCGGGTGGGCCGCCCTCCGGCGTACGATCCGTCAGACCTGGTGTCAGAGCGCCGAGTCGGTCAGCTCGCGGGCCCGCTTCACGTCGTCGGCCATCCGGTCCAGCAGCGCCTCGATGGAGTCGAACTTCTCCATCCCGCGCAGGTAGGCCAGGAAGTCCACGGCCACGTGCAGGCCGTACAGGTCCAGCCCGACGCGGTCGATGGCGTAGGCCTCGACCGTCCGGTGGGTCCCGTCGAAGGTCGGGTTGGTGCCGACCGAGATGGCGGCCGGCATCCGCTCGCCACCGGCGGTCAGCCAACCGGCGTACACCCCGTCGGCTGGGATCGCGCTGTGTGCGACGGTGTCCACGTTGGCCGTCGGGTAGCCCAACTCCCGCCCGCGCTGGGCGCCCTGGACCACCACGCCCTCGACCCGGTGCGGCCGGCCGAGCACCTCGGCGGCCGCCTCCACCTCGCCCTCGGCGACCAGCCGGCGGGTCAGCGTCGAGGAGAACGGCACGCCGTCCCCGGCCGCTCCGCGCAGCTCCAGGTCGAGCACCTCCACCTCGAAGTCGTCCGCCCGGCCCAGCTCGGCCAGCAGCGCGACGTTCCCCGCCGCCTTGTGGCCGAAGCGGAAGTTCGGGCCCTCGATCACCAGCTTCGCGTGCAGCGCCTCCACCAGGACGGTCCGCACGAAGGTCTCCGGGGACTCCTGGGAGAACGCCGCGGTGAACGGCAGCACCAGCACCGCGTCCACGCCCAGCCCCCCGATCAGCTCGGCCCGCCGCGGCTGCGGCGCCAGCAGGGCCGGGTGGCTGCCCGGCCGGACGACCTCGCTCGGGTGCGGGTCGAAGGTGACCACGACCGCCTTCACCCCGAGCTCCCGGGCCCGCTCCACCGCCCGGCCGATGATCAGCTGGTGGCCCCGGTGCACACCGTCGAACGATCCGATGGTGACGACGCTGCGCCCCCAGTCCCCGGGGATCTCCTCCAGGCCACGCCAGCGCTGCACCTGACCGCTCCTTGTTCCCGAACCGGCGTGCGGCCTCCGCACGCCCTCGCTTCCTTACCGGACCCCTATAGCGTGCCATGCGCCCGATGCTGTGTCGGCACCGGAACCACAGCTGCGCGCGGCGTCCGCACCAGGGCGCAGCGTTCGGCCTCCGCCGCGGCGTATTGAGGATCCCGTCCGCCGGCCGCCAGCAGCCGCATCCGGGCCAGCAGCGGGCCACCGCGCGGGCCCGGTTCCTCCGCCGGCCAGTCCGCCAGCAGCCGGGCGAACCCGGCCGAGCGGCCCGCCCCGCGGACCAGCGCGGCGTCCACCCCCGACCCGCCGGCCTGCGCCGCGATCCGCACCAACTCCCTTGTCCCATCCGCTGGTTGGCCATCGTAACGGGCGGCCAGGCGCTCCACCACCGGCACCAGCACCAGCGGGTCGCGCTCCCCGTCGAGCAGGGCGGCCAGCAGCTCGGCGGGGTGCCCGGGCTCCGTCAGCAGCAGCGCCAGCACCCCGCGCAGCACCGGCGGCCGGACGGTCGCGGCGGCCACCACGGCCCCCGGGCCGGCCGGGCCCGCCAGCAGACCGGCCAGGTGCTCGGCCACCTGACCCACCGTCCGCTCCCGCCCGGGCCCGTCACCTTCCGGGACGCGTTCCAGCAGCTCGGCGGCCAGGTCCAGGGCCGGGCCGAGCAGCTCCGGGCCCGGCTGCCCGGCCAGCACCCGCAACACCTCCGCCACCGCCGCCCCCGGCTCCGCCAACCGCCCCCGGAACGCCGCCAGCACCGGCCCGGGCTCCTCCGCCAGCACCGGGGCCAGCGCCTCGGCCGTGACGAAGGCGTCGTCCCGCAGGTACGCCTCCAGCGCCCGCCCCAGGTACCGCGCCCGGCCCTCCGGCTCCCGCACCAACAGGGCCAACGCCGCACCGTGCAGGGCCGGTTCCTCCTCCCGGGCCAGCAGCGTACGGGCCGCGTGCCGCAGCAGCTCCGCCCCCGTCCCGGAGGCGTGCGGAGCCACCCGCAGCCCGTGCACCGCCGCCGCCACGTGCCACTGCGGGCCCGGGCGGTGGCTCCACCGGTCCACCGCCCGGCACAGCGCCGAGGGCTCCTCCACCGCCAGCCGGGCCAGCAGCGCGTCGGCCCGGGGATGGGCGGCGATCGCCAGACACTCCGTCAGGTCGTCCACCGCACCGTGCCGGTGGGCGAACAGCAGGTCGTCCGCGAGGTCCGCGGCCGCACTGCCGCCGGTCTCCCGGTACCAGCCGCAGAGCAACGGCAGCACCGCCCGCGGCTCCGCCGCCAACAGCTCCACCACCGCCGGACGGGCCGGACGGCCCGCCGCCACCAGACGCCGCAACAGGTCCGTCCGGTCCTCCACCGGCAGCGGCAACCCCGTCCAGAACTCCGGCTCCAGCCCGCCGCCCCCGCGCTCGGCGATCCGCTCCAACAGCTCCCGGTGCACGGCGGGGCCGGCCCCGAAGCCCAGCGCGTCCACCAGCAGCCGCCGCGCCCACCAGCCCTCCTCCGGCCCCGGCGCCGTCTCCACCCCGCGCCACAACCGCCACAGCCAGCCGTCCAACCCCTCCGCCCCGTACCGCTCCGCCACCCGGCGCAGCGCCCACCCCACCACCCCGGCCCGCCACCGCGGCACGCCGCCGGCGGGGACGGGGCCGTGCGCGGGGCCAGGCACGGACGTCGGGGCGAAGGCAGGCGCGGAGCTCAGGGCCACCGAGCCGAGTGCGGCGGAGACGAAGGCCGAGCCGCCCGGCCGCTGTTCGGAAGCCTCGGGCGGGCCGGAGCGGGCGGCGTTGCCCGACGGGCCCGACGTGCCGCCGGGTCGGCCGTCCTCCGGTTGGGCCGGTCCCCCGTCCGAGTGGCCGTCCGCCGCCGTGCCGCCGCCCCCCACCGTCTCGCCGAGCAGCAGCCGCAGGGCCGCGTCCAGGTCCAGCTGGGCCGCCTGGAGCCAGTCCGCCAGGTCCTCGTGCGGGAAGCGGTAGCCCGGCCCCGCCGGGACCAGCAGCGGGGTGCCCAGGGCCGCCCCGTCCCAGCCGCCCGCGGCCGGGAAGAGGTCGGCGAAGTCGGCGGCGTCCAGGGTGCCGTGACCGCTCGACAACATCCGGCGGGCCGCCTCCCGCAGACGGTCCGCCAGCACCCCGGCCCGCTCGCGCTCCCGGGCCTCCACCGGCTCGGGCGAGGGCCCGCCCCGCCGGTGCGCCCCCGCCCGCCGCGCGGACCCGGCCCCCGCCATCGCCCGGGCGGCCTCCCGGCAGCGCCGCTCCAGCCAGCCCGCGTACAGCTCCGCCCGGTCCGCCGGCACCCCCGCCTCCCCCGCCAGCCGCAGCGCCAGCGGGCTCCCCTCGAAGGGCTCCGTCCCGTACCGGCGCGCCACCCGCGCCGCCGCCTCGGCCGGCAGCGCCCCCAGCCCGTGCACCGCCGCCCCCGGCAGCCCCGGCCAGCCCTCCGGCCGGGCCGCCACCAGCAACCTGGTCCCGGTCAGCGCGAGCCACTCCACCGTCCCCGCCAGCCACTCCCCCGTCACTGCGGCCGGCGCCTCCTCCAACCCGTCCAGCAGCACCAGCAACGGCCGCCCGGCCTTCGCACAGACCAGCAGCAGCTCCGGCAGCTCCGGCGCCGGGACGCCCAACAAGCCTGCGGAGCGAGCGAGTTGGCGCTGCACCGCAGCCGCCGGAGTCGGCTCCCCTGCCGCCAGGTCGGCCCCGCGCAGCCAGAGCGTCGGCAGCGGCGCGGCCCCGCCCGCCCGGCGGACCGCCAGCGCAGCCAACTCGGTGGAGCGCCCGCAGCCCGCCGGGCCGAGCAGCGCCGACACCACTGCCTGCGGCTCCTCCCCCGTCAGCCCGTCCGGACGGTCCACCCGGTCCGCCACCAGGTCCGCGATCCGGCCCGGCCCGGCGCTCGCCGAACCGAGCTGCACCGAGGCCAACTGCAGCACCCCGCCCAGGTTGAGCGCCCGCCCGTACGCGGGAGCCGCCTCCGCGTTCCTGCTCCGCAGCCCGGCCAGCTCCGGGCCGTCCAACGGCAGCGCGACCGGCCGCGCCCCCGGCCCCGCCGCCAACACTCCCAGCACCGCCCCGCTCTCCGCACAGAGCACCGGCGCCCCGGCCGTCACCGGGCCGCGCAGCTGCGGCAGCTCCAGCTCCAGCACCCCGTCCGGACCGACCGCCCGGACACCGCCCTGGAGCTGGGTCAACTCCCACACCCTGGCCGCGAGTTGGCAGACGGTGAGCAGGCCGCTGCCCACCCCGCCGACGATCGGCGGCGGCTGCTCCGGCACCCCGCCGACGCCCGCCGTGTGCAGCAACGCCAGCCCCGCGCCGGGCAGCTCCTCCACGCTCTCCGGCCCGAGCACCCGGGCCTGCCCGCCCATCGTGTGCAGCACCAGCTCCGCCGCCCCCGCCACCACCTGACGGGCCGTCACCACGGTGCCCGACCGGTCCGCCACGAAGCCCAGCCCCCGCACCAGCCCGTCCGCCCCGCAGATCCGCAGCAGCACGACGCCCGCCCCTCCGTCCCCGGCAACACCCGCCCGGAGCCTGCCCGCCCCCACGGCCGCCGCTACCGCCACTCACCTGAACGGATGAACTCCCTCCGGAACGGCCTCCCACGAACCGGTCAGCGCACTACGAGCGCACCGAAGACCACCCCCGGGGCGCACGGCAGGTGGTTACACCGGGGGCGCACGGCAGGTGGTCACACCCGGGCACGGGAAGTACCACCCCGGGGCGCACGGCAGGTGGCCACACCCGGGCACGAGGATCACCACCCCCGGGGCGCACGGCAGGTGGTCACACCGGGGGCGCGGGGAACTGCGCGCTGCGGAAGGAGGAAACCCGTGTGCCGGGTACGGAGGCTCACGTGCAAGTGGCTGTCCGTACCCGGCACACGGGTCGTCAACTTCCGATTCGCGCAGTTCCCCGCGCCCCTGACCGCCCTCCGGGCGGTCCGAAGGCGGTCCGAAGGCGGTCCGAGGGCGGTCCGAGGGCGGTCCGAGGGCGGTCCGAGGGCGGTCCGAGGGCGGTCCGCAGATGTGGTGGTCAGCCGACGAAGACCGCGACCGGCTTGGCCTGGCCGCCCTTCTCCTCGATCAGGGCCAGGAACCGCCCGTCCGGCGCGAAGACCGCCACCGGCCCGTCCACGCCCAGGCCCGGGGCCTTGAGGCGGGAGCCGTGCGAGAGCTGTTCGGCCTGCTCGGCGTCGACGTCCCAGCGGGGGAACGCCGCTGCCGCCGCGTCACCGATCGCCAGCACCTCCAGCGGGGCCCCGTCCTCCCCCTTGACGGCCTCCTCCAGCTGCTCCAGCGTCCGCGCCGAGTCCAGCCCGTACGGCCCGACCTTGGTGCGCCGAAGGGCCGTCAGGTGCCCGCCGACGCCGAGCCCCTCGCCCAGGTCCCGGGCCAGCGCCCGGATGTAGGTGCCGGAGGAGCACTCCACCGTGACGTCCAGGTCGATCACCGGCGTGCCGTCCTCCGCCACCGCCGCGCGCTGCTCGTGCACCACGAACGAGAAGATGGTGGTCGGCCGCGCCGCCAGCTCGAAGTCCTCGCCCTCCCGGACCCTGGCGTACGAACGCTTCCCGTCGATCTTGATCGCGCTGACCTTCGACGGCACCTGCATGATCTCGCCGGTGAGCGCCGCGATCCCGGCGTCGATCGCCTCCCGCGCCACCCCGGAGGCGTCCACCGAGGCGGTGACGTCGCCCTCGCGGTCGTCCGTGACGGTGGTCTGCCCGAGCCGGACGGTCGCCTCGTAGGTCTTGGCGGTGAGCATCAGGTGCCCGAGCAGCCGGGTGGCCCGCTCGACGCCGATCACCAGGACGCCGGTCGCCATCGGGTCCAGCGTCCCCGCGTGCCCGACCTTCCTCGTCCCGGCCAGCCAGCGGAGCTTGGCCACCACGCCGTGCGAGGTCAGGCCCTCCGGCTTGTCGACGATGACCAGTCCGTCCGGGCCCGTGCCTTTACGCTTCATCAGTTCTTTCTCTGCACCTAGTACTCAGTACTTACCAAGAAGAAGAAATCAGCCGTGCGCGCCCAGCGCCGCCCGGAACCGTCCGACCGTGACGTCCACGTCCTCGCGCGCGGAGAACCCGGCCGCGAAGCGGTGCCCGCCACCGCCCAGGTCCGCGCAGACCGCGGCCACGTCGACCTCGCCCTTGGCCCGGCAGGAGCCGCGCAGGGTGCCGTCCGGGTCCTGCTTGAGCACCAGTGCCACCTCGGCCTCGGCCGGGCGCCGCAGCACGTCGATCAGGCCCTCGATCTCCTCCACCGTGACGCCGTACAGCGCCAGTTCCTGGTACGGCACCCAGGTCCACACCAGCCCGCGGCCGCCGGCCGCCTCCGGCTCGTAGACGGCCCGGCCGAGCGCGGCGGCCAGCACCTTGAGGTAGCCGAAGGAGCAGGTGTCCCAGAGCTGACGGGAGATCAGGTCGTGCCGGATGCCGGTGGCCAGCAGCCGCCCGGCGAACTCGTGGGTGGCCGGGGTGGTGGCCGCGTACTTGAAGGAGCCGGTGTCGGTGGCCACGCCGGTGTAGAGGCAGGCGGCCAGCTCCTGGTCGAGTTCGACGCCGAGCCGCCGCAGCAGCTCGTCCACCAGGACCGCGGTCGCGGGGGCGGACGGATCGATCAGCCGGTGGGTGCCGAAGCCCGGGTTGGAGGCGTGGTGGTCGATGACCACCAGCACCGGGGCGGCGAAGGCCTTGTCGTGCAGCAACCCCAGCCGCCCGGTGGAGGCCACGTCGAAGCAGACCACCAGCGCGGGCACCTCGGGCACCTCGGCGGCCGGCACGATCAGCTCCTGACCGGGCAGGAAGGAGAGCGACTCGGGGATCACCTGCGGGTCGTCGCCGAAGGAGACCCGCACCCGGCAGCCACGGGACCGCAGCGCCAGCCCGGCGGCCAGCGCCGAACCGAGCGCGTCGCCGTCCGGGTTCACGTGGCAGATCAGGTCCACCTCGTCGGCCCCGGAGAGCAGTTCGACCACCCGCTGCCACTCGCCGGCCAGCGAGGGGCCCTGGGCCCCGCCCGCGGCGGACGGCTCGCCGTCGCCCGCGCTGCGCTGCCCGGGAAGCACCGCGAGGGCACCCTCCACCGTGTCGGTGGAAGATGCCCCCTGGCCGGCCTCGACCGGCTCGCCGGTCATGGCTACTCGTCCTCGTCGTCGCGCTCGGCGGCCGGCACCCGGTAGGGGTCGGCGTCCCCGGCGTAGGTGGCGCCGGCCGAGGCCGTGCGCACCGCGGCGTCGGAGAGCCGGGCCTTGTCGAGCAGGTCGTCGATGTTCTTCGCGTTGTCCGGCAGCGCGTCGGCGACGAAGGTCAGCGACGGGGTGAAGCGGACGCCGGTCTGCTTGCCGACCTCGGAGCGGAGCACGCCCTTGGCGCTCTCCAGCGCCGCGGCGGTGGCCTCCCGCTCGGCCTCGTCACCGTAGACGGTGTAGAAGACGGTGGCCTCGCGCAGGTCACCGGTGACCCGGGCGTCGGTGATGGTCACGTAGCCCAGCCGCGGGTCCTTGATCCGGCGTTGCAGGGTCTCGGCCACCACCACCTGGATGCGGTCGGCGAGCTTGCGCGCCCTTGCGGTGTCGGTCACGTTGCCTCCTCGTGCAGTGAGCGCGGTACCGGGACGGTCGCACCCGGTGCGGCCCTGGCCCCAACGTACCCGCCCGCGCCCGGCCTTGCGGGCGCTCTCGGTCCTCGTCGGTGTGACGCTCCCGACCACCCGGCCGGACGTCCCACCTCAATCATCGTCGTCGCCGTGGTACCGCCTCCTCGCGGAGAGCAGCATCACCTCGGGGCGGCCGGCGACCAGCCGCTCACAGCTGTCCAGCACCTCGGTGACGTACCCGGCGTCGCCGGAGACGACCGCCAGGCCGATCTCGGCCCTGCGGTGGAGGTCCTGGTTCCCTACCTCTGCGGCGCACACGCTGTACTTGCGCGCCAGCTCGGCCACGATGGGCCGCACGATCGAACGCTTCTCCTTCAGCGAGTGCACGTCGCCGAGGAGCAGGTCGAAGGTGAGTGTTCCTACGAACATGTGTGACAGGCCAGAGCCGGCCTGGGGGCCTCGAAGGAGTTGCCCGAACGGGCGTACCTGGAGGCTAACAGTGAGGCCGGGGGGGGGGGGGGGGGGGGGGGGGGGGGGGGGGGGGGCGCCCCCCCCCCCCCCCCCCCCCCCCGGCTCACACCGCGTTACGCGCGCGGCTTCTCGCGCATCTCGTAGGTCTCGATGACGTCCTCGACCTTGATGTCGTTGAACGAACCGAGCGTGACACCGGCCTCGAAGCCCTCGCGGACCTCGGTGGCGTCGTCCTTGAAGCGGCGCAGACCCTCGATGGTGAGGTTCTCGGTGATGACCTTGCCGTCGCGGATGAGGCGGGCCTTGGCGTTGCGGCGCAGCAGGCCCTCGCGGACGATGACACCCGCGATGTTGCCGAACTTGGAGGAGCGGAAGACCTCGCGGATCTCCGCGGAGCCGAGGCGCACCTCCTCGTACTCGGGCTTGAGAAGACCCTTGAGGGCGTTCTCGATCTCCTCGATGGCCTGGTAGATGACCGAGTAGTACCGGACGTCCACGCCTTCCTTCTCGGCAGCGGTACGGGCGCGGCCTTCGGCGCGCACGTTGAAGCCGATGATGATGGCGTCCGAGCCCATGGCCAGGTCGACGTCCGACTCGGTGATCGCACCGACGCCGCGGTGCAGCACCCGGAGCTCGACCTCCTCGCCCACGTCGAGCTTGACGAGGGCGTCCTCGAGGGCTTCGACGGAACCGGAGACGTCACCCTTGATGATGAGGTTGAGCTGCTCGATGGAGCCCGCTGCGATGGCCTTGTCCAGGTCCTCGAGCGAGATCCGGACCCGACGCTGCGCGAAGGCGGCGTTGCGGTCGCGGGCCGAGCGCTTCTCGGCGATCTGACGGGCCGTGCGGTCCTCGTCGACGACGATGAAGCTGTCGCCGGCGCGGGGCACCGAGGTCAGACCGAGCAGCAGCACCGGGCGGGACGGGCCGGCCTCGGCGAGGCTGTTGCCGTTCTCGTCCAGCATCGCGCGGACGCGGCCGTAGGCGTCGCCGACCACGATCGAGTCACCGACGCGGAGGGTACCGCGCTGCACGAGCACGGTCGCCATGGCGCCGCGGCCCTTGTCGAGGTGGGCCTCGATGGCAATACCCTGCGCGTCCTGCTCCGGGTTGGCCCGGAGGTCGAGCGAGGCGTCCGCGGTCAGGACCACGGCCTCCAGCAGGGAGTCGATGTGCAGGCCCTGGCGGGCGGAGATGTCGACGAACATGGTGTCGCCGCCGTACTCCTCGGCCACCAGACCGAACTCGGTCAGCTGGCCGCGGACCTTGGTCGGGTCGGCGCCCTCGACGTCGATCTTGTTGACCGCGACCACGATCGGCACGCCGGCGGCCTTGGCGTGGTTCAACGCCTCGACCGTCTGCGGCATGACGCCGTCGTTGGCCGCGACCACCAGGATCGCGATGTCGGTGGACTTCGCACCACGGGCACGCATGGCGGAGAACGCCTCGTGACCCGGGGTGTCGAGGAAGGTGATCGGACGCTCTTCGCCGTTCACCGTGGTGACGACCTGGTAGGCACCGATGTGCTGGGTGATGCCACCGGCCTCGCCCGCCACCACGTTGGACTTGCGGATGGCGTCGAGCAGGCGGGTCTTACCGTGGTCGACGTGACCCATGACGGTGACCACCGGCGGACGCGGGGCCAGCATCTCCTCGTCGCCCTCGTCGGCACCGAAGTCGATGTCGAAGGACTCGAGCAGCTCGCGGTCCTCGTCCTCCCGGCTGACGATCTCCAGCTGGAAGCCCATCTCCTCGGCCAGCATCTGGAGCGTGTCGTCGGAGACCGACTGGGTCGCGGTGACCATCTCACCGAGGTTGAACATCACCGAGACGAGCGCGGCCGGGTTGGCGTTGATCTTCTCGGCGAAGTCCGTCAGGGACGAGCCCCGCGACAGGCGAACGGACTGGCCGTTGCCGCGCGGCAGCATCACGCCGCCGACGGACGGGGCCTGCATGGCCTCGTACTCCTGGCGCTTCGCCCGCTTCGACTTGCGGCCACGGGCCGGACGGCCACCGGGGCCACGGCCGAACGCACCCTGCGTGCCACCACGGGCACCCGGACCACCCGGACGGCCGCTGAAGCCACCCGGACGGGCACCGCCGCCGGCGAAACCGCCGCCGCCACCGGCACCGCCACCCGGACGCGGGCCGCCGAAGCCGCCACCCGCCGGACGCGAGCCCGGACCGGCCGGACGACCGGCGAAGCCCGGACGGGCACCACCGGCGGCACCCGGACCACCCGGACGGCCACCGGGGCCACCCGGACGGCCACCGGCACCCGGGCCCGGACGCGGGCCCGGACGCTGCGGCATCATGCCGGGGTTCGGACGGGGCATGCCCGAGGGGCTCGGGGCACCCGGACGCGGACCGGCCGGACGGGGCATCCCGTCGGGACGCGGAGCGCCACCCGGACGCGGGGCACCGGCACCCGGCGCACCGGCCGGACGCGGACGGTCACCACCGGGACGCGGGGCACCCTGGCCCGGAGCGCCACCCGGACGCGGACGGTCGCCGCCCGGACGGGGAGCACCACCGGCGCCGGGGGCACCGGCCGGACGCGGACGGTCGCCACCGGGGCGCGGAGCACCGGCGCCGGGGGCACCGGCACCCGGACGCGGGGCGCCCGGAGCGGCCGGACGACGGTCGCCGGGGCGGCCCATGCCGGTCGCGGAGCCCGAGGTGAAGGGGTTGTTGCCCGGACGCGGGCCGGCCGGGCGCGGGCCCGGACGGGCGGCCGGGTTGGCCGGACGCGGGGCCTGGGCGGCCGGACGGACCGGAGCCTCACCGGCCGGGGCCGGGGAGGAGAACTCCGCCGCCGGGGCGGCCGGAGCGGCCGGGGCAGCGGGACGCGCCGCCGGGCGCGGGCCCGGCGTCGGAGCGCCGGCCGGCTTCGGCGCGGCGGGGGCGGCCGGGGCGGCGGGAGCCGCGGCGGCCGGGGTCGGACGGGGACCCGGCGTCGCGGCGGGCCGCGGGCCAGGGGTGGGGGCACCCGGCTTGGGTGCGGCCGCACCGGCACCGCCGGTGGGCTGGGGCGCCGCGGGCTTCCGCGGGCCAGGCTTGGCAGCACCGCTGCCCGAGGGGGCAGCCACTCCCAAAGCGTCAGTCAACTTGCGCACGACCGGCGCCTCGATCGTCGAGGACGCCGAACGGACGAACTCACCCAGCTCGGTGAGCTTGGCCATGACGGCCTTGCTCTCCATGCCGAGCTCCTTGGCGAGCTCGTATACCCGGACCTTAGCCACTTCGCTCCTGTCTACGTGTCCGGGGTATTCGTCCGCCGGACCATCGCTACTTCATGGGCGTACTCATCGCGTACTCATCGAGTGCTCATCGCAATCTCGACCTACTTCCAACTCGCGAGGTACCTGACGTGGTGCGCACCGGGCGCGGGCCTGCAGGCCCGTCCGGTGCTTGTTGCGGTGGTTCTCTCAGCCTGGCGGGGCGTCGCCCGCCCGCTGCTCGACGTACTCGCGCAGCGCCGTGGTGTCGAGCGCGCCCTGGAGCCGGAAGGCCCGGGGGAACGCCCGTCGGCGGACCGCGAGGTCGAGGCAGGCCAGGTCGGGGTGCAGGTGTGCACCCCGGCCCGGCAGTGCGCCGCGGAGGTCGGGAACGCAGATGCCCTCGACCGCCACGACACGCAACAGCTGGTGCTTGGCCGCGCGCTTGCGGCAGCCCACGCAGGTGCGTTCAGGGCATGCTCGGACATGCGTCCGGCCAGACAAGCTCAAGTCTACCCCTCCGGAGGGACATGACGCCGCCCCGCCGATCGCGGTAGGACGTCTACAACGTGGCTACTCGGCCCGAGATTCCCGGCGATTGTCCTCGGCGGGGGCCTCGGTGTCCGGCCGGATGTCGATCCGCCAGCCGGTCAGACGGGCGGCGAGGCGGGCGTTCTGGCCCTCCTTGCCGATCGCCAGCGAGAGCTGGTAGTCCGGCACGATCACCCGCGCGGAGCGCTGGCCGTAGTCAACGATCTCCACGCTGCTCACCCGCGCGGGGGACAGTGCGGCGGCGACCATCTCGGCCGGGTCCTCGGACCAGTCCACGATGTCGATCTTCTCGCCGTGCAGCTCGGCCATCACGTTCCGCACCCGGGTGCCCATCGGGCCGATGCAGGCGCCCTTGGCGTTCAGGCCGGCCCGGCGGGACCAGACGGCGATCTTGGTGCGGTGGCCGGCCTCGCGGGCGATCGCGGCGATCTCGACGGTGCCGTCGGCGATCTCCGGGACCTCCAGCGCGAACAGCTTCTTCACCAGGCTGGGGTGGGTCCGGGACAGCGTCACGGACGGGCCGCGGACACCGCGGCGGACGGCCACCACGTAGCACTTCAGGCGGGTGCCGTGGGCGTAGACCTCGCCCGGGACCTGCTCCTGCGGCGGGAGGATGGCCTCCAGCTTGCCGATGTCGACCAGGATGTTCTTGGGGTCGTTGCCCTGCTGGACGACACCGGTGACGATGTCGCCCTCCTTGCCCGCGTACTCGCCGAAGGTCTTCTCGTCGGCGGCGTCGCGCAGGCGCTGCAGGATCACCTGCTTGGCGGTGGAGGCGGCGATCCGGCCGAAGCCGCTCGGGGTGTCGTCGAACTCCTTGGGCTCGACGCCCTCCTCCAGCTCGGAGGCGTCCTCCAGGGCCCAGACGGTGACGTGCCCGGTCTTGCGGTTCAGCTCCACCCGCGCGCGGCGGCGGGAGCCCTCGGTGCGGTGGTACGCGATGAGGAGGGCCGACTCGATCGACTCGACCAACAGGTCGAACGGGATGTTCTTCTCGGTAACCAGCCCACGCAGGGCGCTCATGTCGATGTCCACGGCTACGCCTCCTCTTCTCTCTTCACGGTCATGTCGGGGGTGCTGCTCACTCGTCGTCGGTGTCGTCGTCGGAGTCCTCGACCGGAGCGGACTCGTCGAGCAGCCCCTCGTCCTCCTTGCGGTTGAACTCCACCTGCACCCGGGCCCGGGCCACCTCGGAGTACTCCAGGCGGCGCTCCTTGGGCTTGCCGCGGCCCTTCACGGGCTGCACCTCGACCAGCGCGCCGTCCTCGTCGCTCTCCAGCACCCGGGCGGTGATCTCGCCGCCGTCCACCAGGTGGATCTTCGCCAGGCGGCCGGTGGCCCGGTGCCAGTGGCGGGGCTCGCGCAGCGGGCGCTCGGCCCCCGGCGAACCGACCTCCAGCACGTACGGGGCGGAGCCCATCACGTCCTCGGCGGCGTCCAGCTTCTCGCTGACCACCCGGCTGAACTCGGCGATGGCGTCCAGGTCGACGCCGCCGTCGGCGTCCACGTCGATCTGCACCTGACGGCGGCTGCCCGCCTGGGTGATGGTGACGTCCTCGAGGTCGAGACCGGCCTCGGCTGCCAGCGGCTCCAACAACGCGCGCAGCCGGTCGGTGGGGGTGGTGCTCATCCGGGTGACTCCTCGGCCGCGTCTGCTGTTGTCGGTAGGTGCTCGCTTCTCAGCGCAGCGGCAAGCCTATCCGGTCCCGGACCGTTCCACCGACTCCGCACGGCGCGCGGGCCCCGTACGCCGGGCGCGCTGCGAGCAAGGTCACAACGGTGCCGCAGGCCGTCTGTCATGATGCACGGGCCACGGGGGGCCACCCACGCCCTCCCACGAGTTTCACCCGGGAGCCCCACCGATGCCGTCCCTCACCCGGCGCAGTCTGCTCGCGCTCGGCGCGCTGACCGGTGCCTCGCTGCTGGTCTGCGGCTGCACCGACGAGGAGGGACCGGCGGCCGAGGCACGGCAGCGGGAGGACGCCGACCGGCCGGTGCGGGCCAAGGCGGTGGCCGACACCGACCGGCTGCTGGCCGGGTACGACGCGGCGGCCGCCTCGGCCGGGGACCGGGCCGAGCAGGTCAAGGCGCTGCGGGCCGAGGTCGCCGAGCACCGGGCCGCGCTGGCCACCGGGCTCCCGGACGGCGGCACCGCCACCTCGGGCGCCCCGGCCGCCTCCGGCACCCCCTCGGCCTCCGGCAGCGGCGGCCCGGTGGGCTCCGTCGCGCAGCTGGCGGCCGCCGAGCGGCTCACCGCCCAGGCGCGGCTCGCGCAGCTCGCGGGCGCCTCGCCGGAGCTGGCCAAGCTGCTCGCGGTGGTCGCCGCCTCGGGGGCGCTGCACGCCGCCGCACTGGGCGACCGCACGCCGGTCGCGGTGCCCGGGGACGGCACGGCCTCCCCGTCCGCGTCCGCCTCCGGGTCCGGCCAGGCCTCCCCGTCCCCGTCGGCTTCCCCGTCGGCCTCCGCGTCCGCGTCCGCCTCCGCCAAGCCGGTGCCGCTGCCCGCACCCATGGCCACCGCCCTGCAGACCGCGCTCTCCGCCGAGCACGCCGCCGTCTACGGCTACGGCGTGGTCGGAGCCCGCATCCCGGGGCCCGGCCGGGCCGAGGCGCACTCCGTGTTCGCCGACCACCAGTCCCAGCGGGACACCTGGCAGCGGCGGCTGGCCGCCGGCTCGGCCACCCCGACCGCAGCCGCGGCCGGGTACCAGCTGCCCTTCCCGGTGAACAGCCCGGAGACCGCCCGCCAGCTGGCCGCCCACATCGAGGTCCAGCTCACCGGGGTGTACGCGGGCCTGGTCGCCGCCACCACCGGCGAGCTGCGGCAGACCGCCGCCACCGCGCTGCGCGAGGCCGCCCTGAACGCCCGCCGCTGGGGCGGCGACCTCACCGCCTTCCCCGGCCTCCCGGCCGCCGGGGCCTCGGCCTCCCCGTCCCCGTCCCCGTCCGCTTCCTGAGCCCTCCTCAACCGCCGCCCCGGCGACCGCTCCTGACGGACCGTCGGGACGCCACGCCGAGCCCCTGACCAGCGGTTTCACCACCATGGCCGACAATGGACGGGCGAACCGCCGCACCGGCCCGGCCGGGCGGCGCCAAACGGGAGGCCAGCATGTCGGCAGCAGCAGGGCAGCAGATCACCGTCCCGGCGCGGCTCGCGGAGACCGTCCGGTCCCGGTACGGCGCCGAGGGCGCGGCCTGGCTGGCCGCCCTGCCCGGGCTGGTCCGCGCCGGGCTGGAGCGCTGGGACCTCACCCCCGAGCGGGTGGTGGAGCCCGGCGGCCGGCTCTCCCTGGTCTGCACCGTACGGCGGGACGACGGCTCGGCAGCCGTCCTGAAGACCTCCCTGGTCACCCCCGAGAACGCCCGGGAGCACGCCGCGCTGGCCCACTGGGCCGGACGCGGCGCCGTCCTGGCACTGGCCGCCGAACCGGCCGACGGCGCACTGCTGTTGGAGCGCCTGCACGGGGACATCCCGCTGCGCTCGCTGGCCGAGGCCAAGGCCATGCTGGAGGCGGCCGGCCTGCTCCAGCGGCTCTGGGTCTCCCCGCCGGACGGCCACTCCTTCACCCCGCTGGCCGAGCGGGTCACCGAGCTGGCCGACGCGGTCCGGCACCGGCGCGAACTCGCCCCGGAGGCGGCGCCGTTGGCCGACGAGGCGGTGGAGCTGGCCACCGCCCTGCTCGGCTCCGGCGAGGAGTCCTACCTGCTGCACGGCGACTTCCACCACGGCAAGGTGCTGGCTGCCGACCGCTCCCCCTGGCTGGCCGTCTCCCCCCGCCCGCTGGTCGGCGAACGCGCCTGGGACCTGGCCCGGCTGGCCCAGGACCGGATGGACACCCTGGCCGGCTCCCCCGGCCAGCGCGGCGCCGTCCGCCGCCGCCTCCACCAGCTCGCCGACGCCGTCGAGGTGGACCACGAGCGGCTGCGCGGCTGGACCCTCTTCCGCACCGTCGAGACCGGCCTGCGCCACCTGGAGGCGGGCGCCGCCGACACCGCCGAGCTCTACCTGGAGTTCGCCGACTGGCTCTGACCCAGCGGCAGTTGAGCCCCCATCACCGCGTACGGCCGGACGGTGTTCGGGAACAGCACCATCCGCGCCAGGTCCCGGTACCCCAGCGAGCGGTACAGCCGGCGGGCGGGCGTCTCCGCGTCGATCGCCGACAGGATGCTGCGCCGCGCCCCCGACCCCTCCGTCAGGCTCCGGATCAGCCGCGTCCCCACCCCCTGCCCCTGGAACCCGGGCAGCACGTGCAGCTCGGTCACCGCGAAGGTCCCGTCCAGCCAGTCGTCGTACCCGTTGCGCTCCAGGTGCGGCTCGATCACCGTGCTCCACCAGTGCTCGCGCCGGTTCGGCATCCCGTACCCGAAGCCCACCAGCCGCTGCCCGCTGAACGCCCCGAAGGCCAGCACCCCCGGCTGCAGCGCGTGCCGCCGCACGATCTGGAGCCGCACCGCCACCTCGTCCGCCGTCAGCCCGAAGGCGACCGCCTGCACCTCCAGTGCCTCCGCCGCCCACGCCGCCAACTCCACGGCCTCGATCGTCACCTCGGTCAGCTGCTCCATGCCCCGGACGTTACTCCCCCGCCCGGCCCCGGGGCGTCCGGCGCCCGGCCGTCGGCCGAACGGACGTTACGATTCCGGACGGATCATCAGAGGGGACCGATGAAGTTCAGGACGACCGTCGGGTTCTGGCGCTGGAACGCGCCCGCCCGCAGACCGGGGAAGTACGCCGAGGCCGAGTTCACGTGGGGGACGGTGGAGGTGCACCGTGCCCTCGGCCCGTTCCCGCCGGCGGGCCCTCGAGTGGAGTCCTGGGAGTTCCGCCCGGTGTCCGGACGGGTGCTGACCCTGCACGACGCCGGCTCCCCCGGGCACGACCTGCACGAGCGGGCGGAGCGGGGCATCACCGTCGAGTACGCGGGCCGGACCGGGACCCTGGCCGCCCAGAAGTCGGTGAAGGTCTCGGAGCGCCGGGTCACCCTCCACATCGGCGAGGACGGGCTCGCCCTCCGGCGGATCGGCGGGCGGACGGTCGTGGTGGACCGGTCCGGCACCGAGCTGGCAACCCGTCGGCTGGGGAGGTGGGAGCTCGCGCGGCCCTCGGAGCCGCTGCAGCTCTTCCTGACCGTGCTGGCCGCGGCAGACCTGGAGGGCCATCTGGGCTCCCCGCTCTGGGGGTACCTCTCCGAGCTGTTCTGAGCGTCCGTCAGAACAGGACGCTCATGAAGGCGCCGATCTCGCGGAAGCCGACCCGGGCGTAGGTGGCGCGGGCGCGGAGGTTGTAGTCGTTGACGTAGAGGGAGACGGTCGGCGCGACCTCGCGCAGGGCGGTCTCCAGGACGGCGGCCATGCCGGTGACGGAGAGGCCCCGGCCGCGGTGTTCGGGGGCGACCCAGACGCCCTGGATCTGGCAGGCGCCGGCGGTGACGGCGCCGATCTCGGCCTTGAAGACGACCGAGCCGTCCTCGGCGAAACGGGCGAAGGAGCGGCCGCCGCCGACCAGTTCGGCGACCCGGGCCTGGTAGAGCAGGCCGCCGTCGCCGGCCAGCGGGGAGATGCCGACCTCCTCGGTGAACATCGCGACGCAGGCCGGCATCAGGGCGTCGACCTCGTTCTTGCGGACCCGGCGGACCAGCGGGTCGGGGGTGATCGGGGCCGGGGCGGGGCTCTGGGTGGCCATCAGCGGCTGGTGGGCGCGGACCTCGCGGGCGGGGCCCCAGCTGCGCTCCAGGCAGGCCCAGAGGGCTGCGGTGGGCCCGGCGGGGCCGACGATGGAGGAGCAGCGGCGGCCCTGGCGGCGGGCCCGCTCGGCGAAGGCGCGGACGGCCTCGGGGCCGGCGTTGACGAGCACCAGGTTGGCCCCGGCGTAGCAGAGGGACTCCAGCCGGCCGTCGGCGTCGTACCAGCCCCACATCTCGCCGCCGAGCCGCCAGGGGTCGAGCCCGACGGCCTCCACCCGGGTGGCGACGAAGGCGTTGGCGACCGGGTCCCGGTGCAGGATCTCCAGTGCCTCGTCGAGGTCCTGGGGGTCGAGCACCCGGGTGGTCGCCAGGGCCCGGGCCACCTGGAACGGGCCGGGGAGCATCACACCTCGATCGAGCACGGGGCACCTCACCACTAGGAACGCTTGTCGCACCCTACTCCGCCCGCCCCGCCGGAGAGGAGGTGCGAGCACGGGCCCGCACCTCCCAGGGAGCACTACTCGGCGGCGGTCACGACCGGCGCGCCGGACTCCACGCCGTCGGCCTGCATCTGCTCGGCCAGCTTGAGGGCCTCCTCGATCAGGGTCTCGACGATCTTCGACTCGGGGACGGTCTTGATGACCTCGCCCTTGACGAAGATCTGGCCCTTGCCGTTGCCGGAGGCGACGCCGAGGTCGGCCTCGCGGGCCTCGCCCGGGCCGTTCACGACGCAGCCCATGACGGCGACGCGCAGCGGCACCTCCATGCCCTCCAGGCCGGCGGTGACCTCCTCGGCGAGCTTGTAGACGTCGACCTGGGCGCGGCCGCAGGACGGGCAGGAGACGATCTCCAGGCCGCGCTGACGGAGGTTCAGCGACTCCAGGATCTGCATGCCGACCTTGATCTCCTCGGCCGGCGGGGCCGACAGGGAGACCCGGATGGTGTCGCCGATGCCCTCGGCCAGCAGGGCGCCGAAGGCGACCGCCGACTTGATGGTGCCCTGGAAGGCGGGGCCGGCCTCGGTGACGCCGAGGTGCAGCGGGTAGTCGCAGGCCGCGGCGAGCTGGCGGTAGGCGTTGATCATCACGACCGGGTCGTTGTGCTTGACCGAGATCTTGATGTCGCGGAAGTCGTGCTCCTCGAAGAGCGAGCACTCCCAGAGCGCGGACTCGACCAGCGCCTCGGGGGTGGCCCGGCCGTACTTCTCCAGCAGGCGCTTGTCGAGCGAGCCGGCGTTGACGCCGATCCGGATCGGGACGCCGGCGTCCTTGGCGGCCTTGGCGATCTCGCCGACCTTGTCGTCGAACTGCTTGATGTTGCCCGGGTTGACCCGGACCGCGGCGCAGCCGGCGTCGATCGCGGCGAAGACGTACTTGGGCTGGAAGTGGATGTCCGCGATCACCGGGATCTGCGACTTCTTGGCGATGATCGGCAGCGCGTCGGCGTCGTCCTGGGACGGCACGGCCACCCGCACGATCTGACAGCCGGAGGCGGTCAGCTCGGCGATCTGCTGGAGCGTGGCGTTGACGTCGGAGGTGAGCGTGGTGGTCATCGACTGGACCGAGATCGGCGCGTCACCGCCGACCGGGACGTTGCCGACCATGATCTGCCGGGAGACGCGACGGGTCGCCAGCGGCTTGAGCGGCAGGGACGGAATTCCGAGCGAGATCGCGGACATGTGCGCAGGTTCCCCAGGGGTGCGGTTGGTGGTCCGGCCATCGGCTCCGGCCGGGCCGGGCGCTCCGGAAGTCACGGGGCGCCCGGCGTCCAACGGTACGGCACGGGTGAGGGGGCCAACGCACGTACCCGACGGAACCGGGTCAGTTCAGGCGGATGGGGTTGACAAGGTCGGCCACCATCACCAGTGCGGTGAAGCAGATGAACACACCGGCCACCACGTACGCGGCGGGCATCAGCTTGGCCACGTCGAACGGGCCCGGGTCGGGGCGGCGGAACAGCTTGGCCCAGCGGCGGCGCACCGACTCCCAGAGGGCGCCAGCGATGTGGCCGCCGTCCAGCGGGAGCAGCGGCAGCATGTTGAAGAGGAAGAGCGAGAGGTTGATCCCGGCCAGCAGCTGGACCATGCCGACCAGCTTGCTGGAGGAGGGGATGTCCATCTCGAACATCTCGCCGCCGATCCGGGCCGCGCCGACCATGCCCATCGGGGAGTCGGCCGGGCGCGGGTCGTCGCTGACGATGGCGTGCCACAGGCCGGGGATCTTGCCGGGCAGGGCGATCAGCGAGGAGATGCCGTTCGCGGCCATGTCGGCCATCCGGTCGACGCTCTCGCCGAAGGTCAGGGTCTGCATGACCTGGCGCGGGGCGAAGCCCAGGAAGCCCGCCGTGACGGTCTCGCCCTTGACCGGGTACCCGTCCGCGTCGATCTTCTGGACTTCGTTCTTCTCGGGGGTGGCCGTCAGGGTGACCCGCTGGCCGCCCCGCTCGACCACGATCGGCACCTGCACCCCGGCGGTCCTGCGGATCTCGGCCTGGAGCTGCTTGTAGTCGGTGATCGGGACCCCGCCGTAGGAGACGAAGGTGTCGCCCTCCTGCAGGCCCGCCCGCAGGGCCGGGCTCTGGGGCGCGCCGTCGGGGCACTTGTCGGTCGGCTGGCCGGCCGCCACCACGCACTTGTTGACGTAGGAGACGGTCGGCACGGCGGTCTGCTGGCCGACGCCCATGAGCACGGCCAGGAAGAGCACGAAGGCCAGGATCAGGTTCATGAACGGGCCGGCGAACATCACGATGACGCGCTTCCACGGCTTCCGGGTGTAGAACATCCGGTCCTCGTCGCCGGGCTTGATCTCCTCGTAGGAGGCCTCCCGGGCGTCCTCGATCATGGTCCGCCAGGGCGAGCTGGAGCGCTGGGTGATCCGGCCGTCCTCGCCCGGCGGGAACATCCCGATCATCCGGATGTACCCGCCGAGCGGGATCGCCTTGAGGCCGTACTCGGTCTCGCCCTTCTTCCGGGACCAGACGGTGCGGCCGAAGCCGACCATGTACTGCGGCACCCGGATGCCGAACAGCTTGGCGGTGGACAGGTGGCCCAGCTCGTGCCAGGCGATCGAGAACAGCAGCCCCAGGACGAAGAGCAGAATGCCGAGGCCCCACCACACCAATGTCACCGCTGAGCCTCCGTCATGCCGCTCCCTAGGTCTGCTCGCTAGCCCGCTGCCAGCTCGCGGGCCCGGGCGCGCGCCCAGGTCTCCGCGTGGAGTACGTCCTCGACGGTGAGCGAAGTTCCCACCGTGTGTTCGGACACCACCTTCGCCACAGTGTCCACGATTCCCGTGAAGGGCAGCTGCCCCTTCAGGAAAGCGTCCACGCACTCCTCGTTGGCGGCGTTGAAGACCGCCGGGGCGGTCCCGCCGAGCGTACCCACCTCGCGGGCCAGGTCGACGGCCGGGAAGGCCTCGGTGTCGAGCGGGAAGAACTCCCAGGTGGCGGCCTTGGTCCAGTCGCAGCCGGGGGCGGCGTCCGGCACCCGGTCGGGCCAGCCGAGGCCGAGCGCGATGGGCATCCGCATGTCCGGCGGGCTGGCCTGGGCCAGGGTGGAGCCGTCGGTGAACTCGACCATCGAGTGGACGACCGACTGGGGGTGCACCACCACGTCGATCCGGTCGAACGGGACGTCGTAGAGCAGGTGCGCCTCGATCACCTCCAGGCCCTTGTTGACCAGGGTGGCGGAGTTGATGGTGACCACCGGGCCCATCGCCCAGGTCGGGTGGGCCAGCGCCTGATCGGGCGTCACCCCGGCCAGCTCGTCCCGGGTGCGGTTGCGGAACGGGCCGCCGCTGGCGGTGACCACCAGGCGGCGCACCTCGGAGCGGGTGCCGCCGGCCAGCGCCTGGAAGAGCGCGGCGTGCTCGGAGTCCACCGGCACGATCTGCCCGGGCTTCGCGACGGCCTTGACCAGCGGGCCGCCGACGATCAGCGACTCCTTGTTGGCGAGCACCAGCACCCGGCCGGCCCGCAGGGCGGCCAGGGTGGGGCGCAGGCCGATCGAGCCGGTGATGCCGTTGAGCACCGAGTGGCACTCCACGGCGGCCAGCTCGGTGGCCGCGTCCGGGCCCGCCAGGACCTGCGGCAGCGGCCGGCCGGCCGCCCCGGCGGCGAGCGCCTCGCGCAGCGCCGGCACGGCGGCCTCGTCGGCCACCGCCACGGTGTGCACGCCCAGCTGCAGCGCCTGCTCGGCGAGCAGGGCGACCCGGCCGCCGGCCGCCGAGAGGGCGACCACCTTGAAGCGGCCGGGGTTGCGCAGGACCACGTCGATGGCCTGGGTGCCGATCGAGCCGGTCGATCCGAGGATCACCAGCTCCCGGGGACCCTCCGGGTCCCTGACGACGGGTGAGAAGCGCAGCTGCGGGTGGGCGAGCGAAGTCATGCGCCCCATTGTGTCCTGTCGGACGGGTGGGTCCGGCCGGACGGGTGTGTCCGGTCGGACGGGCGCCTACTTCCAGGCCCAGATCTTCCCGGTCGCCTTCCCGTCCTGGGCGGTCTCCCATTCGAAGACCCCGATGAGGCCCCGCAGCTCCGCGAACGCGGCGGAGTCGGAGGTGAAGATGATCGAGCCGCGCCAGCTGATCGAGCCGTCCTGGTTGAACCGGCCGACGCCCGAGCCCTGCCAGGTGACGGAGTCACCCGAGGCGCTCATCGTGATGCCCTGCCCCGTGCCCTGGAGGGTGCCGTCGGCCCGTAGCCGGGCCTCGTAGGTCCCGGTGTCCGCCACCGGGGTGCCCAGGAGCGCGCCGGTCGCCTGGAACGAGCTCTCCATGGTGGGTGCCAGTCCGTGCTCCCCGGGGAGCACCCGCTGCACCGTGACGTTGCCCTGCAGTTCGCCGAGGAGGTCGCCGAGCATGACCGTCTCCCTTCGTGAGCCCCCTGTCCTCCGGACTACGCCCGCCCGGGAGAGGTGTCAAGGCGGGCCGATGCCCCGTCACCAACGGTCGGTGACGGGGCATCAGAGGGTGAGTCGGAGGGCTCAGAGGTCGAGGCCGGTGAGGACCATGACCTTCTCGTAGGTGAAGTCGCCCATCGCGTACTTGACGCCCTCGCGGCCGACGCCGGAGTCCTTGACGCCGCCGTACGGCATCTGGTCGGCGCGGTAGGACGGCGCGTCACCGATGATCACGCCGCCGACCTGGAGCACCTGGTGGGCCTTGAAGGCGGCCTGCAGGTCGCGGGTGAAGACGCCGGTCTGGAGGCCGAACGGCGAGTCGTTGACCAGCGCGAAGGCCTCGTCGGTGGAGTCGACCTTGTGCAGCGAGAGCACCGGGCCGAAGACCTCGGCCTTGGCCAGGATGGCGTCCTCGGGCAGGTCGGCCAGCACGGTGGGGGCGTAGGTGGCGCCCTCGCGGGTACCGCCGGCCAGCACCTTGGCGCCCTTGGTGACGGCGTCCTCGACCCAGGACTCGACGCGCTTGGCGGCGTTCTCGTCCACCAGCGGGCCGACGTCCACCGTGTCGTCCGACGGGTCGCCGGTGACCTGGGCGCCGACCTTGGCGACGACCTTCTCCACCAGCGCGTCGTAGACGGAGGCGTCGGCGATCACGCGCTGCACCGAGATGCAGGACTGGCCGCCCTGGTAGTTGGAGAACATCGCGATCCGGGTGGCGGCCCAGTCGAGGTCGGCCTCGGAGGACCAGTCGGCGAGCACCACGGCGGCGGCGTTGCCGCCGAGCTCCAGGGTGACGTGCTTGCGCGGCACCGAGTCCATGATCTGGTAGCCGACCTTGTCCGAACCGGTGAAGGAGATCACCGGCAGGCGCTCGTCCTTGACCAGGGCCGGCATCTTCTCGTTCTCGACCGTCAGCACCGACCAGGAGCCGGCCGGCAGCTCGGTCTCGGCCAGGATCTCGCCGAGCAGCAGCGCGGAGAGCGGGGTGGCCGGGGCCGGCTTGAGGATGATCGGGGCGCCGACCGCGATCGCCGGGGCGATCTTGTGGGCGACCAGGTTGAGCGGGAAGTTGAACGGGGCGATGCCCAGCACCACGCCGCGCGGGAAGCGGCGCACCACCGCGAAGCGGCCCACGCCGCCCGGGTCGGTGTCCAGCCGCATGGTCTCGCCGTTGGTCCGGCGGGCCTCCTCGGCCGCCCAGCGGAAGACCGAGGCGGCGCGGCCGACCTCGCCGCGGGCCCACTTGATCGGCTTGCCGTTCTCGGCGGTGATCAGGCGGGCGATCTCCTCGGTCCGCTCGGTCAGCCGGCGGGCGACGTGGTCCAGCGCGGTGGCGCGGACGTGCGCGGGGGTGGCGGCCAGGGCCGGGGCGACCGCGACGGCGGCGTCCAGCGCCTCCTCGACCTGGGCGTCGGTCGGGATGCTGACCTTGCCGACCAGGCTGCCGTCGTACGAGTGGCGGACCTCGAACTCGGCGTCGCCCGACGCCTTGCGGCCGGCCAGCCAGAACTCATGGGTGGTGGTCACGGTCGTACCGGCCCCTTCTGTCGTCGTGTGGTGCTCTACCGGATCCACGGTAGGGGCGCACCCGCGCGAGCAGGATTGGACACGGCGGCGGACTGCGGCACACCGCCACTCCGGATCGGCACGTGGCCCGGCGACGATCGGCGATCTCGGGGCGCACGTGGCTGCGCCACCAGGGGCGCGAGGCTCAGCTGATGTGCGGCGCCGCCGCGTGGGCGCGCAGGGGAACGGCGGCACGTGCAACTGGCTGACGGCGATTCAGTTGCCGGTGGTCCGCCTTCCGAAGCGCGCCCACGCGGCGGAGCCGCATATCAGCAGAGCCCCGCGCCCCTGGGCGGCTGCAACCGAGCGTCGCGCGCTGGAGCAGGCTCAGTCCTCGCCCGCGCGCAGCGCCAGCCAGAGCTCCATCCGGACGTCGGTGTCGTCCAGCGAGCGGCCGAGCAGCTCCTCGACCCGCTTCATCCGGTAGCGCAGGGTGTGCCGGTGCACGCCCAGGTCGGCGGCGGCCGCGTCCCACTGGCCGTGCCGGGAGAGCCAGGCGCGCAGCGAGGCGACCAGGTCGCCCCGGGCGGTGCGGTCGTGCTCGCGCAGCGGTCTGAGCAGGCCCTCGGCGAAGGCGGTGACGGCCTCCTCGCCGAGCAGCGGCAGCAGCGAACCGGCGCCGACCTCCTCGTGGTCCACCGAGCGGCGCCCGCCGCGCAGTGCCACCGCGAGGGCCCGTTCGGCCTGGGCGAAGGCGGTGCCGGCCTCCTCCACGGTGCAGGGGGCGGAGACGCCGAGCGCGATCCCCTCGTGCTCCTCGGCCGCGCCCAGGCAGGCCCGGTGGGCGGCGCCGCCGTCGGGGGCGAGCACGGTGAGGCGGGGGCCGTGCGGCCCGTCCTCGCGGGAGACCAGCAGCCGCTCGCCGACCCGGCTGCCGGCCTGCTCGGCGCGGTCGCCGAGCTCGTTCAGCGCCTCCGGGTCGCCGTTCGGGCCCAGGCCCCCGACCAGCACCCGGACGGTGCCCTCGGGCAGGCCGCCGAACAGCCCGGCGGCGACCTGACGGGCCGTCGCCGCCTCGCCGGCCAGCACCATGCCGAGCAGGGCGGCGCCCATCCGCTCCTCGGCCTGGCGCAGCTCGCGGGAGCGCTCCAGGGTGAGGGTGAGCAGGGCGACGGCCGCGTTCAGCACGTAGCGCTCGGTGGGGGTGATCCGGTCCTCGGTGCCGACCGCGAGGAAGCCGCGGGCGCGGCGGTCGGCGCCGAGCGACTGGACCACCACGTAGTCCTCGTCGGCGGTGTCGATGCCGGGGGCGCGGCCCTGGAGCGCGGCGCTGGACGGGGCCGGGCGGCGGCGCAGCCGGTCCACCTCGGCGGCCAGGCGGCCGGCCCGGCGGGCGGCCCAGTCGGGGGCGACGGCGGAGAGCGCGCCGGAGCCGTCGTAGAGCGCGGCCCAGCCGCCGAGCCGGGCGGCCAGGCGGCGCACCACCGCGGTGGTGCCGTCCTTGCCGAGGGCGGCCCTGGTCAGCTCCTCCTGGGCCTCGAAGCTGGTGGTGACCGCCTCGTACTGCTCGGCGGCGAGCGCGGCCGAGACGGCCTTGCTGATCGCGATGAACGGCGTGGCCTCCGGCACCCGCAGCAGCGGCAGGCCGCGCTGGGCGGCGGCGTCCACCAGGGCCTGCGGCACCTCGGTGTGCGAGAGCCCGACGCCGAGCCCCAGCCCGACCACGCCCGCGTCGGCCAGCCGGTGCACGTACGCCTGGAGCTTGGCGGCCGCCTTGCCGAGCTTGATGCCGGTGGTGAGCAGCAGCTCCCCGCCCTCCAGGAACGGAGTGGGGTCGTCCAGCTCGCTGGTGTGCACCCAGCGGACCGGCCGCTCCAGGTGGTCCGCGCCGGCGAGGACCGTCAGGTGGAGCGAGCTGTTGCGGACGACGGAGGCGAGTGTGGGGGGCATGGCACCTTCGGAGGGTTTGCCGCCGGGGACGCGCCGTTGCGGCCTGGCGAGGAGGGCTTCTCCCCCCATTATGGACGCTCCGGACAAGCGGACGGACCGAATCCTCCGGACCGTAGTCCACCGTTCCGGGGCCGCTCCGCTACTGCCCCCTCAGGTCGACCAGCAGCGGCGGGACCTGATCACCCGTCACCGAGGCCAGCGAGATCACCGCGTGCCCGCCGGGCAGCGCGTGCGCCAGGTCGGAGGGCGACCAGCGGTGCCGCTCGACGTCCCGCACGGTGACGCTCTCGGTCTGCGCGGCGGTGCCCGAGAGCGCCTTGCGCAGGCCCCGGCCGGCCTTGCGGAACATCCCGCCGGAGGTGTCGGGGGTGTGGGTGACGGCGGTCTCGCGGACCAGGTGGGTGCCCCAGGCCTCGGAGAACAGCTTGCCGTCCCAGGGCGCGATGCCGGGGAAGGCCATCCGGCAGCCGACCGCGCCGAACAGCGCGGTGCGCAGCGCCTCCGGCAGGTCCACCAGGGTGCGCAGCAGCAGCACCGCGCCCGCGTTGGCCCCGCGCATGCCCTGCAGACCGCGGACCACCTGCGCGTCCACCGCCGCCGAGGCGTCGTCCACCACCAGTCCGGCGAACAGCGCCCGCTCGGTCCGGGCCCCGGCCGCCTGGACGAACTGTCCGGTGAGCAGCCGGGAGAGCATCCGGGCCGCCTCCGGGTGGCTGCGCTCGGGCAGCTTCACCCGCACCCGCAGCGGGTGGTCCAGCACCCGCATCGCGAAGGCCGGACGGCCCGGGCCGTCGCCCGGGAAGTGCCCGGCGAAGGCCGGGCGGTCCAGCAGGGCCAGCCGGTCCGCCAGCAGCGCGCCCGGGTCGTCGGCCCGGCCGTGCTGGCGCTCCCGGTGCTGGAGGTCGGCCTCGTGGGGTGCCAGCCGGCCGGTGTCGTCCAGGGTCTGACGGAGCGTCTGCCAGGCCGCGGCCGCACCGCCGAGCAGCGCGCGCAGCTCCCGCACCCCGGGGTAGCGGCCGTACGCGGCGTGGAACGGGCCGACCGTCTGCTGGAGCGCGGCCCGGGCCGCCTCGCCGCGCGGCGCCAGCTCGTCCGGCAGCAGCGCGTCCGCCAGCCGGGCGGCCGCCTGCTCCACCTCGGCGGCGGCGCCGAACAGGTCGAGCCCGTACGGGGAGGACGGGTCGCCCGGGGCGATCACCACGTCGTACCAGTCGTCCGGGCCGAGGTCGGCCTCCGCCGAGCCGAGCACCACCGCGCAGGCGGTGCCGGCCAGTGCCTGGAGGCAGAGCGCCTCGGCCAGCGGGCGGGCCAGCCTGGCGGTCTTGCCGGTGCCGGCCGGGCCGACCGCGAGCAGCGAGGTGCCGAGCAGGGAGGGGTCGAGGGCGAAACCGGTGGCCCGGTGGGCCTGCGGGTTCTTCACCACGTCCTGGGCGGTGCCGAGCCGGACCTGACGGGTCAGCAGGTCGTGGCCGGGGCCCCGGCCGGCCAGGTCGCGGGCCTCGGAGGGGTGCGCGCAGGCGGCGCCGCCGCGGGCCGCGACCTGCTCGGTGAAGGCGGGCAGCAGCGCCGGGTCCTGGTGGACGGTCTCCCAGGCGCGCTGGATCCGGACGTAGTCCACGTCGCCGACCGGCCGGGCGTCCAGCAGCCGGGCCGCCTCCGCCGCGCCGCCGAGGCGCAGCGCGGCCCACGGGTCGGTGAGGCCGGCGGGCTCGGCGTCCGGGGCCGGCTCCTCCCGGGTGACGGTGCGGGCCAGCAGCGGGGCGACCCAGCGGCGCCAGACCTCGAGCCAGCGGCCCATCCGGCCGAAGACCCGGATCACCACGGCGAGCACCAGGCCGTACACCAGCAGCGCGAGGAAGGTCGTGACCCCCGCGCCCATGCCGTCCCGCAGGCCGAGCAGGTCGATCACCCACCAGACCAGGTCCGGGGCGTAGATCTGGACGATCCAGGCGACCACCGCGTTCAGCGCCGCCCGCCACAGCAGCGGCCCGGCCGGGACGGCGGCGGCCTCGCGGTCGGCCTCGCTGCGCTGACGGTGGTTCAGCCGCCAGACGCCGGGGGCGAGTTCGGGTCTGGGCGCGTTCACCCAGGCGCCGAGGTCGAACGGCGCGACGCCGCGCTGCGGCGGCACCACCGCCTGGCCCGGATCGGCCGCCCGCTGCCCGTAGGTCCCGTCCAGTCCCATGTGGCGGCCCCGCTCCCTCTGCCCGCGCTCCCCCGTTGGAAGGTCGGCACCAATGTAGTGGAGCGGAGCCTTCCCGCCCCCTCTTCCCACATCGGGCGGGGCGATCTCGCGCGCTGGCCGCCCCGGACAATTCAGGTGGCCCAGTGCTACCGAGTGGCGCATGCCCGGCGGCCGTACCCGGCCGTAGCCTGCGAGGACCGCGCCTTGTAATTCCGGGCCCCTAGACATGGAGAACACACGATGAGCGCTGCAACGCCGCTTCCGCAGGAGCGTCGCCTGGTCACCGCGATCCCGGGCCCGAAGTCGCAGGAGCTGCAGGCCCGCAAGCTGGGCGCGGTGGCGGCCGGCGTCGGCACCACCCTGCCGGTGTACGTCTCGCGCGCCGGCGGCGGCGTGCTGGAGGACGTGGACGGCAACTCGCTGATCGACTTCGGCTCCGGCATCGCCGTGACCAACGTCGGCAACAGCGCGGCCGCCGTGGTCGCCAAGGCCACCGAGCAGCTGGCCGCCTTCACCCACACCTGCTTCATGGTGACCCCGTACGAGGGCTACGTGGCCGTGGCCGAGCAGCTCAACGAGCTGACCCCGGGCGACCACGAGAAGCGCACCGCGCTGTTCAACTCCGGCGCCGAGGCCGTCGAGAACGCCGTGAAGATCGCCCGCGCCTACACCAAGCGCACCGCCGTCGTGGTCTTCGACCACGGCTACCACGGCCGCACCAACCTCACCATGGGCCTGACGGCGAAGAACATGCCGTACAAGCAGGGCTTCGGTCCGTTCGCCCCGGAGATCTACCGCGTCCCGGTCGCCTACCCCTACCGCTGGCTGACCGGCGCCGAGAACTGCGCCACCGAGGCCGCCGCCCAGGCGATCGACATCATCAACAAGCAGATCGGCGCGGAGAACGTCGCGGCGATCATCATCGAGCCGATCCAGGGCGAGGGCGGCTTCATCGAGCCGGCCAAGGGCTTCCTGCCGGCCATCGTCGAGTACGCCAAGGCCAACGGCATCGTCTTCGTCGCCGACGAGATCCAGACCGGCTTCTGCCGCACCGGCCAGTGGTTCGCCTGTGACGACGAGGGCATCGTCCCGGACCTGATCACCACCGCCAAGGGCATCGCCGGCGGTCTGCCGCTGGCCGCCGTGACCGGCCGTGCCGAGATCATGGACGCCGCGCACGCCGGCGGCCTGGGCGGCACCTACGGCGGCAACCCGGTGGCCTGCGCCGCCGCGCTCGGCTCCATCGAGACCATGAAGTCCGAGGACCTGAACGGCAAGGCGCAGCACATCGGCGAGGTCATGCTCGGCCGTCTGCGCGCCATGCAGGAGAAGTTCGACGTGATCGGCGAGGTCCGCGGCCGCGGCGCGATGATCGCGGTCGAGCTGGTCAAGCCGGGCACCAAGGACCCGAACCCGGAGTTCACCGCCGCCGTGGCCAAGGCCTGCCACGCCGAGGGCCTGGTCGTGCTGACCGCCGGCACCTACGGCAACGTGCTGCGCTTCCTGCCGCCGCTGGTGATGCCGGAGCACCTGCTGGTCGAGGGCCTCGACATCATCGAGAGCGCCTTCGCGGCGGTCTGATCCCGCCGACCCCGCTGACGCCGCGTCACGCGTGAGGGGCCCGGTCCGCACGGACCGGGCCCCTCCGCTTGCTCGCTCCGATGCGACCGGCGGATGCGCGCGCTGGATGCGCGCGGTGGCTGCACGCGCAGTGGTGAAGATGCTGTGGGAAACCGTGCCGCCCGCCCTGTGCGGCCTGATTCTGACGTACTGTCATGACAGATGGACAGCGAGCCACACTCCTTACCGACGACGCCCACCGTCCCCTCGGGGACAGCGGCAGCCGAGGACCGATCGACCGACCGTCCGGCCCACACCCCCCGGGGCGCACGGAACGGCGATCTCCCCAGCCGCCCCGGAGCTCTCCCCCCTGCTCCGGGGCGGCTCTCGCACGTCCTGGCGGGGTTCTGGCTCCCGGTGCTGCTGCTCGCCGTCCTGGCGGCGGTCTCCTGGCAGGTGGCCGCCGACGGCCCGCTGCTGGAGCTGGACGACTGGGTCCGGCGCACCACCCGGGCCGTCCGCACGGGCCTGCACAGCACCCTGCTGAACCACCTGGGCGCCGGCCTGGCCGACCTCGGCGGCCCGGTGCCCGCGATGCCGGTGCTGCTCGCCGCGGCGGCCCTGGCCGCCCGGCGCGAGCGGGCCGCCGGGCGGCGGCGCTGGTGGTACCCGCTGCCGATCGCCGCGGCCGCCGGACTGCTGGTGCCGCTGCTGGTGATCCCGGCCAAGGCGGCGTTCGCCCGCCCCGGCCCGTTCGGCGTGCCGCTGGCCGCCGACCAGCTCGGCTGGTACCCCTCCGGGCACACTGCCACCTCGGCCCTCGCCTACGGCACCGCCGCCCTGCTGCTCGGCCCCACCCTGGCCCGGCCCGCGCAGCGGTGGCTGTACGGGCTGACCGCACCGCTCTGCCTGGGCGTCGGGGCCGGGCTGGTGTGGAGCGACTACCACTGGCTGCTGGACGTGGTGGCCGCCTGGTGCCTGACCGGGACGGTGCTGTGGTGCCTGTGGCGGTACGTCATCCCGTGGGCGCGCGGCCGGAGCTGACTACTCGTCGGGCGCGTCGTTGCGCTGCACGGTGCCGGCCACGCCGCCCTCGCGCTGCCACGCGACCACCAGCTCGTCGCGGGTGCCGAAGCGGACCAGGTGGCGGCCGACCACGTCCTCCAGCTGCGGGAGGCTCTCCTCGGCGCCCTCGACCACCAGCAGCAGCGCGCCCTCCTCGGCGGTGAGCGTGGCGGTGCCGGCGGTGAAGACCAGCTCGCCGCGGCCGCTCTCCTCGGACCAGTCGGCCTGGATCTTGCGGCCCATGTGGGCGGCCAGCTGCTTGCCGTAGCGGGACGGACGGTCCGTGAGGACACGGGCCTGGGAAACGGACATGTCGGTGACTCTCCTCGGTTAGATTAGGCCAGCCTAAGTGAATGGTGAGCCAAGCTCAAGGTATTTCGGCGGCGACACCCCCGGATGGCGGACCGGCCGCCCCGATACCCTGGTCACCACCTACCGCCCCCAGGAGCCGCCCCCATGTCCGTGCCCGCCGCCGAGCCGCCCGCCGAGACCGCAGCGGACCTGGCCGACGCGCTGACCAGGGCGATGAAGCGGATCCGGCGGCAGACCATGGTGCGGCTGGAGCCCTACGGCATCACCCCCGGCCAGGCCCGGGCCCTGCGCACACTGGCGCACGCCCCCGGCTGCGAGGGCCGGGAGACCATGCGGCTGAGCGAACTCGCCGAGCGCCTCCACATCGCCCCCCGCTCCGCCACCACCGTGGTGGACGCCCTGGAGGAGGCCGGCCTGGTCGAGCGCACCCCCGACCCGGACGACCGCCGGGCCGTGCGGGTGGTGCTGACCGCCGACGGGCACGGCGCGCTGGAGCGGATCGGCCTGGTCCGCCAGGAGGTCGCCCAGGAGTACTTCGGACCGGTCAGCCGAGCCGAGCAGGAGGCTCTGCTGCGGGCCCTGCGGTCGGCCGAACTCGCCTTCGAAGCGGCCCGCCCGGCCGACCGGGGCTGAGCACCCCGGGGCTCGGCGTCCCGGGACGCAGCGCGGTGAGCCCGATGCCGAGCACCACCAGCAACGCGGCCCCGGCCCCCAGCGGGCTGATCCCCTCCCCCAGCAGCAGCCAGGACGAGGACATCCCGAACACCGGCACCAGCAGCGAGTACGGGGCCACCGCCGAGGCGTCGTAGCGGCCCAGCAGGAAGCTCCAGGCCATGAAGCCGAACAGGGTCGAGCCGAGCCCGACGTAGAGCACCGCCCCGATCCCGGCCGGGCTCAGCGCCGCGAACGCCTCCCCCGCCGCCGCCGGACCCTCGAACAGCAGCGAGAGCGCCAGCAGCGGCAGCACCGGCACCGCGCTCATCCAGACCATCCAGCGCAACGCGTCGGCCGGCGCGGCCTTCTTGGTCAGCACGTTGGACAGCCCCCAGAACGCCGCCGACAGGATCACCAGCGCGAACGCCCCGACCGGGCCGTCCAGCCCCCGGTCCACCGCCGCCAGGCCGATCCCGGCGAAGGCGACCGCCAGCCCCGCGATCCGCTGCCCCGGCGGACGCTCGCGCAGCAGCACGGCCGCGAACACCGCCGTGAAGACCGCCTGGCTCTGCAGCACCAGCGAGGACAGCCCCGAGGGCATCCCCGCGTTCATCGCGAAGAACAGCAGCCCGAACTTGGCCACCCCGAGCGTCAGCCCCACCGCCACCACCCAGCGGAACGCCACCCGGGGCCGCCCCACGAAGAACACCGCTGGGACCGCCACCACCGCGAACCGCAGCGCCCCGAACAGGAACGGCGGGAAGTGGCCGAGCCCCACGTGGATCACCACGAAGTTGACCCCCCACACGGCGGCGACCAGCACGGCGAGGGCGATGTGACGGGGGCTCATCTGCATGCCCGTCAGCATGGCCCGGCCCGATCGTGTAGCACCAGCGACATGTCCTACAGGGCATGCTTTAGCATCGCTGCACGATGCCCTGGAAGGGAGGCTCCGTGATGGACCTCGGACGGCTCCGCGCCCTGCACGCCGTCGCCGTGCACGGCTCGGTCGGCGGCGCGGCCGCCGCGCTCGGCTTCACCCCCTCGGCGGTCTCCCAGCAGATCGCCAAACTGGAGCGGGAGACCCGCACCGTGCTGCTGGAGAAGCAGGGCCGCGGCGTGGTCCTCACCGACGCGGCCCGCACCCTGGCCGACACCGCCCGCGAGGTGCTCGCCCTGGTCGAACAGGCCGAGGTCACCCTGGAGCGCCAACGCGGCCGGGCCGTCGGCCGGCTGCTGGTCGCCGCCTTCCCCACCGGCGCCCGCGGCGTACTGCCCGGCGCGCTCGCCGCCCTCCGGCAGGACTGCCCCGACCTGGACGTCCGCCTGCTGGAGTCGGACCCTTACCAGGCCGCCGAACTGGTCGCGCGCGGCGAGGTCGACCTCGCCCTGGTCCAGGACTGGCCCACCGTGCCGCTCCCCGTCCAGGACGGCCTCTCCCGGCTCGACCTCGGCAACGACCCGGTCGACCTGCTGCTGCCCGCCGAGCACCCGCTCGCCGCCTTGGCCGTGGTCCCCGTGCAGCGCCTGCTCGGGCAGCGCTGGACCAGCGTGCCGCCCGGCAACATCTGCCACGACTGGCTGGTGCGCACCCTGCGGGAGGCCGGCGAGGAGCCCGACGTGGTCTACCAGGTCGGCGAGTTCGAGACCCAGATCGCGCTGGTCCGGGCCGGGCTCGGCCTCGGCCTGGTCCCCCGGCTCGGCCGCGGCCCGCTGCCGCCCGGGGTGGTCGCCCGGCCCGTGGTGCCCGAACCGGCCCGCCGGGTCTTCGTGCTCTGGCGGACCAGGACCAGTCGGCGGCCCGCCGTGGCCGCCGCCCTGGCCGCCGTCCGCGCACAGTGGGACGCCACCCACTGACCGCCCGTCAGCCCCGGCCCGCCCCCGCCCGTAGGTCCATGCCCGTCGGCTACTCGGCGAAGCCGATCACCAGCCACATGAACGCCACCCCGAGCACCGTGCAGATCAGCGTGGTGCGGGACGGGTGCGGGCTGTGCGCCTCCGGCAGGATGTCGGAGGTCGCCAGGTAGAGCAGGAAACCGGCGAAGAACCCCAGGTACAGGCCAAGCGCCTGCTCCGGGATGGTGAACAGCAGCGTGATCGCCGCGCCCGTCACCGGCGCCAGCGCGTCCGCGCCCAGCAGCGCCAGCGCCCGGCGGCGGTCGTTCCCGTACATCCGGGTGATCGTGTAGGTGTTGAAGCCGTCCGCGAAGTCGTGCGCCACCACCGCGATCGCCACCACCGTGCCCACCGTGCTGCCCGCCTGGAACGCCGCCCCGATCGCGAAGCCGTCCATCAGACTGTGCGTCACCAGCGCACCGGCGGCGGTGAGTCCGACCCCCTGCTTGCCGCCGTGCGCGTGGCCGTGGGAGTGCGCGTGGCCGTGCGAGTGCTCCGCGTACTCCGTCTCGTGGCCGCGGTGGATCGCCACCGCCCGCTCCACCACGTGGATCGCCAGGAACCCGGCCGCGAACATCAGCAGCGCCTGCGGCACCCCGTGCAGCTCCTGCGGCGCCGCGTGCATCGCCTCCGGCAGCAGGTCGAAGGCCACCACCCCGAGCATCAGCCCGGCCGCGAACCCCAGCACCAGGTGCCGACGGTCCCCGACCCGCTGCGCCACCAACCCGCCGAGCAGCGTCATCAGGAACGCCCCGGCGGCCACCAGCACCGCGGTCATCGACGGCCCTCCCGCTCGTCCGCTCCCGATGGGGCCGGACGGCTGCGCGGACCGCTGCCCACGGGCGCAGACGCCCGGCCCGGACCGGAGCAACAACCCCAGGCCCTGCCGGCCAGCCTCTCCGCCGCCCGGGCCACCCGCCCGCCGGACGGTCCGTCAGGGTGACGGCCCCTCACCTCCGGCCACGGTCCCCCGATCCGCCTCACACCCACCCGGCCCCTCCTCGACACCACCTGACCGAAGCGCCCATCCTCCCAGGACATCCGCCGCCCCCCGCCACGGGCCCGGAGCACGGAACGTTCTGCGGTGGCCGTGGCCACCGACACGGCCACCGACGGGACCGATCCCCTCGCCGCCCGCCCCCGGCCCTGGCACCCTGGCCCCATGGGCAGCTTCCTCGGCCGGCGACGGCACCCCCGCTCGGCCGGCGCCGCCGAGGCCGCACTGGCGGGACTGCTCGCCGAGTGCGAACTGCTGCGCGAGCTCGCCGACTCGGCCGGCGTGCGGCTGGACGACAGTGAGCACTCCCTCACCGCCCTCGACCAACTGCTGCCCCGCTGGCGCGAGAACCCCGGCCTCTCCGAGCGGCTGGGCAACGACGCCGGGCTCTACCTCGGCACCGTGCTGCGCCGCACCGTCCCCGGCACCCGCTGGCGCCTCGGCCCGGAGGACCGGCCGCTGCTGGTGCTGCCCGGCGGCCGCGAACTGGACGTCACCACCCTCGGCCACGGCTGGGCCGACCAGGGCTCACCCCCACTGGCCACCGCCTACCTCACCGCCACCGACGGCTGACCGCCGCGCTCGCACCGGTCCCGCCATCCGCCATCCGCAGGCCGTAGCCCGCCTCCCGCCTCCCGCAGCCGCGGGCCTTCGCCCTCGCGGGCTCAGCCACCCGCCCCCAGCAGCATGCCGAGCTGACTCTCGGTCAGCTCCCGCACCCCGTCCCCGTCCACCAGGTGGATCTGCGGCAGCTCCGCCGCAAGGTCCAGCGCCGACTCCGCGAACCGGCCCGTGGTCAGCCGCAGCCCGCGCTCCGCCCCCTCCTCCCGGACCGCCTCGACCAGCGTCCGCAGCTCCGCCGCCGCGACCTCGGCCCCGCCCCGGGGCCGCGAGGCCCAGACCACCCACCTCCCGGGCAGTGCGCTGCCCTCCTCCCCCACCGCCGTGGCCACCAGCCCGGCCGGGCCGCGCAGCCGGACGCTCCACTCCGCCAGGCCGCCCCTGGTCAGCAACTCCCGCACCAGGTGGGCGAACTCATGGGCCGACAGGTCCTCGGCGGTGGGCACCGTCATGCCCGCCTCCGCACCCGGCTCCACCCCGACCAGGCCGTACGGGTCCGGCGAGACCGCCGCCGACAGCTCCCGCAGCCGCACCAGCGCCTCGTCCTGCTCGGCGTCCGCGTACAGACCGCCGTAGGCACCGTCGTCGGCGGCACCGTCGTGGCCGGCGCCGTCCGTGCCCTCCCCCGGCTCCGGGCCCTCCCCGGCCCACCCGTCGCCGTCCGCCACCGCCGGGAGCAGCCGGGTACGGGCCAGCGCGTCCCGGTCCGCGTCCACGCTGAGCAGGCAGAGCGGGGCCCCTGAGGGGGTGTCACGGAGCCAGCCGTTGAGCACGACGCCGGTCAGTATCTCGTCGGTGTCCACCGCGTCCGCCGCCTGGAGCGCGCGCAGTGCAAGCCGGGCGACCAGCCGCAGGTAGTCGTTGGCCCGGTCGGCGAGCGGGCGGGGCACCGGCTCCACGGTGTCCTCGGTGGTCAGCCGGTAGCCGTCCAGCGAGGGCACCAGGGCCAGCGGCGGCAGGTCGAGGTCGAGCACCGCCGTCCTGGTCAGCGGGCGGAACACCGCCCGGCACGGCGCGGCCAGGTCCAGCGTCGCCCCCTCGGCCGCCGCCAACGCCCGCTCCAGCAGCGACTCCACGGCCGCCGGCTCGGCCAGCCGGTAGGCCCGGCGGCACTCCTCCAGGCTGTCGTTGTACTCCTGCACCGCCCGGGCCCTGGCCTCCTCCAGGGCCTCGTGCGCCCGCCGCTCCGCCGAGGCCGAGTCGTCGGCCGCGGCCGCCCGCCCGGCGCGCCACTCCCGCAGCGCGCGCTGGTGGCGCAGCCGGGCCTGCGCCAACTCCCGCTGGTAGCCGGAGTCGAGCAGCGGACGGCCCGCGCCCTCCGCCCCCTCCTGCGGCTCGGGGACGGGCGGCGCGAAGTCCTCCCAGCGCGGCTCGGGGCCGTCCGGGCCGGGCTCCTCCGTGCCCCCGGCGGCCGGGAACGGCCGGGGGCGGTAGCTGCGCAGCTGGCTCTCGAAGTCCATCGCGGAGACCGGCAGCGCGGCCCGCCGCAGCAGGTCGGCCAGGTGCTCGTGCTCGGCCCGGACGGCGGCGGTCCGCTGGTGGCTGAGCACGGCGGCCCGCCCGCGCGCGGCGACCTCGTCCTCCGCGGCCTCCACACCCGCCGCCTCCGGGGACGGCTCGGCGGGAACGCCCGCTCCCCCGTCACCCGCGGCCGCCCCGGCCTCCTCCCCGACGCCGAGGTCGCTGAACAGCGAGGCCAGGAAGCCGGGTTGGAGCGTGGCGGCGGCGGTACCGTCCGACTGACCCTCAGGTGCGTACTGCATCGGTGGTCGTACCCCCAAGCTCGTCCGGCTGCTGTAAGGCATTGTCCACCGTCCGGGCCGCCCGAGGGGCCGACTCCCGCTCCCGCACCGCCGCCTGGCGGCCCGTCAGTTCGTCCTGGTGTTGGTCAGGTGCAGCCCGATGTAGCCGACGTAGATCCGCCCGCTGCCCGAGCAGTCGTCGAGGTAGTGCAGGCGGGGAGCCGTGCGGCCGCCGCCGATCCGCAGGTGCGCACCCATGAACGCACGCCGGGAGGAGTCCACGCACTCCGGCACCGGGAGCATCCGCTCGCGCTTCCACTTGGTGTGGCTCTCCACCGTCCGGGACTCGCCCCGGACCGCCTTGCGCGGCGGGAAGCGGTGGCAGCCGTCGGGGGTGTGCTCGCACCACTGCTTGAAGTCGCCGTGCGCCTCGCCCCGGACCGCCGCGGCCGCGTACTCCTGGAGCGCCGTCAGTCCCTCCCAGGTGAGCCGCGCCCAGCCGGTGCCGTCGCACTGGCCGTCCAGGGCCAGCGCCTCCTTCTGGTCACCGGTGAACTCCAGCAGCGGGAACTCGCCGAAGCGGCCGACCAGTTCGCCGAAGCTGACCGGGCTGCCGTCCGACGGGCGGGCGGTGCAGAGCCGGCCGGAGAGCACCTGCACCTGCGCGTTCGCCCGGCGCAGGGCGGTGCGCTGCTCCTCGCCCACCGCGAGCAGCATCCGCTCCCGGCGGCGTGACCGGTGCAGGCTGTGCCGCACCCGCTGCAACTCGTCGGCCCGGGCCTGGCGCTCAGCCCTGTCCACCGACCGATGGGCCGCGCCCGCCGCCTCCGGGGACGGCTCGGCGGGCGGCTGGTAGACCGGGACGGCCGCCAGCTGGGCGGGCAGCGGCAGCTCGGCGGCCAGCCGCCCCGGCTCGCGGGCCAGCAGCGCGGCCGCCCGGCGGACGTCCTCCTCGATCCGGTGCCGGGGCAGCACCGGGTGCCGGCCGCCGTCCGCCCGGGAGGCCGGATCCACCTCGGGCAGGTAGGTGCGGACCGCGCCGCCGTAGACCTTGTGGTACTCCAGCGCGACGTTGAACAGCGGCAGTGCCTCGTGGTCCAGCAGGTAGAGCGCGGCCAGGCCGGTGAGCTGCCGGGTGAGCTGGCGGCCGGTGTCCTCCAGCCAGGCGGCGGTGGTGGTCGCGGGCGGGAGGCTGGCCACCACCACGGGCAGGGTGCGGTCCGGGTCGCAGAGCTCGTCGATGAGGGCCTCCACGCCGGCGGGCCGGACGACCCGGGGGGTGTCTCCGATCCGGACCGGGCCGTCGGAGGCGTCGAGCAGCGGCAGCAGCTGCCGGGCCAGCTCGGGCACCGGCACCCGGCCGCCGGCCCGGAGGCCGGGGGCGGACGCCAACTGCTCGGCCTCCAGCCGCACCCAGCTCGGCCCGTCGGGGCCGGCCGAGGCGACGGTGAGGGTCAGCTGGTCGGTACCGTGCGGGGCGGGGGTGCGCAGCCGGCGGCGGAGGTAGCCGCCGGGGACCTCCCGGAGCTCGCCGAAGTCCCGGTCCAGCAGGACCCTTTCGCCAAGGCGCAGGCGCTCGGCCGGGAGCCCCGCGGTACCCGGCGGGGGCTCGTCCCGCCCCTCCCGCTTCAGCCAGGCGGCCAGCAGCTGGTCCGCCAGGGCGGCCACCTCCTGCCGGGGGCGTGGGGTGGTCAGCGTCATCCGGTACGGCGTCGGGCGGTCCAACCGGCCCGTCTGCGACGCGGGTTGTCCCGCTCGCCGGCCGTCTGATCGACTCGTGGACTCTGCCGGGCTGTGGTGTGGCGTCATGCGAGGTACCTCCCGTGGTGCGGGGTGGTTGGGGTCTGACGTCCTCCGTCTGCGGGGTGGTCGGGCGGCGCCGCACCGGACTTCGGTGCGGTTCCTTGTTCCAGGAAACGCAGGTGCCCGGAGCGGAAGTTCCAACTCCGGGCATGGTTAATTCGTTCGAGTGTCACTCGGTTTTGGCCCGCGCCTGCTGGGCCAGACTCTCAGGCTGGGCTCCGGGCCCGCTCCGACGACTCCGTCAGGTCCCCCCGAACCGGTGTCCAGGCCCCGCTCAGGCCTCCACCGGCACCTCGACGAAGTCCCGGCCCACCGGCTCGGCGACCGCCGCGCCACCGGTCGCCTCGGCCAGCCAGACCTGAAACTCCGTCACCCCGGCCTCCGGGACGCCGACTTCGATCCGCACCCCGTCCGCGGCGTACGCCAGGTCGCGCACCACGTGACCGGCCGCCCGCAGGTCGTTCTCCAGCCGCCCGGCCCGGGTGTGGTCCGTCTGCACCGCGAGCACCGCCACCGGCCGCCGCTCCAGCAGCCCGAGCTCGTCCACCGCCTCCGAGACGGCGGTGCCGTACGCCCGGACCAGGCCGCCCGCGCCCAGCTTGATGCCGCCGAAGTACCTGGTCACCACCGCCACCGTGTCGGTCAGGCCGCGCCGGCGCAGCACCTCCAGCATCGGCACCCCGGCGGTGCCGCCGGGCTCGCCGTCGTCGCTGGAACGCTCCCTCGGGTGCTCCCCGCCCACCACGAAGGCGGTGCAGTTGTGCCGGGCGTCCCAGTACTGCTTGCGGATGCCCGCGATGAACGCCTGGGCCTCCTCCTCGTCGGCGACCCGGGCGAGGTGGCAGATGAACCGGGACTTCTTGATCTCCAGCTCGTGCACGCCGGAACCCCGAACGGTGAGGTAGGGCTTGGGGGTCGGCTCCGACATGGGGCGGTGGGTCTCCAGACGCGAGAAAAGCCGGCAGGGACGGTGATCGTCCCTGCCAGCTTAGGCGGGACCGCCGCCGGGCCGGGCGCAGGCCGGCACCGGGGCGGCCCCGCCGCGAGCAGCGGCCCGCGGGCCCGGCCTCAGCGGCCGGCCAGCGCGTCCAGCTGCTTGCGGTCCAGGCCGGTCAGACCGGTGACCTCGTCGAGGTCCACCGCGCCGCAGTCCAGGCCGCGCAGCACGTAGCCGCTCAGCGCGCGCGCGGTGGCGGGCTCGTCCATCACGTCGCCGCCGGCCTTGGCCACGTAGGCCGCCAGCCGCGCCGCCGCCGCCTTCAGGCCCTCGCGGTAGAAGGCGTACACCGCGACATAGCGGGTCGGCAGGTGCGCCGGGTGCATGTCCCAGCCCTGGTAGTACGCCCGCGCGAGCGAGCGGCGCACCAGGCCGTGGTGGAGCTTCCAGGCCGCGTGCACCTGCTCGGTGCCACCGGTCGGGATCACGTTGGTGGAACCGTCCGAGAGCCGCACGCCGGTACCGGCCGCCGCCACCTGCATGACCGCCTTGGCGTGGTCCGCGACCGGGTGGTCCATGCTCTGGTAGGCCGCGCTCACCCCGCAGGAGGCGCTGTAGTCGAAGGTGCCGTAGTGCAGGCCGGTGGCCCGGCCCTCGGCCGCCTCGATCATCAGGGCCACGGTGGCCCGGCCGTCGGGGCCGAGGATCGCCTGGGTGGTCTCGATCTGGATCTCGAAGCCGATCCGGCCGGCCGGCAACCCGGCCCGCCGCTCGAAGTCCTCCAACAACCGGACCAGCGCGGTGACCTGGGCGGCGTAGGTGACCTTCGGCAGGGTCAGCACCAGCCCGTCGGGCAGACCGCCCTCGGCGATCAGGGTGGAGAGGAAGAGCTCCAGGGTGCGGATGCCGCGGGCCCGGACCGGCGCCTCCATGCACTTGATCCGGATGCCGACGTACGGCGGGGCGGTGCCGTCCGCCACCGCGGCGGCGACCAGCCGGGCGGCCCGCACGGCCTCGGCGTCCTCCTCCGCGTCCGGCCGCGGGCCGTAGCCGTCCTCGAAGTCGATCCGCAGGTCCTCGACCGGCTCCCGCTCCAGCTTGGCCCGGACCCGGGCGTGGACGTCCGCCAGCAGCTCGTCGTCCGACACACCGAGCGCCTGCGCCAGCTGGGCGGGGGTGGCGGCGTGCTCGTCGAAGGCAGCCAGCGCCTGGGCGCCCCAGCTGCGGACGGTGTCGGCGGCGAAGGCGTCGGCCGGTACGTAGACCGTGTGCACCGGCTGGCGGCTGCCGTCGTCACCCGGGTAACGCCGCGTCAGATCGGCGTCGACCGGGGCGAGCAGCTCCTCGACGGCGGCCAGGGCGGCCTCGGAGAACTCGACGGACTGGCTACCGTCCTTGGCCTGCGACATGCGGAACCCTCCACGCCTTCAACAGTTTGTTGAGGCGAAGGTAACGGCGCGGCTCGCAGACCGTCAATGGCGGATCCTCCGAGAGACCTCAGCCCAGGCCCAGCTCCATGAAACGTTCGTTCAACTTGGGCCAGACCCGCTCCACGTCCTTCGCGACCACCGAACCGTCCCGCCCGCTGCCCTCCAGGCCGTACTCCGCGGTCAGGAAGTCGGCCAGCTGCCGGGGGTCCGGCTGCTGCTCGAACTTCTCGATGTACCGGGTCAGCGCCTCGAAGCAGACCTCCGGGTCGAGCGGAAGAGCCGGGCCCACCGGACGCCGCTCCGTCTCGGCCGGCACCTCGACGGCCGCCTCCTCCTCGAACGGCAGCTCCTCCACGTACCCGGCCGGCACCCCCTGCGGGGCCAGCTGCTCCAGCCGCACCGGACGCCGCACCTGCGGCTGTTCCTGCGGGCCCCGCTGCGGCTGCTCGGGCTGCTGCGACTGCTGCGGCTGCTGAACGGGTCCCGGCGCCGGGACGGGCTCGGCCTGCGGCTGGGGCGCCTTGAACCAGGGCGACGGCTGTCCCGGCACCCGCGCCGTCTGCACCGGCTCGCTCGGCTGCGCCGGGGAACGGACCGCCCGCGCCGTCCACACGTTCAGCTCCGGCTCGGTCGGGACCGGCCGCGGCTCCGCCGCACTCGGGTCCTGCGCGTCCCGCAACCGGACCGCCGCCAGCTTCGCCAGCGTCGGCGCCGCCAACGCGGCCGTCACCTGCGCATCGGACACGGCCTGCGCATCGGCGACCGGCTTCTCGTGCACGGGTGCCTGCTGAGCAGGAGCCTGCTGCACCGGGGCCTGCTGGACGGGGGCCTGCTGGACGGGGGCCTGCTGCTGCGCCGGAGCCGACTGCACCGCCCGGCCCGCACCCGCAGCAGCCACCGCGACGGGCGCGGCGACGACCTCGTCCTGACCGGCCGTCACCTGAGCCGCCATCACCGGCAGCGCCCGGCCACGGGCCGGGCCCTCCGCCGGGGAACCCTCCAGCGGACCGTCGATCCGGTCCAGGATGCTCGGGTCCAGCGGGACCCCGTACTTGGCGAGCTTCAGAGGCAGCAGCGCCTGGAACGGCGCCGAGCGGCGCCAGCCCCGGCCGTACCGGAACCGCAGCTGCGCCCGGTACACCAGCCGGTTCTGCTCCAGCCGGACGGTCTCGTCGTACGACCGCAGCTCCCAGAGCTTCATCCGCCGCCACAGCCGGAAGGTCGGCACCGGCGACAGCACCCAGCGCATCAGCCGGACCGAGTCCATGTGCCGGTCCGCGGTGATCGCCGCGATCCGCCCGACCGCGTGCCGGGAGGCCTCCACCACAACCACGAACAGCACCGGGATGACCGCGTGCATGGCCATCCCCAGCGGGTCGCCCCAGGAGGCGGCGGCGTTGAAGGCGATGGTGGCGGCCGTCAGCAGCCAGGCCGTCTGTCGCAGCAGCGGGAACGGTATCCGCAGCCAGGTGAGCACCAGGTCCAGGGAGAGCAACACCACGATGCCCGCGTCCACACCGATCGGGAAGGCGTACGAGAAGGCGCCGAACCCCTTCTCCATCGCCAGGTCGCGCACCGCGTTGTAGGAACCGGCGAAGCCGATGCCCGAGATCAGACAGGCGCCGGCCGCGACCACACCGAGCAGGGCGCGGTGGGCGCGGGTGAGGGACGGACGTGCCATTCGATGATCAACCCCTGGGATTCGGCGGCTGCCGGACTCGGCCGTTGCTGCCGGATCCCCCCATCGAGGTTCGGGACCACCACGCCGGCGACCGTCTCGGCCCACCGGATACTACTCGTACGGGCGTTCAGTCGCCGCGTCGCCCTCCGGTCTGGACCACCTCCGCAGGCGTGCCGTTGAGGTGCGCCAACACCGCCAGCACACGGCGGTTGGCGTCGTCCGCGGGTGCCAGCCCCAGCTTCGTGAAGATATTGGCAATGTGCTTGGCCACCGCCCCGTCACTGACCACCAGCCGGCTCGCGATCGCCGAGTTGGAACGCCCCTCCGCCATCAACCCGAGCACCTCCCGCTCCCGCGGCGAGAGGCACTGGAGGGGCTGCGAACGCGACCTGCTCTCCAGCAACTTGGCGATCACGTCCGGGTCCATCGCCGTCCCGCCCGCCGCCACCCGACGGATCGCGTCCACGAACTGGTCCGCGTTGAACACCCGGTCCTTCAGCAGGTACCCGATCCCGCCCGTGCCGTCCGCCAGCAACTCCCGCGCGTAGAGCTGCTGGACGTGCTGCGAGAGCACCAGCACCGGCAGACCCGGGATCTCCCGACGGGCCGCCAGCGCCGCCTGCAGACCCTCGTCCGTGAGCGTCGGCGGCAGCCGGACGTCCACCACCGCGACGTCCGGCCGGTGCTCCAGCAACGCCGCCAGGAGCTCGGGCCCGGTCTCCACCGCCGCGGCGATGGTGAACCCGTGCGCCTCCAGCAGCCGGGTCAGCCCTTCTCGGAGGAGGTAGAGGTCCTCGGCGAGGACAACGCGCACGGCAGCTCCATGGTGATGGTGGTCGGACCGCCCAGCGGACTGCTGACGGACAGGACACCGTCGAAGGTACCCAACCGCCGCTCGATGCCCCGCAGTCCACCGCGCGGCGTCTTGGTCGCCCCTCCCCTGCCGTCGTCCGTGACGGTCACCCGCAGTCGGCCCGCCCGGTGCAGGATGTCCACCCAGACGTGCTGCGCGCCGGAGTGCTTGGCCGCGTTCACCAGCAGCTCGCTGATCGAGAAGTAGACCGCCGCCTCCATCGGCAGCTCCGGCCGGGACGGCAGGCCGACCGTCACCTCGACGTCCTGGGTGCTGTCCAGCGCCAGGGCGCGGACCGCATCCCCGAGCCCGCGCTCGGCCAGCACCGGCGGGTGGATGCCCTTCACCAGGTCACGCAGCTCCTGGAGCGCCTTCGCCGAGGACTCCCTCGTCTCGGCCAGCAGCTGCTTGGCCGCGTCCGGGTCGCTCTCCAGCAGGTGCTCGATCGTCCCGAGCGTCAGCCCGATGGACACCAGCCGGGCCTGGGCCCCGTCGTGCAGATCCCGCTCGATCCGCCGCAGCTCCGCCGCCTGGCTACCCACCGCGTCCGCCCGGGTCTCCGTCAACTCGACCACCCGGCGGGTGAGTTGGATGTTCGACGCCCGCCCGTTCGGGTCGAGGATGCGGCGTGCCAGATCGGCGTGCACCCGGAGCGCGTGAGGCAGCAGGGCGAGCGTGAGCAGGACCATCGTGCCACCGAGCACCGCCGAGATCAGGGCCGCGCCGGCACCCGACACCGGCCCGTAGGTCTGGTAGGTCATGAACCCGCTGAAGGTGAGGATCACACCACCCAGCCCGAAGCCGACGACCGGCCCCAGCAGGACCAGCACCGCGACGGGATTCACCAGCAGCCAGACCATCTCCGCCCGCGTCGCCGGATCCCTCAACGACCAGTGCACCAACTGCGCCGCCCTGGCCACCCCTTGGCCCCGGTGGTACGAGTACCCCGTCCACCAGTACCCGCGCTCGTCCATCTCCAGCTCCGGCCGCGCCGTGTACGACACCGGCACCTGGACTCCGCACCGACGCTCGATCTGCGAACGGGTCCAGCCCGCGTTCAACCGCACGGCCGGCGAGGCCATCAGCACGGCGGCGGCCAATGCCAACACGAAGGCGAACAGCGCACCCGCATCGCTGTACCCGGTGACCGCCAGCACCGTGCCACTGACCAGCAACGCCCCGAGAACCGGCGCCGCCACCCCCGGCAGCGAGCTGACCACGACCGCCCCCAACCACCCGATGGAGCCGATCCCGGTTCGGACGAGATCCACGGCAGCTCGGTACAGCGGGGCGGCGGGGTTCGGAGGACTGACTGTGGTCACCTGACGGCTCCTGGAACGTGACTGACTCGACTTACGGTCATCAGTGTTGCCCGGAGGCCCGTGGTGGCGCACTGGTCATCACTCCCCAGTTCGGGGTGGTGCTAGGTCCACCCCCGGACGGGGCATTTCGTTCCGGAAATGCAGAAAGCCCCCGCCGGGAGACCCGGCGGGGGCTTTCTAGAAGAATTGTTCGGCGGCGTCCTACTCTCCCACAGGGTCCCCCCTGCAGTACCATCGGCGCTGTGAGGCTTAGCTTCCGGGTTCGGAATGTAACCGGGCG
>NZ_JBITBY010000022.1:5618-71445 GCF_044452665.1 Kitasatospora sp. NPDC051853 | reverse complement strand
CCCCGCGGAGCGGGTCCCTCCGGGCCTTCGGCCCTCCAGACGGCCCGGCCCTTCGGGCCGGGCGGACCCGCTCCGCGTGTCCGGACCTGACCTTCGGTCAGGTCTGCCTCGGCTTCGCCGGGGCGCGGGACCGGCTCCGCTTCGCTCCGGCCGGCCCCGCCATGGCTGACGTGGCATCACACGGTTGAGCTGGGATTTTGATTGATCTCACGACAGGCTGACTAGGGGGAGGGGTGAGCGCCGGGGGCGCGTGCCGGTCGGCTTCACTCCCGCCAGATTGGTCTGGACCGGCTACACTGCTGCGGACTGACGGATCGTCAGGTAGCGTCTGGCGGGTGATCACCTCTCAGGCGTGTATCAAGTGGGCTCGGTCGGCTGATCCTGCCGGATGGACTGTGCAGACCGGGCTCCACCGGAAGATTGAAAGGGCTGGAAAGGCGGCCGGAATTTGCGCTCTCATTCTACCAGTCGGATTCGCTGTGGCCCGACTGATTTGTCCGTCAGGGGAAAGCCACTGTCGTTTCAGTTTTGCCCTGTCAGGCATTCCTGTCTTTTCCCGTTGGTGGATTCGGCCGGACCGGGGTCGGCATCGGCGGCCGGGCCGCTGAGCCGCTGCTGTGCGGCACGTCGTCTCCCTGCCCGGTCGGGCTGCGTGGCCGGGCAGGGAGACGGGGCTCCTGGCTCTCCTACTGGGGAGGCTGGTAGCCGCCCTCTGGCCGGATCGGGGGGCGGCGGACCACGGGCCTGCTGGGCGGGGGCGGGGCGGTTCGGCGCAGGGCGGTGGTGTGGGCTGCTTCGATCCAGCCGCTGATGGTGGCGATGGTGTGCGGGTCGAGGTGGGCCAGGCGGTGGGCGGTGTGGTGGTCGGCTTCGGTGGGTTGGAGGCCGGCGCGGCGCAGGGCGGTGAGGAGGGTGAGGGCGTGGGGGTCTTCGGCCGGGACCTCGGGCACGGCGGTGGCCCGAACGGGGCGGGCTCGCTGCTCCCAGCGCTGTCGGCGCTGGACGATCGGGTCGTGGTCAGGGTGGTAGGCGGTGAGGCCTAGTTCCGTCATGAGGTGGCCGATCCTGCGCCATTCCTTGTGCTCGTCCATTGCGGCCTGGATTACTGCCGCGTCGCCTTCGTCGTCGCAGACCCGGGAGCGCTGGCGCTCGTACGATTCGGCTTCTTGGGTGGCCTCTTGGACCTGCTGGGCGTTCATTCCTGTGGCTTGGCGTCGGACGGCCTCGCGCGGATTTGAGCGGCTGTTCACGTGAATTCCTTTCCACTTCGTCAGCGAGGGACGTTTTACCAGCCTGCTCCATAATGCGCAAAGGGCCCCGCGAAATCTGCTTCGCGGGGCCCTTCGGTTGCTCGGTTTTCTGTTCGGTCAGCGGCTGTTCCGGGCCTTTTCGGCGTGGATGAGCCGGAGTTCCCACCACGGGTCGTCGGGTGTCTTCCGCTTGGCCTGGCGCAGCTCGCGGGAGGTAGGCAGGGGGAGCAGCAGGGGTTCGCGGCCGTTGGTGAAGCGCTTGTACTCGCAGTGGGGGCACTCGGCGGTGTCGGGCGCAGCCTCGGTGCGGCGTTCCATCGCGTGGCCGTGCTCGCCACCGAGGGGGCCGTTGCAGGTGTAGCAGGGCCAGCGGCGGGCGTGGGCGGCGCGGACGGCCTGGAGGCGCTTCTGCTTCTTGGCGTCTTCCTTGGCGTCCTTGCAGTCGAGGCAGAGGGTGGTGCCGTCGCTGGCGCGGGGCTTGTAGTCGTACTCCCCTTCGTGGCGGTTGCAGCCGGGGCAGCGGGTGGCGTCGAGGCGGGCCTGCTCGGCGTCTTCGGCGGCCTGCTTCTCGGCGGCCAGGCGGGCGCGGGTGCGGGTGGTGTACTCGGTGTTGGCCAGCGCGTCGGACAGGCTCTGCCAGCCCTGGCTGCCGAAGCGCCACCAGATCGGCTCGTGCGGGCCGCGCTCCAGGAGCGTGCTCAGGTGGCAGTACATGATCGGGATGCTGCCGGTGAAGTCGAAGGGGTCGTCCCTCCAACGGTCGTTGCTGGTGGGCTTCCAGTGCCGCCGGGTGAGGTTCATGACCTTGTCGGCGAGGTTGTTCACGCCGAGCACGCCGGCCCCGCCGAGGACCAGGGCGATCGGGGGCAGGGAGGCGCTGCTGGCTGTCGGGTAGCGGCGGCGCCAGACGGGGAGCTTCTCGGCCTGGCCGAAGTGCTGCACGCCCTCGGGCCTGGGCGCGTTGTAGGTCAGGGTGCAGTACTCGGCGTACCGGTCGATCTTCTCGGCGATGAACTCCGGGGTCTCGTTGTGGAGGTCGACCTCGACCAGGAGCAGCGGGACGCCGTCTTGGGGGGCGGTGAGGACGGCGTCGGCGAAGATGCCGCGGTCGCCGGGCAGTGGGTGGGGGGCTTCGGTGACCCAGTCGGCGATGGTGCCGATCGGCTCACCGGGGGTGACCGGGCTGGTGAACGCGAGGATGACGTTGTTGACGGCCATGGCGTGCGGAGCGCCGCTGGCGCGGCCGACGGAGCGGGCCCGGCCGCCGACCTTCCGCGAGGACGGCAGCGTGCTCTTCGCGGCGTCCAGGCCGAGATCGGTCAGCCCCCAGATCACCTCACCCGCGCCGACCGGCCGCACCGGCTGGCGCTTCGGCTTGCCCTTGAGCGGGCTCGGCTTCGGCGCGGCGGGGCCGGCCGCGACCCGGTCCTCCACGGGCGGCAGGCCGGAGGTGGTGCCGCGCTTCTCGGCCAGCTTGTTGTCCGCCAGGTCGCGCAGCCCGCCCGCGACCGTGTTCCGCTGCTCGTGGTCCGGCTGGGCCAGCCACCACACCTGCTTGACGGTGGCGACCTTCAGCACGCCGAGCACCTGGAGGATGGAGTGGCGCAGCGGGTTGGTGGAGCCGTTCTGGTAGGCCTTGGCGCGGACGAAGTGGACGCGCTTCTTCGCGGGCGGGCGCTGGCGGGGCGCGGCGGTGGCACCGTCGGGCTGCTCGTCGGTCATCCGGTGCTCCCCCGGTCGGTGGTGATCTTCCGGTCACCACCGATACCTCACGCCTGTGACAGCCGGGCCGGTGCTTCCCGGCCGCAGGTCTCCGCCCGCTCCCTCCCCGGGCCCCGCCCCGGGCCGCCGCCGGCAGGCCGGCCGTCTCGGCCGAGGAGAGAGCCACAGCGGCGAGCGACCCCCTCTACAACCCTGCAAGCTCCCAACCTCACTACCAAGAGCACAGAGGGGTTGCCGGGGTTTCTCGGCGGCGCAAATTCAGTACCTGACCTGCGGAAACGCGCCTCCCCGGCCTCAGAGTGGTGGTCGGGGAAGAAGTCGGGGAGAAGGTCGGGGAGGTGGTCGGGGAGTCGTGAGCGGCCCGGAGCGCCTCGGGAGGGCCCTGGCGGGGCTCTTCACCGCCCTTCCGGCCTGATGGGGAGCCTACCCGGGGCCGGGTCCGCGGACACCGGATACGGGCGGTTGGGTGACCTCCTGGGCCGGAGCGGAGTTGGTCCGGGCGTGAGCAGCACCAGGACGACCTCCAGCGCCTCCCGGCCGCGTCGGGGCGGTCTCGGCCCGGGGGCCGGCCGCGCCATCTTCGGGCCGTCGATCGGCTCCCCGCGCTCCCCGCTGCCGTGGTCGCCGGAGGCGGTGCGGGCCGACCAGCAGGCCGAGCTGGAGCGCTACCGCGAGCGGGTGGCCGCCTGGGCCGGGGAGTTCGACGGCCTGGACGAGGACGTCCTCGCCGAGGCCGCCGCCGAGGCCCGCACCGCCGGGCAGGACCCGGCCGCGGCCGTCGACCGCCTGGTCCGCCTCCTCGGCGCTCTGGTCACCGAGTGGGACCAGGCGCAGCAGGGTCTCGGTGCGCGGCTGCGGGCGCTCGGGCACGGCCGGCCGCTGGCGCCGTGGGCGCAGCAGGCGGTGGCGGCCGAGGAGGGTCAGGTCTACCTGGCGCGGCAGCTGCTGCTGGAGTCGGTGGTGCGGCATCACCACCGCGGGGCCGTCCAACCTTGGTGAACGGCCGCTAACCAAGCCTTTGACCTGGGCGAACGCGGACACCTTGATGGACCGTCAAGGAATCGGGGGGTGGCCGTCAAGGTGTGTGGAGGGGGCTTCCAAGGTTCGGCTGGAAACCTTGGAACGGCCCCCGGGCCCACCTTGGAAGGCCGGCCCGCTCACCTTGGAAGCTCCCCTCGGCCGCCACCAGGCCGCCGGGCAGCCCGGACACCTTGATGGTCCCGGCCGGCGACATCAAGGTGCCCAACCGGGACCATCAAGGTGTGCGGCCGGACCATCAAGGTGTCCGGGGGGAGCATCAAGGTGGCCCCGGCCGGTCTGCTCCCGCAGCGGCCCGGCGGGGAGTGCAGCGCGGTGCAGCGGGCCGCGCTGCACCCGCGTGCTGCACGGCGCTGCACTCGTGCAGCGCGGGCCCGCTCGGTGCAGCGCGCAGGGCGGGACAACGTGCCTGACCTGGGGGACAACATGCCGGGCGGGCCCGCTGCGGGCCGGGACAACATGCCGGTTGGACGGGGACAACATGGCGCTGCAGCCCATGTTGTCCCGCCCGAAGTGCAGCACGGTGTCGTCGTGCTGCACGAAGGCGTCGCCGGATGCTGCACTTCGATGTCGCGGCCGTGCTGCACGAAGGTGACGTCGCCGCGGAGTGCAGCACGGCGGGCGCCGGGCGGGCCGCGGTCGTCCGCCGCGCCGGGCGGCCGGCCCTCCGCACCGCACTGCGCAGCGGTCGCGCAGAGGCGCTTGCGTACGCACCGGATCGCCTCTGCGCATGCGCAGAGCCCCTTGTGCAGAGGATGCGCACGCACCCGGACGGCTGCGCATCCTCTGCGCAGCCGCTCGGGCCGGGCCACCAGGAGCTGCTCCTGGTCGGCGGCGCGCGGCGCCCGCCGGTGAACTGCGATTCCGGATCGCACCCCCCTCTGACCTGCGATGGGGAGAAAACCGGTGAGTTTCGCACCCGGGGTGTCGCACCGAACTAACCGGGCTTGCGCAGGCGTGCGCAGCGGAACTCACCGGGCCCGGGGTGCGACTGCGCAGGCCTGCGCAGTCGCAGTTGGACGGTGCGCGGCGGGTGCGGCGTACGGTGTTCGCCGCAAGGCCGGGCAGGGGCGGTGACCCGCGCTGGAAAGGTTCTGCGGGGGCCGGTGAGTTTCGTCCCGGGGCGAAACTCACCGGTGCGCCGTGACCCGTTCGGCCGACGGTGAGTTCTCCGGGCATGACGACGAACACGACCTGGCCGGCCTTCGGCGAGCGCCCGCAGCTGGACCCGGACCCGGCGGAGGGTTCGGAGCTGACCGAGGCGGAGCGGGCCGCCCTCGAGCTGGCGGCGGCCACCGGGTCCCGGGTGAAGGGGTGGCTGGAGGTGTTGGCCGAGCGCGCCGTGGACGGTGCCGACCCGGCCGCCGACAGCGACGGGCCGCGCTTCGGCCTCGGCGCGGGCCTTCGCCGGATCGCGGACACGGTGGCCGCGGTGACCGGCGGGATCGACCCGGCCGGGCTCGGCGACGTCGACTTCGAGCAGCGCTACGAGCTGACCGCCTTGGTGCGCCACTACGTGATGGAGCCCGTCGGCCGCCGGCTGCTGAGCCGGGCCGAGCGGGTGGCGCTGCTCGCCGTCGGCGCCCTGGTCCTCGAGGCGCCGGGCGCGGTGCTCGGCGACTTCGACCTGATCCTGCCCGAGCTGTGCGAGGCGATCGACGAGGCCCTGGTCCTCGCCGGTGCCGCCGCTGACGGTCCGGCAGCCGCGCTGCCCGGCGCGGAGGGTGACGGGTCGTCGGATAGCGTCGGCGAGATGATCACTCCAGCGCGCAGGCCGCTCGGCACCGGGCCGGCCACCGAACACCACGACCAGGACGTCGCCGCCACCTCCGCCGGGGCCCGGCGCCTGCCCGTCGAACAGCTCCCGGCCGACCCGGCCCCGCACGGCGAGCACGGCCAGGAGCAGCGGGCCGTCGCTCCGGAGCAGCGGCGCACGCTCGGCCGGGGAGCCGCAGCCGAGTAGGCCGGCCCGTCCGCGCGGCGGCCCGCACCCGATCCGTCGGGGCGGGCCGCCGGTGTGTTCGGCGGGGGTGTCCCAGCTCCGTCCCAGGTCCGGCCAAAAACGCTTCTACCTGGGGAAATGGCCTGGGACTGTCCCAGCAAAACGGACATACCCGGCGCGCTGGGACGGTGCTGGGACAGGGCCTGTCCCAGGGTTGTCCCACCTGCGGCGGCCCGTACGGGCAACGATGGAGGCATGCGCAGCGAGGACGTCGAGGTCGGTGCCACCTACACGGCGGCCATTCCGCAGCGGCTGCCGGAGGCGCTGCGGCGCCCGGGAGCGACGGTGGAGGAGTTCCGGTCGGGGATGCAGCTGCACCTGGAGCGCGGGCACCGGATCCGGGTCACGGTGACCGGCTTCGGCGAGGAGCCCGGCACGGTGACCGTCGCCCAGCCGGTCCCGGCCGGCCGGGTTCGGCTGCGGCTCACTGCGGAGCAGGCCGCCGGTCTTGGGCTCGCCGACGGGCAGGAGTACGAGATCACCGGCATCGTCACCGACGGGAACGACGAGGCCATCACCTTCCCCGGCCAGGTGGTGCACACCATCCCCATCCGCTGGCTGCGCCCGCCCGGCGAGCAGCTGGAGCTCGCACCGCAGACGATCGCCCTCCACCGGGCGGAGGTCTGCCAGAAGGCCGACGGCCTGGCCCTGGCCGAGGTCGAGGCAGCCGCCGCGAAGGCGCTGGAGAACCTGCGCCGTCTCCAGGGGCTGGCGCTGGAGAACCCGGACGTCGACTTCGGGGTGCTGACCGCCGAGTTCGACCACGGCCAGTGGCTGCGGGTCGCCGGCCACCTGCGCGGCTCGGGCCTGGACGTCTACGACCCGCGCACCGACCCCGACGCGGTCGAGTACCCGCCCCTCATCCGCTTCCGCGACCGCCCCTGACCCCAGCCCGGCGCGGCCGGGGTCAGGGGCCTGCCCCAGCCCCGTCCCAGGCCGGGCCGAAAACGCTCCTACCTGGGGAAACGGCCTGGGACCGTCCCAGCAAAGCAGACATGTCGGGCGTGGTGGGACGGCGCTGAGCCGGGGCCGGCCTCAACTCCTGATCCGGCCGGTGGAGCCGAAGAGCAGCTCACCGAGAGCGGGCAGCCGCGTGGCGGCCTGCGGCATCCACACGAACAGCAGCGCGGGCACCAGGATGACGAAGGTTCCCCCACCCCGCACCTGGCCATCTCGATGGTGAAGGCAGCCTTCGACACCGCCGAACTGCTCTTCCCCGCCCTGGCCGACAGGAAGACCTGACGTCACTCACCACCGGCTCGGGCGCCGGACGGACTGAAGGGGGAGAACAGCGGTTGCTGCTCTCCCCCTTCAGCACTGCTCTACGGGTGGGGGCCGATGACGAGGACGGTGATGACCGAGATGGTCTCGCCCGCCGCGTCCCTCTCGTCCGGCCCGTACATCCAGTAGATGCGCCAAGCGCTGGGGTTGTGGTTCTCCACGTAGGAGTCCCAGACCTTCTCCGAGGCGTACCCGGGGAAGTTCTCGTACTGGTGGGAGTGCAGGCCGGGGTGGCGCGGGTTGGCCTGCAGGCGGGCGAGTGCGTTGTTGACCTTCTTGAGCTTGGCCGGGTCGGCCTTCGAGCCGACGGTCAGGCGGTTGAGGGTCTCGTCGGCGTCTTCGGTGAAGCGGAGGCTGTGCACCTGGTTCTAGTCCTCGTCGTCCTCGTCGAGGTAGTGCGAGAAGTCGCCGCGGTCGATGGTCTTGCCGGCCTTGGCCTGCTCGATCCCGGTGCGGATGCGCTCGGCGAGGTGCGGGTCGTTCCACACCTGCATCTCCCGCTCCGGGATGGAGACGACCGGGGTCAGCAGCAGCACGCCGTCCGGGTTGCTCTCGACCCGGTACCGGCGGCCCGCACGGGCTCCGGCACGGCCGAGGGAAACTCGTCCGCGGCTGTCGACCTCAGTCTCAGCGACGGTCTCGAACTCCTCGCGCTCGTGAATGGCTGTCATGTGCGTGCTCCCTCGGTTCCGCCGGAGGACTCTCCACGGCTCGTGCCTCCCGACTTCGAGTAGGAAGGCACACCTCCGGCGTTAGCACCAAGGTACCCGCATTTAGGAAAGTGGGTAACTCCCACTTTCGTGATTCTCCTCTCTCAAAGCCCGAGAGCTTCGGCACTACCTGCGGCCTCGACGGCGCCCCCCGTGGAGGCCGCCTTCTTCCGCACGGGGCGTGCGATGAACGGGTCGAGCAGCATGTAGCGGTTGACCTCGGCCGTCCCGGTCGGGCTGAGCGGGGCGGTGATGTAGGTCTTGTAGACCTGGATCACCCCCGTCTTCGCCAGCTCCCGGAAGCCGCGCTCGGCGGTATCGGGCGACCACCCGTACCACTCCTTCATCCGCTCGGTCGGAAGCTCGAAGAAGGCCGGCTCGCAGCTGGCGGTCAGCAGCATGGCCAGGGCCGGGAGGCTCAGCTCGTCGAACAGGCCGGTGCGCCACAGCTCGAACGGGATCTTCAGGTAGGCGTCGCGGTTCTGGTTGCCGGGCCGGGTGTACGGCTGGCCGCTGCCGTCCTCGCGCAGCAACGTGACCTGGATGTCCCAGCTGCCGGCGACCCGCTCGTAGGTGATCAGGTTGCGCTCCCGCAGCCGCTGGAAGACCTTGGTCACCGCCGTTCGCGCCGAGGCGGGCGTCGCGTTCTCCGTGGTGCCGAAGGCCCGGGCCCAGACGCCTCCGGAGTGGCTCGTGCTCCACCCCTCGGCGGTTTCGGCGCTGGTGGCCGCGATGATGACCAGGTAGGCGCGCAGGCCGCGCAGGTCCCCGTTGGTGACGAACTCGGCCAACGGGCCGGACCGGTCCGCCTCGCCGCGCTTCTTCTGTACGAACGCCCGCCGAATGGGGGCGAAGTCACGCTTGGCCCGCTCGAGGAGAGCCTCCCGCGTCTCGGCGGGGGTGGCGACCGGCTTCTGGGATATCTGCTGCTTCACACCCCAAACACTGCCGGACCAACCTGCCGTCCAGCAAACCATTCAACTTCAGAAGTTCAGACGCTGTAGCGGGTGTCTGGATGATCCGAGTGACGATGACATGTGACGATGACAGTGACGATGTCAATGGCAATGACACTAGTAGATGGGGTTCAGACGTTGCAGCGCCGGACCCGTCGTCCCCCGGAGCGAGAACCACCCGCCCAGGCAGAAACTGCCGCCCGCTTCGCCAAAAGCCCGCGAAGGCCCCCTGCATGGCCCAGGCCGCCCCTCCCACCCGGATTTCGCCAGCCCTCCCGCCATTGACCCGGAGAGGGGCCCTGCAGTCGCTCCAGGCGCCCGGCCCGCACCACCACGTCGATGCCGAAGCCGGACAGGGCGCCGGTCTTGCTCTCGGCCTGGACGTGGGCCGGGTCAGCCGGGCCCCTCTTGGCCGAGGGCTAGTTGTGGAGCGGGTCGGCCAGGACGATCGCGCCCTTCACGGACTCGCACGGCCAGGAAGCACCCTCGCAGGCCGGGCAGGTCGGGTCACTGCGGTCGCTGGGCGCGTGCTTGGCCAGCTCCTTGCCCGCGAGCGTCCGGATGCCGCGCTCGTCGAACGACATGCCCTTGTAGGTGTCGCCCGCCAGGAACACGGCGCGGTCATAGGCGGCGAGCTGCTGCGCGAGGTCGGAATCCATGCCGGGAGCGTAGAACAACTGAACTGCCTGTGGGGCAGTCCGAGGCCGCACCGTCAAACGCCGACTCCGACTCCGTCTTCGTCTGGCCAACCCAGCGCAGCCGGCGCCGCGCGTGCGCCCGCTCACCGTCCCGGCGATGGTGAAGGAGAGGACCGTTCCAGCGCGCTGGGAGGTTGTGGTGCCGGACGACGCCGAAGCCGACAAGGTGGACAACGCGACGGTCGAGGCGTTGGGGATGCTGTCGAAGGCGCTGGAGTACACCGAGCGGGCCCGCGGCCACCTGTACGCGGTGCACCAGATGACCGGCGGCGCCGACCGGATGCTCGCCCAGGCCGTGGAGATGCTGCGCCAGGCCGGGCACGAGCAGCAGGCCGACCTTGTCGAACGCGAGATCCTGGGCCGCGACGTCATACCCGGCATGTGGACATACCAGGTGATCGAGGCGTACGACGACACCTACTACAAGCCGTTCACCACCGTCGAAGAGCAGGTCCGCCAAGGCCTCGCCGGCGGCCGCCGCCACCTCGCCGAAGCCCGGATGCAGCGGGCCGCCCGCGAACGCCGCCGCCAGCGCCCATCCCCATGACAGCCGGCCCGGTCGGGAGCGCCCGGCACCCGCTCACGGCGCTGGCTTCGGTCGGGCTTGGCGGCCCCGGTGCAGCACTCCAGCTGCTACTCCTGGTCGGGGACGGCCTGGATGGTGCGGCGGCGACGGGCCGCGACGTTGCCGACCTTGCGGGGGCCTTCGGCGCGGGCGTCCGGCGTGATCTGGGGTGCATCGAGGGCTTCGGCAACCAGGCGGCGGATCTCGGGGTTGGACGCGAAGTAGTAGCGGGGGTTGACCCGGTACCGGTTGGGGTCGGGGTGCTCGACCAGGTGCAGGCCCTCGAGGCGGGCGAGGGACTCGTACACGGTGGAGGTGGAGACGCTGCAGTCGGCGGCAATCTCCTCCGTGTCGGCGACGATCGGGTCGAAGATGGCACCGCGGCTGGTCAGCCACTCCAGGATGTCGCGCTGGCTGGCGGACAAGTTGAGGGTGTAGACGGGCGGCATCCCGAGGCTGTCCGGGTCGAATCCGTGGTGGCTGTGGGTGGCCGCGCTCATCGGGTGCCTCCGGTCGTCTTGGTCGTGCTGGCCCGGCGCGGCCGGGGCGTCGTCGCCGCCCCGGCGGCTGGCTCCGTCACCGCGCTCGGGGTCTTCCCCGTGCGCTTGGCGGCGGCCTTCTTCGCGGCCGCGACCGCCTTGGCATCCGGGGTGATGGGCGGCGGGTCGAGCCTGCGGCACGCCTGGACCTGGGCGTCGCCGCTGCCCTCCCAGAACCGGCGGGGGTTGAGCTGGTAGGTCTGGCTGCGCGGCGACGTCTTCAGCAGGATGTTCAGCTTCACCAGCCGGGCCAGAGCGGTCTTCGCCGTGGTCTCGGTGGCGTGGATGTCCTCGGCGACGGCGGCCGGGGTGACCTTGACCGCCGCGCCCGCACCGCCGTGGGACCGCACCCAGTCGATCGTGGCCCACTCCGCCCCGGACAGGGCGAGCGTGTAGAGCGCGGCGTCGTCGGTGTAGGCGTTCAGCGTGTACGAGCCGTCCATGGTGTGCGGCGTCCGGGCCTTCGGCGGCGGCAGCACCGCGCCCGTGTCCAGGTTCACCAGGGCGATGTTGCCCCTGCGAGCCATCCCGTGCTCCTCACCGTGGTCGTTGGTCCGGCATCCCGTCCAACGACTGGTCCGCCATCAGGTCCCTAACGGCCGGTTTTTCAGACCTTAGCTCCGAAAAACCCGACCTTAGCGGCACGAACCTACAGCACAGCACCCGAGAAACGCAGTGACTTCACGCCGTGTCGGGCATCAGAGGCCCCGTACGCACCGGCCGTAACGTCTGGTTTTCTGACCCTAGCGGCTGGAATTCCGGACGTTAGCGCGGACAAAACCGCAGGTCAGGGCATCCGGCCCCTTCTGTAGTTAAAGGCGCGCGTGCCCACTCAGCGATCCGCCCCCGGTCTCCCCAGGCCCCAGCTGCCGGCACCCACCTGCCCGGCCCAGCCACTCCGGTGATCAACCACCCCGGTGCTGATCACTCGAACTCGCGCCAACTGACCGACAGCAACTCCGGCCCGGCAACCACAACAAGGCGTCCACCTCCCACTTTGTCGCACGCCACCTGCCTGTAGGTGGCGACACGGGCACCATGTCGCCCTGATCAGTGACAGCCGCCGACAGCCTGTGGGCCTTCCTGCTGGTGCACTCGGTGGCTGCTCGGGTGGGGTCGGTCCGCCGTTCGGCAGCGCCAGCTGCTGCGGCAGGGGCCGCCCCAGCACCGCCTTGCCCGCTCGGTGAGATCACCGATCCACCAGGAGTGCCGGGAAGCGCAGGCGGCCGGGCCGGGAGCGACGGGGGAGCGCTCCGGGCCCGGCCGACGGGAGGCCAGCCGCACCGCGCCATGGCACGGCTGCTCTGCTCGGCGGCCCGGGTGGATCCTGTGGTGGGGCCGCCGTGGCGGGAAGACTAGACCCGCCCGTCGGGCAGGCGCTAGGGCTGTGAACTGGGATTTTTCGGCCGCGAACATGCCAGGGGCACAGGTCGGCGTCAGGGTCAGCGGCGCGCGGCGGTCCAGGCGCGGACGGCGTCGTCGAGTTGCCCGGCGCCCGGCCAGCAGGCGGCCAGGGGCATCGGCCCGGGGATCGTGGCGTCCAACATGTACTCCAGGGTCCGGGCCAGGCCGGCGGGGTCGGCGACGGGGTGGACGTCCAGCTCCACCCAGCTGTCCTCGTCGGTGTCGAAGTCCCAGCTGTAGGACCAGCCGCAGCTGGTGTCCCAGTTCACGGCGAGCGCGTGGGCGGGGCCGATCCGCCAGTTCAGCAGCGCCTGCAGGGCGGGCCCGTCGGCGGGGCCTTCGTCCAGGCGCCAGGTGTCGGGGCCGCGCCCGATCGCCTCCAGCTCGGCGACGACCTGGGCGAGGTAGTCGTGGTGCGGCAGGCCGCAGCGGTCTTCCAGAACCTTGGGCACGGTGCTCTCCTTCCGACGGCCGGGCATCTCCCGGCCGCCGCGGTCAGCCTCCGCCGGGCGGCCTGTGGACAACGGTCGCCGTTCTACCGGTGCGGGCCGATCGCCAGCACGGTGACCACCGTCTGGTCCTGGTCGTGCCCGCCGTCGGCCGGCCCCCAGCTCCACCACAGCCGCCAGGCCCCGGCGCCCTGGTCAACGTAGGAGGTCCAGGCCCGGACGGCGGCCGGGTGGCCGGGCAGCTCCTGGTAGCGGTGGGAGCACAGGCCGGGGTGGCGCGGGTCGACGGCCAGGCGCTCCAGCGCGCGGCGGACCCGGCGCAGCCGGGCCGGGTCGGCGCGGCGGCCGTGCTCCAGGCAGTTGAGGGTGCGGGCGGCGGCGCGGCTGTAGTGCAGGTGCGGCATCGCGGTCTCCTCCGGGCGGGCGGGCGGGTGCGGGCATGGCGAAGGCCCGGCCCCACGGGTGCGGGGCCGGGCCTTCGGGAGTGCGGGGTCGGGGTGCGGCGGTGTCAGCGGCGGAACCACCGCCGGGGCCGCCGGACGGGGACGGGCTGGCGGGTGGCGGTGTCGGTGGTGGTCTCGATGAACGCGAGGTCGATCCGGTCGGCGTAGGCGAGGAGGGTGGCGGCGAACGGGGCGGCGGCCTGGTGGAGGGTGATGTCGGGGCAGGGGCAGGTGGTCCAGGCGTCGGCGATCGAGCGCAGCAGGGCGGTCGGGGTGGTGGAGGGGATCATCAGGTCGCCGGTGGCGGGGTGGTGGCAGCTGGCGGTCACGTGGAGGGTGGGCACGGCGTGCTGGTGGGTCATCTCGTCCTCCTGGGTGCGGGCATGACGAAGGGGTCCGGCTCCCGGGGTGGGAGCCGGACCCCTTGGTGGCGGTGCGGATGGCGGGCGGAAGCGTTCCGCGCGGAACACTTTTGCCCCGGTCGGATCAGCCGGCCGCGGCGGCGGTGCGGGTGATGGCTTGGACGTCCACCGGGGTGTCAGGGTTTCCTTGACGCCCGGTTGGCGAGGCGGCCGCGGCGCTCGGCGGCGGCCTGCTTGGTGATGCCGCCGAGGGCGGCACCGACCTCGGTCCAGGTGGCGTCGGCGGCGCGGGCGGCGTCGATGACGCGGGCCTCGGCGGCATCGAGCTCGGCGCGCAGGCCCGCGACCAGGCGCAGGGCGGCGAGCGCTTCGGGGCGGCCCGGGTGCTGGTCGGCGAGGACCGCAGCGAGCGCCCGGTCCGGGGGCAGGGTGGTGGTCTGCCGTAGCCAGGCCGTCCGGTCCGGGCCGGCCGCGTACCGGACGGTGAGCAGCTCCAGCGGGGTCAGGTCCAGCCCCGCCGCAGGGGCGTCAGGCTTTCCTTGACCCCGCTGGTCGGCGGCCGGAGCGGGCTGCGGCTCCAGCAGCCAGGCGATGCCCTTGCAGCGCACCAGCTCGGCGAGCGCGTGGTCCCAGCTCTCGTGGACCACGTCGCCCCACGGGTCGCGCACGGCGGTGGCGGCGAGCAGGCGCTCCACCATCGCCTTCTCCCTGGGGCTGGCCGTGTCCCACGGGTCGGTGACGTCGTCGAGGACGGCGTCGGCGAGGTTCTCCAGGCGGTGGTGGTCGAGGCGGTCCAGGTCATGCTCGGACATGGTGGCCAGGGCCCGCAGGGCGCCGACCAGGTGCGGGCGGACCCCGGTCTCGCGCACGTAGCGGATCCCGGCAGCCAGGTCAGGGAACTCCCTGGCCACGCTGGTGCGGATCACCGTCACCGAGGGGCCCTCCGTCCACTCCACCCGCCACCGGCCCCGGCCCTCCGGCCGCACGTCCAGGGTGTGGCAGTCGTAGACCTTCGCCAGCCCGAACAGGTGCTTGCGGATCATCGTGCTCGGACTACCGGCCATGGAATTCCTCTCGCTGCCCCTTTGCGGAAATTCAGGGCGCTCACACAATAGGGTCCCGACCCGCCATTGCGACGGCCCTGGTTGGCTATTTCTGGCGACACCGAGGGTGCCGGGAGGGGTCAGATCCCCTCGAGGTCGATCCACTCGATGTCGGTGAGCTCCACTCCGAGGCCTGCGGCGCGGTGGCCGCCGTCCTTGAAGTAGTGCTCGCCGAGCGCGTCGGCGAGGATCTGCTCCTGCTCGGCCTGGGACGCTCCGGCGTCACGCGCCTGGTAGAGGCGGGTGGCCACCGAGCCGGGCAGCTGCTGGGTGAGGCTGCGGGGGCGGGGGTCGTCGGTGGAGCCGGCCGCCGAGGTGAACCCGAACCGGGCCTGGACGTGCAGCATGAAGCCCTTCTTCTCCGCCTCCCGGCGCACCCGCTGGCGCACCCGGGGCTGCCACTTCGCCTTCACCCGCTGCTCGACCTTGGCCGCCGCAGCGGGCTTGGGGGCGGAGGTGCCCTTGAGCCAGCGCTGCACGGTGCGCTGGGAGACGCCGAGCTCGGCCGCCAGCGCCTTGGTCGAGCCCTTGTGTCCCTTCAGCAGGAACCGCAGCCGGGCCGGGACGGACTGCGGGATCGCCCGAGTGCGCTCGGCCCGCTCCAGGCCCTCGTCGATCTCCCCCATTTTGCTCCTTCTGGTCGTCGTCTTGGTTCGTCGTCCTTGCGGCGCCGGCCGCCCCGGGCGGGACGGCCGGCGGTTCAGCGGGCCCAGGCGATCCGGGTGAGCACCGCGCCCTGGTCCCGGAGCTCGGCCAGCGGCGTCGCCTCTTCCCGGGCGTACACCAGCTGCCTCCACCCACCTAGATGATTGATGCCAAGGGCTCGTTGGCGCGCATGGCATGAAGCGAGGGAGTCCAAAGATCGGTTGTGACGCCTGATCTGGACTCCCTCGCCACCGCACTCTACGTGAGAACCGACGACCTGCTGAAGGAATCGCCGCACCTGGCGCCGTGGCGTCCGAAGATCGGCATCGAACCCAAGCTCAGCGACGCCGAGCTGGTCACGCTCGCGGTGATGCAAGCACTGCTCGGCCAAGTCTCCGAGCGTCGCTGGATCCGCTACGCCCGCTCCCATCTGCGGCACCTGTTCCCGTACCTGCCAGGACAGTCGGGCTACAACCGGCGCCTGCGCAAAGCCGCGGACCTGATCACCCGCGTCAACCGGCTGCTGGCCACCGACACCAGCCTGTGGACCGACAGCGTCTGGGTGGTCGACTCCACCCCGATCGAGTGCGGCCGCTCCCGGGAGACGGTCAAGCGCTCCGACCTGGCCGGCTGGGCCGAGTACGGCTACTGCGCCAGCCACTCCCGGTACTTCTGGGGCCTACGGCTCCACCTGGTGTGCACCCTCCACGGCCTGCCCGTCGCATTCGCACTGACCGGCGCCAAGGCCGACGAACGCACCACCCTGCTGGACATCCTGGACGCCGAGACCGACCTCGTGGCCACCCACCCCGGACAGACCCTGATCGGGGACAAGAACTACTACGGCGCCGTGTTCGAGCGTGAACTCGCCGAGCTGGAGATCCGGCTCCTACGGCCGGCCCGCAAGGGTGAACCCGAGCGGGCCGGATCCCAACTGTTCAAGCCACTGCGGCAGATCATCGAGTCCGTCAACGACACCTTCAAGGGCCAGCTCGACCTCGAACGACACCAGGGCCGCACACCAGGCGGCGTCATGGTCCGCGTCCTCCAACGGATCCTCGCACTGACCACCGCGATCTGGCACAACGACCAGACCGGACAACCCGTCATGCGCTCCCTCACCGCGTACGACCACTGAACCCCTTGGCATCAGTCATCTAGTGGCGTCGGTGTACCGAATCGGACGACAAGGCAGCCAAGAAAGTTCTCCGCTGCCCTATGCAGAGCCCTGCCCGCAGCCGCGCGTTTGCCCTCACCTGGTACGCCGACTCGCCGCTCTTCAGGCGGTGGTCGTCCAGGCGGTCCATGATCGAACTACTGTCGGACAGCTGGCTCACGCTCCGGGCCGCCGCGGTGGATCCGGTGAGGAGAAGGGGCGTCGCCGAGGATGCGGTGCGGGCCGACTGCTACCAGCCCACCACGGCATCAGCCGGCGCGGGCCCACTGCGGTCCTTCGCGACGCGAACGAAGACCTGGGTCGCGTTCAACCGGCGAAGAAGGAGCACGGCATCGGCGTCGTACTCAAGAACGGCGGCGTTGCCGAGACGGTCGAGGTCGAGGGGCAGGTTCTTGTCGAACGTCCCGGTGAAGTACGCCATCACGACGATGGGCACCTCGTGGTCCATGGCCAGGTGCTTGAGCTCTCGCGCGACCTCCCCCGCGGCCTGCTCTGCTTTGTCGACCCCGTCTTCCTCGTCCCACCGCTCGTAGTCACCGTAGTCGTCGTAGGAGGTGAGGCGCTGGTCCGGCTGCAGCAGGCCGAAGTGGTCGATGACGACGAGCTCGGCGGGCTCGCCCCTGCCCGCCATCCCGTCCAGCACGCCTCGGAGCCGAGACGGCGTCAGCTCCGGCGAGCGGTCCACGAGAAGGCGCGGCACAGGGTTGCGCCGGGGGAGTTCCGGGGCGAAGAGCACGGCGGAGTGACCGTTCGCCGCAGCGTGGACGGCCAGTTCGAGCCCGGCGGCGGCCTCGCGGCGTCCCTTGAACGCGCCAAGGCCCAACAGCTTCCCCCGATACAGGGTCACGAGGTTGTCGAAGTCCGGCCAGGGGGTGGCAACCCGCGGCCGCTCGTTCGCGAGCTCCCAGGGCTGAAGGTCGCCATCCCGCCCACCGGCCGGGTCCGCCGCCCACTCCACCATCCGAGGCCTCCGCTCTCTCGTCGCTGCACACCGTAGCCGACCGGTGGCCCTCGGATCGCGCGTTCCTCTGCGAAGCTGTACGGGTGAACGAGCGACGATCCCAGGCCTACTCGGTTCCCACCGGCCGCCCCTTCCTCCTGGCCGAACTGCGCACCAAGCTCGCCTCCGTCGGCGACGCCGTCACCAACTTGTGGAACGACGCGCACCCCGCCGAGTACGAAGACGTCGCCGACGAGCTCTACGCCGCCTTCCGGACCGCGGCCAACCTCGCCCCGCCCAAGAGCCACACGGGCTGCGACATCCATCCGGACGGGGCCGTCGACCCGGAGGCGCCCCAGGGCTGGGCCCGCTGCCTGCTGTGCAACGAGGCCCGCCGCCGCGGCATGCGCCCCTCCGACGTACCGCCGCCCGCCCGCACCAACCCGCTCGGCTACCCGATCCCCAACGGTCCCTACGACCTGGCGCTGCTGCGCCACTTCCTGAGCAGCGCCAACAGCCTGTCGTTCTCGCTGACCCTGCGCTCGGACTTCAGCGAGTTCGAGGAGATGGCCGACACCCTGCACGAGGCGTTCTGCGTCGCCCGGGAGCTCTCCCGGCCAAGGAACACCTCCGGGTGCAACACCCATCCCGGCGCCCCCACCGACCCGACGGCCGGCGGGGCCTGCCTCTTCTGCGTGGCCGCCGCGCGCCGCCGCGCCGACCAGGCGGCCGGGGTACCGACCCTTCTGCTCCGGGCGAAGCCGGGTCTCAAGCGGCGGGGTTCCGCGGGCCAGCGCCGGCCGACAGGCTGAAGCGGCCAGCACGGGATTCGTACGGTTCCCCTCCCAACGCCTCTGGTGACCGGATCGAGGCGAGCCGCACCGTACGGGACCTCCCTACGGCTGGAGGCCGGCGGCCGCCGCGAGCTGGTGGACGTTCATCACCGGTTGGAGCGGGCCGGGCTTCCAGCCGATCGCGTCCTGGATGAAGCCGTGGCCGGAGTGTCGGCCGCCGGCGTTCCAGCGCCGGTCGATCACGGGCAGGCGCAGCCAGTTGAGGCGTTCGCCCGTCTCGGCGTGGACGGGGTGGGTGTAGTGGGTCAGGAAGTCCTCGGGGTCGGGCAGCGTCTTCAGGAAGGGGCTGAGCTCGTGGTGCGGGGCGTACTCGGCGATGCCGTTGCCGGACGGGGTGCTGATGGTCCAGGTGATGTGGACGTCGCCCGGCCGGTAGCGGAGGGGGTCCTCCGAGTGGAGGTAGTCGGCGACGTCGTCCGTCCACTGGTGCCACAGCGCCAGCGCGTCGACGTCCAAGGGGGCGTGGTCGCGGAACGACCGCTCGTTGTGCGCCTCCCAGCGCAGCACGAGCTCTTCGGCGTTCGGGTAGTTGTTCCGGACGGCGTTGAACAGCCAGGTGGTGCCGGCCGGGTAGGGGTGGGGCTGTGCCTGGTGCACGGGCTCTCCGTTCGGGATTATCCGGGTCGTTCGTGGCGCTGCACTTCCAGCAGGGTCGGGCAGGAGAAGCCGGCCTGTCCGGCGAACCACTAGATCGTCTCCTGCCGGGCGATCTTGGCCCGGCGCGACCCCGCGGACGCGGGACCGGTCCCCGGGCGCTCTGAGGGGCCGCCGGAGCCCGTCCTGCGCCTCTACAGTCCCGGGGGTCGAGGCGGAGCTGGGCGGCCACTCGCCGGGGTCGTCGGTCAGGCCGAGGTCGGCGGCCCGCTCGGCGACGACGGTCGCGGAGTAGCCGTCGTGCGGACGCCGTTGACGAAGCCGCCCCCAGCGCGGTCTCGGCAGAATTCAGAGACGGGCCATGGAGGCCAGCCGTGCCATGTGGCCCTGGAAGGCGAGCGGGACGACCCTCCCGGAGGGGCCGGACCGGTTCTTGCTGATGATCGCCTCGACCGTCCCGGCGGTCGGTCCGGTGTCCGTACCGTCCTCGGCGAGTTCTCGGTGGAGCAGGATGATGATGTTGCTGTCCTGCTCGATGGCGCTGGCGTCCTTGAAGTCGGAGACCTTGGGACGGTCCCGGTTGGCCGCGTTGCGGTTGAACTGGGCGAGCGCGACGACCGGGATCTCGAACTCGCCCGCGATCATCTTGAGACCGCGGCTGATCTCCCCGACCTCCTGCGCCCGGTTGGCGGTGGCCTTGGTGTTCTCCGGGGTCATCAGCTGGAGGTAGTCGCAGACCAGCATCGCGGGCGCGTGGCCGCGCGAGGCCATCCAGCGCAGCTTCGCCCGCAGCTTGGACAGGGTCTGGCTGGCGGAGTCGTCCAGGTAGAAGTTGTGGGCGTTGCGCATCACGTCGCTGACCTTGGCGATCTTCTCCCAGTCGTTGTCATCCAGCTTGTGCTTGACCAGGTGCTCCAGGTAGACCCCGGACTCGGCGGAGGTCAGGCGGGCCATCAGCTCCTTGCCGCTCATCTCCATGCTGGCGACCAGAACGGGCTTGTTGCGGTGCAGGGCGACGTGCTGGGCGAGGTTCATGCCGAACAGCGACTTGCCGCCGGCGGTCGCGGCGCCGACCGTCAGCAGGTTGCCGGGCAGCAGCTGTACGACTTCGTTGATGTCCGGCCACGGGGTGTCGAGCGCGCGCGGGTCCAAGCCGCGCTCCTGGTCGTCGATGAACTCCTGCCACCGCTCAGCCACCGTCAGCCGCGGTGCGACGTCGGCGGTGCCGGCCACCAGCTGCTGAAGCTCGGCCATGGCGTCCTGAACGGCCTTAGGCGCCTCGCCCATGGCGGCGTAGCCCTGGGCCGCGAGCCGGGTGCCGGTCTTGATCAGCTTGCGCCAGGCCGCGAAGTCGCGGACCTTCTCGGCGTAGTGCCCGGCGTTGGCGGCGGTCGGCACCGCGTTGACGCAGGTGTGCAGGTAGTTGGCGCCGCCGACCTGCTGGAGCTCACCGCGGGTGGTCAGCTCCCCGGCCACCAGGATCGGGTCGGGCGGGGTGTCGCCGCCCGAGCGGTCGTGCAGGTCGAGGATGGCCCGGTAGATCGTCTCGTGTGCCGGGCGGTAGAAGTCGCCGGGGCCGTTCAACGTGGCGATGACCTCGCTGACCGCCGAGACGGACAGCATCATCGCGCCCAGCACGGCCTGCTCGGCGGCCAGGTCGTTCGGCTGCTTGCGCTCCAGCGCCTGACGGGCAACAGGGATCGGCAGTTGGTCGTCGTCGGGCTCCGGGACGTAGACGTCGTCAAAGTCGGTGTCTGCGATGCTCAAGGGGTGGAACTCCTGGTCAGTGAGTGATGAGGCGGGTTCCGCAGGGCGGCTGGACCATGCCGGGTCCAGCCGCCCGCGTCGTTGCTGAGGGTCAGCCGGCGGTCGGACGGGCCGCCGACGGGTGGCACTTCGGGCACGGCATGAGCCGCAAGAAGCCCGCCTCGTCCCGGGCCTGGAGCATCCGGGAGATCGGGTCGCAGTCCGGAGTCCCGCAGTGCTGTGCTTGGGCGGTGTCGTCCGGCGCGGTCCGGGGCCGGGCCACGGTCGGGGCGTTGCGGTCGCGCAGCACGACGTGCCGGGCGCGAAGCTTGTCGATCCGGGTCCCGATCGCGGAGGACGGGTCGTTCAGGCCGCTGGCCGAGCGGTGGGTCAGGTCGTAGACCAGGACGTCGTCCAGCTCGGTGTAGCCGAGCAGCGGCAGCGCCGCCAGCAGCCGGGGCGCGAACTTCTTGGCGTCCCGCAGCCCGCACGCGAACGGCGCGGGCAGGTTCATCAGGAACTGGACGGCGGCCTGGAGCTCCTCGGTCAGGGGCGCGGGGTTGTTGTTCCTCGCGGAGCGAGTCCCCCTCCCCCTCCCCGTCCCGGCGTCAGCCGTGACGGACGGGTCCGCTGTGGCACGGGGGTTAGGGGGGGTAGTTCCTACCACCGGGGGGTGTGGGGGGGAAACCGTCGACGTGTTGGAAAGCGCACCGTCGGCTTGACCTGCATAGATGCTGTTTTCCGACGTGTCGGCCGCCGACGTGTCGGATTTCGGCGTGTCGGAAACCGCGCCGTCGGGCTGACCTGCACAGATGTTGGAAATCGCACTGTCGGAACCGGGGTTCGGGCTCCGACGTGTTGGATTCCGCACCATCGGACTGACCTGCGACGCTTCCGCTGCGCCCCGGTTGACGTAGGCGCTGTTGTTCGCGGGGTTGCGGAACACCCGGAACTTCCACTTCGGGCGGTTGGTCTCCTCGTCGTAGCCGTCCCGCTCGTGGCTGACGTGGCCGGCCTTCTGGAGGCGGCCGAGCACTCCGCGCAGGCGGGTGGCGCCCATCTTCCAGCCGGACGCTTGGAACTCGTCGGCGAGCGCGAGGATGCCAGAGGGTTGGTTCGGGTCGCGGAGCAGTAGGCGGATCAGCACGCCGTAGTCTTCGGGCTGGAGGCCGGGCGAGTACGCCAGGGCGTACGGGACGACAACCTCCTCTGGCGGCTCCCAGGCCCGTTCGATCGAGGAGCCGGTGAACTCCGTGTCGGACATCTTCTTCACTTGGGCACCTCCGATCAGGTGTTGATGGTGAGTCCGGTCAGGGAGGCCGGACTGGAAAGAGGGTTGTTCCTGGCCATGCGAGTAGAAGTCCGAATCCGGGCCTTCGTGTGACCCATGCCGGGGTGGTGTGAGTCACACGGCGGGATGAACGTGCTGATCATGTGCCCAGTACTGGCAGGGCTCGCCTGTGGACAGAGCTCATCCGGTGCGGCGATGGCACGGGGAAGGGTGAGGTGCTCGGGCAGGTGGGAGGACTGGGCGTTGGCCGGGATGGCACGGCCGTGCCGCAGTGCGACGGGGCGGAGCAACGGGGCGCTACCTCTCTTGGGGCGCCGTCACCGTCCGGTAGTTCGGGGGTAGCCCGAGCGGGCGAGAGACGGGTGTCTCTCGCCGAAGCCCGGGTACGACTGGTACCGTCGGGAACGACTCATGTAGCAGCGGAGCGGCCCAAGATTGGCGTCTGGGGGCCGCTTTTGCTGTTTCTGGACCTTCGGGGTGCTCGCAGAGCGGGCACCGTGCTGAGCCTAGCCCTCGAGGGGCTGGGCTCTTACTGCTTCCGGGGTGTGTCTGGCGCTCGGTGAGCGACGCGGATCAGGGTTGGTGCACCTGAACTAGGGCGTGTGTTCCGGCTGTCCGCCATCCGCTCCCGGAAGCGTTCAGCTCCGCCAGCTTTGCCGGTGTGATCCCGACGATGACGTCCGACTTCAGCGTGCGCAGTGCCGCGACCGGGCCGGGGAAGTAGGACGTGACCTGGTCGAACGGCAGAGTGGGGTCCCACCAGCGATCGCCGACCAGTCGGCGGTAGTTCAGGTCGCCCTTCAGGATCGTCACGGTGGCCGTTGTGAGCTCCTCCCGCAGGGACTGCGGCATGGCGGTGAAGTCGAACGGGGCGCACCAGAAGTCGTTGGCGGTCAGCCGCAGCCGGCCTACGGCAGCGGCCTCGCGCAGCCGCTCGCCGACCGCACGGGATGCCCCCTTGCCGAGCAGGAGTGCCCGCAGGCAGTCAGCGACGTCAACGAGTCCGGCGTCGGAGACGTAGTACGGCTGCGGTTTCACATGCAGGACCACCTCGTCGGCGAGGTTGCTGGCCATGAGGTGGTCGATGAGGACTAGGTCCGCGACCAGCTCGCTGCCGGCGTTGTCGGCGACTAGGGCGACCGTCCCGCCGGGAGCTGACCGGAGCAACTTCCACAAGACCGTGCTGTCGTCGGCCACCAACCCGGAGGCCTCGCTGCTGCGGCCAGCTGTGATCTGGAGCGCCAGGTCGGCGCGGTTACCCCACAGGCTAGACAGGAGCAGCGCCTGCCCTCGCTCGTCGTCGGCCAGGTTGGCGATGTCGTCGAGCGCGGCGATCTCAGCCGACACCACCTCGCCGGTGAGTTCGGCCTGCTTGAACGGCGCGAAGAGGTCGACCTTGTGCCACGGGCCGGGGGCGAAGTAGCCGACCGCTTCGAGCAGACGCCGATAGAAGTACGACTCCGCCCACAGGAATGGCGCCTCGGCCCATGGCAGGCCGTAGAAGTTGCTTCCCCACTCCCGCCAGCGCTCCGCATTGGCGGCGCTGGCGGGCAGCGGCTGGATCACACCGTGGACGTTCTCCTGCGCGAGCTCGGTCAGGGCCTGGTGCTGCCCAGGGCCGAAGGGCCAGGCCCCTGTGAGTCGTTCGATCAGCGCCGGGTGCCTCTTGGTGAAGACGTCGCTGGCGAAGGGCGACTCGCTTGAAATGATCACTGGAGCCTGGGCGGCCATGAGCTGTTATCCCTCTCGGATCGGGTTCAGATGGAGGTCCAGGGTGACCACGCCGGCGGCACTACCGACGAGGACGCGACCGTGGACAGGGTCGTAGGCGGCGCAGTTGAGGCTGCCGTCGACGCGGACCTCGGCGAGTTGCCGTTGCTCGATCAGAGACCAGAGCCGGACTGTGCCGTCGGCGGCTGCGGAGACGAGTCGGTCCGGGGCAGCCGTGAAGGCGAGCATCAGGATGCGTCCGGAGTGCCCGCTGAGCTGGGCGGTGAATCGGTCATCGGTCAGGTCGCGGACCGCGATGTCGCCATTGCCCGCGCCGACAACTGCTCGGACACCGTGGTCGTCGAGTGCGACGGACCGGGCCCAGCCAGTCGGGCAGGTGAACCTGGAGACGAATTCGCCGTCGGCGGCCCGCCACACTCGAACCGACCCGTCGCTGCCGCAGGCGGCGAGGACCTGGCCGTCGCCGTTGAACGCGATGGAGCGCAGCCTGCCCGCATGGACATCCTGTGACCACAGGAGAGTGCTGCTCGGGAGATCCCAGCAGCGGATGTGCCCGTTCCCGGTGCTTGCCGCCAGCCGAGGCGCGGTGCGCGCCATAGCGACCGCCCAGGTGCGGCTCGCGTCCTGGTTGAGGGCCAGCTCCCACGTCTCGTCGGTGAGGGACCAGGCACGAACTGTGCCGTCACCGCAGGCGGCCGCCACCAGATCGGCACCCGACGCGAGGGACCAGACTCGACCGTGCCCGGCAGGGAGCCGACGCAGGAGGGTCGAGTTGGTGGCGTCGACCAGGTCGACCTGACCCGCCCCGTCCCCGATCAGCCCGATTCCGCCCGTGCTCGAGAACGCGGTCGACCAAGTCGTGTTCGACCCGGCTGCCAGCGTCTGAAGCTCGCCTCCGTCAGCCAGCCACAACCGCACAGCCCCGTCCTCGCAACCGGCAACGACCGTACCGTCGATGCTGCGGGACAGTGAGCGGACCCAGTCGACGCCGGGCGGCAGCGCTGTCCGCCCCGCCTCGCCGTCTACCGTCAGCGCGTGGACTGCCGGCTCCTCGGTCGCGGCGAGCACGAGACCACCGTCCGGGGAGGCCACGACGGAACGTACCCGACCCGGCAAGTTCGTGCGTCGGACCGGGGTGAGAGTGCCACCCTTCGTCGCCCACACCACGACCGAGCGATCTCCGGAAGCTGACGCCAGCAGCCCCGAGTCGGCGGCGAACGCCACCGACCTGACCCAGTCCCTGTGCTGTGCCTTCTCGTCCAGCAGCCGTCCGGTGGCCAGGTCGAAGAGCCGGACGAACTCGTCCTCCCCGCCAACCGCGACGACCGGGGAGTCCGTACCGCTTACGGCGACCGACCAGACCGGCGCCCCGGTGCTCTGCATCCGGCGGATCAGCAGCAGTCGCTCGGCGTCCCAAACGCACACGGCGCCGTCCTCAGCCCCCGAGACCAGCAGCTGTCGGTCGGCCGTGAACGCGAGCGAGCGGATCCGCCTGGAGTGCCCGGCCAGCACACCCACCGCAGCCCCTGAATCGGTACGCCACATGCGGATCAGTCCGTCATCCCCGGCCGAGGCGACGACCGAGCCGTCCGGCGACAACGCGGTGGCGAACACCCAACCGACGTGCCCGCGGAACGTACGCAGAAGTTGGCGGGTCTCGAGGTCCCACAGCCGCACCGCGCCGTCTTCCCCACCCGAGGCAACGATCTTCGCCTCCGTGGACACGCTGACGACTGCGCCCACATGGCCAGCAGCCGCCGCAGTGCTGCGCAGCCACCCAGCGGTGAACGCCGTCCCCATCGAGGCAGCCTCAGCGAGCGCCTCCACCGCCACCGGCGAAAGCGAGCGGCGTAGCGCGACCGACCAGGTTGCAGCCACGTCGGACGGCTCCACGAGCCCGGTCAGCAGATAACTGGAGCCCGTCATCACCCGCGCCGCAGTCCAGGCAGCTGAGCGCTGCCCCACGGGCAGCGCGTCCAGGATCGCTGCGTCAGCAACCAGCGCCTGCTCCCCCACCAACGCGGCCTTCCGCGCCAGGTACGAGGGCGAAGCGAGCAACGAGACGAGTTCGTCCTCCAGGCCGGCCTCCCGGAGGTGGTACGGCAGGTGACGCCAGAGGTAGTTCTGCTCTGTCTCCAGGTCTGCCCACTGGCTTCCGGCCGCGCGGAACGCGTCCAGCAGGGAGGAGTGCAGTTGCTCCCACTCGTCCGCGACCAGGTGGCGCAGGTAAGAGCGGAACACGTCGTGCAGGCTGATGGTCTCCGTGTCCGCCCGGTAGCTGCTCACGAGCGACCGGTCCGTGAGGACACGACAGAACTGCCTGGTGGCGTGGGGGGACCAGCCGAAGGCGGTCTTCCACCAGTGAGTCAGCACGCGAACCGGGATCGCCGTTGCCGGGGGGAACACAGCCAGCGACAGGTATCGCGCTCGCAGGTCCGAAGCGCCGTTGAGGACGACGCTCCCCTCCAAGCCGTCAAGACTGGACGCGATCGCCTGGCCGATCGCACTCCGCCGCTGATCCGCGTCGAGAACATCGAACGCCTGCGGCCCGTAGTCGCGGATCGTCTCTGACGTCTCGGTAACGACGTGCCCCGAGGACGCGCCGGACGCCACGTCCTGCCCCACCGTCGACCCGACGATCTGCGCCAGCAGCGGCCACCCTCCGAGCACCTTGGCGAGTTGCTCGGCCTCCGAGCGCTCCAACGAGGCGACGCTGCGGGTCAGCATCTCACTGATCTCGGCTGCCGTCATCGGCCCGAGTCGTACGACCTGCGTAGTCGACGGACACACCCTGAGGTTGCGCGTCGTGACCAGGCGCACGCACTCCTCGCCGCCCAGAAGGAACGGAGACAGGTCGGCAGCGGACCACACGTTGTCGATGACCAGCAGTGCGCGCCGGTCCTGCAGAAGCCGGGCGAGATGGAAGCCGGCCTGCTCCGGATCCGTCAGGGCAGGCCTGGACCCGCTGAGGTGGACGCAGACGTCGGAGACGAGCTCCACGACTCGCGCCGGGGAGCAGTCCTCGCCGGTCTCTACCCAGAGGATCTCCGGGTAGAGCTCCTGGATCCGCGGGGCGTTGACCAGCTGCGTCGCGAGGGTCGTCTTGCCGAACCCTCCTGGACCTACGACGGCGACGGTCGCGATCCCGTCAGTGCTGCGTGCTTCCTCCAGAACGGAGAGGAGGCCGTCAAAGTCGTTCCTGTGCACCAGAGTTGGCTCCGCATTCGGAATAGGGAGGAAGCCGCCCGGTGTCACGGGAGCGCCCGGCATCCCGCCGATCGCTCCCCAGAACCGCTCCTGCTCAGCCGGGCTGCACCGCTCCAGGGTTGAGTCCAGCGCCTCCTGGAGAACCTTGCTGATCGTCTTCGGGTTGGAAGGCGACTCCCAGTCAGACACTGTCCGGCTTCCGATGCCTAGGTGATTCGCGAAGTTGCGCACCGACAGGCGCTTGGCTTCCCGTAGCGCGCGCGACTCCTTTCCAGTCCAGCGCTGCACTGTGCCCACCGAGGCCCCCTCGACCGACTCTCTGACGCTAACAACGGGTTGTGCTCAATACCGTGACTGCGGAGGCACTCCGCAGCAGGCCCGCAGCACCACCGCCACACCTGAACAGCAGGGTTGAGACGGGCCTCGGGTGGATCTTCATCGGGGTGTGCTCGACTCCGCAGCACGGCCGCAGCGCCGCACCAGCCACAACGCCAGAGAGCTGCGGAAGGCTTCTGGGCATCGGGGCTCATCATCGACGCCCTCGTCAATCCGGAAGGCGGTTGGTGGTGATGTCAGGAAGCTTTGTTCTCCAGCGAGCTGAGCCGTTCGCTCAGCGCTGCGACCTGCTCCCGCAACAGTCTGAGCTCCTCCGCGACGTCGAGGGAGGTTTGGCTCTCCTGTTCAGGGTTCCCCCTGACGAACGAGCCGCGGCCCTGGTGCGAGTAGATCACCTGCCATGTGCGGAGTTCGGCCAGAGCCCGCTGAACGGTTCCGGGAGCGACGTCGTATTGCTCAGCCAGTGCCCGGGTGGTGGGGAGCTTCGCTCCAGGCGTCAGTTGCCCACTGCGCACCTGCTCCCGGATGTCTTGGGCGATGCGCTGGTAGGGCTGAGCGAACTCGTCGGTGTCGGTCATGGGGACACATCGTAGGGCTGGCACACCAAGGACTCTAGCTTCATCAGCTTGGTTGACACAATAAATCTGTGTCAGCTAACTTATGTGAGCCGACACAGTTTGAAGGCGCACAGCAGAAGACCCCGGCTCGCCTGGACAGCTTCAGCCGGGGTCTCCACTCGGAACCATCCCGTGGAAGGAAGATCCGTATGGCCATCATGGCGGAACGCGGCACCCTGAGTGAAACCGCTCGTGCCGAGAGCCTGCAGGACCAGTACGAGGGCGCGGTGCTCTCCCTGGTCATCCGCGACCTGGCGGTGGCCTCCCCGGCCTCCGGCGAGGACGCGGTGATGGAGGTCGTAACCAAGGTCTGGACCCAGGCCAAGCAGCACGCGAAGACCAACCGCACCAGCTGGGCGCACCTGAGCTGGTTCGTCCAGAACGCCATCGCCCAGTTCGTCGCGGGCCTCCGCCCGCAGATGGCGGGGTGCTGATCATGGCGCAGACCGACCAGCAGGCCCGCGAGATCGCCCAGCGGGCGCAGCAGCTCCAGGACGTCTACAACACCGGCACCACCGAGCAGATCACCGAGACCTTCCAGGCCGCGGATGACGCGCACCCCGCCGTCCAGGCCAAGCGGGCGGAGGAGGGCCGGTGAGCAGCCAGCACCTGGGCGACGCCCAGCTCCAGCGGCAGGTCGAGCAGTGGCAGCAGCAGATGGCCGCCGCCGAAGCCGCCCGCCAGCAGGCCGAGCAGCTCCGCCAGCAGCAGGCGCAGCAGGCCGGGGGTGCCCGATGAGCCTCGCCGGCGGGACCCCGGTCCCCACCCCGCCCCCCGTGCCGCCCACCAGCTCCAAGGGCGGTGGCCGCTGATGGGCGTCCGCTCCTGACTGGGCTTCGGCTCCAGCAGCTCCGGCTCGTCCGGCAGCACGGCGACCCGCACCACCGGCAGCAACTCCTCCGGCCCGTGGTTCAGCTCCACCACCCCGCTCCCCGCGGAGCGGGAGGTCCACCCGGCCCCGGCCGAGTACGACCGCAACGGCCGCCGGAAGCTCAGCCCCCGCCCCGACCCCGCGCACGTCAACGCCACGTTCTGGAGGAGCTGACCATGACCATCACCATCCAGCTCGCCAACTCCCAGGCCGACGAGGCGCTCCGCCGGGCCCGCGAGGACCAGGCCCGCCGCGACGCGGCGAAGGCCGGCGGCTCCAGCAAGTAGCCCGCCCTCTCCCCTCTCCTCTCTCTCGTAGTTCGGCAGCATCCCGCCGTCCGTCACCGGAACCGCTCTGGCATGAACCTGCCAGAGCGGCGCCGGGAAGGGTGCGGCGGGCCCGCCAGGGCCCCACCACCAACCACGTCCCGCCCCAGCCCCGCCTAGGAGGCACCCCATGACCCGCACCCTGACCGGCCGCCGCCAGGCCGACCGCATCGCCCACTGCACCGCCCCCGCGGCCGACACCTGGATCGACACCGAGATCCCGGAGCCGACGATCAGCGACGAGCTCGAGGCCGCGGACAAGCTGCGCTTCGCCACCGAGGTCGCCGCCCTCACCGGCACCGACCCCACGATGTGGCTGCCCGGCCAGGGCGACGGCACCGAGACCCGCCGGCGCCTGGTGGCGCAGGGCGCGACCGCGATTCTGCGCACCGACCGCACGGTCGAGACGGTCCTGCCGACCGAGCCCGGCGACGACTTCGCCGAGATGGAGGCCGAGATCACCAACGAGGCCGCCCGCGACCGGGTGCAGACCGCCGCCGACCAGGGCCAGGCCCGGGTCATCGCCTCCGCCGACCGCCGGGAGCGTGCCCGCGGGCTCGCCCGGGCCGAGTACACCGAGGTCCAGCTGGCCGCGTTCGGCGACGACCCCTTCGACGCCTGGAGCCGCGCCGAGCGTGACGCGGTCGACACCTGGTCGCCCTGGGGCTCCGGCCCGCGCTGGGCCGACACCCGCCGCGCCGTCTCCGGCCCGCGCCGCAAGGGCGGCCCGCACCGCACCGCCGGCCACTAGCCGCACGCCGCACCACCAGCTCCACCCCGTCGCCCACCGGGCCCAGCTCGACCCGCCGGCCACCCGGCCCGGCGGCACCCGCCACACCCAGCGAGGACCCCATGCGCCTGATCCTGTACCGCACCACCCAGCTCGCCGCCGCCGCCTTCGGCGTGACACTCCTGGCCGGCGCCGTCATCGGCGCCGTCCTCCTGGACCAGGCCGACGGCCACACCGACCCGGCCCTGATCCGGATGACCATCACCTTCCCCGTGCTGGTGTTCCTCGGCCGCGTGCTGGCGGAGATGATCGGCGGCGCGCTGCCGATGCGGCGCAGCCGCTGGTACCAGCACCTGTGGATCGCCGCGCTGACGGGCGTCCCGGTGGCCGCCTGGTCCTGGTTGGCGATCAACACCAACAACTGGTTCTTCTCCGGGCAGGGCCTGCTCTGCGGCCTCGCACTCCTGCTGGTTGCGGGCCTGCTGGCTGTCGCCGAGCACCGCCTGGGTCCGCGGCCCGCCGCCGAGCCGGACGCGGCACCGAGCCGGTCCTGAACACCCCCGCCGGACCGGGCCGCCCGACTGCGGCCCGGTCCCGGGACTGCCCTGACCCACCGTCACCCTGTACCGCGCCAGCGGCCGGTGACGGCAGGTCAGGGGAGCCCCGGGACCAACCCCTGGTCCCCTCCACCACCGCGAGGGAGAACCACCGTGAAGAACCCCACCGCCGTCCGCGCCGCCGTCGCCTCCGTTGCCCTGGCCGCCGCGATCGGCCTCACCGCTACCACCCCGGCCGCCGCCGCCCCGCGCACCACGGTGCTGCTCGCCGTCGGCTCGCACTCCGCGGACGTCGCCGCCCTCCAGAGCCAGCTCAACCGCGTGCTCACCCAGACCACCGCGCTGGAGACGGACGGCGCGTTCGGCCGCCTCACCCGCGACTCGGTCACCTGGTTCCAGACCTGCACCGGCCTGGAGGCCGACGGCATCGCCGGACCGCTCACCCGCAAGGCCCTCGCCGACGCCGTCGCGGCCGGCCGGCCGGTCGACACCGTTTGCCTGCGCCCGGCCAGCTGACCCACCCCGGCCGCCGGCACCACCTCGCACCACCCGAACCGCCGCCCGCCCGGGCCACCCAGTGGCCCGGGCGCGGCCCGACCGAGGAGAACCCGATGTTCGAGCTGATCTACCTGCTGTTCTGCGCGGGCAGTGCCATCACCTCCGGGCTGGTGCTGCTCGCCATGGCCCTCAACAAGACGATCTTCATCCCGTACGTGGAGCGGCAGGAGCGCTGCGATGTCTGACCAGCCGATCGAGCCGTCGCCTTCGGACATCCAGCTCTCCGGTGAGCGCACCGACGGCGCGGACATCCCGCCGAAGCCGCCGGTCCCGCCGAGCAACGCGCTGCCCGACTTCATGCCGCCGCCGCGTTCCGAGACGCCTCCGCCCCCGCCGCAGCCCCCGGCGGCTCCCCCGCCCCCGCCGCCCACCCCGCCGACCTCCGGCGGTGCGGGCCTGCCCGAGCCGCACGAGTGGTGGCGCGGCGGCCGAGGTGGTGGCGGTGGTGGTGTGGCGACCGCACCGGCCCCGGTGTACGCGTCGGCCCCGCCGACCGTCCACAACCACAACTACTACTACCCGGCGCCGGTCGCCCCCGCCGGGCCGCCCGCGACTGCGGCCCCGCCGCAGTTCAGCCTTAAGCGCCTGCACCCGCTGTGGAACCTGTCCGCGCTCGTGGTCGGAGCCCTCTGCGTCCCGGGCACCGACCAGGTGCTGCACATCTTCGGCGACGAGTACGGCGTGCTCCTGGCAGGCCTGATCGCCGCCGGGATCGCCGAGCTCCGCTACCGCGGCCGGGTCTGGGTCGTACGGGCCCTCTCCTTCAACCTGCTGAGCTGCACGGTCGCCACCGAGGCCGGGCTGCACCTGCTCGGCTGGACCCTGACGGGGGTCTGACCATGGGACCCACCGCACTGACCATCGGCGGCCTCGGCCTCGCCGGGGGCATCCTGATCACCGCCCTGATCCGCTGGTGGCGCAGCGGCTTCCCCGCCCCGACGCTGGCCGCGCTCAGCGGCGGCCTGATGCTCGGCACCGTCTCCGCGATGTGCTCCGGCGGCCTGCTCGGCTTCACCGCCGACCGGGTCGCCACCGTCACCAACAAGATCGGCGAGAAGGCCGTCGGCCCGGGCACCGAGCAGGCCCTGCGCACCGCCGCAGCCTCCGGGCTGACCGTCGGCGGCTCTGTCGCCACGCTCTTCCTGACCGTGATCGTCGTGCTCGGCTTCAAGTGCTGCAACCCGCCGCTGCGGGTCCAGATCATCTGGGGCGGCCTCGCGGGCTGCTCCCTGGGCCTGGCCGCCGGAGTCACCGGCCTGGCCAACGCCACCCTCATCCCCTGGCTCAACTGGCACGGGGACCAGATCATCGCCGCCCTCCACTGACCGGAGCACCCCGTGATCCTCCTCTCCTCCCTGCCCGTCCCGCTGTGGCAGGTGCTCGCCGCCCTCGCCGTCCCCTACCTCGCCGCCTTCGCCCGGGCGGCCACCGCCGCCGGCGTCGACGACCGCGCCGCCCGCCTGCGCCGCGCGACCTGGACCCCCGGCGTGATCGCCCTCTGCGCCGCCCTGGTGTACCCGCACCTGAACGGAGAGCTCCCGCTGCCCTGGCCGTTCCTGGTCGTCGGCCTGCTCTACCTGGCCGGGGTCACCTGCCTCGTCTGGTCGAAGGGCCTCGCCCCGCGGACTGCCAGCTACGACCGGATCACCAACCCGCTGTCCCTCGCGGTGCTGATGGTCCTGCTGGCCTCGGTCGGCTCCGTCCTCGGCGGCCTGCTCGACCAGGTGCTGGCCTCCGCCGGGATGCGCTGATGAACGAGCTGCTCCGCGCCGCCGCCGCGCTGCCCTTCGGGCACCTGGTCCTGCTGGCGAGCCTGCTCTACCTCGGGATGCTCGCCGCCCTCGCGGCCGTCGCCGACCGCGCCCACCACCCGATCCCGCCGACGGTCCTTCTCCGCATGAGCGCCCCCGTGCTCGCCGGGGCCGCGGTCATCGCCGCCGCCTACTGCGTCGGCGCGCTCCTGGACCTGGTCGTCGCCACTGTCACCGGCCTGCTGTCCGTCCTGTCCTGACCCTCGGCCGACCCGGCCGCCCACCCGCACCCGGAGCTCCTCGTGATCATCCGTGACCTGGTGGCCGCCGCCGTCGGCGTCCCCTACCTGCCCGCCCGCCGCCGCTTCGGCCAGGCCGGCCGCCGCCCCGTCGCCGTCCTCGCCGACGCGGCCGGCCTCGCCCTCGCCCTGCCCTGGTGGCCCGCCCGCGCGGCGGCCGGAGCCGTCTACGTGCTCGCCGCCGTCCGGCTGTGGCGCCTGGCCCGGCGCGGCTCCGCCCGCACCCGCACCGCCGCTGCCGACCTGCTCACCCTCCTCGCCCCGCCCGCCGTCACCTTCCTGACCGGCATCCACCTCGTGCCCGCACTCCTGCGGCTGCTCACCACCACCTGACCTCTCGGAGGACACACCGATGAACATCTCCGCCACCACCCTGACCGCCGGCGGCCTGGCCTTCGGCATGGGCATCCCGGTCCACTTCGCCGCCGGGTGGGCCAAGGCCAACTACAAGAGCAAGAAGAAGGACTTCAAGACCCTGATCCCGTTCGTCGGCGGCATCGCCTACGGCGGCCTGGCCAGCATGTGCACGGGCGGGCTGATCGGCTTCGGCGCGGGCGTCATCACCTGGTTCGGCAACGGCGCCGGGTCCCTCGCCCTGTGGGGGATCTCCGGCGGCAACACCACCCGGGCCCTGCGGGCGACTCCGGTCCAGCTGTCGGCCGAGGGCAACATCGTCCTGTTCTTGATCACGGTCGCGCTGTTCGGCCTGTGGAAGGCGATCAAGAGCGACGAGAAGAAGCTCGCCAAGCGCGGCATCGTCGCCGGCGTCCTGCTCGGCCTGTCCGCCGTCCTCGGCGGCGCCGTCGCCGTCACCGTCATCCCCGCCGTCAACTCGGCCGGCGCAGCCCTGCTCGGCGTCGTCGGCTGACCCCCTCGTGCCCCGGACGCACACCGGTCGCCCGCACCCGGCCCGGCCCCGCACCACGGGCCGGGGCTGGGTGCGGACGGCCGCGACCGTCCGGTCCACGGTCACCGCACCGCACCACACCGACCACCTTCTCCTGGAGGAGCAGCATGACCACCTACCCGCCCGAGCGGATCGTCGTGGACGCCGAGTTCGTCGACGACGACGAGCCCACCGTCCAGCAGCCGCCCCGCCACAACGGTGGCGACGACCAGGCCGACGAGCCCGGCACCCTCGCCCGGATCGCCACCTTCCTCAGCGCCACCGCCACCCGCCAGGTCGCCCACACCCGCGACGGCTACCGCGTCCTGCGCACCGAGCGCGGCGCCTGGTTCAATTCCGAGCTGCTCACCGACGCCCACGTGCGCGCCGACCTCCTCAACACCTGGCACGCCGAGTGGGACCAGGAGAAGAACCGCGAGGCGCAGCGCCTGGTGGAGCGGGCCGAGGCGCTGGAGAAGAGCGCGGACGAGAAGCTGGCCGACGGCCGCGCGGAGGGCGCGGAACCGGCGGACGCGAAGGCCGGCATCGAGGCCGCCGCCCAGCTGCGCGGCGAGGCCGTGATGTGGCGGGGCCTGGCCCGGCAGGCCGAGCTCGCCCCGTACACCGGGCACCGCGAGCCGAGCCCGAGCGAGCTGGTCGCCCACCGCAAGCGCATGGGCAACCGCCGCCGCTGGAAGACGGTTGCGGTCAGCATCGCCGCCGGGTGGGGCATCCTCCAGGTCGGCAGCCCGATACTGCTCGCCTCCATGGCGGTCGGCCTGGCCGCCATCGCCTGGGGCAAGGGCCGCTTCTCCAGCTGGCGCTCCGCCCCGCCGGAGGTCCCCGCCCTCGACTACCAGATCCCCGCCCAGCAGACCGGACCCGGCACCAACCCGGCTGGCCCGGCCGGTCCCGCCGCGCCCGGCTTCACCAAGCCCACCACCTCCCAGGGCGGGCCCGGGCCGGTTCCGGCGCCCGATTTCACCGCGACCTGGACTCCGGCCCCCGAGTACACCGCCCCCGGCCCGGCCGGACCCGGCCAGGAGCTGGAGTGCCCGGAAACCGACCAGCTCATGGAGGCGATGATCGCCGCCGGGGCGATCAGCGACGGCCCGCTGCGCCTGGCCCACCCCGGGGCGATCACCCGCGTCAGCGGCGGGTGGCTGGCGCACGTCGTCCTGCCCAAGGGCGACGGCGTCACCGTGGAGACCGTCCTGCCCAAGCTCGGCAAGATCGCAGGCGAGATGGGCCTGGACCGGGCCCGCTTCTTCATGGACCCCGTCCACGCCTCCGCCGGCGGCCACGCCAAGATGATCGCGGTCGCCGCGTTCGAGCAGGACCCGTTCACCGAGCCGCGGCGCTCCCCGCTGGTCGACATGGACCAGGTCGACGTCTGGGAGAACGGCATCCCGGTGGCGTTCGACGCCTTCGGCGACCTGGTCAACCTGATCCTCAAGGACACCAGCCTCTCCCTCGGCGGCGCCTCCCGCACCGGCAAGGGCGCGGCGCTGCGCGCCATCATGGCCGGCGCGCTGCTGGACATGCGGGTGAACCTGCGCCTGATCGACGGCAAGGCGCCGGGGCAGGACCGCTGGCGCGACCTGGCTGCCAGCTTCATCGACGAGCCCGGCGTCAAGGGCGCCAAGCGGGCCCGGATCCTGCTGGAGGCACTGGTCGAGGACCTGGCCCGCCGGGCCGCGATCCTCAAGCGGTACGGCATGGAGCAGATCGACGACCCGAAGCTGATCGCCGAGCTCGGCGGCCTCGAGCTGGTGGTCGTCGACGAGCTCCAGGAACTCACCGGCGACAAGAAGCACGGCGCGGCGATCCGCACCGCGCTCTCCTCCCTCGCCGCCCGCGGTCTGGCGTTCGGCATCATCCTCATCGTCGCCACCCAGGTCGTCACCAAGGGAGCCGACGGCGTCCTGCCCCGCATGGTGTCCGGCAACGTCACCTGGAAGTGGTGCATGCGGGTCACCGAGACCACCGAGTCCAACATGGCGCTCTCCCAGAGCGCCGCGAAGAACGGCTGGGACGCCTCGCTCCTGGACCCGGACGTGCGCGGCATGGGCATCCTGCTCGCCGAGCGCTACCGCCGCGTCCGCTCGCTGTGGATCGACGGCGCGGACATGATCCGCATGCTCGCCAAGATCACCCAGCTGCGCACCGCGGCCGGTCGGATGCGCGGCCAGTGGGCCGATCCGATCGAGGCCGCGATGCGCCGCCGGGGCGCGGGCACCCCGCCGCCCGGACACGCTCCGTCACCGACCTATGCCGCCCCGGCCGATTCGGACACCGGGTTCGACGACGGCCTGAACGCCGACGCCGAGGACTGGGAGGACGGCGAGGAGGGGGACGGCGAAGGCGAGTACGACGACACCGACGGTGCCGAGTACGACGCTGACGGCGTGCCGATCCTGCTGCTGCGCGCCCACGACGAACTCGTCCGGGCGGGCGGCCGGCTGCACTCCGGACCGCTCGCAGCCCTCCTCGGCTACGGGGACGTCCGCCAGCTCGGTACCGACCTTCTCGCCTACCTCAAGGCGGTCGGCGTCGAGCGTCCGGCCGGCGGCCAGCTCCGCGTCCCCGGTGCCGGACCCGGCCTCGGCTACCTCGCCGAGACCCTCGCCACCGCCATCGACCGCTACCGCACCGGCCACGACGAGTAGCACCCGCACCCCATACACCCCCTACGCGGCACCCCATACAACCCTGTCTGGGGTGCCGCGCCTGTAGGGGTCACTGACCTGCGCGTATGGGGCGTCTGGGGTCCAGGAGACCCCCCGAAAACCCGCCTGTACGGGACCCATACAGATCCCAGACGGCTCCCACCCCAGACACCCCAGACACCCATACGCCCTCACGCACCGCAACCAGTGCAGAAGGAGACGAACCCGCGATGACCTCGGTCCGCGACACCAAGCCGCGCCGCACCCGCACCGCGAAGAAGACCACCGCCACGCCCCCGGCCGCCCCCGCCCGCCAGCCCGCCACCCGGGCCAAGACCCCGGCGAAGAAGACCACCACCACCCCGCCGGCCACCCCCGAGACCGCCGCCGCGCCCGCTCCGGCCGCGCGGTCGGCGGCCGAGATCCTGGCCGACGCGACCGACCGCGCGGCCGACATCGTCGGCCTGGCCGAGCAGACCGCCACCGCCCTCCTGGCCGCCGCGACCGAGACGGCCGACCGCGAGCTGGCCACCGCCGGGCAGTGGACGGCGGAGGCGGAGCAGCTGCGCGCCGACGCCCAGACGGAGGCGGAGGCCGCGGACACCACCGCACTGGCGGTCACGGAGCGTGCCGAGCGGGCGGCCCTGCAGATCCGCGAGCAGGCCCGCCGCGAGGCCGACCAGGTCCTCGCCGACGCCCGCGCCGAGGCCGGGCAGGCCACCGAGCAGACCGTCGCCGAGGCCGAGCAGCGCGCCGCCGAGCTCACCCAGGCGGCCACCGACACCGCCGCCCGGACCCTCGCCGACGCCGAGGAGAAGGCCGGCATCCTGACCGCCGAAGCCGACCAGGCCGCCGAGACGATCCGGGCCGACGCGGCCGTCCGGGCCGAGACGGTGCTCGCCGACGCCGAGCAGGCCGCGGCGACCGTCACCCGGGCCGCCGAGCACCAGGCCGAGGAGCTGCGGGCCGCCGCCACCGCGCAGGCCCAGCTCACCGAGCAGCAGGCCGAGACGGTCCTCGCCGCCGCCGAGCAGAAGGCCGGCGCCCTCACCCGGGCCGCCACCGCCCAGGCCGAGACGCTCCGCACCCAGGCGCAGAACGAGGTCACCGAGCTGCGCGACCAGGCCGAGCGGCACGCGACCAAGCTCCGCACCGGCGCCCGCATCCAGGCCGACACCGTGCTCACCGACGCCCGCACCCAGGCCGATGGCCTGCTGGCCGGAGCCCGGGAGCAGGCCGAGGAGCTGCGCCGGACCGCGCAGGCCGACGCCGACCGGGTCCGGGCCGAGGTGCGCGAGCTGCGGGAGGAGGCGGACCGGGAGATCGACGAGGCAACCAAGGCGGCCCGCGAGGTGCGGGGCAAGGCGCAGGCCGAGGCCGACCAGACGCGGACCCAGGCCGCCGCCGAGATCCGCCAGGAGCGCACCCGGACCGCCGGTGAGGCGGCCCGGCTGTTGGAGGCGGCGGGCAAGGACGCCCAGCGGATCCTCCGGGAAGCGGAGAAGGGGGTCACCGCCATCAAGGCGGAGGCGGACAAGGCGCTGGAGCGGGCGAAGGAGCTGGAGGACCAGGCGCAGAAGGAGCACGACCGCGCGGAGGTGGCCAAGTTCGCCGCGCAGCGGGCCCTTGAGAGCGCCACCAGCCGCACCGTCCGCCAGCTGGAGCGCCGCCGGTTGAAGCGGGAGGCGAAGGCCGCCGAGCGGGCGGGCAAGACCACGCTCACCGCCAAGGCCAAGGCGTTCGTCAAGGCCAACTCGCGGCGGCTGCTGGCGATCGTTCCGATCACCGCCCCGATGGCCGTGGCGTGGACTGGGCAGGCCGGCTTCGCCCACGACATCCTGGGCTGGGTCGCCCCGTTCACCATCCTGTTCGCCGCGGCCTGGGAGCTGAGCACGGCGTTCGTCGCGTGGATGTACCACCAGGCCCGGCAGAGCGGCGACAGCGGCACCCTGTACCGCGTCTCGACCTGGGTGTTCGCGATCGGTGCGGCCGTCATGAACTACTGGCACGCCTCCGCCACCGTCACCGGCCGCGTCTGGGACGTGGCCGCGGGGAAGATGGTCGACCAGGTCAGCTACTGGGACCCCACCCCCAAGGCCGTGGCGTTCTCGGTCATGAGCATCACCGGCATGGTGCTGTGGGAGCTGTACGCGAGCCTGCTGCACCGCCAGAAGCTGCGGGCGGACGGGAAGGTCGCCAAGTCGCGGCCCACCATCGGCCTCATCCGCTGGGCCCGCTACCCCAGCCACTCGTTCACCGCGTGGTCGCTGGCGATCACCGACGAGTCCCTGTCCACGGTCGAGCTCGCCTGGACCGCCGCCGCGAACCGGCGCGCGGCGGTTCGGCGAACCGACCTTGGAGCGGTTCGCCGGTTCGTCGCCGGGCTGATCGGGGTCGGCGAATGGGTGCCGGTTCGCTCACTGCCCCGCGTCTCGAACCACTCGCTGGCCATCGCGCTGGCCGGTTCGGTGAACCCGGCGCAGGTTCCGCAGTTCGCGGTTCGCCTCACCCGCTCCACTCCGGCGAACCGGACCGCGAACTACTCCAGCGGTTCGGTGAACCAGGCGCTGCCCGCCGCGCGCTCCGGCGAACCGGGCGGGCGGCGCGAACTGGAGGCCGCGAACCACGGCCCCCGCTCCGCTGATGCGGCCGCTGCCGGCCCCGAGCCGCGAACCGCCCCCGACCAGGAGCGGCACGATTCGGCTGGGGCTGGTTCGAACCGGCGCAGCGCCGCGCAGGAGGCCGCCGCCGAGCAGGTTCAGCAGATTCTCGAACTGATCGAGACCCGCGGCTACGACGCGGTGGACCTCGAGTTCGTGATGACGGAGCTCGGCATGAAGAAAACCACCGCGCACCACAGGCTGTCCGACGCCCGCCGTGAGTTCGCGAACCGCGCCACCGTCTGACGCGAACCGCGAACCACGGTTCGGCGAACCACGAACCGGTTCGCCGCCCAGGTTCGCCCGCCGGTACGGCCCGGCCCCGGGATGAACGAACCACCCCGGGGCCGGTTCGGGCACCACGTGCCCGGGCGGGCCGGTCTCGTCCCCGGCCCGCCCCTCATCGTCCCGCACCGCGAACCACCCCCGAACCCCGAACCGGAAGGACAACCCCCGTTGTTCGCCATAAACCGCGACGTCCAGATCGCAGCGCAGCGCAAGCTCCTGCACGAGCGCAGCCAGACCCTGGCCAACCTCCCGAAGGGCACCGTCCCCCACGCCCGGACCCTCGCCGAAGTCGAAGGGATCAGCAACGAGATCGAGCGACTCAAGGGCTGCGCGGACGTCTCGCCCGCGCTGCTGACCGCCATCCCGATCGTGCTGTTCGTCCTGGTCCTGGCGCTCATCAGCTGACCGGCCGACCGGCCTCGCCCCCGGACCGCTCCGCCCGCCCGGCACCCAGCCCGGGCGGGCGGAGCTCTGCCCGGGGACGGGGCCGGCCGCCCGGCCACCGCCAACCGCCCGGAAGGACCCCGCGATGCCCACCGTCCAGCCCACCGCACCCACCGCCCGGATCGGCCTGTTCGGCGAGCAGCCGCTCGTCGTCGGCGACCCCGCCACCACCTGGGCGGTGTGGATCACCGGCACCGACCAGATCCTGCCCGCCCCCACCCTCGCCGCGGCCCTCATCGAGGCCAGTGAGCAGAACGCGTTCTTCGCCGACATCGACGACGGCTCCCCGTTCAACCCCACGCTGCGCGCGGTCGTCCTGCACAAGGGCCAGGCGTGGCGCCGCACCCCGGCCGAGAAGGCCGCCGCCCCGAGCACGGTCGTCGAGCTCGCCTACAACCCGGTCTGCGTCGCGTGCGAGGAGCCGATGGACGACGGCCTGGGCATCTTCGCCAGCGCCGCCGACGCCCTGTCCCACTTCGCCCTGATGGGCTGGCGCACCGACCCGGACGGCCGCGCGATCTGCCCGGCCACCGACGTCGACCACGCCAAGTCCCTCGCCCCGCCCGCCCCGGCCGCCGACCAGGGCCCCGACCTGTTCAACACCGCCGCCACCGAGGCGGCCGACGAGCAGCCGGCCGAGCCCGACACCGCCCCGGCCCCGGCGGCCCAGGAGCAGCAGAGCGCACCCGAGCCGGTGCGCGCCCGCCGGCCCGAGCCCCGCACCGCGGCCAACACCACCGGCTACCTCCCCTGCGCCTCGGTGCGCACCAACCGCATCGACGTCGCCGAGCTGCGCCAGGCGCTCGCGGACGTCCCGGACTTCGCCCAGGTCTGGCTCGGCGCCTACCCGCTTGCCCGGATCGACTACGCGCCCGGCGACCTGACCCTCGACTGCTGACCACCCGTCACCCCGTGCACCCCTGGGGCCCGTCACCGCGCCGGTGACGGGCCCCACCCACACCCCGCCCCGAACTGCCTTCTGGAAGGACCCCACCATGAAGCTCCGCGTCTCCGTGCAGTCCCTGGCCGACGCCGTCGCCCACACCGCCCGCGCCCTCCCGGCCCGCCCGCCCGTACCCGTCATGGCCGGCATCCTGCTCACCACCAGCGAGCAGGGCCTGCGCCTGGCGGCCTCCGACTACGACGTCTACGCGAGCGACACCGTCAGCGCCGAGGTCATCGAAGACGGCCAGGTACTGGTGTCCGGGCGGCTGCTCGCCGAGATCACTGCCCGTCTGCCCAAGGGCACCGACGTGGAGCTCACCGCCGACGGGAGCAGGCTGCGGGTGGTGTGCCGCTGGTCGAAGTACGCGCTGCCGCTGCTGCCCGTCGACGAGTACCCGGCCTTCCCGCCGATCCCCCTGGCCGTGGCCACCGTGCAGGCCGACGCCTGGTCCGAGGCCGTCAGCCAGGTCGCGTTCGCCGCCTCGGCCGACGAGACCCTCCCGGCGCTGACCGGCGTCCAGATCCTCATGGACGGCGACCAGGTGACGCTGGCCGCGACCAACCGCTACCGCATCGCCCGCCGGACCCTCACCGTCCAACCCGCCCCCGCCGGCTCCCCGGCGAAGGGCCGCAAGAAGACCGCCGCCCCGGCCGGGGAGCCGGTGCGGGCGCTGATCCCGGCCAAGACCATGACCGACGTCGTCCGCTCCTTCGACGGGGACCGGCCGCTGACCCTGCACACCGACGGCGACAGGTGGGGCTGGTCCTACTGCGGCGCCGAGTTCATCACCCGGCTGCTCGGCGCCGAGTTCCCCAACATCGCGCACGGGCTCCCGGCGACCACCGGCGCGATCAGCGCCCCGGCCGCCGCGCTGGCCGACGCGATTCGCCGCGTCGCACTGGTCGCCACCAACAACACCCCGATCCGGCTCACCCTGGCCGCCGCCGGACAGCTGCTCATCGAGGCCGGCACCGGGGACGACGCCCAAGGCTCCGAGCTCGTGGAGGTCACCGCGGCGTCGCTGGAGGAGGGCTACTCGATCGCGTTCAACCCCGCCTTCCTGGGCGACGGCATCAAGGCCACCGGCGCCTCCGAGGTGACCCTGCACGTCGGCGAGAACGTGAAGCCCGCGCTCCTGGTCGCCCGCACCGGCGCGGACGACCAGGACGTCGCCGACCTCCCCTACCGCTACGTCGTCATGCCCGTGCGCCTGTCCAAGTGACCACCCCGGACGACCGGCACCGCCCCCGGCCACCGCCACCCCCTCGCCCCGCCGCACCCGCGGCCGGGCGGGGCGGGGTGGCGGCTCGCTCCGGGGACGGAACCGGCCGCCCGGCCGACCTCACCCAAGGGAGACGCGCACCATGACCGACAACCTGCCCCGCCTCGCCGCCGCCCCCGACCTCAGCCTGGTCACCGTCGACGGCATCATCACCGAGTTCACCGGCCGCTACCCCCGCCAACTCGTCCTCACCGACGACAGCGGCAGCATCGACATCACCGTCCCGGCCGGAGCCCTCGGCAGCAGCACCGTCTGCGAAGCCGGCTACCTCGTCGGCACCTTCGCCGTCATCTCCGGCCGCCGCGAGAACAGCGGCCACGTCCTGGCCGCCGTCGTCCAGCTCGCCGCCCGCGAAGCCGCCCGCGACCTCCTGATCCCGGCTACCGTCGCCGGACTCTCCGACCAGGTCGTCCAGCTGCTCGCCGCCACCACCGGCACCCCCGCCTCCAGGGCCGCCCTGCCGCCCAGCCCCCGCACCACCGACTGACCAGCCACTCCCCGCTGCCGCCCGGGCCCGAGCCCGGGCGGCAGCACCTCCCCGCCCCGCACCCCGCTCGGAAGGAACCCCGCCCGTGCTCGCACTCCCGCCCTTCGACCCCGGCACCCTGATCGTCCTCGTCGGCGGCTCCGGCTCCGGCAAGACCACCCTCGCCACCCGCCTGTGGCCCACCAGCTGGTGCCTGTCCCTGGACGACTACCGCGAGATGGCCACCGACTCGGCCGCCGACCAGTCCGCCACCCCCGTCGCCGACCAGATCCAGACCCTGCTCCTGGACGCCCGCCTCTCCCGCAACCTCACCACCGTGGCCGACTCCACCGCCCTGTACCCCCACGTCAGGGCCGCCCTGCTCGCCCGCGCCCGCTACTGGCAGCGCCCCTGCGCCGCCGTGCTGCTCGACGTCCCCCTCGAGATCCGGCGCAGCCGAAACAGCGCGAGGAGCCGGGTCGTGCCCGACCACGTCCTGGCCGACCAGCAGCACCACGTCCCCACCGCCGACCAGCTCGCCGCCGAGGGATTCGCCCGGGTCGACACCGTCCCCGCCACCCCCGCCCTGATCCCGGCTCAGGCCGGCCGCTGACCCGCCCCGCCCCACCGCCATCGAGAGGAAGGACAGCACGATGACCACCACCACAAAGTTCAGTGCCCCGATCGAGGCCCTGCTGGAGCCCCTGACCACCGACGCCTACACCGGACAGCTCTCCCACGACGACGCCCTCACCGTCCTGCTGGCGATCCTGGACCAGCTGCGCGGCACCGGCCGCCAGCGCACCAGCGTCCGCGCCCTCCACCGCATCACCCACACCCGCATCCCCCAGGCCAAGGTGATCGGCGGCCACGACCGCATCCTCCAGCTGCTCGGTCAGGCCGAGGAGCTCGGCGAGATCCGCATGACCGGACAGCAGGTGATCCTCGGCGACGCCCCGCAGGGCCCCGGCACCGGCAGCGGCCTCGGCCACGTCTGGGCCCGCTACACCAACCAGCGCGGTGCGGTGGTCGAGATCGTCGGCGCCAAGCCGTGGCCGGCCACCGAGTTCCAGCCCGCCATCCTGCGCCGGGAGGACATCACCGCCTGGTGGTGGTGCACCGGCTGCCGCGACGGCCACCCCTACAGCGGCGAGCACATCGACAACAGCCGCAAGGCCGCCGCCGCGCACGCCGCCGCCTGCACCGCCCAGCCCGCGCTGCCCGACCCGGCCGCCGGCTGATGCCCGTACCCGGACCCGGCCGCGGTGGCCACCACCCGCTGATCCAGCAGAGCACCGCCACCCGCCCCGGGCAGTGGTGGGCCAACTGCTGCGGCGGCATCATCACCCGCCTCCCGCTCAGCGACGACGCCTGGTGCCGCACCCGCGAAGACGCCGAAGCCCTCGCCGCCTGGCCCGAGCAGCTCGCCCTGTTCGCCTGACCCACCCACTGAGGACCCCGACCCCATGACCGCCAACGACTGCGCCGACACCATCGAACGCCGCCGCGCCGCCCACCGCCTCGACGCCGAACAGCTCGCGGCCGACGCCCGCCGCTACGCCGACCGCCTCGCCGACGGCCAGCCCGACCTGCACGACGCCGACCGGCTGGCCGACCTCGGCGCCCGCGTCGCCCGCCAGGCCCACCACCTCGACGGCATGCGCGAGATCGCCCGCATCCTCACCTGACCCTCGGAAGGAACCTCGTGACCACCACCGACCAGCCCGGCCCCGCCTACCGGGCCGACCTGACCGACCTCGAGCCGCTCGCCGCCCGCTGGGCCGCCCGGCGCGACGGCCGCCCCCTGCCGCCCCTGGACCAGGACACCCGGCAGGCCCTCATCCGCCTCTACACCGAGGCCGCCGCCCGTGGCGCCGCCCTCAACCCCCAGGCGGCCCAGCTCGCCCAGGTCGAGGCCGACAAGCTCCGCGCCCACCACAACTGACCGCCCAACAGAACACCCGGGAGGACCCGTTGACCGTCGTACCGCTCGACCCCAACTCCACCGCAAGCCAGGCCGTCGGCGTCGACTTCGACCTCACACTCGCCGATCACAGCGCCGGATGGATGGAGGGCCGGATCTACGGAGAGCCAATCCCCGGCGCCCTCGAGGCCGTCCGCGGCCTGCTTGCCGTTCGCGCCGTCTTCGTGGTCACCGCACGCCACCGCCGGCACCACCAGGGCGTCGCCGACTGGCTCACTCGGTACGGCTTCGACGTGATCGTCGACACCGACCCCGACCGGAGCCATTGGACCGAGCGTGGCCAGCTGCTCGTCACCAACAAGAAGCTGGGTGGGGCCTGCTACATCGACGACCGGGCCGTGCACTTCACCGGCGACTGGACCGAGGCCCTCGCTGAGGCCCACTACCGCCTCGGCCTCCGGCCCGACCCCGCCCACTCGTAGCTCGCCCCGCCCGCCACCCGGCCCGGTCCGGCCCGCACTCGCGAGGCCGGGCCGGACCCGTTCCCCACGAAGGAGACCCCCGCCAGTGATTACCAGCCAGCCCGCAGACCGCACCGAGCAGAACCTCAACGAGGCCCTCGCGCACGTCGTCCAGGAGATCGCAAGGACGGACAACAAAAGCGGGTTGGTCCTCAGCCTGACCGGAATCCTCTCGGCCTCCCTGGCGATCCTCGCCCAGGCCAAGAGCTCCAGCCTCCTGGTCCTGACTCCCGCAGCCGGCCTGCTCGCCACCGCTACCCTGCTCGCGCTGCTCGTCATCCGGCCGCACATGGGCGCCGACGACCGCAGCTCCTTCGCCTACTGGGCCACCCGCACCACCGACCAACTGCTCACCGACCTCGCCCCGGACCGCCGTCCGGACCGCCTGCGCATCCTGTCCGGCATCTGCCACCGCAAGATGCGCCTGCTGCGCCTGGCCACCAGCCTCACCATCGCCGCGTTGGTTGCACTCGCCGCAGCCGCACTTGTCACTGCGGCCTGACCGGATTCCAGCAGTACAGAAGGCCCGCATCCTCTGAGGGGTGCGGGCCTTCGTGCGTTCGAGTCACCCACGGGACGTTCGTCTCCCAGCTCGGTTGTCTGCCAGGTCTCCGACCAGTGCTTGATCGAGCGTTGCGTGCCGACTCGAGCCACTTAGTGCACATGACATTGCGTCATGTCGGTTTGCGACCTCGGCATTTGATTGAGGGGTCAACATCAGAGCCTTGCGATACGAACCACCCAACAACTAGAACACTCGTTGCGCCACGAACAACCACCTCCGAGTGCACTGCCCCACCGCCACGGGCCCTGGCGTTGTCGCGTGCTCTCGACCAACGGTCATCAAGGAGCTCAACTTGCGCCGCAAACTCGCTCTCCTGCTCGCTGCCGCAACGACCGCCACCACCCTCTTATCCGCGCCGGCCGCGCTCGCGGCCGACGCGGGCGACGCGACCGAAGACGGGGTCTACTGCAAGTACGAGGAGTGGTACGACAACATCAGCAACCAGGGCAAGGTGATGGCCGCGGTCGGACCCAGCCAGGCGAACTACAACGGCACGTCGCGCGACGCGACGTCCACCTTCGCGGCCCAGGTCAGCGGCACCGTCTCCGCTACCTTCAGCAGCAGCCTCACCGGCGAGATCAACGGCCTCGTGACGAAGGCCAGCGCGACGGTCGGAGTCCAGCTCCAGACCTCGATGACCGCCTCGCTGGGCAATTCCACCACCGTCACCGCCGGTCCCGGGCAGACTGCGCATGCCACCTACGGCGTCTGGCGCTTGCAGACCTACGGCACCTTCCACATCGTGCGGCAGGACTGCACCAGCAGCACGGCGGGCATGACGTTGTGGAGCCCCTGGTACGTCGGCTGGAACACCTGGGTCAGCTGACCCTACCGCCATGAGAGACAAGCCGGCCGCCGGCTGCAGCAGGCGGCCGGCACCCAGCACAGGGACGGATCACAGTTGACCATCAAAGCAGTTCGACCACGCCACGCGCTTTCGGCACTCGCTGTTCTCGGCATTCTCGCCGCCGGGTGCACGTCCACCAGCGGTTCCACCGCGCCTCCCGCCACGAGCCCGCCGACGGCCTCCCCAGCCGCCACTTCGGCCCCCTCTTCGTCGCCGTCGCCATCGGCCAGTGTGTCCATTCCCGCCCTGCCGCCGCCCGAGGCCGGGACCACCACACTGGCGTCCGTCCCGCTCCGCTCCGGTGGCACCAGCGTCGCGTCGATCTCCGCGAAGACGGGCGACCTGCTCGTCACGATCCTGTGCACCGGCGGGACGCTGACCCTGCGGATGGACCCCGTCTCCACCACGACGATCCCCTGCGCCGCAGACGCCGTCACACCCACCAGGAACAACTTCCACCTCGGCTCGCCCAAGGACATCAACGTCAGCGTCGACGCCCCTGAGACCGTCCGTTGGAACATGAGGATCGAGCAGTGACCGCAAACGCCCCCCGCAACTGACATGAGGGAACCGAGTGCCGCCCCAACGGTTGGCCGATCGCCGTCTGCCAACCGCTGCTTGCCGCAGCCGCGCTGGCCACTGAGGTGGCCTGAACAACCGCAGCAACGACGAAGGCCCGCACCCTCAACTGAGGGTGCGGGCCTTCGTGCGTTTCGAGGGTTAGTCGGCCTGACTGCTCGCCAGAATCCGGTTCTCCAGTGCCTCCGCGAGCTGGTACGCCTCCTCAGTGGAGAGTATGGCGACGATCGCGTCCGCGAAGGCGTTCACGTCATGCCAGTTCACGGCGGGCACCGACTCGTCAGCCTCCGCCGAAGCAGCGTGGCTCGGGGTGAGCTCCTCACGCTGCTCAGGAACACTGCCCACCGTCGGCGCCGTGGCGGTACCAGCGGTGCTCGAACCTGAGGTGTCGCTGCTGTTCACAGACGAGCCCAGCGAATTTACCGCGGTAAATTCCGCCGCTGTACCAGCCGCTGCCGCAGGTGCACCCGACGGTGCGGCAGAGCCGACCGCGCCGCCCGCCCCCGAATTTACCGCGGTAAATTCGGCAGTCCCGGTCCCGGGAGCGGGCTGCTGCCGGGGCCGCTTCGCCTCGGCCTTCCGCGCCGTATCAGCCGCTGCCAGCACAGCCAACTGCTCGAGCTGACCCTCGGCCGACAGGTCCGCGATGGCCGTCACCGCGGCGAGGCGCCGGGCATCGCGGATCGAGATGCCCTCCTTGCCACCCGTCCGAGCGTGCAGACGGACCAGGTCCTGTACCTCAGGGGCCAGGCGCAGCAGGGACTTGCGCTGGGAGATCCACGAGGTGGTCCAGCCCTGTGCCTCGGCCGCGTCCTTCGCGGTCGGGTACTCGGCCACGATCAACATGACGGACTTCGCCTCTTCAATGGGGTCGAAGTCCTTCCGGCCTTCGTTCTCATCGTGGGCGACGCGCAGGAGCACGGGACGGGAGACGGCGATGGCGTCATCGACGACGACCATCAGGTCGGAGCGCCCGTAGAGGTGTGCGGCGGCGAGGCGCCGGTTACCCGCGACGATCACGATGCTGTCGGGGTCGGCGCCGAGCTGGTCCCGGTCTTCAGGCCACAACCGGAGGTAGGCCTCGGCGGTGACGGCGGAGCAGCTGGAGATCTGCCGTTCGGCGATGCTGGCGAGATCGCTCAGGTCGCCGAGGTCATCACGCGGGTTGCGCGGGTTCGGCAGGCACCGCTCCAGCGGTACCCAGGCAGCGGGCCCGGGATCGACCGGCGTAGCGGCCTGGTCGATGCCGGGCTCTTCGACGACCTCGTCGTCGACCATGTCGAGGAAACTGACGCGCTTGCCCATCAGCGGCCACCTCCGTAGCCGAGCTCGAGGGCCAGGCGGAAGAAGTCCTCGCGGGCCCGGAAGGCCGTGCCGGACTCCTTGTACTGGGTGACGACGGTTCCTTCGGCCACCGCACGGGAGTGGATCTTGTAGCGGCGGAGGACCGTCTTCGCGCAGTTCCACCCCTTCGCGCTAATGAACGCCTGGGTGTCCTCGAGATCGGCCTTTCCGTCCCGCGGGTCCCAGTTGTTGATCACGACGGTGTAGTCGATGCCCATCGGCTTGATCAGGTGCTCGATGGTGCGCGCGGTGGGGTCGAAGCAGAGCGGCTCGGTGATTATCGGCACCAGCACGTCGTCGGAGATCTCCAGGACCTTCTGCAGGATCTCCTCGTCGGCGAGCGTGCCGGGGGTGTCGATGAAGATGTGCTGGTACTGCTCGGACTGGCCGAGGACGTCGTGGGTGACGGCCGCGAGGTTCACCGTGCCGGTGGTCTTGCCGACGCCACCCTTCTGGTTGGCGACGGCGTGGATCTTCGCGCCGGTGTCCTTCAAGCGGTACAGCTGGTCGGCCTTGTCGTGGGCAGCCATGAAGTCGAAGGGGAGGTTGTCCCCGACGCGTTGGGCCCACACAACGGCGGACCCCTGAGGGTCCGTGGATACGACAAGCACAGATGGCTTCATGGGTTCTGATCTTCCGTAGGCTTCCCGAGCAGCAGCTCGGTACTCGGACATCCGCGGCCTCAAGCCGGAGGCACAGCGAGGCGGACCGCGTAAGCATTTCAGAAGATCAACAATCTTCGAAATGCGACCCGCCGGAGATCGCGCACCTGACCGCCCGTCAGAATTTACCGCGGTAAATCTGCCACCGCTGTATCTCGCTGACGCCCCACCAGCGCCCGAACACCAACACCGCCAAGGCCGTGCCAGCCAGCGCCTCGTACGCCCACAACCGGGGCCGCTCCCGCTCGGCCTCCGCGTGCCGAGCATGAAGCACGCGCCGAGTTGACCGATGGCAACCTCGCGCGCCCGCAGCCACGACTTCGAGTGAAGCACCCGCGTGGGAGCACCCGCCGTACCTGCAGGGCAGTAATCCTCCAGGCATGCCTCGCAGAATCGGCCCGTTGCAGCAGGACATCCTCAAGATCCTGGATCGTGCCCAAGGCCCCGAACCGTACCCCGTGGTGATGCGCTGGCAGGCCCTCGGGAACAAGCTCTTCCGGACTGACCTCTGGAACATCCAGCGGGCTACCTCGACGCTGAGTCTGACGGAGGAGGTCGACTTCCCTGATTCGTACTCCGCGAACTCCTTCGGGGTCAGGCGCGTAGCGTCCGAGGCCCAGCACTGGTTGTGGGAGGCCTTGGTCCTCGAAGTTCCCCGGTTGAGATACTCCCCGACAGTGAAGGGGTACAGCCCACCTGCGAAGTCGGAGGTCAGAGCGGTCTTCGAAGGCGGCATCGGTGACCCCAAGAGATGGGGCTTGTCGGCCACGGACCTGGTAGACCTCACTCGGATCGTCAACACCTACTGCGGAAGCTCATACGATCCGGCCGAGATTGCCTGGCGTCGCGCTGAAGCGCAGAGGAAGCGTGAACGGTGGCTCTGCAACATCCACTGGCTGCGGCTCAGTCGGATGCTGGCGAACCTGCAGACGCGACGAGAGCAAGCAGTCGTGGACGCGCGATCGGTGACCCTCGGACCGTTCAGCATCGATCCTCAGGCGCTCCCGAGTCGCTGCCCCTGCTGCCAGCAACCTCTCGCGCAGCTTCCCCCGTCGGTTCTTCCCGCCGCGCGATCCAGCGGAGCGGACGAAGTGCTGGAGGCCCCTGTCCGGAGATGACGTGGTGGTACGCAGGACACTCTGCGCCAGACCGTCGCGAAGCACTTGCCGGGTGCGGGAGACTGGAGCCGGACCCGCTCGCACCACGAACCTCGGAGGCACGGTGAGCGCCGCACCCCTGCACGGCCACCACGACGGCACCCAGCCAATCCCCCGCACCCAGGACGCCGTCGCCGCCGCCCTCCCCCCGGCCCAGCGCATGGAGTTCTACCGGGAGATGGGCGAGGCCACCGACGAGGAGATCGGCGGCGTGCTGCGCCGCTGGTGGCTGCGCGCGGAGCTCTACCGCGATCCGGAGGGCGACCGGATCCACGCCGCCGTCCAGGCCGGCACCGCGCCGGGTGTCCCCGCGTCCGAAGTGCTTCGTCGGTTGGGAGAGCGGTGAGCGACTTCGGGTTCGACGGGCCCGAGTACTACGAGGACGACCCGATCACCCTCTCCCCCACGGCGGAGGAGCTGCTCGGTGATCTGAAGACCCCGCCGGAGGTGTTCTCCGCGACGGTGGCCTTCCTGGTGGACCTGCGGGAAAACCCGTTCCCGCACCTGAGCATGCCGGTACCGGGCCGGCCAGGGATGCACTCGGCGCCGCTGCGCCACGACCTGGGCCTGGTGGAGTACGCGGTGAACGAGGCCACCGACCCACCCGCGATCTACATCTCCCGGATCCTGCGGGCGGATTGACCAGCCGTCGGCTGACAGGGCCTCAGCACACGAGGGGCAGGTACGAATTTCGTACCTGCCCCTTTCCCGTTGGTTGTTCAGCGCCCGGTGGCGGTGAGGTGGTCGCGGCGTGCTTGGACGAGGTGGTGCCAGCGGGCGCGGACCTGGGCTTCGGGGTCGAGCCAGCGGGTGTCGGTGGCGATGAACGGGTCCTGGCCGGCCATGAAGTGGGCGATGTCGAGGTAGTGCTGGTGGTGCCCGTCAGCGGTGATCCGCGCGAGCCGGGCAAGCGCGTCGGCGTGGCCCGGCTGGTCGCCGTCGACGGCGTGGTGGAAGGCGAAGGCGAGCTCGACGGCGGCCCGGGACGCGGCGATCCCCGCGTTGCCGGTGTCGGCGCGCAGTTGGAGCGCGGGGCGCTCGAAGACTCCGGTGCCGGCGTCGCGCAGCAGGCGGGCGGTGGCGACGGTGAAGGTGGTGGCGGTGAGGGTGAGGCCGGTGAGCAGGTGGGTGGCGAGGTCGATCTCGTCGTCCGCGACTGCGGGGTCGGTGAAGGCGAGTACGTAGGCGCGCTGGGCCTGGCTGGTGGCGCGCTCGCCGGCGACGGCGTGCTGCTCAGCTTCGGTGCGGGCGGCGAGGTAGTGGTCGGCGGCCCGGGTGAGGTGGGCGTGAGGCCAGTAGATGTCGCCGAGGACACGCTGTTCGCGGCCTTTCCAGCCGAGGCCTTGGGCGGCGGCGTGGGCGGCGGGGAAGTCGCCGGCTAGGCGGGCGAGGTGCGCGAGGCCGCGGCGGGCGGCGGGGGCGCGGCGCCCGCCGCGTTCGGCGACCTGCTGCATCCCGGTGCGGGAGGCGGCGTGCTGGCCGAGGTCGCGCTCCGCTTTGGCGCGGTAGTAGATGGCAAGGTCCTCGAGGTCTTCGGGGAGCAGGCCGCTGGTGGCGACGGCGGCCAGGCGTGTGATGGTGCGGGAGCGGTGCTCGTGCTGGCGGCGGGCGAGCGCGGCGAGGAGTTCGGTTAGGGCATCAGCAGCGGTCACCAGCGCCGTGCCGGTGCCGGCCGGGCGGTTGGGGCCGGCGGCGGTGTCCGCCTGGCCACCAGCAGCACCGATGGGGGAGGGGCGGTCCGAGGCGGCGGGAGTGACCGGCTCCCAGACCGAGTCATCGACGTAGACCCAGGCGGCGTCGGTGAGCCAGCCCAGCGGCAGGTCGAAGTCCCGCGACAGCACGAGGCCTTGGCGCAGGCAGGCGACAAGCAGGCGGCGCCCGCCCGCCGGCGATCCGGCCCACTGGTCACCGAGCGCCTCGAGGGCGCGAGCTGCGGCGGCGCGCCAGTCGGCCAGGGACCAGCGGTCGTCGGAGTGGTCATCGGCCCGGCGCAGGGTGGTGCGGATCAGCGCGTGCAGGTGCAGCGGCCAGATCGCGAAGTCGTCGCGTTGGACGAAGGCCCGCTCGGCCAGGCGCTGGGCGGCGGCCTGGTGGGTGAGGCCGGCCGTCCGGGTGGCCAGGTCCAGGTCGAAGGCGGCCAGCAGGGACACCGCCCGCAGGACGTGGCGCTCGTCGCCGGTGAGGTCTTGGAGGGTGCGGGCGATGAGGGCGGGGAAGTCGTAGTCGACGTCGGCCGCCGTGACGGTGCGGTTGCCGCGGCGCAGGTCGAGGAAGCGGGCGGCGGCCAGGTCGAGGTAGAGGGGAAGGCCGTGGGAGCGGGCGGCGATCACTTGCCGAAGGTCGTCGCCGATCAGGGGCCGGCCGTCCTGGGTGAGGCGGCGGGCGAGGTAGTCGTCGGCGTCCTCGGGGGAGAAGTCCCCGATCAGCACCTGCCGGTAGACCGCGCCGCCACCGGCGGCCCGCTCGTTCCCGTGCTGAGCGGCTTCGTCGTCGGGCTGGCGGGCGCCGGGCAGCGCCGGCGGCTCCGCCAGCCCTGGCCAGGCGGTGGGCCCGGTGAAGTCGAGCTGCCCGGCCAACCCGCTCTCGGCCCACTGCAGCCGGTTGCGGCCGGTCACCACGAACAGCGCGTTCGGCATCAGCCACACCAGCCGCTGGATCAGGCGCTCCAGCTCCCGGTGGGTACGGTCACCGGTGTCCTCGAAGGTGTCCAGCAGCACCACCGGCACGACCTGCTTGTGCGCGGGCAGCCGCTGGAGCTCCCAGGCGAGCAGGTGCGGGTAGTAGGACAACGCGTCGATCGTCGGCTCCGCCTCCAGCAGATCCGCCAGCCGCGCACAGCCAGCCAGGGCCTTCACCTGCTGCCGGCGCTCGCGCAGCGCACCCACCAACGCCCCGGTCAGCTGTCCGACCGCGGTGCCGACCATCCCGGGCAGCAGCAGCGCCTGGGCGACCTCGCCGAGCGCGGACTGCATCTGCTGCGGCAGCGCCTTCCCGAACTTCGCCGCGAGCCCGGCCCGCTGGAGGTAATCCTCCAGCGGTTCCCCGGGGTGGGTGTGCTCCCAGTAGCGGCGCAGCGCGATGTCGAAGGCTGGCAGCGGACGCCCGACAGCGCCTGCGAGGGCCAGGCGCAGGGTCAGCACGATCCGCTCGAAGTCGGTGCCGGCCGAGCGGGCCAGGTCGATCCGCACCGGCAGCAGCGGCACCTCGGGCAGGCCGGCCAGCGGCGGCCACTGCTCCGGCCGCCCGGCGTCCCCGGTCAGGGAGGCCTCGATCTTTCGGGACAGGGTCGTCTTGCCGATCCCGCCGACGCCGTGGAACACCAGCACGTTGTCGCGCGGCGCCTCCAGGTCCTCGACGTCGAAGGCCGGCCCGGTCACGTGCCGCAGATGTGCGGCGAGCGCCGAGCCGACGGCCCGCCACTGCGCCTGCCGGTTGGTGAACGCCTCCGCCGCCGCGATGCTGCGGTCGTTGCTGCCGAACAGCGCGCGCAGGTCCTGGCCGGCCATGTCGCTTCCCCCGTTGTCGCCCACCCTGATCACCCCGTACGCCGGAGCGTGGAGGTCACCAACTTACGCTCCGGCCGCGTGCCCTGACGTCCTCTCGGCCACGGCGGCCGCGGCAGGCGGGCGGGGCCGGGTTGGCGCGGCACGGGGCGCGGCGGAGAATGCAAACCTCCATCCACGTTTGCAAGGGGCCCGCAGTGCACGACGACGATCCTCGCCGGGACGATCGGGGGGATGCGACTGCCGACGGCGCCAGGCTGGAGCGGGCGGTGGACGCGGTGGAGGCCGTGATCGCCTGGTGCCATCAGCAGACAGGCCTTGAGCGACGCCGGGAATCCCCGGACGCCGGCAGGCTGGCGCAGCTGGCGGCGGTACGGGCGGCGGCCAAGCAGGTGCAGCGGGAGCTCGGCGGCATGAGCGTGGAGCGCCTGGCGGAGGTCGAGCAGCGCTACGCGGATCTGCTCGCGGAGCTGTCCGGCCCTTGACCGCCGGCCCGGCGCGGGAGCGGCAGGCTGGTCGCCGGGCCGGCAGCGGTGAGCTGAGCGGGCCTCAGGTGAGGGGGCATCAGCGGCGCGGCGAGCGCGGCGATCTGAGCCAGGTCGTGGCGGTACTGGGGAAGCCGGGCGGCCAGGTACCGGTGGCGCTCGGCGAAGAGCCGGGCTTCGGTGTCGGTGTAAGGGCGGGTGGTCTCCAGCAGGTGGGCGAGCGCGGCCCGGCCGGTCTTCTCCCACCGGCCGTCCGGGCCGCGCTGGTTGCGGTAGATCACCTCGTGGCCTCGCTTCACGACCAGCACGGAGTCCACCTCGGTGCCCGTGTCGACGGCGGCTAGCACCTGCTGGACGGCGGCCAGGCACCGGTCGTGCCCGGAGGCGGTGGTGAACCGGGCCGGGACGCCCTTGGTGTGCATCGCGGCGTAGCGCAGCGCGGTGCCCTGGCGGCTGTCGGCCGCGCGGACGGCCATCGCGACGACCTCGATCCGGTGCCCGGCCCGCCGGAAGCCGGCCACCTCCTTCGCGAAGGAGGCCGCGCTGCCGGGCGCGATCTCGATCAGGACGCTGCCGCGCCGCTCGCGCACGTAACCGAAGGCCTGCCGCTGCCACGCCTGGTAGTCCTCGCGGATCAGCTCGCCCGCCGTCCGCGGGTGGGTGCTCATCAGCTCGAAGTAGTCGGGGTGGGCGCTCTTGAAGTTGTCGCCGCTCAGGTGAGTGGGCCGGCTGCCGCCATGGTGGCCGTGCAGGATCGTGTGCGCGATCCGGGTCTTGCCCGCGCCGGGCTGACCTAGCACGAAGATCGCGACGGGCCGCTCGCTGGGCACGATGTCGTCCAGGAGCAGCGGGACGATGTCCTCCTCGAAGATCTGCCGGTGCTCGGCGGCCGAGAGGCGGTGGTGGGCGGTGCCGGGCGGGGTGCGCAGCGGCTGGGTGGTGCGGCGCACCGGTTCGGCCAGGGCGAGGGCGCGGGCGGTATCCCGGACCGCGGCGAGGCGATGGTCGTCGGCCACCCGCTGGTCGGCCAGCGCCCGGTCGACCGCCACCCGGCGCACTTCGAACGCGCGGGACTCCTTCGCGGTCCACGGGCGGCCGTGCTCGCGGGCCACCACCGCCGACGCCGCAGCCGGCAGCTCCCAGGCCCCGCCGGGGGTGCGGGTGTTGGTGTAGAGGACATCGCCGCCGAGCCGCACCACGCTGACCCGTTCGGCCAGGCACTCGTCCTCGACGACAGCCAGTGTGGCCACCAGCTGCTCGAGGCACCGGTCGTGGTTGTCCCAGCCGACGTAGCGGCCAGCGCCGTCGGTGTGGACCTGGGCGATGTAGCGCTCGGCGATGCCGAGTTGGCTCCACGCCGGGGCGGTGGCCACCACCATCACCTCGATCCGGTAGCCGGCTGCCCGGGCGGCGGCCACCTGGGCGCGGACCTCGTCAGGGTCGGCGAGCGCGGTCTCCACCACCATGTCGAACCGCCCCGCCCGGACCCGCTCCTCCACCGCCGCCGCCCAGGCCCTCACGTCGGAGCGCACCAGGCGCCCGGCGGTACGCGGATCGGCCGCCACCAAGCTCTGGTAGGCGGGGTGAAAGGGCTTGTAGAGGTCGCTGGCCACCCGCACGGCGCCGCCCCGCGCGCCGAGGCCGGTGTGCACGAAGTCGGCCGTCGACGTCTTACCCGCCGCGGGCTGCCCGGCGACCAGCACCATCACCGGACGGTTCTGCGGCACCGCCGCGTGCAGCGCGGAGGGCAGGATCCGCTCGTCCAGAATCCGCTGCCACCGGGCCGCGGCCAGGGGGGCCTCGGCCAAGTCCACATCCACCCGACCGCTCCCAGCGTTGCCGGACCAACAAGGAACATGAAGAACTTCACAGGAAGACGCTTCGATGTTGCCCTAGGATAGCGTCAGACCAGCCCCCGCACCGCCAACCCCTTGGAGCAGCCGTGAGAGGCCCCGACGACCAGGTCCTCTACGTCAACGCCAAGTCCGCCCTCGACGCTGACACCGCGGAGGAGTTCGCCGAGCGCATCCTCGGCGACTGGCTCCCCAGCCAGCCCAACAGCACCCGCTTCACCCGCTTCGACCCCGACAAGATCGACTACGTCGTCGGCTGCGCCAAGGGCAAGGTCCTGGCCGTGTTCGAGGTGAAGAGCCACCACGGCGCCGACGGCACCAGGCCCGGCTACGAGCTGATCGACGACCCGGCCCGGCCTGGCCGTCGCCGTGTCCGCTTCCACGGTGACATCTCCGATCGCTTCGCCCACCTCGCCGGCACGGCAGCGCCCCGCACCTGGGCCAAGGGAGACGCCACCCCGGTCAAGACTGGCTCCGTCATCGAGCTGGAAGGCGGCGACGCCAACATCACCGTCGCTCCCGGTGGCGGCTGGCACGGGGACTTCAATCGGCCGGCCCGCCGGACGGTCCTGGGCCAAGCCGTCGTCACGGCTGACGACCGTGGCAACATCACCGTCGAAGTCCCCGCGGGCATCAACGTCACTGTGGTGACCCGCCCGGCAGGCGGTCCCGAGAACTCGCCAGTCTGAAGCACCCGCAGCTGCGCGGTCCACTCGGGGGGCGGGACGAGAACCATGGTGGATCTGCACCTGCCATCCAAGGCAAGCCATCGATCCATCTCGATGCAGCGTTCATTACATCCAGCATGTAATGAACGCTGCGCAGCTATGTAAGTATTGATGCATGGACCGGGCTGAACAGATGGTAATCATCGGTGGGATCGCCGCCGACCAATGGGGCCTGATCACCACCAAGCAAGCCGCCGCCCACGGCGTGAGTGGAGTGCGGCTCATGCGCCTGACCGAAGCCGGACTGCTCGAACGCGTCAGCCGCAGCGTCTACCTCGTCCCCGCCGCCGGCTACCCCACCCACCTCGAGATCAAGGCGGCCTGGCTGCGCCTGGCCCCGGAGAAGCCGGCCTGGCAACGCGAAGCCGCGGACCCGGACTCGGGCGTGATCTCCCACACCTCCGCGTGCTTGCTCCACGAACTCGGCGACATCCCCGCCGGACAGGTGGAGATCACCGTCCCGCGTCGCCGGGTCACCCGCGAACCCGACGTGCGCCTGCCGGTCGCCCACCTCGCCCCTGCCGACATCACCCTGGTCGACGGACTCCCGGTCACCACACCCGAACGCACCATCGTGGACCTGCTGCGCGCACACACCGACGCCGGCCACGTCGGCGGGGTCATCGCGGACGCCGATCACCGCGGCCTCATCACCGTGGACACCCTGGCCGACCGCGTCCAGCCCTTCACCCGGCCGTACGGACTGGCCGCCACAGCAGACGGAAGCCTCCTGATCGACCACCTCGTCGCCCAAGCCGGCACCCAGCTGCGCGGAGACGACGTCAAGCAGGTTGCGGCAGCCGCCTACGCCCACGGGGCCGCCGACACGGTTCGCCGCCTGACCCTGCCCGCCGTCATCGAGCCGATCCCCCTTCCCCCAGCGCTGCGCGAGCTGGACAAGATCATGACCGACCGCCAGGCCGACCTCGCTCGGATGCTCACCGAGGCGATGGACACTGCCTTCGCGCGCATGACCGCCCCGTACGCCGGGGAACTGAACGCGGCGATCGAGCGCATGGGTGAGCAACTGCGCGCCAACGTGGAGGCCATGACCACCCCGCTCGCCGAGCGGCTGCGGGCCACCCTGCTCGCCAACGTCACGACCCCGAACCAGATCCTCGACACTGCCCTGCGCGCCGCCCAAGAACGGCCAGGGATGGAGACGGCCGACCCGCAGACCCCGCCGCCACCCGCGCTGCCGCCAGCAGCAGCGGACGCGCCCGAGCACGAGGAAGCGGGTGAAGCGGACGACCGGCCGAACTGACGGCCACTCAACCGTCCTACGTCCCAAGCCCGGTGATCCCACCGAAGCTCTAAGCTCCTACGGAGGAACTACCGACGGAGCAGCGCGTGGGCAAGACGTACGACACCCCTCAGGCCTTCCGGGCAGCCCTGAACCAGGCGGCCCGGAAGGCGGCGAAGGAGCACAGCCTCAACATCGCGGAGCTGATGTCGGTCTTCTACTTCAGCCGCCTCGCCGCCCGCGTCTTCACCGTCGACCCCAACGGCTGGCTCATCAAGGGCGGCCAGGCCCTCCTGGTCCGCTACGAAGGATCCGCCCGGCTCAGCCGCGACCTCGACCTCCAGGCGGCATCCCCAGGCCTCTCGGTTGATGAGGCCGTCGCGGCGCTCGTCAAGGCGGCAGGCCACCAGCTCGACGACCACCTGCGCTTCGCCCCCCGACCCGCGAAACTCCACGGCGACCCGACCAAAGGCGCGGAACTCCCCTTGGACGTCTACCTGGGAACCGCCAAGGTCCACTCGGTGAAGGTCGACATCGTCGTCGGCCGCACCACCACCGGTACTCCCGAACCGCGCATCCTCGCGCCCCTCGTCGCACTGGAATGGCCGGTCGAGTGGCCCCAGGCGATGCTCTACCCCGTCGTTGACCACGTCGTCGACAAGATCTGCGCCATGTACGAGCAGTACGCCACCGGCGTCTCCAGCCGACACCGTGACCTCGCAGACCTGCTCCTGCTCGCCCAGAACGAGACTCTCGACGGTCTCACCACCCACAGTGCCCTGCGCCGCGAGGCCACCCGCAGGACCGCCCGGGGATCGACGGTCGCCCTCCCCACCATGTTCGCACTGCCGGACGAGGACGACTGGATCAAGGGCTACCCGACAGCGGCTGCGCTCGTCATCGGCCTCAAGGGCTGCCAGGACATCCCCAGCGCCACGCCCTACGCCGAGGCCTTCCTCAACCCGCTGCTCGCCGAGACGGCGCCGCAAGGGACTTGGGACCCGCAAACCGGCACCTGGGCCTGACGCTCAACAACGCTCCGCACCGCCACGCTTGCGGAACCGGAGGAGCAGGCCGGGTCGGAGGAGGGCCGCGCCTACCGCGAGCTGGTTGGCGGCCAGCTGGACGGCCTGCTCCTGGACGTCACCGGCCGGAGACCGGAGCAACTGGTCGGTGAAGGCACCGGGCGTGGCCCTGCCCCCCCGGCCGGGGCTACGGTGACCGCATGCCCGACCTGCGCCGCCCGCTCGTCCCGCTCCTGCCCGCCGACGAGATCCCCGACCCTGGCAACCCGTACCTGCCGGCCGTCCGGCGGGTCGCCGAGGCCGAGCTCGCCACGGCGAAGGAGCCGCGGCCGGACCTGCTCGCGGTCTACGTCCGCGCGACCGGCCGGTGGCGCCCGACCGTGCTGACCGGCTGGCGGCAGCTGGCCAGCGGCGAGTGGATGGCCCGGGTGCAGTCCGGCCTCGACCGTGAGCCGGTGTGGGTCCACGTCGACCTCCACACCCTGGTCCCCGCCCCGGTCGCCGACGCACTGCCCACGATCTCCCCCGGCACCAGCTCGGCCGAGTGGCCCGGGCCGCCGCCCGGGCCCTCCCGGACCGCCACAGCCGAGGGACGGTAGAGGGACGAGCGTCCAGGCCCCCGTGCACGACCAGGACGACGTCCTCGTGCGACCCGGCCCGCCGGTTGGGCCAGCCGGTGCCACCAGGACGGCACCCGGCGGGCCGGGCGCCGATCCGTCGGCGGCACCGTCTACGATCCCGGGGTGTCCGACACGATCACCCCCACCACCAGCACCGATACCACCGAGACCCCCGACGAGGCCGAGGCCCCCGAGCCGGCCGCCGAGGTGCCGCTGCACCCCGACTTCACCATGCCCGTCTACGACCAGAGCCTCGGATCCTGGGCCGCCCTCGACAAGTGGGACGCCGACCTCCGCGCCCAGGCCTACGCCGCCTACCCGGACCCCGAGCAGTGGCTCGAAAGGGCCTGCTACCCCGGCCCAGTGCCCACCGTCCCGCTCGCCGAGCACGACGGCAGCCTCATGCCCGAGCACATCGCCGCCCACCGCAGGGCGCTGTCCCGCCGGGCCTGGAACATCTGGCCACCCGAGAAGCGCGCGTGATGCCGACCCCCACCCCGGGCCCGGCCGCCGACTCTACCGCGCCCGCCCTCGGCGCGGCCGGGGTGCCGGCCGTGGCGGTGCGGGTGTCCGCGCTGATCCTCCAGGGCCGCGAGCTCTGCTTGATCCGCCGCCACAAGCCCGGCTGCGGCGAGCAGTTCTCCGTCCCCGGCGGCCCGGTCCACGCGGGCGAGACCACAACCCAGGCGCTCGCCCGCGAGCTCCTAGAGGAACTCGCCCTGGACGTCGCCCACCTCCCCGAACCCCCGCGGCTGCGCCACGTCCAGGACCAGCTCACCACCCGGCCCGGCCGCGACGGCCTCTTCCACCGTCTCCACCTGCTCCACGTCGTCCGCGTCCCGCTGACCGTCCGTCAGAGCATCGCGGCGGCCGAGCTGGACGCCGACGACGTCGCCGAGGTGGTCTGGGTGGACGTGCTGCGCGCGGCCGGCCTCCACCTCTACCCGGCGGTCGGGCCGGCCCTGGCCGTCCTCAACAACCCGGCCGCCGACGCGGTGCTGCTGGAGCCGATGACGGACGACTCGTACGGCTGGCGGTGACCGGCCTGAGCGGCCTGGTGCGGTGATCAGCCCGTGGCCGTTCCCGGTCCGGTCCGGGAACGGCTCACAGTCTGGTCCGGCCCGGAGCACGGGCCGGAGACGGCCTCTGCGGCGCCCCACCGCGTGCCCAGAGCGCTTCGACGTCACCGCCGGGTGATGGGGTGAGACGCCCGCCTCACCCCATCCGGTGCTCACCGGACCTCACCCCGTGCAGCGGACTCCGCGAGCGCCGGAGCAGCCGCCTGAGGGAGAGGGGTCGGGTCGGCCTTCTTCCGACGCCTCTCCAGGCGGTCCTGGCGTCGGCGGGTGCGCCTGAGCTCGCGGTCCCGGCGGCGGCGCACCGTGTGGGCGCGGCGGTCCTGCCACCAGGCCAGGCGGTCCTTGGAGTCCTGGGGGATCAGCGTCTGCAGCGCGAAGAAGACCAGCACCAGCGCCAAGGCGATGATGATGACCGTCCACGGGGCGCCGGCCAGGGCCCCCAGCACGGGGGTCAGCACGGTGGCTCCCAGCCCGGTACGTGGCATCAGACCCCACCGTCCTCGACAGCCCCGAAGCCGCCCAGGTAGCCAGCCGGAACGTCCAAGCGGCCCGAGCGCACCAGGGCGGAGGCCGTCACCCGCAGACGTCGAAGCTGCGCCGCGACGGCGGCCGCGCTCTTGCCGCCCAGCCGCTCGCCGATCTCCTTGTGGGTGAGGTCCTCGGTGAAGATCAGCCCGCAGATGCCCTTCTGCGTCAGTGTGGCCTCCTCGAGCACCTGTCGCAGGACGTCCCGCAGAACCACCGCGTCCAGACCGTCCACGCCGCGCCCAAGCGGGATGAGCGACGCCGCGATCGCCTCCTCGCGGAGCCGGGTGTTGCGCCAGCGCCTCATGACGTTGGGCAGCTCGAAGGACAGCAGACTCCCCATGAAGTAGGTCCGCAGGCCGGCCTTCTTCCCCGGGTCCCAGCTGCGCAGGCCGTACTCGCCGTTGAACCACGAGGCGTCCGCGCCGATCACCGTGTCCAGCGACAGCTGGTCCCGCAGATCGCGGTTGCGGCGCAGCATCTCCACCTCGGTGTGCCACAGCCCAGCCCGCGGGCAGCGCTCACCGATCACCCCGCTGCGCATCATGCCCGCCAGGGCGTTGACCGCGTAGGTCCACAGCTGCTCGCGCATCAGCTCGTACCTCGGCCCGGCGAAGCCGTCGGCCCGGACGGCCAGGTACAGCTCCGCGTCCTCGTGGAAGCTCGCGGGGTCGATCTCGATGCCCCTCGACTCCATGATCATCTCTGTCATTTTCGGCAACAGCCACTCTCGCACTTGAAGGTTCTAGTCGGGGACTTCTATGTCGGGAAATCGCCCGGACCCTACAAAGTGCTCAAGATCTTTTCGCTGGAAGGCCAAGCAGTGCCCTGACCTGCGGAAACGGACGATCATCCGCCAGCGGCTCACGATCGGCGAGCCACGTGCCGGTGACGGCGCCGAGCCGCTCCGGCGACCGCCAGGCGGACCGGCCGCCGGACGGCACCGGCACCACCGCCGTTCCCGGTGCAGCGGCCCGCCGCTCCCGAACGCCTCGCCGTCGCTCGATACCGTCCCACCCCGCCGTGCCCATCTCCAGCGCCACCAGGAGGTCGCGCTGCTCCAGGTCGAGCTCGCCGAACGCGCCACGCTGCGCCCGCACCCACCGACCCAGGCTCTCGCCCTCGAACTCGGTCTCCACGTCCAGCGCGGCCCAGTCCACCCGGCCGTCCGACTCCAGCCACCACGACCTGGCGGTGGCGTACGAGCGCTGCCAGGCGATCGGCCAGCGCGGCGCCCACCACGGATCGATCGCCTCCAGCTGCGCCCAGCGCTCCGGATCGAGCGCGCCCGCCTCGACCTCCGCCGCCTCGGCAGGGTCCGGGGCCGGGGCGGTCCCCGTTGAACCAGGCGACTGGCCGGCCGGCGGTCTCGCGGTCCGTTGCCCGCGGCGTACGAGGCGGCTTCGTCATTCGGGCCGGCCTCCATCCGCGCGGGGCCGGGTCGGTCGGAGCAGCGTTCGATCCAACTGGGTTGGGGCGTAGTGCATCTGACGGTGCATCTGTGACTGGGATCACACGAGTGTGCCTGACACGTGGGCGGGGTCCGGGGGTCTACCCGGTGCACAAGGGTGGAGCGGCGCAGCACTGGGGCGCCGAACCGCCTTGGGTTCCCTTGTTCTTCGGGCCGAGCACCACCGGCCCTGCCCCCGAGAGGATCTTCATGGACGACACGACGGGCGCTGCCACCGGTGACCCCCCACGGGAGGGGAGCACCGGCCCGGCGAAGCCGTTGGGACGGGAGCTGAGCCCGGACGAGCTGTGGGTGTACGCCCGCAAGGCGATGCCCGGCCTGCGCGCGAAGGGCTGGTCGCTGGACTGGATCGAGGACGGGACCGTGGAGGTCACGGCCACGATGCTCCAAAAGTCCAACGAAGGCACCCTCCCTCCGATGACCAACCCCGGCGCCTACCTGTACCAGGCGATCTCGAACTGGTTGGTCAAGCACTGGCACAAGATCGGCAAGCGTGAGGTGCTGGTCGCCGGAGACTCCGAGGAGTGGGACCGGTGGGCGCGGGCCGCGGCCGAGTTCGACGACGAGGACGAGGACGCGTCCGACGGCCCCACCCTCGGTGATCTCGTCCGGGTGTGCGAGAAGTACCTGACGCCTCGCCAGTTCGAGACGCTCTACCTCACCCAAGTCGTCGGGATGACCACCGCGGAAGCCGCCGCCGCGATGGACATCACGCCCGACGGGGTCCGCTCCAACCTCTCCAAGGCCAGGCAGCGACTCAAGCACAACGAAGATCAGCTGCGCGGTGAGCTGGACCTGTAGCAACCCGGGCCCGGTCTAGCTGGCACGGTGCGCGCGAGCGCACCGTGCCTCCGGGTCGGGGTCTTGGAGGGCTCCGATGTCCGCTCGAGAAGCGAACTGCACTCACCGTCTCTCCCAGAGGAGCGAAGCGAATGAACGACCAGACGGGCCGTGGCCCCGCGACCGAAGGACCACCGCCTCCCGCGGTGCCCGACATCCTCGAGGCGCTCGGACAGGCCATGAACCGTGCCTTCGACGGGGCCGCCACGCGCACCGCCAACAACCCCCGCAACCAGCGCCTGCTCGCCCGCCTGCGCGCGAGCCTCCCGCCCGGGAACCTCACCGGCGAGCCCACCTTGGCCAAGCCGGCCACCAACCACAGGTAAGGAACAGCACATGAGCACCGACCGACCCACACAGACCAGGCGGGCCAAACAGATCGTCGCCGCGGGCATCGAGGTCGCCAAGTCCATGCTGGCGGCCACCTTCTGCCACATCGCCGCCCGACTCGTCAACGCCGTGGCCGTGCTGCTCGGCGCCCTGCACCTGGCCGCCTTCGCCGACCGGGCCAAGACCGCGTTCCGTCCCTTCGAGGCAGGGTTCCGCCCGTCCCAGGCCGACTTGCTGACACGTCTGCAGCTCAGGCGGGTCTAGCACCTAGGGTCCGCTGCCCCGCTCGCGGGGCAGCGGACCCCGGCACCGCCCAGCACCAACCACACCAGCGAAACCAACCGGAGAAGCCATGACCGAGCACAACGCACTCACCCCGTTCAACCCCGCCGACGACGCACCGCGCCACCTGCGCATCCGCGTACCGCGGCTCGCCGCCATCCCCGGTGGCACCGCAGTCGTCGGCGCCGCCACCACCGCCGGCGCCCTCAGCCGCCAGCAGTTCCCCCTCGACGACCGCTACATCTGGCCGCTGGTCGTCCTGATCATCGCCGTCCTCGCCTACGACCTCGGCCTGCGCGCCCTGCGCCGCCGCAACGCCTGACCCCGCGCGAGGTGACCACCGGAACGGCATCCCCCACGACTTCGGCGCCCACGGCGCCGCCAACACACGATGCCGACCAGCCGTACCCGCCCCCGAAGGCCGTCACCGACAAGGTGACGGCCTTCTTGCGTTCCCCGACCGGCACCACGCCGGACACGCTCTCGGCGATCTGCCAGCACTCCACCCTCGACTCGGTGCTCAGCTTCATCTCGGTGGGCAGCTCGGAGATGGGCTTGGCGATCGGCTTCATCTCGGTGGGCGGCTCGGAGATGGGCTTGGCGATCGGCTTCGCCTCGGTGGGCAGCTCGTCGATGAGCTACCAGTCCAAGCCGATGCGCTAGGAGGAGCTCACGCTTCCGCCGCCGCCCACTCCACGCCGCGCCCGGCGAGCTGTGCGAGCTGATCCGTCGTCAGCCCCGCCCTGCGGCTCTTGATGTTGTTGAGCCAGGTGCCCAGCGCGAACAACGTCACCTCGCGAGGCACCTTCGCGTGCTGGTGCTCGGCGACGACGCGGCCAGCGCCGCGAGGCCGGCCGCGAACCGGTCACCGCGGCTCCTGCCCGGCCGGGCCGCCACCTTCGCCCGGACAGCGGCCAGCTCTTGGTCCTCCTCGACGCCGAGCGCGCTCAGCAGGTCCTGCTGCTCCTGGTCGAGCCCGGCGAACCTGGCCCACTGCGCCTGCACCCACCGCCCGAGCGCCTCGCCCTCGAACTCGGCCGCTAGCGGCACCGTGGCCCGGTCCACCCGGACCTCGGACTCCAGCCACCACGACCTGGCGGTGGCGTAGGAGCGCTGCCAGGTGATCGGCCAGCGCGGCGCCCACCACGGGTCGATCGCCTCCAACTGCTCCCGCCGCTCCGGATCGAGCTCGCCCGCCTCGCCCTCCGCCCCCCCGGGACCTTGGCCGCAGCCCGCAGAGCAGCCAGGCCCCGATGGCGTACCCGCCGACCAGGGCCCGCGTCGGTGCCACACCCCTGGCCCGAGCCGGCAATCCCCCCAGCGGACGGACCCGGGATGTTCGGTGTTACTCGTCCGGCTTGGCGAGTGCCTCGTTGGCTTTTTCCTCGTTGCCGGACTGCCGGTAGGCGTCCGCCGCGGCCTCCCGTACCGCCCGTACCTCGCCCGCAGGGCGTCCGGCGGCGAGCAAGGTGTCGGCGAGTTCGTGGGAGGCCTCGCCGACTAGGTGCAGGTCGTCCAACCCGTGGAACAGGGCGACGGCGCGCTCGCCAGCCTCCACTGCTCGCCCGAACTCCCCAAGGCTCCGTGCGGCCGTCCCGAGGTTGTTCCACGCCATGGCCTCGCCGTGCCGATCGTCGAGGTCCTGGTGGATGTTGAGGGCGTTCTGGTGGGCGGTGAGGGCTTCGTCGAAGCGCTTCAGGTCGCGCAGCGTGTTGCCGAGGTTGTTCCACGCGTCCGCTTCGCCGTGGCGGTTGCCGAGGTCCTGGTGGATGTTGAGGGCGTTCTGGTGGGCGGTGAGGGCTTCGTCGAAGCGCTTCAGGTCGCGCAGCGTGTTGCCGAGGTTGTTCCACG
>NZ_JBITBY010000022.1:0-5520 GCF_044452665.1 Kitasatospora sp. NPDC051853 | reverse complement strand
CGCGCCGGCTTCGCCGTGGCGGTTGCCGAGGCCCTGGTGCATGTTGAGGGCGTTCTGGTGGCCGGTGAGGGCTTCGTCGAAGCGCTTCAGGTAGCGCAGGGTGGTGCCGAGGTTGTTCCACGCGCCGGCTTCGCCGTGGCGGTTGCCGAGGCCCTGGTGGATGTTGAGGGCGTTCTGGTGGGCGGTGAGGGCTTCGTCGAAGCGCCGTAGGTCACCAAGCGCGCTACCGAGATTGCCCCACGTGCCAGCCTCGCTACGGCGGTCGTTGAGCGCGGCGGCGGCTTGATGGGCGGCGTCGGCCACGTCGAGCGCATCCTGCAAGTGCCGACGAAGACGTAGGTACTCCGCCAGCAAGCTCGCGATGTCCATTGTGGCGTGGGAGTGGCCGGTGGTGCGGGTGCTGTGGACGGTGGCGACGAGGCCGATGTGTTCGGCGTCCAGCCAGGCCAGCGCCGCGCCCCGGTCGGTGAAGCGGCTCCGGTCACCGCCCTCGGCGGGGCCGAGATGGAGGCCCGCCGCAAACAGAGTGCGCAGGTAGTGCTCGTAGAGTCGTGTGAGGGCAGCGTTGCTGCGTTGGGGGTGCTGTGCGGCTTGTTCGGTGGCGTAGGCACGGACGAGGTCGTGCATGCGCCACCGTTCGGTGTCCGGGTCCTGGCGGATGAGGCTGGCGTCGGCGAGCAGGTCGAGCCGCTTGCGGACATCTCGGATCTTGCCGATGCCGGTGAGGGCGGCGGCGGTCTCGGTGGAGATGTCCGGTCCGGGGTTGACCGCCAGCAGTCGGAACAGCTCCGCCTGCGGGACCGGCAGCCGCCGGTAGGAGCCAGCCAGCACGGTGCGGACCGCGTCCTTGCGATCCTCCAGCACCTCCAGCCGCTCGCCCAGGTCCTCCAGGTCTTTCGCGAGCTGCGCGGGCTTGAGGGTCCTTCCGAGCTGGGCGGCGGCGATCCGCAGGGCCAGCGGCAGGTAGCCGCACAGCTCCGCCACCCGTGCCGACCCCATCGGGTCGGCGGTGACACGGTCGTCCCCGCGGCGGACCGTGCGCAGGGCGGTGTCCATCAGCGCGACGGCGTCTTCGGGGGACAGGACGTCGAGGTCGACGAGGCGGGCGCCGAGATCGGGGGCGAGGTTGTCCCGAGAGGTGACCAGCATCCGGTGCGGCCCGTTCGCCGCCGGCAGCAGCAGTTCGACCTGCTCGGAGTCGGAGGCGTTGTCCGCCAGCACCAGAACCCGCTGACCCGCCGCCGCGCGGGCGGCGAGCTGGGCCCGGTACAGGGCGGCGCGCTGGGTCGTCTCAGTAGGGATCCGCTCCGGGTCGGTGTCCAAGGCACGCAGTGCGGTGTCGAGCGCTTGCGTGCCGTCGACCGGGGTCTCGTCGTAGCCGTACAGGTCGAGGAACAGCACCCCGGTGAACAGCCCGCGCTCCAAGGCGGTATGGGCCAGGGCCAGGGCGAGAGTGGTCTTACCCATCCCGCCCATCCCCAGCACGGAGGCCACCACCACCGCACCGGTCCCATCCCCGACGTCGGCGCCGCTCTCGGCATCCATGGCGGGGGCAAGGAGGTTGAGGAGGCCTTCCAGGTCTTCGTCGCGACCGGTGAACCCGGCCGGGAGGGACGGGGGAGGAGCCAGGGGCGTCAGCCCCGAACCCGCACCGACACTCTCCGGTAGGGGCCTGCCGGGAGCGTCGGCCGGGCTGGCTCCGGTGGCGTTGCGCCGCAGCTTCAGCAACTGTGCATCCGGCATCTTCAGCGCCTTCGCCAATGCGGCGACGGTGGTCGCGCTCGGGACCCTGGCCCCGTCCTGCAGCGCCTCGTGGATCGTGGTACGACTCAACCCCGACTTGGCAATCAGCTGAGCCCTCGTCAACTGCGAACGGGCGACCCCGTCGGCGAGCAGCTCCCGCAACTCGACAAGATCATCTTCCCCGCTCACATGAACCTCGCATCCCGCACAACCACGCGCTCTCACAACCACACGTCCGACGATGTTCATCATCATCCGCCCGGACCACGACGGACACCGATTCCGGGACCTTCGTTCACGTCAACTTCCCTCCACCCAATGGGAGAACCGCCGTGACCGTCGTCCTGCTCACCATCGCCCTCGTCGTCCTGTTCGCCTTCCTCGCCGCCGCCGCGGCCGGCGTCCTGGCCCGCCTCGACGGCGCGACCTACCCCACCGCGATCACCCGCGCCGCCACCACCTTCACCGCTGTCCTGGCCCTGGCGGCCGCCATCACCGCGGCCCTCACCCAGCTCCCCGGCTGAACCCCACCACACCCGGCTGGGCAGGCCTCCAGCAAGGCCTGCCCAGCCCTCCGGGCCCCAGCCCGGTCGCACGCCGCGGAAGGACTGCCCGACTAGGTCGAAGACCGGGCTGGGTCATGTGCCCGCCACCGCCCACTCCACCCCGTGCTCGGCCAGCTGCGCGAGCTGATCCGGGGTCAGCTTGGCGCGGCGGGCCTTGCTGTTGTTGAGAAACGCACCCAGGGCCACCTCGATGACGTCGCCGTCGGCTCCGGCCTCCACCGCCTGGCGGTGCGGGCGGGGAACCCGAGGATGCCCGTGCTCGGTGACGAACGCCGCGAGCGCGGCGATGCCGAGTGCGAAGCGGTCGGTGCGGGAGACCTTCGGCCGGGCGTTGGCCGCGGCCTTCGCCGCGACCAGCTCGGGGTCGGCCTCGATGCCGATCGCGGCCAGCAGCTCCTGCTGCTCCGCCTCCAGGCCCGGGTGGCCGGCCCGCTGCGCGAGCACCCACCGCCCGAGCGCCTCGTCCTCGAACATCACGTCCTCGGCCAGCTCCGCCCACGCGACCTGGCCGTCCGACTCCAGCCACCACGACCTCGCGGCGGCGTAGGCGCGCTGCCAGGCGACCGGCCAACTCGGGCACCACCACGGGTCGATCTCCTCCAGCGCCGCCCGCCGCTCCGGCGCCAGCGACCCTGCCTCACCGTCCGGCACCTGAGCGGACGCCCGCAGCTCAGCCAACCAGGTGCCGATCGAGTAGCCGCCTACCGAGGCCCGGGCCGGGGCCGCCAGGCTCGAACCGTGGTCCTTCGCCCACACCCGCGCCCAGGAAAGGCCGGCCTCGAACCGCGCATCGCTGACGGACCACACCATCTCGAACCCGTCGAGCTGCTCCACCCGCCATGACGCCAACTCGCCCGCCGCATTCTCCACCCGACGGTCCGACAACCACCGCCCCAACGGATAGTTCCCGTTCTCACCCACCAGGGCCGCATACGGCACGTTCAGGTGCCCGTGCTCCTTATACCAATTCCGCACATGCCCGATCGCCTCACGCCACAACTGCGTTTCACCGGTCAACACCCGCGAGGCGATGAACAGGGCCAGTACGTCGTCCTCGGGGTCGGACTCGAAGCGGACCGGCAGCGTGAACGCCGCCGACCCGTCACCACCCCAACTGTGCCCCTCACCAGGCGCGTAAGCCGCCTCGGCGCTGCGCCCGGTGGTCCGCTGGCCGCTGCGCTGCGGCACCGCGAGGGCCTCGACCATGCGTTCGTCGTGCGATCGCAAAGCGGCCAAGATTTTGACGAGCCCATTATAGCTGTCAGACTCCAGAATGTCCCCGGGCCGCTCCCCGGGCTTCAGGAAGACGGGCACGATAAGGCTCGCCGTCTTCTTCTCCCCGGGCTTGATCCGAAGGGCCCGGCCGACGGCCTGGACGATATCGACCATGCTGCCCCGGCCGGAAATCAGAACCGAATCCGCATTCGGGATATCGACTCCCTCGCCGAGGATCTTGCACTGGGCGATCACCCGGTAGCCCAGACCGTCGTCCTCCTCGGTCAATCCGAACTCCCCGATGACCTCTTCCCGAAAATCCACCGAGTGCTCCCCGGAGAGCCACTGCGACCAGACCTCGGCCGGGTATTTTTTCGGGTCGCTCTCGTGAAGCCGCTCGGCCGTCTGGTTCAGCGTCTCGCTGAAATAGCGGGCTTCCAGCGTGCGGTTGTGGAAGGTGATGGTGCGCTTCAGGTTCCGCTCGGCGGCGACCTTGAGCAGCCCGGCCTGCATCGCGGCGAGCTGCTCGGCCGGCACCTCGTCCTCGCTCCCGTCCGGCGCCTCACCGACCCCGGCGCCCCAGGGGACGGGCTGCTTGTCGGCCTGGTCCCGGTCCGAGCGCGGGTCCCTCAGTTCGACCACCACCACCTCGAACGGGGCCAGCAGCGATTTTTCCACCGCCTCGGCCAAGCCCATGGAGAACACCATCGGGCCGTAGATCCGCACGTCATCCATGGACACCGCCAGCTCCTCCGGGAGCGGCTGGTGCGCTCCCTTGCGGCCGGTGGAGGCCTTGAGTGCCTTCTTGGGCGGTGCCCAGATGCGCGGCGTAGCCGTGCAGTAGGCACGCCTGGCGGACGGGATCAGCGCCTGGTCGTGCACCACCGTCCACGTCTTCTCGACATGCCCAGACGAGCGGTGCGCCTCATCGCAGACCATCAGGTCCAGCGGCGCCAGCAGCTCCTGCCTGGTGCGGGCCCAGAACTGGTACGCGTCCGCCACCGCCCCCACCGAGGCGTAGGTGGCAAACAGCGTCAAAGGCCGGCGGACCCGGTGCGCATCGGAGATCCAGGACCCGATCACCAGGCCATTGGTGGAAGCCGTCACCCCCGACGGGAGCTCGTCCTGGACCAGCGAGCACACCGCCCGCATCTCACCCGAGCGCCCCGCCGCCCGCCAGGACCCGATCATCTGCGTGAGCAGGTTCAAGGTGGGCACCACCACCAGGACCACGCCCCGCGGGGCCAGCCGCTGCGCCGCGAACGCGCCCACGTAGCTCTTCCCGGTGCCGGTGGCCATCTGCACCGTCACCCGCAGACCGTTCGGAGCCACCTGCCCCGGCCGCAGCGTCAGGCCCCGCACGATGGCCGCCACCGCCTCCTCCTGGTGCCCCCGCAGCACCACCCCCTTCGAGGCCTCCACCGCCAGCAGACCCAGCTTCACAGCACCCACGGACCCTCTCCCCTCACCCGAATTCCGAACCCGCACACCGCACCGCGCGGGATTGCCTCACGCCGCGATCCTGATACATTCACCAGCCGAAAAGACGAGAGTCTCAGACCGGCAAATCCCATTCGCCTCAAACCCGAATGGCAGCCGGATTCCGAATCGCCGAAAACCGTCCCTCGGAGCGGGACCTGGAGGGCCCATCCGGCAGGATCTCCTGACGACCTGAGTTGATACATCATGCATGGCGACACCAGACCAAGGTAGCGCACCCGAGCACCCCGTGAGGGTGGTTCCGTGGCCTGGACCACGGTCTAGACCAATCTGGCGGGAGTGAAGCCGACCCGCACGTGCCCCCGCCGGCCACCCCCGCCCCCAGTCAGCCCGTCGTAAGATCAGCCATCAACCCAGCTCAGCCATGCGAACGAGCGTCAGCCACCCGGGGCCGTGGAGCGAAGCGGAGCGGCCCCAAGTCCGGCAGCGAAGCGCCGGACCGGACCGGCCGAAGGCCGGGCCAGGACACGCGGAGCGGGTCCCGCCCGCGCGAAGC
>NZ_JBITBY010000021.1:0-82292 GCF_044452665.1 Kitasatospora sp. NPDC051853 | reverse complement strand
GGGGGCGCGCTGGGGGGGCGGCCCGGGGCGCCCCGGGGGGGGGGGCGGGGGGCGCGGGGGGGGGGGCGGGCGGGGGCGCGGCGGCGGGCCCGCCGACGGGGGCGGGGGCCGGCGCTTCGGCGGGGGTCGGCGCTTCGGCGGGCGCGGGGGCCGGCCCGTCGGCGGCCTGCAGGGCGCGGCGGAAGGCGCCGAACCGGGAGGCCGCCACCGCCGCGTCGGCGCGCGGCGCGGGTACGGGGGTGGGCCCGGCGGCGGGCGCGGGCGCGGCGGGGGCGGGCGCGGCCTGGGCCGCGCTCAGGGTCTGGCCCCGGCGGCGCTGCGGCAGTCCGTGCTCGGTGGTCGCGGTGACCACCGGCTGGGCGGCCGGACGCTCGTGCACGGGGGCGGGCTCGGCGGCGGCCCGGACGGACGGCTCGGGCCGCTCGGGCGCCGGGTGGGTGATCAGCTGCTCGGGGATCAGCACCACCACACCGGTGCCGCCCCGGGCGGACGGCCGGAAGGAGACCTGCAGCCCGTGTTTGCGGGCCAGCACGCCGACCACGGCCAGGCCCAGCCGGGTGCCGGAGGAGAGCGAGGCGAGGTCCAACGGCTCGGCGGAGACGGCCTGTTCGGCCCGGCGCAGCCAGCTCTCGCCGAGGCCGAGGCCACCGTCCTCGACGGTGATCACCAGGCCGGAGTGCACCTCCTCCACGTAGACGTGGACCTCGGCGGGCGGGGCGGAGAAGTTGGCCGCGTTGTCCAGGATCTCGGCCAGCGCGTGCATCACGCCCTCGGCCGCGAAGCCGGCCACCGCCGCCGTGCTGGCCGAGTGCAGCCGGACCCGGCGGTAGCCGCCGATCCGGCCGAGCGCACCGCGCAGGATCGACTCCACGCCGATCGGCCTGGTCCAGCGGCGGCCGGTGCGGGCGCCGGTGAGCACCGCGATCGAGTCGGCCATCCTCCCCGCCTGGGCGGTGGAGTGGTCGAGCGTCAGCAGGTCGCCGAGCACGTCCTCGCCGTGCCGGTGCTGCATCTCGCGCAGCTCCGCGTGCATGCTGGTGGCCAGCGCCTGGACCCGTCCGGCGGCGGTCGCGCAGACCGCGAGCGCGGCGGCCCGCTGCCGCTCGCCCCGGCCGACCTCGGTGGCCACGGTGCGCAGCAGCTGGGCGTGCGGGATCCCGGCCTGGCCGGCCAGCACCGTCTCCACCGAGCTGCCGGAGCGCAGCCGGCGGAGCACCTCGGGCAGCACCTCGCCGGTCAGCCGGTCGAGCGCGGTGCGCTCCTCGTGCGCCATCCGGGCCAGGCCGTGCAGTTCGTGGGCCTCGGCCCGGCTCTCGTGCAGCGCCTCGTTGGCGGCGTGCAGGTCGCCGCGGAGCGCGTCGGCCTCGGCCTGGGCGGCGGCCAGCGCGGCGCGCAGCTGGGCGGCCGCCGTGTGGGTGGCGCCGAGCTCGGCGTGCAGGGCGGCGGCCCGGCCGGTCACCTCGGTGAGCTCGTACCGGGTGGCGTCCAGATCGGCCTCGGCGCGCTGCCGGCGGTCGAGCTGACGGCAGGTCAGCGCGAGCAGGACGAGCCAGAGCAGCAGGGCCCCGGCCACCGCGGCGACCACGGCGGCGCGGTGGCCGGACGGGGTGGCGGCGATCGCGGTGGCACCTGCGGCGGCACCGACCAGCAGGCCGACCGCGGCCCACCGGGCCGTGCTGCTGCTACCGCCGGTGGCGCGGCGGGGCTGAGCTCTCATCAGTCTGATCCTCGGGGGCGGACGGCTGCTGCTGGGCGGTCGACCAGCGCACCGCACCCGTCACTCTCCGGGCGGTTGATCAGTACACGCGGTCAGCAGATCATATCCATTCACCACTTGTACTCAAGACGGCATCTGACGCAGCGTCCGGCTTTCGGACACCGTCCGTCACCTTCGACGGGCGGTGTCCGAACGGCCCGTGAAATCAAGCCGTACGGGCCTCCAACTCCTGGCGCAGCAGGGCGAGGTCGATCCCCCGGTCGGCGATCACCCGGACCCCGAGGCCGCCGCCCTCGCGGAGCAGGCCGAGCAGCAGGTGGCGCACCGCGATCTCCCGGTCCTTCAGCCGCAGCGCCTCCCGGAGCGAGAGCTCCAGCACCTTCTTGGCGCGCGGGGTGAACGGACTGCGGTCGGTGACCGCGCTCCGCAGCCAGCCGCGCCGCCTGGGCTCCGCCTGGCCGCCGTCGAGCGCCCCCGCGCCGAACTCGGCCTCCACCGCGGCCCGGACGGCATCCAGGTCCACCCCGATCGAGGCCAGTGCCTCGGCGTCACCGTCCGGGCCGCCGACCAGCCGGACCACCGCCGCCCGGGCGGCGGCGTAGTCCAGCCCCTTCTCCGCCAGCAGGGCCGCCGCCGGGTCGGACGGGTCGGCCAGCACCCCGAGCAGCAGGTGCTCGGTGCCGGTGTACGCGTGGCCCAGCTCCTCCGCCTCGGCCCGGGCCCGCACCACCACCTGACGGGCCGTCACCGTGAACCGCTCGAACATCCCTCAGCCTCCGTCCCGCTTGGCGTGCTTCTTGTGGACGGCCTGCCGGCTGACGCCGAGGCAGACCGCGATCTCCTGCCAGGACCAGCCCTGGCTCCGCGCGTTCCCGACCTGGAGGTCCTCCAGCCGGTCCGCCAGGTCCCGCAGGGCCCGCACCGCGCGCAGGCCGACCGCCGGGTCACGACTGCTCGCGGCTGCCGCGAGCTGCTTGGTGTCGCTCATGCTGTCAACTTTGGTTGACGGCTCGGCATCTGTCAACCCTGGTTGACAAAGGCCCCGGCCCGGCCGGCCACCAGCGCCGCCTCGGCCGCCCGGTCGGCATCCCGCCCGTCCAGCGGCTCGCCGGTCAGGAAGAGGCAGTGGTAGAGCGGCGCGGTGGCCGCCCGGACCAGCGCCACCGGGTCGGTGCCGTCCGGCAGTTCACCCCGGACCACGGCCCGCGAGACCAGCACGGCGGCCTGGCGGTGGCGGGCGGCGAAGAACGCGTGCAGCGCGGCGGCACCCCGCTCGGAGCGGAGCGCGGCGGCGATCAGCGCCCTGGGCGTGGCCCCGGCCTCCGGATCGGCGAACACCCGGTGGACCTCGCCCGCCAGCAGGCGCAGGTCACGCCCCACCGCGCCGGTGTCGGGGACGGGCCACTCCTGCCCGGCGGAACTCTCCAGCGCCTGGGCGATCAACCCGTCCACCCCGCCCCAGCGGCGGTAGAGGGTGGCCTTGTGCACGCCCGCGCGGGCGGCGACCGCCTCGGCCGTCAGCTCGTCGTACGGCTTCTCGGTCACCTCGGCCAGGGTGGCCGCGACCACGTCGGCCAGGACACGGGCGCTCCGGCCGCCCGGGCGCTTCTCGACGGGCTTCACCTGGGGCTCCTCGGACAAAGTCGACTCCAGTCGCATTAAGGCTTGCCAGACTCCGGCCGGGCTGGCACGCTCAGATTAACGCGACTCCAGTCGCTTTAACGAGAGGACGCCTTTGCCCACCACCCTCCGCACCACCGAACTCCACCTCGACGGCCCCGCCGGCCGCCTCGCCGTCCTCGACCACGGCGGCCCGGGCCCCGACGTCCTGCTCCTGCACGGCGCCACCCGCACCGCCCTCGACTGGGAACCCCTGCGCCCCCACCTCCCCGGCCTGCGCCTGACCGCCCTCGACCTGCGCGGCCACGGCCGCTCCGAGGGCGACGGCGACTACGGCTGGCCCGCCCTGCTCGCCGACCTGGACGCCGTGATCGCCGCCCTCGGCCTGCGCACCCCCTGGCTGGTCGGCCACTCCCTCGGCGGCATGCTCGCCGTCCGCTACGCGGCCACCCGCCCCGGCGCCGTCCGGGGCCTGGTCGACCTGGACGGCTTCGGCCCCGGCGTGCCGTCCCTCTACCCGGGCCTGAGCGCCACCGAGGTGACCGAGCGCCGGGCCGAACAGCTCGCCCTCTTCGCCTCCCACCCCGCCGAGCCCCTCACCGCCGAGACCTGCGCCTCCCGCGCCCGGGCCCGCGCCGCCCAGCTCGGCACCGACCCCGGGGCCGAGGTGGCCACCGCCCTGCGGGCCCGCGCCGACGACGGCACCGCCCGCCCCACCCCCGCCGAACTCCCGTCCCTGATGGCCCCGTTGGACGGCTGGGACATGTTCGCCGAGGCCCGTGCACTGACCTGCCCCGCCCTCTTCGTCCGGGGCGCCGTCCCGCCTACCGTCGGCCATCTGCCGCCCCGGCAGGCCGAGTTGACCACCGCCCTGGTCGCCGGGATCGACCGCGAACTGGCCACCCTCCCGCACACCGCCGACGTCGGGGCCGGCCACCTGCTCCACCTGGAGCGCCCTGCCGAGACGGCCCGGCTGATCAGGGAGTTCATCGGGTAGGTTGCCCGGTATGACTGGTACCGCGACCACCGACACCGGAACGGGCACCGCAGCGGCCACCGGGGCGGGGGCCCTGCTCCGCGGCTGGCGCGAACGGCGCGGCATGAGCCAGCTCCAGCTCGCCCTCGCCGCCGACTCCTCCGCCCGGCACATCAGCTTCATCGAGACCGGCCGCTCCCGCCCCGGCCAGGACCTGCTGCTGCGCCTCTCCGAGCACCTCGACGTCCCGGTCCGGGAACGCAACTCCCTGCTGCTGGCCGCCGGTTACGCCCCGCACTACGCGGAGACCCCCTTGGACGACCCCGCACTGGACGCCCTCCGCGAGGGCATGGAGCGCCTGCTCGCCGCCCACGAGCCCTACCCCGCACTGATCGTGGACGGCGGCTACCGGGTGCTGGCCGCCAACCGGGGCATCGGGCTGCTGCTCGACGGGATCGACCCGGAGCTGCTCACCCAGCCGATGAACGCCATGCGGCTCACCCTGCACCCGCGCGGCATCGCACCGAAGATCCGCAACCTGCGCCAGTGGCGCGCCCACCTGCTGGAACAGATGGAGCGTCAGATCGCCCTGGTCCGCTCCGAGACGGTGCGCGCCCTCTTCGAGGAGGTCCGCGCCTACCCGCTGCCCGACACCGCGGACGAGCCCCAGGACGCCCACGAGGTCTTCCCGTTCGCCCTGCCGCTGCGGATCGAGCACGGCGGGCAGGTGCTGTCCTTCCTCTCCACCATCGCCACCTTCAACACCCCCACCGACGTGACGGTCTCCGAACTGGCCATGGAGACCTTCCTCCCGGCCGACCCGGAGACCGCCACCTACCTGCACTCCCTCATGCCGAGGTAGCCCGCAGCGCCCTCCACTGCAGCACCGCGAAGCCCGCCACCGTGGCCGCCTGCACCGGGATCCACACCATCCCGGCGGTGGTCGGCTCCAGCCACAGCTCCATCGCCACCACACTCAGCACCGGCCAGACCAGGTTCGCGTCGATCACCGCCTTCACCCCCAGCGGCGCGGGCCGCCGCTGCCCCGCCAGCACCGCGACCAGCGCCGCGTACCCGACCAGGAACACCCCGATCTCCCGGAGCACCCCCTCCGAGACCCCCAGCAACTCCCCCAACGGACCGGCGAACGCCACGTACGCCAGCCCGTTCCCACCCGTCACCACCGCGTCCAGCCCCAGCACCTGCCGCAGCCAACGCTGCGGAGCACCGACCGAACGGACCACACCGGCAACCGAGTTCACAGCCATGCCGAACCCACCCTCTCGGGACACGATCTCCTTGGAGCCCCTCCCGGGAGACCCCCGGGCGGCTGACACCAACTCTGCCGCCCGGGCCGACGCGGGTCGATTACGTCCGAGGTAATGCCGGACCGTCCACGGGCGGACCGTCCACGGGCCGGCCGTCAGACCGCGGTGAGCCGGAAGGCCAGCCGACCGAACCGGACCCGGTCCCCGGCCCGGACCACCACCGCACCGGCCACCCGGCGCTCGTTCACGAAGGTGCCGTTGCTGGAGCCGAGGTCGTGCAGCACCCACTCCAGCCCCTCCAGCCGGAGCTCGGCGTGGTGCCGGGAGACGGTGGCGTCGCCGAGCCGCAGGCCGGAGCCGGGGATCCGGCCGATCCGCAGCACCGTCACCCCGGGCCCGGGCAGCCCCAGACCCGGCAGCTCCTCGGCCCGCCAGCTCCGCCGCAGCCCGACCCGCAGGGCCGAGGCCCGCGCCACGGTGCGCAGCAGGAACCGGGAGAGCGGATCGTGGCCCTCCAAGTCGTCCACCACGTCGGCGAGTTCGGCCCTGGTCCGGGCGGAGAGCACCAGCTCCATCCGCCGGACGAAGGTGTCGTGCGAGAGCCTCCCGGACCCGACCCCCTCGCGCAGCACGTCCAGCGCACGGTCCCGTTCCACCTCGGACGGCCGTACCAACGCGGTGCGGAGCTCGATCGACGCCATGTCAGGGATTCTCCGCGCCGCCCACCGGCCCTGTCCAGCGCCCTCCGTCGAACGGGGACGGGCCCCGACCACCAGGTGGTCGGGGCCCGTCAGCGGGATCGGCGGATCAGCTGCAGCCGCTGGTGGAGCCGCAGCCCTCGCAGAGGTAGCAGCTGCCGGCGCGGCGCATCTTGGTGCCGCAGGAGAAGCAGAGCGGGGCGTCGGCGTTGAGGCCCAGCTGGATCTCCATCAGCTCGGTGGAGTTGTGCGCCTGCTTCGGGGCCGGAGCGGCCGGCACGGCCGGGGCCGACTTGGCCGCCGGGACCGGGGTGACCGTGACCGGGGCGGACTGGGCCAGGCCCTCGACGTCCACGTCCTCCGAGTCGATCGGCTCGTAGGAGCCGGTCTCCAGGTGCCGGGTGCGCTCCTCGACGGAGTGGATGCCCAGCGCGGAGCGGGTCTCGAAGGGCAGGAAGTCCAGCGCCAGGCGGCGGAAGATGTAGTCGACGATCGACTGCGCCATCCGCACGTCCGGGTCGTCGGTCAGACCGGCCGGCTCGAAGCGCATGTTGGTGAACTTCGCGACGTAGGTCTCCAGCGGGACGCCGTACTGCATGCCGACCGACACCGCGATCGAGAAGGCGTCCATCATGCCCGCGAGGGTCGAGCCCTGCTTGGACATCTTCAGGAAGACCTCGCCCAGACCGTCGTCCGGGTAGGAGTTGGCGGTCATGTAGCCCTCGGCGCCGCCCACCGTGAAGGAGGTGGTGATGCCGGGACGGCCCTTCGGGAGGCGCTTGCGGACCGGGCGGTACTCGACCACCGGGGCCGGGGCGGCCGCGGCGGCGGGCGCCTCCACGGCCGGCGCGTCCTTCTTCTTGGCCGAGAGCGGCTGGCCGACCTTGCAGTTGTCGCGGTAGATGGCGAGCGCCTTGACGCCGAGCTTCCACGCCTCGAAGTAGATCTCCTCGATCTCCTCGACGGTGGCGACCTCGGGCATGTTGACGGTCTTGGAGATCGCGCCGGAGATCCACGGCTGGATCGCCGCCATCATCCGCACGTGGCCCATCGCGGAGATGACCCGCTCGCCCATCGCGCAGTCGAAGACCTCGTAGTCGGCCGGCTTGAGGCCGGGGGCGTCCACCACGTTGCCGTGCTCGGCGATGTGGGCGACGACCGCCTCGATCTGCTCCTGCTGGTAGCCGAGGCGCTTGAGGGCGCGCGGCACGGTGTTGTTCACGATCTGCATCGAGCCGCCGCCGACCAGCTTCTTGAACTTCACCAGCGCCAGGTCCGGCTCCACGCCGGTGGTGTCGCAGTCCATCATCAGGCCGATGGTGCCGGTCGGGGCCAGCACCGAGGCCTGCGCGTTGCGGAAACCGTTCTGCGCGCCGAGCCGGAGCACGTCGCCCCAGGTCTCGGTGGCCGCGGCCCAGACCGGGGCGTCCAGGTCGTCGTAGGAGCGCGCGGCGGCGTTGGCGTCGGCGTGCTGCTGCATGACCCGCTGGTGCGGGGCCGCGTTGCGGGCGTAGCCGTCGTACGGGCCGACCACGCCGGCCAGTTCGGCGCCGCGGCGGTAGGCGGTGCCGGTCATCAGCGAGGTGATGGAGCCGGCCAGGGCGCGGCCGCCCTCGGAGTCGTAGGCGTGGCCGGTGGCCATCAGCAGGGCGCCGAGGTTGGCGTAGCCGATGCCCAACTGCCGGTAGGCGCGGGTGGTTTCACCGATCTTCTCGGTCGGGAAGTCGGCGAAGCAGATGGAGATGTCCATCGCGGTGATGACCAGCTCGACGACCTTGGCGAAGCGCTCGGCGTCGAAGGAGTCGTCGTCGCGGAGGAACTTCATCAGGTTGAGCGAGGCGAGGTTGCAGCTGGAGTTGTCCAGGTGCATGTACTCGGAGCAGGGGTTGGACGCGTTGATCCGGCCGGACTCCGGGCAGGTGTGCCAGTGGTTGATCGTGGAGTCGTACTGGATGCCCGGGTCGGCGCAGGCCCAGGCGGCCTCGGCCATCTTGCGGAAGAGCTTCTTGGCGTCGACGGTCTCGATGACCTCACCGGTCATCCGGGCCCGCAGGCCGAACTCGGTGCCGTTCTCGACCGCGGTCATGAACTCGTCGGAGACCCGGACCGAGTTGTTGGCGTTCTGGTACTGGACGGACGTGATGTCGTCGCCGCCCAGGTCCATGTCGAAGCCCGCGTCGCGCAGCGCGCGGATCTTCTCCTCCTCCTTCACCTTGGTGTCGATGAAGGCCTCGACGTCCGGGTGGTCCACGTCCAGGACGACCATCTTGGCCGCGCGGCGGGTGGCGCCGCCGGACTTGATGGTGCCGGCGGAGGCGTCGGCGCCGCGCATGAAGGAGACCGGGCCGGAGGCGTTGCCGCCGGAGGAGAGCAGTTCCTTGGAGGAGCGGATGCGGGAGAGGTTCAGGCCGGCGCCGGAGCCGCCCTTGAAGATCATGCCCTCTTCCTTGTACCAGTCGAGGATCGACTCCATGGAGTCGTCGACGGCCAGGATGAAGCAGGCGGAGACCTGCTGGGGCTGCTTGGTGCCGACGTTGAACCAGACCGGCGAGTTGAAGCTGAAGACCTGGTGGAGCAGGGCGTGGGTGAGCTCGTGCTCGAAGACCTCGGCGTCCTCGGAGGAGGCGAAGTAGCCGTTCTTCTCGCCGGCCGCGCGGTAGGTGAGGACCACGCGGTCGATGATCTGCTTGAGGCTCCACTCGCGCTGCGGGCTGCCGACCGCACCGCGGAAGTACTTCGAGGTCACGATGTTGACCGCGTTCACCGACCAGAAGTCGGGGAACTCGACGCCGCGCTGCTCGAAGTTGACCGACCCGTCACGCCAGTTGGTCATGACGACGTCGCGGCGCTCCCAGGTGACCTGGTCGTAGGGGTGCACGCCCGGAGTGGTGTAGATGCGCTCGATCCGCAGACCGCCCTTGGGAGCCTTGCCGGCCCCCTTGGCAGCCTTCGACCCGCGTGCGGCCCCGCTCGTGGTGTCGGTCACTTCTCGCTTCTCCTCTAGGGCAAATCCCCCAATGTCCCATTATCAGATGGGTCTGGGGGTGGACGGCAGTGTTCAGCGCACCGTTTTCGGGCACGCCTGACACCCGGGCCGACTGGTTGGGTCAGTAGGTCAGGGCGTGGCGGAGAGGACGGCGATGTCGTCCTCCGCGGGGAGAGGCTGCCCGGCGCGGAGCTCCGCGATGGCGGCCTCGAAGTCTTCGAGATCGTTGAAGGCCCGGTACACCGACGCGAAGCGCAGGTAAGCGACCAGGTCGAGTTCCTTGAGTGGGCCGAGTATGGCAAGCCCCACGTCGTGGGTCGAGAGTTCCGCGCTGCCGGATGCCCGGACGCACTCCTCGACCCGCTGCCCGAGCTGGGCCAGCGCGTCCTCCGTGACCGGACGGCCCTGACAGGCCTTGCGGACTCCGGTGATCACCTTCGACCGGGAGAACGGCTCGGTCACCCCGCTGCGCTTGACCACCATCAGCGTGGCGGTCTCCACGGTGGTGAAACGGCGGCCGCAGTCGGGACACTGGCGGCGACGGCGGATGGAACTCCCGTCGTCACTGGCTCTGCTGTCCACGACCCGGCTGTCCGGATGCCGACAGAAGGGGCAGTGCATCGGGAACTCCCTCGACGGCGACAGCGGACTCGGACCAGCCTACACCGACCACAAGGGGTGGGCTCGACCGAGAACCTATGCCCTAGATGTTGTGGTCGCATCCCGACGCGCCGCCGTGTCCTAGACTTATCCAGTCGAACACTTAAGCGATGTACACCCAAGGCCTTGATCGAGTCAGCCCGACTCGAATAAATTCACTCGAACGTGTGTTTGGCGCAACCTTTCGATCGGTGCCCCTGTTGAGCTGGGAAAGAGGGCCAGCAGTCGGAAGGAACCCGCCGTGAACACTCTCGAAGCCAAGACCTCCATCCCGGTGCAGGAGCGTTCCGCGCGCACCGCCGACCAGGAGAGCGTGGACCACACCATGAGCCGGAGCCAGCCGATCGAGCACTCCGCCGCCCAGGACGACGTCCTCGGCCAGCCCGCCCCGACCCGCGCCATGCCGGGCCGCCCGCCGGGCATCCGCACCGACGAGGCCGGTCTGACGGAGCGCCAGCGGCGGGTCATCGAGGTCATCCGGGACTCGGTCCAGCGGCGCGGCTACCCGCCGTCCATGCGGGAGATCGGCCAGGCCGTGGGGCTCTCCTCCACCTCCTCCGTGGCCCACCAGCTGATGGCCCTGGAGCGCAAGGGCTTCCTGCGGCGCGACCCGCACCGCCCCCGCGCCTACGAGGTCCGCGGCGTCGAGGTCGCCCGGCCGAACACCGCCGAGGCGGCGGGCCGGCCCTCCACCTCCTACGTCCCGCTGGTCGGCCGGATCGCCGCCGGCGGCCCGATCCTGGCCGAGCAGACGGTCGAGGACGTCTTCCCGCTGCCCCGCCAGCTGGTCGGCGAGGGCGAGCTGTTCGCGCTCACCGTGCGGGGCGACTCGATGATCGAGGCCGCCATCTGCGACGGCGACTGGGTCACCGTCCGCCGCCAGCCGGTCGCCGAGAACGGGGACATCGTCGCGGCGATGATCGACGGGGAGGCCACCGTGAAGCGCCTCAAGCGCGAGGACGGCAAGATCTGGCTGATGCCGCACAACCCGGCCTACGAGCCCATCCCGGGCGACAACGCCACCATCCTCGGCAAGGTCGTCGCGGTCCTCCGCCGCCTCTGAGGCACGCGGCGCGCCACCCACGGGCGCGAGGAACGTACGTGGTTGCACCAGGGGCGCGGGGAACTGCGCGCGGTGGAAAGGCAGCACCTGCAACCGGCTGACGGTGAGTCGGTTGCAGGTGAGCCGCCTTCCGCCTCGCGCAGTTCCTCGCGCCCCTGGTGTCACCACGTACGTCCTCGTGCCCCTGGCGTGCTGCCCTCCGGGCGTCGCGGGTCAGCTCTTGCGCTTGGTGACCGGCTTGACCGGCGGGGCCGAGGCGTCGATGGCGGCGAGGGAGCGGCGGACCTGGTTGCGGTCGTCGGTGTACCAGAAGTCGGGCATGGAGGACTTGAAGAAGCCGCCGTACCGCTTGGTCGCCACCCGCGGGTCGAGCACCGCCACCACGCCGCGGTCGTCCGCCGCGCGGACCAGCCGGCCGGCGCCCTGGGCCATCAGCAGCGCCGCGTGGGTGGCGGCCACCGCCATGAAGCCGTTCCCGCCTCGCGCCTCCACGTCCTTCTGGCGGGCGCTCATCAGCGGGTCGTCCGGCCGGGGGAACGGGATGCGGTCCATCACCACCAGCTGGCAGGCGGAGCCCGGCACGTCGACGCCCTGCCACAGCGACAAGGTCCCGAACAGGCAGGTCGAGGAGTCCGAGGCGAACTCCCGGATCAGCTCGCCGAGGGTGTCCTCGCCCTGGAGCAGGATCCGGTGGTCGAGCCGCTCCCGGAGCGCCTCCGCCGCCGCCTTGGCGCCCCGCATCGACGAGAACAGGCCCAGCGTGCGCCCGCCCGCCGCGTCGATCAGTTCCGCCAACTCGTCGAGCATCTGCGGCCGTTCGAGGTCCCGCCCGGGCTCGGGCAGGTGGCGGGCGACGTAGAGGATGCCCTGCTTGGGGTAGCTGAACGGGGAGCCGACGTCCAGGCCGCGCCAGTACGGCGGGGTGGTCTCGTCCTGGACCAGCTCCGGCTCGTCCGCCGTGCGCACGTCCGGCAGCCGGCCCTCCGCCGGGAGGCCCACCGAGGCGGCCACGCCGCCGAAGTCGCCGCCGAGCTTGAGGGTGGCGGAGGTGAGGACGACCGAGCGCTCCTTGTAGAGGCTCTCCCGCAGCAGGCCGGAGACGCTCAGCGGGGCGACCCGCAGGGAGGCGGTACCGGGGCCGAAGCGGTCGGTGCGCTCGATCCAGATGACGTCGTACTCGGAGCCCTCCAACAGCCGGCCGGCGGTCTCGTGCAGGTTCTCCGCCGAGGCCATCGCCTGCTTGCGGACGGCGTCCTCGTCCGTCAGGGCCTTGTCCCTGGTCTCGCCGAGCGAGGTGATCACCTGGCGGGCGGCGTCCCGGATGGCGGTGACGGCGTAGCCGAGGTACTCGGGGAGCTCGCCCTCGACCCGGCCGGGCTGGGCGGTCTCCATCAGGCCGTGGTAGTTCTCGGCGGCGGCCTGGAGGGCGTCCACGGCCTTCTCGTTGGCCAGCCTGGCGGCGCGCTTGACGGCCCGGTTGACGGCGCCGACGGTGAGCTCGCCGGTGGCGGCGCCGGTCACCCGGTTCACCAGCTCGTGGGCCTCGTCGACGATCAGCAGGCCGTGCTCGGGGAGGACGGGGGCGCCCTCGATGGCGTCGATGGCGAGCATCGCGTGGTTGGTCACCACCACGTCGGCCAGCTTGGCGCGCTCGCGGGCCTGCTCGGCGAAGCACTCCTGGCCGTAGGCGCACTTGGTGGCGCCCAGGCACTCCTTGGACGTCACCGACAGCTGGGCCCAGGCCTTGTCGGAGACGCCGGGCGACATGTCGTCGCGGTCCCCCGTCTCGGTCTCCTCGGCCCACTCGCGCAGCCGCAGGACGTCCTGGCCGAGCTTGCCGGTGGGGCCGCCGAGGGCCTCGACCGGGTCGAAGAGGCCCTCGCCCTCGTCGCTCGGGGTGCCCTCGTGGACGCGGTGCAGGCAGACGTAGTTGGACCGCCCCTTGAGCATGGCGAACTCCGGGCGGCGGCGCAGCACCGGGTGCAGCGCCTCCACCGTGCGCGGCAAGTCCCGCTCCACCAGCTGGCGTTGGAGGGCCAGGGTGGCGGTGGCCACCACCACCTTGTCCCCGTGCGCGAGCGCGGGGACAAGGTAGGCGAGGGACTTTCCGGTGCCGGTGCCGGCCTGCACCAGGAGGTGCTCGCCGCTGCCCACCGCGTCGGCGACGGCGGAGGCCATCGCGACCTGACCCGGGCGCTCGACACCCCCGACGGCCTGGACGGCGGTGTGCAGCAGCTCCGGGAGCGCGGCGCGGGTGACGGGCGCCGGGGCCTCGGCGGTGCCGGGCAGGGCCTGGGGTGCGGAGTCGTTCGTCATGGCCCGCCCAGCCTACGGCGTGGGAGTGACAATCCGGTCCTGCCGGGCCGGGGCCGGGACCGTCCCGCCGAGGTGCAGCGGGTTGGCCACCTGGCCGTGCACGGCGGCGTGCGGGCGCTCCGGCCGGTCCCGGTAGCCGTCCAGCAGCAGCCGGTTCCGGTTCAGGCAGAGCCGGTCGATCCTCGGGGTGAAGAGGTCGAAGAGCCGGAAGCGCTCGCCGAGTTCGGGGAAGCGCCGCTGGTAGGCGGTGATCCGCTCGCGCAGCAGCTCCCAGAACTCGTTCTCCGGGACGCCCAGCTGACGCTCGAACAGCGGGGCCAGATAGCGGAAGACGCCGATGAACAGGCCGGAGTGCAGGAACTGGCAGAGGAAGGCCGGGGGTTCGCGCAGCAGCACCCCGCCGACCTCCTCCGGCAGGCCGTCCAGCTCGGGCAGCGGCTGGTCGCTGATGTTGACGTCGTCGACGAAGTCCTTGACCGCGAGGCGGGCCGGGGCGTCGTGCTGGTCGAAGACGATGATGGCGTTCTCGCCGTGCGGGGAGAAGACGGTGCCGTACCGGTAGAGGAAGTGCAGCAGCGGCGGCATCATCACGGCGAACAGCCGGCGCAGCCAGTCCCTGGCGGGCAGCCCGGAGCGGCCGACCAGCTCGGCCGCCAGGGCGCGGCCGTCCGAGCCGGTCTGGAGCAGCGAGGCCAGGGTGCGGGCCCGCTCGTGCGGGGCCAGGTACCGGCCGAGCGGCTCGCGCCAGATCGCGCCGAGCAACTCCTTGTACTGGTACGGCACTTCCGGCAGGTCCCGGTAGAGCGGGTGGTCCACCGTGACGGAGGCGATCTCGCCGAGCAGGATCACCCGGCACTCGTCGCGCAGGAACGGGTCGCCGTCCCGCAGGCCGTGGATCCAGGAGGTGACGGCGGGGGCGGCCAGGGTGCGTTCGGTCGGCAGGCCGCGCCAGACCAGGGTGTTGAGCACCGAGAGCGGGAGCTTGACGGTGCAGCGCTCGGGGTGGCTAAGGTTGAAGAAGCTGCGGATGGACTGCTGGGGCAGCCGCAGGTCACCGTCGCTGGGCAGCGGGACGATCAGGCCCTCGGCGATCCAGGGGGCGAACAGCGGCAGCAGCACCTCGTCCCACTGCCAGGGGTGGACCGGCAGCAGCAGGAAGTCCGGACCGGCCAGCTCGCGGAACTCGGGGCTCAACTCCTGCTCGTACAGGTCCGCTTGGCCCCGGTACTCGGCCAGGCTGCGGTGCACCGCGAGCCAGGGCAGCCGCTGCGGCTGCCGGGCCTCCGGGGTCCAGGCGGCCGCGTCCCGGGCGGAGAGGCCGAGCCGGCCCTTGTTCGGCACGATCCAGGGGTGGCCGCCCTGCCGGCCCTCCAGCGAGGGGTGGTCCAGGTCGGCGAGTTCGGCGGCGGTCAGCTCCTCGGCCAGCAGCCCGGCGTCGGCCATCAGGGTGGCGGTCAGCTCGCGGACCAGGTGGCCGACGGTGTCGCCGGAGAGCCCGAGGGTGGTGCGGGCCAGCTGGAGCAGCCGGAGCGGGTCACCCGCCGGGTCGGCCGCGCAGGCCACCGAGTCCGGGTCCACCTGCCAGCTCCCGTACGCGCCCCGGCGGGCGGTGAACCGGTAGACCGCGCCGGGGAGTTCGAGCCGGTAGCCGGTGCCGTCCGGCTCGGGGACGAACAGCTCCTCGTAGGCGAACTCACCGATCATCTTGGCCAGCATCGCCCGGCGGGCCCGTTGCCAGAGCGCGGCGGTGAGCTGCGCTGGTCGGTGGAGCTCAGTGGGGGACAGCGGCACGGTTCGCCTCCTGCGGGCGTGGGAGCGCGGGGACGGGCACACCGCCGGGTCGGGCGGTGTGGACGGGCGGGGCGAAGCTGGTCCAGGCGGTGCGGTCGGGCAGCCGGTGCACGGTGCGGCCGGTGACGGCGTTCAGGATCACGGCGGCCCGGTGGGCGCCGAGCCCGAGGTCCGGTGTGCCGACCCCGTGAGTGTGCAGCTCCGCGTTCTGCACGTACAGACCGCCGGTCAGCTCGGGCCGGGTGGCGACCCGGTGGTCCAGGTCGACCTTGAACCGGCCCTGCTCGTCCCAGTCGACCAGCTCGGCCACCGGGTCCAGCGCGGCCGGGCGGACGGCGCGGTAGCCGGTGGCCAGCACCACGGCCTCGGTGCGGACCACGTGGGCGGCCCCCGAGTCGCCCTGGCGGCAGAGCAGTTCGAAGCCGCCGCAGGGGCCGGCCAGCGCCTCGGTGACGGCGGTGCCGGGCCGGATCTCCACCGGGTCGGCGTCCAGCGGGCGGCCGATGGTCCGTTCGTAGAGCAGGTCGTGGATCTCGGCCAGGGTCTCCGCGCTGGCCGCCTTGTGCAGCTGCCACTGCTCGCGCACCAGCCGGTCGCGGACCTCGCCGGGCAGGGCGTGGAAGTGCCGGGTGTAGTCGGGGGTGAAGTGCTCCAGGCCGAGCTTGGAGTACTCCATCGGGGCCAGCGCCCTGGTCCGGGTGAGCCAGCGCAGCCGGGTGCCGTCGGTGCCCCGGGTGCGCAGCAGGTCGAGGAAGACCTCGGCGCCGGACTGGCCGGAGCCGACCACGGTGACGTCCTTCGCCCCGTCCAGGCGGTGACGGTTGGTCAGGTACCCGTCCGAGTGCCAGACCCGGGGGTGGCCGCGGAGCGCGGCGAAGGCCTCGGGGAGCACCGGCTCGGTGCCGACGCCGAGCACCAGGTTGGCCGCCCGGTGGACGGCGCCGCCGGCTGTCACCCGGTAGAGGCCCTCCTCGGGCTCCCAGTGCACGGCGGTGACGGGGGCGCCGAAGCGGCAGTTGGGCAGCCGCTCGGCGGCCCAGCGGCAGTAGTGGTCGTACTCGCGGCGGGCCAGCTGGAAGCGCTCGGCGAAGTAGAACGGGAAGAGCCGCTGCTGCTCGCGCAGGTAGTTGAGGAAGGACCAGGGGTTGGTCGGGTCCACCAGCGAGACCAGGTCGGCCAGGAACGGCACCTGCATCCGGGCCCCGTCCACCAGCATCCCGTGGTGCCAGCGGAACTCCTCCCTGGCCTCGCAGAACAGCGTGCGCAGCCCGTCCACCCGGTCGGCCAGCGCGGCCAGCGAGAGGTTGAACGGGCCGATGCCGACGCCCAGCAGGTCGTACGGTTCGGGCTGCGGGTTGTCCATCTCGTCCTAGCCTCGGCAGGTCATGGGAGCGGGGTACGGGAGCGGGTACGGGGTGGTGGGGGCGCCGGTCACTGGCGCAGCATCAGGGCGGCGCGCTTCTCGGGCAGCTCCAGCTCGGCCACCGCGGCGAAGCCGGCCCGCTCGAAGGCGCGCAGCGAGGGGGTGTTGGTGAGGTCCGGCTCGGCCACCAGGCGCACGCGGTCCGGGGCCGCCAGCAGCCCGTCGGCCAGTGCGGTCAGCAGCACCGCGCCGAGCCCCCTCCCCCGGTGCTCCGGCGGGCCGATCAGCAGGTGCAGGCCGGTGTCGCCGGGCTCGGCCGGGTAGTACCCGGCCAGCCGGTCGGCCTCGGCCCGGTAGACCTCCCAGTAGCTCATCGGGGTGCCGTCCAGCAGCCCCAGGTAGGGGGTGCTGTGGCTGCCGGGGGCCAGCTGCGGGGCGAGGTGGGCGGCGGTGGTCCCCGGCGGGCCGGCCAGCTCCCACCAGCGGCTGACCGCCGGATCGTTCATCCAGCCGGCCAGCAGCGCCAGGTCGCGGTCCGGGTCCACCGGGCGCAGCTCGAACGCCCCGGCCGGGGTGGCGGCCCCGAAGGCGGCGGTCCTCACCGGGCCGCCACCGGGTTGGGGATGTCCACGTAGACGGACTGGGTGGCCACCGGGCCGACCAGCTCGTCCATCCCGTTCAGCCGGGTGAGCAGGTTGGCCTTGCAGTGCAGCTGCTCGCCGCCGAGCAGCAGCGCGGGCAGTGCGGAGCCGGTGGCGGTGGCCTGCGGGCCGTTCAGGAAGCCGCGCAGCGCCGCCAGCAGCACCGGCTCCTCGGCCAGGCCCTGGGAGCCGAAGGCGCCGATCAGGCCGAGCACGTGGTTGATGCCGAGGTAGTAGGCGAAGTGCTTGTCGATCACCCGGTCCGGCAGGAAGGTGTCGCTCTCCCGGCCGATGCCGGGCAGCCGGGCCTCCAGCCGGGCGGCGGCGGACTCGCGGAAGTAGTAGCCCTGGTTGTCCCGGTAGCGGCCGCCGACCGGCCAGCCGGCCTGGTCCAGCAGCACCAGACTGTTCTGCTGGTGCGCCTCCAGGGCGATGCCGCCCCGGCCGTCCAGCCAGAGCACCGGGAGCACCACGGCGTCCAGGTAGCGCAGGAACCACTCGGTGGCCACGGTCTGCACCGAGCGCCCGCTGGCCGCGGCCAGGCGGCGCACCACCGTGCCGAGCCGGGAGCCGACCCGCTCCCCGTACGGGCGCTCGGCGACCAGCCCGGCCACGCAGAGCGCCCGGTCCCGCAGCCCGAACGGCTGCTGACGGAGCACCACGTCCAGCCCGTTCGGGTCGGCGCCGCCCGGCAGGTCGACGCCCAGCCAGGCCGGGTCGCGGACGATGTCGAAGCCCGGGTGGACGGCCTGCCACTCGGCGGCCAGGCCGGTCTCCAGCAGGCGGTGCACCTCCAGGCCGCGGAGCAGCTCCTTGCGGAGGTTCTCCCGGCGCGAGTTGGTGATCCGCAGGCCGAGCGAGAGCTTGAGCATCCACGGGGTGCCGGGGCGGCAGACGGTGCGCACCGAGGAGGTCGGGTGCCAGGGCTCGCCCTGCTCGCCCAGGTCGTGCAGCGCGCCGCTCGCGAGCAGCCCGGCGATCTCCGGGCGGAGCGTCAACTCGGCTGCCTGCCAAGGGTGCAGGGGCAGCGCGGCGGTGCCCTCGGGCAGCCGGACGCCGTCCCCGAGCAGCCGGGCGGTGAGCTGCTCGGCCGGGACGCCGACCGCCGAACCGGAGGCCAGCAGCTCCCGGGAGACCGCGAACCAGTGCAGCCGGAAGGAGCCGCGCAGCTCCGGCGAGTACGCGGCGCTCTGCGCCGGGCCGAGGCCGTCGCGGCTCTTCGGGGTCGGGTGCAGCGGGTGCCCGAGCAGCAGCGCCTGCTCGGCCGCCAGGAACGGCCAGCCGTCCTCGGCCCCGTCCCCGCTCTCGGCCTCGCCCCGGCGGCGGCCCAGGATCTCGGCGGTGCGCAGCACCGAATCGGCCACCCGGGCCGCCAGGTCGGTGAGTTGACCGGCCTCCGGCCGCTCGGCGGTGGCCCCGGCCACCAGGGTGGCCACCGTCACCACGTCCACCGGCAGCCCGGCCAGGGTCACCTCGCCGAACCGGTGCCAGCCGGCCGGCGACCAGTACCGGACCGGCGCGGCCAGCTCCGCCGCCCCGCCCAGCACCGGCACCCGGAGCACCCCGTCCGCCCCCGGCCGGGCCCCGGTCTCCCGGGCCCAGCAGCGCAACAGGCTCTCCGTACCGGCCTGTTCGGCGGCCACCGCCGGATCGGCGTCGAGCAGTCTGTCCCGGGCGGGCCCCGTCCCGGTGGTCCGGACGGCCGGCGCGGTCGGGACGGCGGACGGGGCTCCGGCGGAGGCGGCAGTGCTCAGGACGGTGCTCAAGGCTGCTCCTTGGGGCGAGCGGAGGTGCGGGCGCCGGGAGTACGGGAGAACGGCTTCGGGGCGACGCCGGAAGCGGCATCGAGGGGGGAACGGCCGAGGCGCGTGGGGCCGAGGGCGCCGACGTGCCCAGCGAACTGCCCGCTACCGGGTGATCACAAGATCAGCTCACTCGTTGTGGTGAACCTCAAGCGATCACTCACCCGTTGGAGTGGACCGGTTCCGGATCGACACGCCGCCGCACCGAACCCGCTCCGTACCCCGCCCCGTGACCTGGCGGTGGGAGAATCCCCCCGTGGTACCCAGGGGGAACGACGGGGGGACGGACAGTGGGAACGGGTTCGATACGCAGAACGGTGACGGCCGCAGTGGTGGGGGCGGCCCTGCTCACCGGGTGCGGCAGCTCGGCCGGGGGGCCGGAGCACGACTGGAAGCTGCCGGCCGCCGAACGCAGCAAGTGGCAGGGTGAACTCTCCGAGCGCTGGGCCAAGTTGAAGGACTGGCGACCCGAGGACTGGGACCGCTGGGCCCGCGAGCACGTCTTCCGCAACCCGGTGGTCCGCGACCTCTGGGAGCCCGAGCGGATGACCACCGCCGAGCCCCAGCAGCCCGGCCCGCCGGTCACCCCGCCGGCCGCCGACCGCGACGTGACCGGCCGGGACCTGAACGACCCGGAACCGTCCGCCGTCCAGGCCGTCCCGGTGGAACGCCCGTACACCCGCTACCCGGCCTCCGGGAAGGTCTTCTCCACCGCGCCCGGCGGCGGCACCGGCCAGTGCTCGGCCACCGTGGTCGCCGACCCGGCCCGGCCGGGGAGGAGCAACCTGGTCTGGACGGCCGGGCACTGCGTGCACGAGGGCGCGGGCGGCGGCTGGTTCCGGAACCTCATCTTCGTTCCGGCCTACAACAGTTCGGGCGCCGCGAGCAGCAAGAAGAAGCCCACCATGGCCGAGGTGGCACCCCTCGGACAGTGGTGGGCGGACCAGGTGATCAGCTCCCCGCAGTGGATCGCCGAGGGCGGCCACAGCGGCAACGCGGCCAACCAGTACGACTTCGCCGTCCTGCGGGTGCACAACCCCGACGGCGACGGGCGCTCCCTGGAGGAGACGGTCGGCACCGCCGTCCCCGTCTGGTTCGACGCCCCGCGCGAGCAGCTCACCGTCTCGGCCTGGGGCTACCCCTCGTCGAAGCCTTACGACGGACGGGAGTTGAACCGCTGCGACGGCGGCCGTCCGGCCCGGCTCTCGTTCGACGCGACCAGGCCGCCCATGCTCAGCATCGGCTGCACCATGACCGCCGGCTCCAGCGGCGGCGGCTGGTTCGCCGTCATGCCGAACGGACGCACCGCCCTGGTCAGCAACACCTCGATCGGCAACCTCGCCCACACCGCCCTCAACGGCCCGTACCTGGAGTCGGTCGCCCGCCAGGCCCTCGAGTACGTCTCGCGCAAGGCGTAAGTGGCCACACGCCAGGGGCGCGAGGAACTGCGCGCTTCGGGAGGCGGCCCACCTGCAACTGACTCACCGTCAGCCAGTTGCAGGTGCTGCCTTGCCACCCCGCGCAGTTCCTCGCGCCCCTGGCGCGCCACCGCGGACGTCAGCTGGTGACCACCGCGTAGCGCTCGAGCTCGGCGGCCAGCTCGGCCGCGACCTTGGCGTGCAGCAGCGTGCCGTCGGCGGTGTGCTCGGCGGAGATCGGCTCGCCCTCGGCGTGGACCCGGGAGACCAGGTCGCCACGGGTGTACGGGATCAGCGCCCGGACCTCGATCGCCGGTCGCGGCAGCTCCCGGTCGATGAGCTCCAGCAGCTCGTCCATGCCCTGCCCGGTGCGGGCCGACACCACGATGGCGTGCGGCTCGCGCCGGAGCAGCCGCTGGAGCACCAGCGGATCCGCCGCGTCGGCCTTGTTGATCACCACGATCTCCGGCACGTTCTGCGCGTCGACCGAGACGACCACCTCGCGGACGGCGGCCAGCTGGGTCTCCGGCTCGGGGTGCGAGCCGTCGACCACGTGCAGGATCAGGTCCGCTTCGGCGACCTCCTCCATGGTCGAGCGGAAGGCCTCGACCAGGTGGTGCGGGAGGTGGCGGACGAAACCGACCGTGTCGGCCAGGGTGTAGATCCGGCCGCTCGGGGTCTGGGCCCGGCGGACGGTCGGGTCCAGGGTGGCGAACAGCGCGTTCTCCACCAGGACGCCGGCTCCGGTCAGGCGGTTGAGCAGGGAGGACTTGCCGGCGTTGGTGTAGCCGGCGATGGCCACCGAGGGGATCTGGTTGCGACGGCGCTCCTGGCGCTTGGTGTCGCGGCCCTTCTTCATGTCGGCGATCTCGCGGCGCAGCTTCGCCATCTTCTCGCGGATGCGGCGCCGGTCGGTCTCGATCTTGGTCTCACCGGGACCACGGGTGGCCATGCCGCCGCCGGAGGAGCCGGAGCCACCACCACCCATCTGCCGGGACAGCGACTGACCCCAGCCGCGCAGGCGGGGCAGCATGTACTGCATCTGCGCGAGCGAGACCTGGGCCTTGCCCTCCCGGCTCTTGGCGTGCTGGGCGAAGATGTCGAGGATCAGGGCCGTCCGGTCGACGACCTTCACCTTGACGACGTCCTCCAGCTGGATCAGCTGGCCCGGGGTCAGCTCACCGTCGCAGACCACGGTGTCGGCGCCGCTGGAGGCGACGATGTCGCGCAGCTCCTTGGCCTTGCCGGAGCCGATGTAGGTGGCGGGGTCGGGCTTGTCGCGGCGCTGGATCACGCCGTCGAGCACCTCGGAGCCGGCCGTCTCGGCGAGGGCGGCGAGCTCGGCCATCGAGTTCTCCGCCTCCTCGGCCGTGCCGTCGGTCCAGACGCCCACGAGGACCACGCGCTCCAGGCGGAGCTGGCGGTACTCGACCTCGGTGACGTCCTGGAGTTCGGTGGAGAGACCGGTGACGCGGCGCAGGGCCGCGCGCTCGCTCCGGTCGTACTGCTCACCGTCGTACCGGTCGAAGGCCTCGTCGTTCGCCGCGAGGTCCTCGTCCATCAGGGCTTCCGCCCGGAGGTCCGCGATCCGACGGGCGGAGTCACGGTTTTCGTTGCGGCTGTCGAACGTGGAGGTCAATCTCATCCTTAGGTAGATCGGGAGGGGCCGGTGTGGGCCCGCGCACGAGGAGTCTGCCCCGTCTGTCGCCCCGATACCAGGTGGCGAGTCGAGCTACCCCTCAAGGCCGTGACCGGCACCGGAACCACTTCGTCCGGTGAACGCCACGGACCGGCCGTGAATTCCCTCCGATGGTCGCACGCCCGCCGCCGCCCGGTCACCCTCATTTCGCCGGGCCACCCCCGCCCGGTAGACGTCGTAGACCCCGGAGACCCGGAGCATCGCCCGCATCAGCAGCGGCAGCACCGCGGCGTCCGGCAGCTCCACGGTGTAGGTGTGCCGGACCCGCAGCTGCTGCGGGGGCTCCACCTCGGCGGCGGCGATGCCGACGCCCTCGGCCGACATCGCCGCCGTCAGGTCGGCCAGTAGCCGGGGGCGGTTCAGCGCCTCGGCCCGCAGGGTGGCCCGGAAGCCCTCGGCCGGGCGGACGCCGGGCACCCAGCGCGGCCGCACCGGCACCCGGCCCTCGGCCCGCAGCTGCTCGGCCGCCGGGCAGCCCGTCCGGTGCACGGCCACGGCGCCGCCCCGGATCGGGTAGCCGGTCACCTCGTCCGGCGGGACCGGGGTGCAGCAGCGGGCCAGCCGGGCCTGCGCCTCCGGGAGGCCCGGCACCGTCACCGCCGCCTCGCCCCGGCCGGTGACGGGCGGCGCGGGCGGGGCGGGCGGCTGCACCGGCTCCGGGGCCGGGGCCTCGGCGGTCGCGGGGTGGCCGGCCAGCCAGCGTTCGATCGCCAGCCGGGCGGCCGGGGTACGGGCGTGCTCCAGCCACTCGGCGGCCGGGCCGGACGGCTCCCCGCTCTCCTCGGTCAGCACCGCGACCACGTCGCCGTCGGCCAGCGGGGTGCGCAGCGCCACCAGGCGCCCGTTCACCCTGGCCCCCAGGCAGCGGTGGCCGGTCTCCTCGCCGAGCAGGTACGCGGCGTCCACGCAGGTGGCCCCGGCCGGCAGGTGCAGCGTCTCGCCCTGCTCGGTCACCGCGGTGATCTCCCGGTCGTCCGAGAGGTCCGAGGTCAGGGCCGACCAGAAGGTGTCCGGGTCCGGGGTCTCCTGCTGCCACTCCAGCAGCCTGGTCAGCCAGCCCGGGCGGCCCGGGTCGGTCTCCTCCCCGCTCTCCCCCGCCTGGTGCGGGTCGCCCAGCGCGACCACGCCCGTCTCGGCCACCCGGTGCATCCGCCGGGTGCGGACCAGCACCTCGGCCACCTCGCCGCCGGGCAGGGCGACCGCGGTGTGCAGCGACTGGTAGAGGTTGAACTTGGGGGCGGCCACGAAGTCCTTGAACTCGCCCGGCAGCGGGGTCCAGCAGGTGTGCAGCTCGCCGAGCACCGCGTAGCAGTCGGCGTTCTCCTCCACCACCACCAACAGCCGCCCGAAATCCGCGGGTTGGAGCTGCTGGGGCAGCCCGTCCGGGCCGGCCGCGGCGGTCCGCTTCAGCAGCACCCGGTGCACGGAGACGGCGTGCCGCGGGCGCACCGTCACCTCGGCGGCGATCTTCGCCTCGGCGAGCTGGCGGGTCAGCGCCTCGGCGAAGGGCAGCAGCAGCTCGTCCGGCCGCTCCTCGTAGGCGGCGACCAGGGCCCTGGTCCGGGCGTACTCCTCCGGGTGCAGGGTGGCGAAGACGATGTCCTCCAACTCCGCCTTCAGCACCTGGATCCCGAGCCGCTCGGCGAGCGGGATCAGCACGTCGCGGGTGACCTTGGCGATCCTGATCCGGCTGGCCGGCTTCATGTGACGGATCGTCCGCATGTTGTGCAGGCGGTCGGCCAGCTTGATGACCATCACCCGGACGTCGTCGCCGGTGGCCACCAGCATCTTCCGGAAGGTCTCCGCCTCGGCGGCGGCACCGAAGTCCACCTTCTCCAACTTGGTGACGCCGTCGACGAGGTAGGCCACCTCGGGGCCGTACTCCTCGGCGACCTGATCCAGCGTCACCTCGGTGTCCTCGACCGTGTCGTGGAGGATCGAGGCCACCAAGGTGGTCGTCCCGGCGCCGAGTTGGGCCAGGATCATGGTGACGGCCAGCGGGTGGGTGATGAACGGCTCGCCGCTCTTGCGGGTCTGGCCGCGGTGGCTCTCCTCGGCGGTGCGGTACGCCCGCCCGAGCAGGGCCAGGTCGGCGCCCGGGTGATGGCGGCGGTGGGCCTGCACGATCGGCTCGATCGCGTCCGGCAGCGGGGTCCGGTCGGTGGCCAGCAACGCGGCCCGGCCCGCCCTGCCCAGGGCGACCCGGTTGAGGCGCACCAACGCGCGCCTCCCCACCTCGGCATCGACGGTCATCCGCACCTCCGGCAGCGATGGTCCATGCTACCGAGCACAGCACGTTCCGCACCCGCCCGCCCCCGTACCGTCACCACCACCACCCGAACGGGGGGATTCACGGGCTTCGCAAACGGGAAGCGGGGGCTCGCGCTTGCGAGTGGTTGCGCCGGGGGCGCGGGGAACTGCGCGAACCGGAAGGCGGCCCACCGGCAACTGAACCACCGTCAGCCAGTTGCACGTGCTGCCGTACCCCCGCGCGCAGTTCCCCGCGCCCCCGGCATCACCACGTACGGTGCCCGCGCCCCGATCAGATGGCCAGGGTGCCGGAGGCGACGATCTCCGCGGGGCCGGTCATCTCGATCCGGGAGTCGGGGTGCTCGGTGATGCGGAGGGTGCCGCCGGGGAGGTCGACGGTGTAGGTGACGGGGGCGCCGGTCTCGGCCGGGGAGAGGTGGTGGCGGCGGGCGGCCGCGACGGCGACGGCGCAGGCGCCGGTGCCGCAGGAGCGGGTCTCGCCGGAGCCGCGCTCGTGGACCCGCATGGCGACGTGCCGCGGACCGCGCTCGACCACGAACTCGACGTTGACGCCCTCCGGGTAGACGCCCTCGGTGACGCCGGGGGCGGAGTAGAGGGTGCCGGCGTCGGCGAGGTCGTCGACGAAGGCGACGGCGTGCGGGTTGCCCATGTTGACGTTGAGCGCGGGCCAGCTCCGGTCCCCGACGGTCACGGAGACCGGGCCGGAGTCGGGCAGGGCCGCGTGGCCCATGTCGACGGTGACCTCGCCGGAATCGGCCACGACGACCTGGCGCAGGCCGGCCCGGGTGGCGACCGCGAAGGAGCCGGTTCCGGCCAGTCCGGCCTCGACCAGGTAACGGGCGAAGACCCGGACCCCGTTGCCGCACATCTCGGCGATCGAACCGTCGGAGTTGCGGTAGTCCATGAACCACTCGGCCCGGTCCGCCATGGCCTCCGCCGCCGGGTCGGCCGCCGAGCGGACCACCCGGAGGAGACCGTCCCCGCCGACGCCGGCCCGGCGGTCGCAGAGCAGGGCGACCTCGTCCGCGCCGAGGTCGAGCCTGCCGTCCTCGTCCGGGATGATCACGAAGTCGTTCTGGGTGCCGTGCCCCTTGAGGAAGGGGAGGCCGAAGGTCTTGGATGCGGTAACCGAAGCGCTCACAGCGCCGATGGTACTGACCCGCGCGGCTCAGGCGGCGAGCCGTACCACCCGCCAGACGGCGAGGCCGACCGCGACCACCGCGATCAGGGTGTAGATCAGGATGGAGCGCCGGCTGGCCCGCTGCCCGCTCCCCCGGCGCGGCACGCCGGGCCACTTGTACCCGGCCATCCGGGCGGCCATCGCGCCCCAGCCCACCGAGGCGGCGGTGAGCAGCATGCCGAGCATCCCGATCATGGCGGCGCCGCGGTCCCCGGAGCCGAAGGCCAGCGGGAAGGCGAACATCATCGAGCCGAAGGTGGCGACGACCGCGATCGGCAGGGTCTGCCACCAGCGCAGCCGCTTGCGGGGCCGGATCTCCCGCTCGTGCACCACGCCGGGTGCGGCGAGGTCGGCGAGCACGGGGAGCGCCACCGCGTAGGAGGTGGGCTCGGGCAGGGCGAGCTCGGCGGTCAGGCTCGACAGTTCTTCCGTCTCCGGGCCGGTACCCGTGGACACGCGGCCTCCCCTGACGGTGCGGCACGGGCCCGCGGGCCCGCTGCTGGTGAGGCGGATCGAACGACCTGCCTCCGGATGCTCTCGATGATGGCATGTCCGATCCGGCCGACAGCCGGTTCCACCGGCCCCCGGGTGATCCGTGGCCAGGACGTGATGTGCCCGTAACCCTCAGTTCGTCGTGCACCCGCAGCTGCACCGGCAGCGTGGCCGGAAACCGCCCCGGCCTGGTCAGATCTGACGGGCGGTCAATTCCAGCGAGCGTTCCAGCAGCTCCACCGGGTCGGCCCCGGCGGGGCGGGAGAGCCAGTGGATCCGGTCGTCCCGGCGGAACCAGGACTCCTGGCGGCGGGCGAACCGGCGGGTGGCCCGCACGGTCTCGGCCTTAGCCTCCGCCTCGGTGCACTCCCCGGCGAAGAAGGCGAGCACCTGCTGGTAGCCGAGCGCCCGGGAGGCGGTCAGCCCGTCCCGCAGGCCCTGCCCCTCCAGGGCCCGGACCTCGTCCAGCAGCCCGGCCTCCCACATCCGGTCCACCCGGAGCTCGATCCGCTGGTCCAGCTCGGGCCGGGGCACCTGGACGCCGATCTGCACGGTCTCGTACACGGCGGTGTTGGTCGGCAGGCTGGCGGTGAACGGGCGGCCGGTGATCTCGATGACCTCCAGGGCCCGGACGATCCGCCGGCCGTTGCTGGTGAGCACCGCCTCGGCGGCGGCCGGGTCGAGCACGGCCAGCCGCTGGTGCAGCGCGTACGGGCCCACCTCGGCGAGCTCGGCCTCCAGCCGGGCCCGGACCGCCGGGTCGGTGCCGGGGAAGTCCATCTCGTCGATGGCGGCCCGGACGTACAGGCCGGAGCCGCCGACCAGCACCGGGGTGCGGCCCTCGGCCAGCAGCCGGTCCATCTCGGCCCGGGCCAGGCGCTGGTACTCGGCCACGCTGGCGGTCTCGGTGACGTCCCAGACGTCCAGCAGGTGGTGCGGGATGCCGCCGCGCTCCTCCTCGGTGAGCTTGGCGGTGCCGATGTCCATGCCGCGGTAGAGCTGCATCGAGTCGGTGTTGATCACCTCGCCGCCGAGGCTGCGGGCGATGGACACGGCCAGGTCGGACTTGCCGGCGGCGGTGGCGCCGACCACCGAGACGACGCGGGGCTGGGGGGTCGAGGAGGAGCTGCTCACGGGCCAAGTCTCGCAAAGATCGGGAGTGGCGCCGTGTCTCCGGCCGTCACTCTGGGGAAGTATGAGTATGGAATGACCGATTTGCCCCGCCCGCCGAGGGCGGGGCCCGCCGAAGGAGAGCGACTGACCATGGGCCTGATGGACAACCTCAAGGGCAAGGCCGAGGAGCTCAAGGGCAAGGCCAGCGAGCTCGCGGGCAAGCACGGCGACAAGATCGACCAGGTGGTGGAGAAGGCCGGAGCGGCCGCGGACAAGGCCACCAAGCACAAGTACACCGACAAGATCGAGACCGGCACCAACAAGGCCAAGGGCGCGGTCGACCAGTTCGCCGCCAAGCCCAAGGACGACGGCCCGAACCCGAACTGACCGGCCGTCAGCTCCAGGAGGCGACGAAGTACCCGACCCCGTACGGGGCCTCGTCGTACCGGAGCCGCCCGCTCAGCCTGGCGCCCTGCGCAGCTCCCGCGAGGACCTGCCAGGGCGCCCGGCCGTCCGCCTGCAGCTCGGCCGAGAGCACCGGGTCCAGCGCCCGCAGCGCCTCGGTGTCGGCCTCGGCCAGCGCCTTGGCGGCGTGCGCGTCGTACGGCTCGGCCCGCTCGTCCAGGTAGCCGGGGGCCTTGACGGTGCGGCAGGCGCTGCCGCCGCCGAGCACCAGCAGCCCGACCCGGTCGGCCAGTTCGGCCAGGCCCTCGCCGAGGCCGGTCAGCCGCTCCACCGGGGCGTCCGCCGGGACGGCGCAGGCGTGCGTGGGCACCGTGATCCCGGCCTGCTCCAGCAGCCAGGCCCCGACGGTCAGCGAGGGCGCCAGCTCCGGTCCCTCCGCCACCGCACCGGGCAGCCGCACCACCCGGGGCACCCCGTAACGGTGGAACGACCCGATCCCGCCCTCGGTCCAGACCCCGCCCTCCGGCCCGGCCCCGACCACCACGACCAGCTCGACGTCACCGAGCTCCCGGACCGCCTCCAGGCAGGTCTCGCGCAGCGCGTCGAGTTCGGACGCGGCACCGGCGGCCACCTCGGGCACGAGCAGCGGCGGGCAGGGGCAGACGGCGGCGGCGACAAGCATGTCGATCACTCTACGGCCCGGGGCCCTGAAGGCGCGTCAGCGGTCAGGCGTCGCAGCAGCCGCCCGTCGGCGCGAGCGGCAGCGGGGCCGGGGCGCCGATCTTGGGCAGGCCGAGCAGGACGCCGGCCGGCTTGGCGGCCGGGGCGGCCTGGCGCTTCTCCCAGGCGTCGCCCGCGCGGGTGCGGCGGACCGACAGGGTCGGGCCCTCGGCGAGCAGGTGGTGCGGGGCGGCGTAGGTGATCTCGACGGTCACCACGTCACCCGGGCGGACCGGCTCGGTCGGGCGGGTGAAGTGCACCAGGCGGTTGTCGGGCGCGCGCCCGGACAGCCGGTCGGTCCGGTCGTCCTTCTTGCCCTCGCCCTCGGCGACCAGGATCTCCAGCACCCGGCCGACCTGCTTCTTGTTCTCCTCCCAGGAGATCTCCTCCTGGAGGGCGACCAGCCGCTCGTAGCGCTCCTGCACCACGGCCTTGGGGATCTGCCCCTCCATCTCGGCCGCCGGGGTCCCGGGGCGCTTGGAGTACTGGAAGGTGAAGGCGTTGGTGAAGCGGGCCTCGCGGACCACGTGCATGGTCTGCTCGAAGTCCTCCTCGGTCTCGCCCGGGAAGCCGACGATGATGTCGGTGGAGATCGCCGCGTCCGGCATCGCCTCGCGCACCTTGCGGATGATCCCGAGGAAGCGGTCCTGCCGGTACGAGCGGCGCATCGCCTTGAGCACGGTGTCCGAGCCGGACTGCAGCGGCATGTGCAGCTGGTGCATCACGTTCGGCGTCTCGGCCATCGCGGCGATCACGTCGTCGGTGAAGTCGCGCGGGTGCGGGGAGGTGAAGCGGATCCGCTCCAGGCCCTCGATCTGCCCGGCCGCCCGGAGCAGCTTGGAGAACGCCTCGCGGTCACCCAGGTCGGAGCCGTACGCGTTGACGTTCTGGCCCAGCAGGGTCACCTCGATGACGCCCTCGCCGACCAGCGCCTCGATCTCGGAGAGCACGTCGCCGGGGCGGCGGTCCTCCTCCTTGCCGCGCAGGGCGGGGACGATGCAGAAGGTGCAGGTGTTGTTGCAGCCGACCGAGATCGCCACCCAGGCCGCGTACGCCGACTCGCGCCGGGTCGGCAGGGTGGACGGGAAGGTCTCCAGCGACTCCAGGATCTCCACCTGGGCCTGCTGCTCGATCCGGGCCCGCTCCAGCAGCGCGGGCAGGTGCCCGATGTTGTGGGTGCCGAACACCACGTCGACCCACGGGGCCTTCTTGACGATGGTGTCGCGGTCCTTCTGCGCCAGGCAGCCGCCGACGGCGATCTGCATCGCCTTGTGCTGCTGCTTGTCGGCGGCGAGCCGGCCGAGGTTGCCGTACAGCTTGTTGTCGGCGTTCTCGCGCACGGCGCAGGTGTTGAACACCACCAGGTCGGGCTGCTCGCCGTCCTGGTCGGCCTTCACGTAACCGGCGTCCTCCAGCAGCCCGGAGAGGCGCTCGGAGTCGTGCACGTTCATCTGGCAGCCGTACGTGACGACCTTGTAGCTCTTGGAATCCTGGCTCGTACCCACGGACCCAAGGGTACGTGGAAGCGGATCGGGCTCCGTGACCCTCTCCCCATCCGGCGCTTGGCCTGGCAGTATCCAACCCCATGACCTGGAGACCCCGTGCCGCCCTGCGCACGGCGGCCCGCAGCCGGCTCGGCCGGGTGGCCGCCGTGTTCCTGCTGGTCGTGGGCGCGGCCGGGGGCTGGTGGGCCACCGCCGGTGACCGCACCGACTACCCGCGCGGCGAGACCGGCTTCGCCACCGGAGTCCCACGGGGCGTGTACGACCGGTACGGAATCCTGCTGCGCACCTACCTCCACGACAACCTCCCCGGCGTCGAACTGCGGCTCGACAACTCCCAGGGCTCCGTCGACAACCTCGACCGGGTCGCCGCCGACCGGGACTCCTTCGCCATCGCCACCGCCGACGCGGTGGCCAGCTACCGGGGCGACGGCAAGGACCGGATCCGCGCGATAGCCCGGCTCTACGACGACTACCTCCAACTGGTGGTGCCGGCCGACTCCCCCGTCCAGAAGGCCGCCGACCTCAAGGGGATGCGGGTCGGGGTCGGGCAGAGCCGGTCCGGGGTCCAGCTGGTCACCAGGCGGCTGCTGACGGCGGCGGGACTGGACCCGGACCTGGACGTGTCGGCCTCGATGCTCGGTGTCGGCGACGCCGCCGACCAGTTGAGGAACCGTCAGCTCGACGCCTTCTTCTGGTCCGGCGGGCTGCCGACCAACGCGCTCACCGACCTCTCCGAACGCTTCCCGATCCGGATCGTCCCGCTCGGCGACCTGGCCGAGGCGGTCCACCACGTCGAGGGCGGCGGGGCCGACGCCTACCGCGCCGCCACCATCCCGGCCGACGCCTACCCGAAGGCCCACCCGGCCGGCACCGCGGTCGCCACCCTCGCCGTCCCCAACCTGCTGATCACCCGCGAGGACGTCGACCGCTCCCTGGTCCAGCGGATGACCAAGGCCGTCATCGACAGCCGCGACCGCATCGGCTCCGAGGTCCACGCCGCCCAGGTCGTCGACCTCCGCACGGCCGTCTACACCGACCCGCTCCCCCTCCACGCCGGCGCCAGCGCGTACTACCGCTCGGTCAAGCCGTAGGCCGACGCCCGGAAGGGCAGCGACCTCAGGGGCGCGAGGAACTGCGCGCAGGGGAACGGCAGCACGTGCAACTGGCTCACCTGCCCCGACCTCACGCTGGTCCGCCTTCCGGACTCGCGCAGTTCCTCGCGCCCCCGAGGCATCACGTTGTCCCGCGCACCGAGGCATCACCTTGTCCTGCGCCCCGAAGGCGTCAGCGCGGCCGGGGCACCGTGAGGCGGACGGTGAGGCCCGTGGGGTCGACCGGGGTGAAGTCGAGGGAGCCGCCGCCGGCCAGGAGGAGGGTGCGGGCGATGGAGAGGCCGAGGCCGGAGCCGTCGACGTTCTGGTGGCGGGGGCTGCGCCAGAAGCGGTCGCCGATGCGGGCGAGCTCCTCCTCGGTGAGGCCGGGGCCGGCATCGGAGACGGTGAGGGTGAGTTCGCGCTTGTCCTGTTCGACGCCGAGGCGGACCGCCTCGCCGCGCGGGGTGAACTTGAGGGCGTTGTCCAGGACGGCGTCGAGCGCGCTGCCGAAGCCGATCGGGTCGGCCAGCCCGACCGCCGTGGCGGGCCCCTCCCAGAGGAGCCGGATGCCGCGCTGGTCGGCGACCGGCCGCCAGGCGTCGATGCGGGCCAGGGCGAGGGCGGTGAGGTCGACCCGTTCCGGTTCGGGGCGGGCGTGTTCGGCGGTGGCGAGGCCGAGCAGGTCGTCGAGGACGCGGGCCAGCCGGGTGCCCTCCTCGCGGACTCCGCCGAGCTCCTCCTCGTGGCCCTCGGGGAGTTCCAGGCCGAGGAGTTCGACCCGGAGCAGCAGGGCGGCCAGCGGGTTGCGGAGTTGGTGGGAGGCGTCCGCGACGAAGGCCCGCTGCTGGTCGAGGGCGAGCAGCACGTGGTCGGCCATGTGGTTGAACGAGCGGGCCAGGCGCCGGAGTTCGGGCGGGCCCGAGCTGGGGGCGACCCGGGCGTTCATCCGGCCGGTGGCGATGTCGTGGGTGGCCCGGTCGAGGGTGCGGACGGGGCGCAGCACCCAGCCGGTGAGGCGGACGGCGAGCAGGACGGCGGCGACCATGGCGAGGGCCTCGCCGGCGCCGAGCCAGAGCCAGCGGTCCAGCACCCGGGAGCGGAGTTCGCCGGTGGGCGACTCGGTGATCACCACGGCGATGACGTCGCCGTCCCGGACCACGGGGGCGGCGACGGTGATGGTGCGCTCCGGGGTCCACGGCCAGACCTGCGGCGGGTTCTTGCTGCGGCGGCCGTCGACGGCGTCCTGGAAGGCCTGGGCCCCGGGGCCGCCGGTGGGGATCTGCCAGCCGGCCGGGGCGACCGCGACGGCGCTGCCGTCGCGGTGGAAGACGCCGGCCCGGATGCCGTAGAGCTCGTGGTAGCGCTGGACCTCGGCGCCGAGCGAGCGCAGCCGTCCGCCGTCCCCCTCCTCGGGGGTGGCGGAGCCCTTGACCGCGGTGCCGGCCGGGGGCAGGCCCTGGGTGGGGAGCTGCTGGGCGAAGCGGGCGGCGTCGTCCATCCGGTCGACCACCACGGCGCTCTGCTCGGCGGCGGCCTTGGCGGCCGCCAGCGGGACCCCGAGGGCGGCCAGGACGGCGGCCATCAGGGAGAGCAGGATGCCGAGCAGACGGGTGCGCACGGGGGTTCAGCTCTCCTGGGCGGGGGCTGACGGTCCGTCGGACGCGGGCTGTTCGGGCATCAGCCGGTAGCCGACGCCGCGCACGGCCTCGACCAGGCCGGGCAGCGCGAGCTTGGTGCGCAGCGAGCCGATGTGCACCTCGAGGGTGCGCCCGTTGCCCTCCCAGCCGGAGCGCCAGACCTCGCTGAAGATCTGCTCGCGCCGGTAGACCACGCCGGGGCTCTGGGCGAGCAGCGCCAGCAGGTCGAACTCCTTGCGGGTGAGCGGGACGTCGCGCCCGTGCACGCTGACCCGGCGGCGCTCGCGGTCGATCAGCACGCCGCGGGCCTCCAGCGGGCCGGGCTGGGAGACCGGCTCGGAGGGTTCGGCGGCCTGGCCGCGGCGGGCCACGGCGTGGATGCGGGCGAGCAGTTCACCCATGTCGTAGGGCTTGGTGACGTAGTCGTCGGCGCCCAGGTTGAGGCCGTGGATGCGGGAGCGGATGTCGGCCCGCGCGGTCACCATGATCACCGGGACGCTGCTGTGCGCGCGGATCCGGCTGCACACCTCGAAGCCGTCCCGGTCGGGCAGGCCGAGGTCGAGCAGGACCACCCGGTACGGCTCGTTCCCGTCCGGCACCAGGGCGTCCAGGGCCTCGTGCCCGCTACGGGCGTGCCGGACCTGGAAGCCGTGCCGGCCCAGCACCGCGACCAGGGCCGCGGCCACCCGGTCGTCGTCCTCGACGAGCAGCAGTCGCACCTGCGGGCCTCCCTCCGGTACGGGTGTCACGCCTCTTCTGCGTGGGGTACCTGCGGAGTATCGTCCAGACCGCCCGTTCTGTCACGGCCCGGTCGGCGCACGCCCCGGCACCACCGCGACGGGTGACCGGGCGTGGCCGGATCGTGATGCTCAAGTTCCGCTCAGATCCACTGACGTGACAATGTCAGCCGCCCTATGGTCAGCCGGACCGGGGGCTGCGAGCTCCGCCGGCGACCAGCCCCCGGTACCAGTGCACGGACCCAAGCACCGCCCACGAGGGAGCCAGGCTCGATGACCGAGAACGCCGTGAGTGACTCCGCAGCCGTGAGTGGCTCCGCAGCCGCTCCCCTGGTGGTGCTGAGCGGTGTGAACAAGCACTTCGGCGCCCTGCACGTGCTCCAGGACATCGACCTGGAGATCAAGCAGGGCGAGGTGGTCGTGCTGATCGGCCCGTCCGGCTCCGGCAAGTCGACCCTCTGCCGGACCATCAACCGGCTGGAGACCATCGACTCGGGCGCCATCACCATCGACGGGCAGCCGCTGCCGGCCGAGGGCCGCCAGCTGGCGAAGCTCCGTGCCGAGGTGGGCATGGTGTTCCAGTCCTTCAACCTCTTCGCGCACAAGACCGTGCTGGAGAACGTGGTGCTCGGCCAGGTGAAGGTGCGCAAGGTCGCGCGCCCCGAGGCCGAGCAGACCGCCCGGGCCCTGCTGGAGCGGGTCGGACTGGCCGCGCACGCGGACAAGTTCCCGGCCCAGCTCTCCGGCGGCCAGCAGCAGCGCGTGGCGATCGCCCGCGCGCTGGCCATGAAGCCCAAGGTGATGCTCTTCGACGAGCCCACCTCGGCGCTGGACCCGGAGATGGTGAACGAGGTGCTCGAGGTCATGCGCGACCTCGCGGCCGAGGGCATGACCATGGTCGTGGTCACCCACGAGATGGGCTTCGCCCGCTCCGCCGCCAACCGCGTCCTCTTCATGGCCGACGGCCGGATCGTCGAGGAGAACACCCCGGAGGCGTTCTTCACCGCGCCCCGCAGCGACCGGGCCAAGGACTTCCTTTCGAAGATCCTGCACCACTGACGCCCCGGCTGACCTACCGTCAGTCCCTGTCATGCCCAGAACTTCCCCGGCCCGGCTCCACCGTGCCCACGATCGAGGAGACAGCTCCTTCATGAGGACCCGTCGTACCATCGCCGCCGCCCTGTCCGTGCTCGCGCTGACCGCCGTCGCGGCCTGCGGCAAGGAGGCCCCGAAGGCCTCCGACGATGCCGCCAAGCTGCCCACCTACACGGTGAAGACCGACGCCAAGGTCGAGGGCTCGAAGGTCTTCGAGGAGGCCAAGAAGCGCGGCAAGCTCATCGTCGGCGCCAAGTCCGACCAGCCCTTCCTCGGCTTCGAGAACGTCACCACCAAGAGCCGTGACGGCTTCGACATCGAGATCGCCAAGATGATCGCGGCCGACCTCGGCTTCGGCCCGGACAAGATCGAGTTCAAGACGATCGTCTCGGCCAACCGCGAGACCGCGCTCCAGGGCGGCCAGATCGACTACTACGTCGGCACCTACACCATCAACGCCGGCCGCAAGGAGAAGGTCGCCTTCGCCGGCCCGTACTACGTGGCCGGCCAGGACCTGCTGGTGAAGAAGGACAACACCGCGATCACCGGCCCCGAGTCCGTCGCGGGCAAGAAGGTCTGCTCGGCCACCGGCTCCACCTCGGTGAAGCAGATCAAGACGTACAACCCGGGCGAGACCATCGAGTACGAGACCTACGCCCAGTGCGTGGACAAGCTGCTCACCGACGAGGTCGACGCGGTCACCACCGACGACGCGATCCTCAAGGGCTTCGCCGCCAAGAACCAGGGCAAGCTCAAGGTCGTCGGCAAGCCGTTCTCCAAGGAGCCGTACGGCATCGGCGTCCAGAAGGAGGACCCGGCGTTCCAGCAGGCCGTCATCGCCGCGCTGAAGGCGCACGAGGACAACGGCGACTGGAAGAAGGCCTACGACGCCACCCTCGGTCTCTCGGGCTCCCCGGCCCCGGAGATCCCGGCGCTCACCAACTGACCCGTCTGGTAACGAAAGGAGGGCCGCCGGCATGGGCATACTCTTCGAGGACGGCAATTTCGAGCTGTTCCGGAACGGGTTCCTGCAGACGGTCGAACTCAGCGCGCTGAGCGCGCTGTTCGCCCTGCTGCTGGGTGTCCTGCTGGCGGCCTTCCGGGTCTCCCCGGTCCCGGTGCTGCGGGTCTTCGGCACCGTCTGGGTGAACATCTTCCGGAACACCCCGCTGACCGTCCTGTTCTTCGCGGTGGTCTTCGGACTCCCGCGCCTGGACGTGCACTTCGACCACTTCACCTTCGCGGTGATCGCACTCTCCGCCTACACCGCCTCGTTCGTCTGCGAGGTGATCCGGTCCGGCATCAACACCGTGCCGGTCGGGCAGGCGGAGGCGGCCCGAAGCCTCGGGATGACGTTCGGTCAGACCCTGACCCAGATCGTGCTGCCGCAGGCCGGGCGGACCGTGCTCGGCCCGCTCAGCAGCGTCTTCATCGCGCTCCCCCGCAACTCGGCGGTGGCCGGTGCGTTCAGCGTGGGGGAGCTGTTCAACTTCCAGACCACGCTGAACGAGAAGGGCTACTCGATCCTCGGCATCTTCTTCTGGGTCGCGCTCGCCTACCTGTTCCTCAGCACCTGCGTCGCCCTGTTCTTCAAGTTCCTGGAATCCCGTCTGGCGGTGGCCCGTTGAGCGCCAAGAGCAGCGTCCTCTACGACGTCCCCGGGCCCCGGGCCCGGATCCGCAACCACGCCCTGAGCGTGGTGGCCGGCCTCGCCCTGCTGGGCGGCCTCTGGTACGCGTTCACCAAGCTGCGCGACGCCGGGCAGTTCTCGCCCGAGATGTGGGACGTGTTCGCCTACAAGAACACGCAGGAGACCATCCTCACCGCGCTGCTGGACACCCTGCTGGCCTTCGCCACCGCCGCGGTGCTCTCGCTGGTGCTCGGCGCCCTGCTGGCGATCGGCCGGCTCTCCGACCACAAGCCGGTGCGCGCCGTCTGCACCGCCGTGGTCCAGTTCTTCCGCGCGATGCCGCTGCTGATCATGATCTTCGGGCTCTACGTGGCGGTCTTCACCTCCACCCCGTTCTGGGCTCTGGTGACCGGTCTGACCCTGTACAACGGCGCCGTCCAGGCCGAGATCATCCGCTCCGGCATGAACGCGGTGCCGCGTGGCCAGAGCGAGGCCGGCTACGCGCTCGGCCTGCGCAAGACCCAGGTCATGACGGTGATCCTCACCCCGCAGGCGGTCCGGGCCATGCTGCCCGCGATCATCGGCCAGCTGGTGGTCACCCTCAAGGACACCTCGCTCGGGTACGTGATCACCTACCCCGAGCTGCTGAACGTCGGCAAGAAGATCGCCGCCACCTGGGACACCCCGGACGGCTACCCCTACATCCCGGCCACCATCGTGGTCGGCGCGATCTACATCCTCTGCTGCCTCCTGCTGACGGCGCTCGCCAAGTGGCTGGAGGGCTGGAGCCGCCGCGGCGCGAACCGGCGCACAACGGCCGCTGCTTGACGGACACGCAGGTGATCTGTTGCATTGCTCTTCGTGACACCACCCGGGACCCCTGACGCTCCGTCGGCCGCCGCTGCCCCAGCTCGGACCGACCGGTCCGAGGAGGTCCCGTCGTGGATCCGGTGATCATCGTCGGGGCCGGGCCGGTCGGCCTGGCCCTGGCGCTCGCCCTGGCCCGGCACGAGGTGCCGACCGTCGTCCTGGACGAGGGCACCGGAGTCTGCTCCGAGGGCCCGCGCAGCGTGGTGCTCACCCAGCAGACCACCGGCTTCCTGACCCGGCTCGGCTACCAGCGGGCCGGGTCCGACGCCGTGTACTGGGACGCCTTCACCGTCTACCGGCGGCGCTCCGAGGTGCTCCGGCTCCCCCTCAGCGGGATCAGCCACCTGCCCCAGCACCGTCTGCACCGCGGCCTGCGGGACGCGGCCACCGCCACCCCGCTGATCCAACTCACCCCGCACACCCGCCTGGTGGAGCTGGAGCAGGACGGGGACGGCGTCTCCGTCCGCACCGAGCACACCAGGGACGGCACCTCCACCTGGTGGCGCGGCAGCCACCTGGTCGGCTGCGACGGGGCCCGCTCGGCCGTCCGGAAGCTGCTCAAGGTCCGCTTCCCCGGCCGCCCCGCGGTGGACCGGCACGCCGTCGCCACCCTCCGGGTGGACCTGCCCTTCCCCGGCGAGGCCCGGCTGCACCGCGAGCCGCCGTGGCGCGGCGACCGCGAGGCCTCCGCCCGCCCCCTGCCGGACGGCCTCTGGCGGCTGGACTGGCGGCTGCCGCCCGGCCGCCCGGCCCCCGAGACCCCGGTCGACCCGCACGCCACCTGGCCCGGCATCGTCACCGGTGACACCCTGCTGGCCCGGGTCCGCTCCACCCTGACCGGCTGGTGCGGCGAGCTCCCGAAGTTCGAGCTGCTGGCCGCCGCCGACCACACCGCCCAGCAGCGCCTGGCCGCCCGCTTCCGGGTCGGCCGCTGCTTCCTGGCCGGGGACGCCGCCCACCTGCACGGAGCGCTCGGCATGCAGAACCTCGCCGACGGCCTGCGGGACGTGGACAACCTCTCCTGGCGGCTCGCCCTGGCCTGGCACCTGCACTCCGGGGCCGGCTCCGGGGCCGAGTCCAGCCTGCTGGACGGGTACGAGACCGAGCGGCGCGGCGCGGTCGGCGCCCGGCTGCGCGCGGTGGACCAGTCGATGCCGCTGCTGCGGCCGCTGCGCGGCTGGGCCCAGACCAGGCGCTCGCTGCTGACCGGCTCCTTCCGCAAGCACGCACCGCTGCTGACCGACGGTCAGCTCGGCACCGGCCGGTTCGGCGGCGCCCCCGCCTACCCCGAGGCGCCGTCCGGCGTACCGAGCCGGGTGCCGCCGCAGCGCGGCCCCAAGGGCACCGCGCTCACCGAGCAGCTCCCGCCGACCGCCCCCGGCGTGCTGGCCCCCGACGTCCCGGTGATCACCACCGAGGGCGTCCCCGACCACCTGCACGACCGGCTCGGCGGCGGCTTCCTGCTGCTGCTGGTCGCCCCCGGCGCCACCGTCTGGTCCTCCCGGCACTGGCTCTCGGCCGGCCTGATGCCCCGGCTGACCTCGCTGGCCGCCTCGCTGCCGATCCCCGCCGAGGTACTGGTCACCGACCAGTACCCGGCCGCCGACCCGCACACCGTCCTGCTGATCCGCCCCGACGGCCACGTCGTCGGCACCACCCACGGCGCCGAGCCGGACGCCCTGCAGGCCCTCGCCCAGCACGCCCGCGGCGGCCCGGCCCCGATCACCAGCCCCGACCTGACGGGGTCCTGACGGCCCGTCACTGGTCCCGATGGCGGACGGCCAGCGCGGTGACCAGGACGGCGGCCGCCGCCCAGCAGGCGAGCACCAGCCAAGCGCCGCCATGGGTGGCCGGATAGGGCTGCAGGGCGGCGATGTCCGGGCGCTCGGTCAGCGTGCTCCAGGCCCGGTACGGCATCGCGTTGGCGAACACCGCGGTCCAGTGGCGGCGGGTGCTCAGCATGGCGGGCACGATCAGCAGCAGCACCGTGGCGGCCACCACCGAGAAGGCGGAGTGCCGCAGCAGCGCGCCGACGGCCATCCCGGTCAGCGCGGCCACCGGGGCGAGCAGCGCGGAGGCCACCACCAGCCGCAGCGCACCAGGGTGACCGATCGTCACCCCGGCGTGCTGCCCGGCGTACTGGGCCTGGGTGGCCCAGAACGAGACCGCCGCCAGCAGCGCCCCGAACACGGTGGCCACGGCCGCGACCACCAAGGCCTTGGCCGCCATCACCGAGCCGCGGGCCGGCACCGCGACGAAGGTGGTCCGGATCAGGCCGGTGCCGTACTCGCCGGTGACGGTGACCGCCCCCCAGGCACCGACCGCGAGCAGCAGCACCATGGCCCCGTTGGAGGTGTAGGCGGTCATCAGGGACAGGCCCTCGGCGATGAACTCGGCCCGGTCGGCCGGAGGCATCACGTCCCAGTAGCGGACCTGGTCCCAGGCGGTGCCGACGTTCAGCCCGAGCACGGCGAGCGCGGTCAGCAGCAGGGTCCCGGCGGTGGAGCGCAGCGACCAGAGCTTGATCCACTCGGCGGCGACCAGGTCGGCGAGGCGGGCGCGGGGTTCGGCGGTGAGGGCGGCGGTGGTCATCGGATGCTCCCGGCGTGGTCGGAGGTGAGGTCCATGAAGGCCTGTTCGAGCGAGGCCGTACGCGGGCTGAGCTCGTGCAGCGGCAGGTGGTGACGGAGCGCCAGTTCGCCGATCTCGGCGGCGGCCATCCCGGCGACGGTGAGCACCCCGCCGTCGGCGCTCACCCGTGCGCCCCGCTCGGCCAGCAGCGCGGCCAGCTCGGCATGGCCCGGGGTGCGGACGGTGACGGTGGCGCCGCCGCGGGCGGCGAAGGCGGTCAGGCTCTCGGCCGCGATCAGTTCGCCCCGGCCGATCACCACCAGCTCGTCGGCGGTGTGCTCCATCTCGGTCATCAGGTGGCTGGAGACGAAGACCGTGCGGCCCTCGGCGGCCAGCCGCCGGAACAGCCCGCGCACCCAGCGCACGCCCTCCGGGTCCAGCCCGTTCAGCGGCTCGTCGAAGAGCAGCACCGGTGGGTCGCCGAGCAGCGCACCGGCGATGCCCAGACGCTGGCGCATGCCGAGCGAGTACCCGCCGATCCGCCGCCCGGCCGCCCCGGTGAGACCGACCTCGGCCAGCACCTCCTCCACCCGGGAGCGCGGAATGCGATTGCTCCGGGCCAGCGCGGCCAGGTGGGCCCGGCCGCTGCGGCCGCCGTGCACCTCGCCCGCGTCCAGCAGTGCGCCGACCTGCCGCAGCCCGCGCGGCCGGTCCCGGAACGGGCGGCCGTCGATCAGCACCGAGCCGCTGCTCGGGGTGTGCAGGCCGAGGACCATCCGCAGCGTGGTGCTCTTGCCCGAGCCGTTCGGCCCCAGGAAGCCCGTCACCCGGCCCGGGCGGACGGTGAAGGTCAGACCGCGGACGGCGGTCGTGGAGCCGTAACGCTTCGTCAGTTCGTTGACCTCGATCATGGCTCCGAGCCTGCCGCCGCGCCCCGGGCCCGGTCGTCGGCCCGGTGGTGTCACCCCGGGCGGTGGATGTCCTCCACGGGCGTACGACCACGGGCCGATGACCGGACCGTCCATGATCGCTAGCATCGGCGCCATGCGAATACCCCTGCTAGGGCGGTTCACCCCGGCCACCTGGACGGTGCTCGCCTGGTGCGCGGGCACCGTGCTCACCGTGCTGTTCCGGGTGCGCCTCCCCGGCGAGTACGAATCGGCGATCGGCCCCGGGGTCGTCTTCCTGCGGTGGGACGGTGTCCTCTGGCACGCCGTGGCCGGTCTCGTCACCGCGCTCGGCGCACGGCGGCTGACCACCCGTCCGGCCGGCGGGCTGGGCTGGGTGCTGGCCGGGGCGGTCATCGGCGCGACCCCCCTCAGCGTGACGGAGCTCCCGCTCCAGCAGTACCTGGCGGTGGACGTGGCGGTCTACTTCCTGGCCGCGGCCCTGCCCCGGCGCCGCTCGCTGGGGGCCCTCGGCGCGGCGCTCGGCCTGCTGGTCGCGTACCTCGGCGTCCGGCTGGTCTGCGGGTGGACGGCCGGGATCTCCACCGAACTCCCGGTCGCCCTGCTGGTGGTGATCGCCTGGCTGCTCGGCAGCTCCGAGCGGCGGAGCAGGGAGCACCACGAGGAGACCCGGACCCGGGCCACCGAACAGGCCGTCACCGACGAGCGGCTGCGGATCGCCCGCGAGCTGCACGACATGGTGGCCCACAGCATGGGCGTGATCGCCCTCCAGGCCGGCGCCGCCAAGCGGGTGATCGACCGTCAGCCGGAAGCCGCCCGGGAGGCGCTGGGCACCATCGAGACCACCGGGCGGGAGACCCTGGCCGGGCTGCGCCGGATGCTGGTCGCCCTGCGCACCGAGGACGCGCTCGCGCCCGACCTCGGGGTGGCCGACCTGTTCCGGCTGGCGGAGTCCACCACCGCCGCCGGCCTCCGGGTGGAGCTGCGGCGCACCGGCGAGGCCGTCCCGCTGCCGCCGGAGGTCGACGTCTCCGCCTACCGGATCGTGCAGGAGTCGCTGACCAACGTGCTCAAGCACGCGCGCACCGACCACTGCCTGGTGACGGTCGACCAGCTCCCCGACGCCCTGCTGCTGGAGGTCACCGACCGCGGGGCCGGTCCCGGCCCCGGGCCGTCCGGCTTCGGCCTGGTCGGCATGCGCGAGCGGGTCGCCCTGCTGCACGGCGAGCTCGCCACCGGCCCGCTGCCCGGCGGCGGCTTCCGGGTCACCGTCCGCCTCCCCCTCCCCGCCTCTCCGCTTCCCCGCTGACAGGAGCCCGATGACCGTCCGTGTCCTGCTCGCCGACGACCAGCCACTGGTCCGCGCCGCCCTGAAGATGGTGATCACCGACGCCCCCGACCTGGAGCTGGCCGGCGAGGCCGGCAACGGCGCCGAGGCCGTCGCCCTGGCCGCCGAACTGCGCCCCGACGTGGTGGTGATGGACCTGCGGATGCCGGTACTGGACGGCATCGAGGCCACCCGCCGGATCACCTCCGGCCCGGCCGGACCGCAGGTGATCGTGCTGACCACCTTCGACGAGGACGAGAACGTGCACGGCGCCCTGCGGGCCGGCGCCTCCGGCTTCCTGGTCAAGGACATGGCCCTCGACGAGATCCTGGCCGCCGTCCGGGTGGTGGCGGGCGGCGAGGCGCTGCTCGCCCCGTCCGTCACCCGCCGCCTGATCACCGAGTTCACCGCCCGCCCGGGCACCACCGCCCGGCGGGAACTGGCCGGCATCACCGACCGCGAGCGCGAGGTGCTCACCCTGGTCGGCCGGGGCCTGTCCAACGCGGAGATCTCCGAGCAGCTGGTGATCAGCCCGGCCACCACCAAGACCTACCTCAGCCGCCTGCTCGCCAAGCTCGACGCCCGCGACCGGGTCCGCCTGGTGATCCTCGCCTACGAGGCGGGCCTGGTCACCGTCTGACGGCCCGTCGGAGGATGGCCCCACCAGGGCCACCCCCGGCCCGGTCTGGTCACGCCCGGCGGACCGGAGCAGGGTGGTCCCCGGAACGGAACCGGACGAGGGGCGGACATGGAGTACACCACGCTGGGCGGCTCGAACCTGGAGGTCAGCCGGATCGCGCTCGGCGGCATGAGCTTCGGCACCTCGACGACGCGGCCGCCGCCCCCGGCCTGCACCTCACCGACACGGAGGCCGCGGCCCTGGAGGCCCCGTACACCCCGCGCCCGCCGGACGGCTTCTGACGGCCCGTCGGCGGGGCGGCCACCCGAAACCCGTTGGCAGGCACGACCACCGGCCGGTCGGACCGGTGACCCACACCCGGTGGTCTTCGTCCGCGATCCGGCTCCGTTGGGCCTGCCTGGGTTCGACCTGACCGGCGTCCATTCGGTCGACCACCGGCACCCCGAGGTACCCGACCCCGACGAGTACCTCACCGACCCTCCCGTCGAGGGCCTGACCGTGCCACCGGTCCGGCGGGCCTGGCCGCGAGGCCTTCGCCGCCTGGCTCCGGCACCCCGCCTTCGAGCTGTACGGCTAGAGCCCGCCTGACCCGGTCTCAGACCGGGACGGCCACCAGCCGGGCGCCGTCCGCCGTACGGACCTCGAAGTGGTCGATCTGCGCGGAGGGCAGGCCGACCCCGCCGTGCGTGATCAGGCTGTCCGGCTGCCCCGGGAGGCCGTAGCCGGCCGGCGGGACGGCCCAGCTGGTGACGGTCTGCTGCTCGCCCGAGCGGCCCACCGCGACCAGCGAGCAGTTCAGCGGCCCCCGTACGCCGCCGAGTTGGAGCGCGACGTGGGTGCCCCACTTGCGGTCCTCCAGCGCGACGGTGGCGACCGCCCCGGTCGACGCGTCGGCGGCCGAGTGGCGGACCCCGTGGTCCATCAACTCCTGTGCGGGGCTGGTGGAGTGGGCGGCCGGCCGGCCGCCGTCCGCCCCGCCCAGGGAGGCGCCGACCAGCGGCCCGCCGATCAGCACCGCCACGGCCGCCGCCACCAGGAACAGCCTCCTGGTGCGCGCCGACCGCCGGCTCGCGGTCACCTCGGCGGTCAGCCGTTCCAGCATCCGGCCGCCAGCGGCCGGCGGCACGGCGGGGCCGACCGCCTCCGCGTACTCCGCCAGCAACGGTTCCAGGCCGGAGAGTTCGTCCGCCTCGGCGGTGCACCGGGCGCACCCCGCCAGATGCGTGGCGAACTCCGCCATCTCCTCCGGTTCGAGCAGCCCGAGGACGTAGGCACCCACGTCGAGGTGCTGTTCCTGCGGGGACGTCACGATGTCACCCCTCGTTCCTCGAGAGCGTTCTTGAGCGATTTCAGCGCGTAGAAGACCCGGGACCTGACCGTGCCGGCCGGGATGCCGAGTTCGACGGCCGCCTCGTTGACGGTACGCCCCTTCAGGTAGGTCTCGACGATCACCTGCCGGTGCGGTTCGGTCAGCGCGTCCAGGGCGTCGGAGATGGCCATCAGCCGCAAGGCGCGCTCCAGTTCGTCCTCCGCCGGCATCACGTCGAGCACCGCGTCACCGACCTCGGCCGGGCGGGACTGCCGGCTGCGGTGGCCGTCGATGACGATCCGACGGGCCACCGTCACCAGCCAGGGCCGGAGCGAGTCGGCCGACGGGTCGAGCCGGTGCAGGTTGCGCCAGGCCCGGACCAGCGTCTCCTGCACCACGTCCTCGGCCCGGTGCCGGTCGCCGCCGACCAGCCGGAGCACGAAGCCCATCAGGGCGGCGGCGTGCCGGTCGTGCAGCGCCCGGACCAACTCCTCGTCCCGGCCCGGCGGGTGGGACACCGACCGGTGGGGCGGACCGGGAGCCGCCTGTTCGCGCCGCATGCGCCCCTCCTCCAGTGCCAGGGTCGGCGGGGTCATCAGTAGCCGCCGCCACCGCCGGAGGTGGCGGCGGCCTTCTTCCCGTCGGGAGCGGCCGCGAACCAGGTGCCGCCCACGCCCTGGCCGTTGGTCTCGCCCGGCGCCTTGTCCCCCGCGAAGCGGTAGAGCGGCCAGCCGCCCAGGGTGAGTTGCCGGGTGCCGTCCGCCCGGGTCACCGTACCGACCAGGGCCCGGTCCACGCCCTGGAGGGTGCTCTGCGCGTTGACCGGGACCGGCGGCCACTTGGCCGCGCAGTCGCCGTTGCAGGTGGAGGCCGAGGGCTTGGCGGTGTCCTTGTCGAAGCGGTACAGCGTGTAGCCCAGGCCGTCCAGCACGGTCGGGCCCAGCCCGGACGGGCGGCCCACGGCCAGCGAGCCCTTGAGCACCGCCTTGTCCGCGCCGGGCGCGGAGGGCGCGGCGGAGGACGCGGCGGTCGGCGCGGCTGCGGGTGCGGCGGTGGACCCGCCCTCCGAGCCGCAGCCGGTGAGCAGCAGCAGGCCGGCCACGGCCGGGGCGGTCAGCAGGGCGGTACGGCGAAGCGTGCGCATGAGTGGTCTCCCCCACGGGTTCCGACGGGCGTTCGCACCCATCAGTACGGAGGGGAGCCGCGGAACACTCAACGCGGTGGAGGAAATCTTCTAGCGGGCCACCTCGACGGCGCGGGTCTCGCGGATCACGGTGACCCGGACCTGGCCGGGCAGGGTGACCTCCTCGGTGATCCGCTTGGCGATCTCGCGGGCCAGCACCTGGGCGGCGATGTCGTCCACCTGGTCGGGCTGGACCAGGACGCGGACCTCGCGGCCGGCCTGCATCGCGTAGGCCTTGGTGACCCCGGGCTGGGCCACCGCGATCTCCTCCAGCCGGGCCAGCCGCCGGACGTAGTTCTCGGCCGACTCCTTGCGGGCGCCCGGGCGGCCACCGGAGCAGGCGTCGGCGGCCTGGACGAGCACCGCCTCGACGGTCTGCGGGTCGACCTCGCCGTGGTGCGCGGCGATCGCGTGCACCACCTCGGACTGCTCGCCCCAGCGGCGGGCGTAGTCGGCCCCGGCCAGGGCGTGGCTGCCGACCGCGTCGGAGGAGAGCGCCTTGCCGATGTCGTGCAGCAGCGCGGCCCGCCGCACCAGCGCCGCGTCCGCGCCCACCTCGGCCGCCAGCACCGCGCCCACCCGGGCCGACTCCACCAGGTGCGCCAGCACGTTCTGCCCGTAGGAGGTGCGGTAGCGCAGCTGGCCCAGGGTGCGGACCAACTCCGGCTCCATCTCGCCGACCTGGGCCGCGAGCAGGGCGTCCTCCCCGGCCCGGACGCAGAGCCGCTCCACCTCGCGCAGACTGCGGGCGTGCACCGACTCGATCCGGGCCGGCTGGATCCGGCCGTCCGAGACCAGCTTCTCCAGGGTGAGCCGGGCGGCCTCCCGGCGGATCGGGTCGAAGCTGGAGAGCTGGACCACGCCCGGGGTCTCGTCCACCAGCAGGTTGACCCCGGTGACGGCCTCGAAGGCGCGGATGTTGCGCCCCTCCTTGCCGATGATCCGGCCCTTCAGGTCCTCGGCGGGGAGCCGGAGGACGGAGAGCACCGTCTCCGCCGTCTGCTCGCTCGCCACCCGCTGGACGGCTCCCGCGACGATGTCCCGGGCCAGCTCCTCGCCGTCCCGCCGGGCCCGGCGCTCGATCTCCCGGACGGTCACCGCGGCCTCCCGCCGGGCCGCCGCCTCGGCCGTCCGCAGCACCTCGGCCCGGGCCTCCTCGGCCGTCAGGCCGGCCAGCCGCTCCAGCTCGCGGCGCTGCTCGCCCTCACGCTCGGCCACCGCCGCCTCCCGGGCGGCCAACTCCGCCCGGCGGCTGCCGAGTTCCGCCTCGACCAGCCCGACGGCACCGACCGCCCGCCGCTCGGTGCCGCGCATCCACCGGAACGCCAGCAGCACCAGCGCCAACAGCAGAACCCCGAGGCACCCCGTCACGATCCACATCGGGTCCGCTCCCGTCCCGCTCAACCACGCATTTCTGTGAGGCTAAGCGGGGGTCACGAAACGGTCAAGATACGCTCTCGAACCGTCAGGGCCGGAAGCTGACGTTCTGTCACCTCGGCGGCCGGGAAGCGGGCCGGAGGCGGACGGACGGACCGCGGTTCGGCTAGGGTCGCGCTGCCCTGGGCGCCCGACCCGGCGGCACACGGGGGGAGCGGGCCATGGGGGAACCGACCGCACGGAGAGGACGCCGCCGCACGGTGGCGGCCGGACTGACGCTCGGCGTCCTGGCGGCCGGGGCCGCCGGGCTCGGGTGCCGCACCGGGGCGGCCGGCGGGGCCGCCGCCCCGACGGGGCCGAGGGCGGTGCCGGTCCGGGAACTCCGCGTCGGCGACTGCTTCTCCGTGCCCACCGACGGGCCGGGCCTGCCGAGCACGGTGACCGTGGTCCCGTGCGGGACGCCGCACCTCGGCGAGGTGTACGCCACCGCCCCGCTGCAAGGGCTGACCTTCCCGGGCGGGGAGCTGGAGAGCCACCGGACCTGCGAGACGCTGTTCCCCGGCTACGTCCTGGACCGCTGGGCGCTGCCGCGCGGTGCGGCGGCCCGCCACATCGATCCGCCGGCGACCGGCGGCCGGGCCGTCACGGTCTGCGTCGTCGACCTCCCGGGCAGCCGGTCCTCCTCGGTGCGACAGGACCGTTACCACCTGACGGACCACCAACTCGCCTACCTGGACGCCGAGAACGCCGTCCACCGTGACCTGGTGCTGCAGCCGGGCACGTTCCCGGTCCACGCTCCCGAGGCGTACCGCGAGTGGATCGGCGCACTCGCCCGGGCCACCAGCGCGGAACTGGAGGTGCTCGGCTCCCGGAGCTGGGGCGACCGGGCCGCCGCACCGAAGGCCGCCCTGGCCGGGGAGCTGGAAGCGGCGCTCGGCCACCTGCGGGCAGCCGGGGGCTCGACCGACCCCGACGCCGTCCGGCGCGAGGTCGGCGCGGCCACCCGGCTCCTCGCGGACGGGCCCGGCACCGCGGCCTTCCGGGAAGCCATCGGCCTGCCGAGCACTCCCCCGGCCCCCGGGCTCGACTGACGCGCCGCCGGGCCCGGCTGACGCGCCGTCCGGCTCAGCGCTCGGCCTCCAGCGCCTCCTTGGCCAGCCGGAAGGCCAGCCCCTCGGCGTAGCCGCGGCGGGCCAGGGCTCCGACCAGGCGACGCAGCTTGGCCTGGTCGTCCAGGCCGCGCATGGTGCGCAGCCGTCGCCGGACGAACTCCCGGGCCGCCGCCTCCTCGTCGTCCTCGTCGACCTGGGCGAGGGCCCGCTCGGCCAGCTCCGGGGCGACGCCGCGCTGCCGCAGCTCCTGGGAGAGCACCCGCCGCCCGAGGCCGCGGGCGTTGTGCCGGGACTCCACCCAGGCCTCGGCGAAGGCGGCGTCGTCGATCAGCCCGACCTCCTGGAGGCGGTCGAGGACCTGCTCGGCCACCTCCTCCGGGATCTCCCGCTTGGCGAGCGCCCCGGCCAGCTGCTTGCGGGTCTTGGCGGCCCCGGTGAGCAGCCGCAGGCAGATCGTCCGGGCCCGCTCGGCCGGGTCGGCCTCCTCGGCGGCGCGCTGCTCCTTGCGGGCCTTCCGGGCGGCCTTGCGCTCCTCCTTGGTCAACTCCGGCTCGGGGCCGGGCTCCTCGGAGGGCGGGGCCATCCAGTCCGGACCGCTGGCCGACTCGGCCGTCCGTGCCTCGGCCGTCCGTGCCTCGGCCGACTCTGCCGCCACCGCCGACCGCCGGCGCCGCCGACCGCCCGTCAGGTCCGAGGCGCGGAGCATCCCGTCGAACGACGGGATGCCGGGCTCGCCCTCCGAGCCCGGCATCCCGGTACCGCTGTCGTGCGTCAAGACCGGCTCAGCTCTTCGCCGCCGCCGTCTTCTTGGCCGCGGTCTTCTTCGCCGCGACGGCGCCCGCCTCGTCCTCGGCGCCCGCGGCGGCGGCCGGAGCGGCCTCGTCACCCTCGGGCTTCGGCCCGATGCCGAGCTTGCCCTTGATCTTGACCTCGATCTCGTCGGCCAGCTGCGGGTTGTCGCGCAGGAAGTTGCGGGCGTTCTCCTTGCCCTGGCCGAGCTGGTCGCCCTCGTAGGTGTACCAGGCGCCGGACTTGCGGATGAAGCCGTGCTCCACGCCCATGTCGATCAGGCCGCCCTCGCGGCTGATGCCGATGCCGTAGAGGATGTCGAACTCGGCCTGCTTGAACGGGGCGGCGACCTTGTTCTTCACGACCTTGACGCGGGTGCGGTTGCCGACCGCCTCGGTGCCGTCCTTGAGGGTCTCGATCCGGCGGATGTCGAGGCGCACGGAGGCGTAGAACTTGAGCGCGCGGCCACCGGTGGTGGTCTCCGGCGAGCCGAACATCACGCCGATCTTCTCGCGCAGCTGGTTGATGAAGATCGCGGTGGTGTTCGACTGGTTCAGCGCACCGGCGATCTTGCGCAGGGCCTGGCTCATCAGACGGGCCTGGAGGCCGACGTGCGAGTCGCCCATCTCGCCCTCGATCTCGGCACGCGGCACCAGGGCGGCCACCGAGTCGATGATCACCAGGTCGATCGCGCCGGAGCGGATCAGCATGTCGGTGATCTCCAGCGCCTGCTCGCCCGTGTCGGGCTGGCTGACCAGCAGCGCGTCGGTGTCCACGCCGAGCTTCTTGGCGTACTCCGGGTCGAGCGCGTGCTCCGCGTCGACGAAGGCGACGGTGCCGCCCTGACGCTGGCAGTTGGCCGCCAGGTGCAGGGTGAGGGTGGTCTTGCCGGAGGACTCCGGGCCGTAGATCTCCACCACGCGGCCGCGCGGGATGCCGCCGACACCGAGGGCGACGTCCAGCGCCGTGGAGCCGGTCGGGATCACGTCGATCGGCTCGTTGGCCTTCTCGCCGAGCCGCATCACCGAGCCCTTGCCGAACTGCCGCTCGATCTGGGCGAGTGCGGTCTCAAGGGCCTTCTCGCGGTCCGTACCTGCCATGGCTTCCACCCTCGGGTTCTGTGCTGTGCGCTTCATCGTCCTCGACGCTAGCGCGTCCCACCGACAATCCGCCCCGAACGGGCTCGGCCTGTGGAAAACTCGCCGCGAGCCAGTATAGGGAACATCTGTTCGAATCAAGTCAACCGCCCCGCCCCCACGCCCACGACCGCGTGAAACCACCAGCTCAGCACCCCGGGCCACTACCTGTGGACGCATGATCACCACCACCGGACGGCGCCGCACCGCCGCCGTCCTCCTCGCCCTGGCCGCCCTGCTGCTGCCCACGGCCGCCCCCGCCGCGGCCGCCGGGCCCGCCCCCGCCGCCCATGTCCGCGCCCTGCCCGAGCCCTCCCCCGCCGAGCAGGCCCGCGCCGAGCTGGCCGAACTGACCGTCGCCGAACCGCACTCGATGGCCGGCTACAGCCGCGCCAAGTTCCCGCACTGGGTGAAGCAGTACGGCGAGTGCGACACCCGCGAGGTCGTCCTGGCCCGGGACGGCGAGGGCGTCCTCCAGGACGAGGCCTGCCGCGCGTCCACCGGCACCTGGCTCAGCCCGTACGACGGCCGGGTGCTGACCGCCGCCGCCCAGGTCGACATCGACCACATCGTCCCGCTGGCCAACGCCTGGCGCTCCGGCGCCGACGAGTGGACCACCGCCACCCGCCGGGCCTTCGCCAACGACCTGGAGCACTCCCAGCTGATCGCGGTCTCGGCCGCCTCCAACCGCTCCAAGGCCGACAAGTCCCCCGACCAGTGGTCCCCGCCGGACCCGGCCTACTGGTGCACCTACTCCCGGGCCTGGATCGACGTGAAGCACCTCTACGGCCTCACCGTCACCGCGCCCGAGGCGGCCAGGCTCTCCGAGATGCTCGACACCTGCGCCACCTCCTGAGACGACGACGGGCGGCCACCCGCCGGGTGACCGCCCGTCAACTCTCATTCGTCCCGGTGCCCGTGCCGCTCCCCGCGCACCATGTGGCGCAGCCGCCGCGCCGCCTCCCGCCGCCGGGCCCGCCGGCCCTTGCGGTCCGCGCCCCGGTCGATCCGCGGGTCGGTCTGCACCTCGTACCGCCGCACGTAGGTCCCGACGAAGCCCTGCAGGGTGGCCGCCACCGGGATGGCGATCAGCGCGCCGACCGCACCGAGCAGCGCGGCCCCCGCGATCACCGAGCCGAAGGCCACCGCCGGGTGGACGTCCACCGTCCTGGCGGTGATCCGCGGGTGCAGCAGGTAGTTCTCGACCTGCTGGTAGACGATCACGAAGGCCAGCACCCAGAGCGCGTCCATCGGCTCCACCGTGAGCGCGACCAGCACGGGCAGCGCGCCCGCGATGTACGTCCCGATGGTCGGCACGAACTGCGACATGACGCCGACCCAGACCGCCAGCGCCGCCGCGTACGGCAGGCCCAGGATCGAGAACATGATCCAGTGCGCGATGGTCGAGGCCACCGCCAGCAGCGCCCGGGAGTAGAGGTAGCCGCCGGTCTTGGCCAGCGCGATCTCCCAGGCCCGCAGCACCTCGGCCTGCTTGGCCGGGGGCAGCAGCGAGCAGACCGTGCGCCGCACCCGGGGGCCGTCGGCGGTGAAGTAGAAGGTGAACAGGCCGACGGTGAACATCTGGAACAGCCCGCCGATCAGCGTGCTGGAGACGCCCCAGACGTTGTCCGCCGCCTGCTGCGCGTACTTCTCGATGTTGCCCGAGTCCTTCAGCAACTTCTGCTGGAGCTGGTCCAGCGAGAGGCTCTGGTTGAAGGTCCGGTTCACCCAGTCGATCAGGTTCTGCACCAGGTGCGGGAGGTCCCCGGCGATCTTGGCCACCTGGTCGACCAGCAGGGTGCCGAGCGCGGTCAGGAAGCCCGCGATGGCAACGCCCAGACCGATGAAGACCAGGAAGGTGCCGAGCCCCCGGCGCACCCCGCGGGCGGCCATCCGGTCCACCGCCGGCTCCATCGCCAGCGAGAGGAAGAAGGCCACCAGCAGCATCACCAGCAGGTCGATGAGCTGGCGGAACGCCCAGTCCGCGAGCTGGAACAGCCCGACCAGGACCAGCGCCATCACCATCGCCCGCGGCAGCCACCGGGGCATCCCGCGCCCCCAGATCGACTGCGCCACCGCGCCGACGCCGCCCCCGCCGGCGGCGGAGCCGAGCGGCTCCCCGGCGTCGGGCGGGGGCGCCTCGCCGGCCACGGGTGCCGCCGCTTCGGTCAGGGTCTCCTGGGGTGGGTGCTGGTCTTCACGGTTCTCGGCCACCCGCCCAGTCTTACCCAAAGCTCAACGGAGCAACGCCGACACCCCCTGCGTGCGGCACACCACGCGCCAGACCTCCTTCGCCTCCCAGCCCGCGTCCAGCGCCTGACGGACCGTCCGCCCGCCCAGCTCGCTCATCAGGTGGTCCTGGGCGAACGACTCCGCGTACGCCTCGCCGAAGTGCTCGTCCATCCGTCGCCAGAACTCGGTCAGCCTCATGGCCCCAGTATCCCGGAGCCGCCCGGGACGGTCCGGGGCCCGGCTCAGCCAGCCGGCAGCGCGAGCACGCCCGCGCCGAAGAACTGCCGCTCCACGCAGGCGCCCGGCGCGTACGGGCAGTTCACGGCGGCCGCGTCGGCCAGCAGCGCGGCCAGCCGCTCCGGCCGCCAGCCCGGGTGGGCCGCCGCCGCGACCGCCACCGCCCCGGTGACGTGGGCGGCCGCCATCGAGGTGCCCGCCAGCGCGGCGTACCGGCCGCCGGGCCAGGCCGAGACGACCGCCCCCTCCGCCCCGCCGTCCGGCTCCCCGCCGGGGGCGGCGATCGAGATCCGGCCGCGGCCGTAGTTGCTGTACCCGGAGGGCAGGCCGTTGCGGTCCACCGCGGCGACGGTCAGCACGCCCGGGAGCTCACCGGGGAGGCGGACGCACTCCGGGCCGAGGAAACGATTCTGCCCGGGGCCGGACAGCCGGTCGTTGGGGCTGCGCTGGTCGTGCCGCACCGCACCCAGGTCCTGCCCGTCGTTGCCCGCCGAGGCCACCACCACCGCGCCCCGCTGCTGCGCGTAGGCCACCGCCCGGCCGACCGCCAGGATCAGCGCCGCCTGGTCCGGCTCCTGGGGGCAGTTGTACTTCCACGGGTCGGCGAAGTAACTGTCGTTGATCGCCCGGGCCCCGTGGTCGGCCGACCAGAGCATCCCGCAGACCACGTTCTCCGCGTAGTACTGCCCCAACGGACCCAGCAGCCGGACGGCGGCGATCCGCACCCCCGGTGCCACCCCCGTCACGCCCTTCCCGTCCCGGGACGCCCCGACGATCCCCGCCACATGGGTCCCGTGCCCGCTCTCCCCCACCCCCCGGTCCGGCCGCCACGCCCCGAACCGGGCGTCCGGGCGCCCGTCCGCGCAGGAGGCCGAGGCCGCCGGGTCCACCGCCGACCGCAGGTCCGGGTGGGTGTCGTCGACCCCCGAGTCCAGCACCGCGACCAGCACCCGGCGCAGCTCCTGACCGCTCGGCCCCGCTCCCCCCGGGGTCCGGACCAGGGCCGCCGGGCGGGTGCCGCCCGCCGCCGCCCGCCCGCCGGCGCCGATCATCGCCAGGTTCCAGTCCGCCGCCTCGCCCGGGTCCGGGGTCAGCGCCTCGTCCGCCTCCCCCGTCTCCGCCGCGTCCCCGCGCACCTCCGGGCCGAACTCCCCCTCCCCCTCCAACGCCCCGGGCGGACCCGGCACCCCCGTCGTCCTGGTCGCCCCCACCGCGGCTATGCCCTCCGCCCCGCGGAGCCGCTCCGCGAACCCGCCGGTCGCGTACGCCAGCACCACCCCGATCTGCGGGTACTCCTGCACCACCCGGCCGCCCGCCTGACGGGCCTGCGCGGCCGCTCCCCGGGCGCCCTCGGCGTCCTGACGCTCCGCCAGCACCAGGTAGCTCAGGTACGACCGCCCCGGCCCGGCCACGAACGGCACCGCGCCGCCGACCACCAGAGCCACCATCAACACCCCCAGCAGCACCCGGACCCGCACCTTCCGCGTCCGTACGGCGAGACCCAGCCGTTCCATCGCACGACCTCCGCTCGTCGGGTCCGATTCATCACGATATGACCCACATTCCGATCACGCCTGACTACGTTGAGGCACACGGGTGGAGGTGGTTACACCGGGGGCGCGAGGAACTGCGCGAAGCGGAAGACGGCCCAGAGCCGGATCGGGGCAGGCGAGCCAGTTGCACCCGCTGCCGTTCCCCTGCGTAGTTCCTCGCGCCCCCGGCCTCACCTGCTGGTGCGTCCCCGCTGTCAGAGGGTCCGTGCACCATGGGGGCATGGCGCGGACTGAGCTGAGCGATCCGTTGGAGGGGTTCGCCCCGGCGACCAGGGCGTGGTTCTCGGGGGCGTTCAGTGCGCCCACGGCCGCGCAGGCGCAGGCCTGGCAGGCGATCCGCAGCGGCTCCGACGTCCTGGTGGTGGCGCCGACCGGCTCCGGGAAGACGCTCGCCGCGTTCCTGTCCGCCCTCGACCACCTCAGCCACACCCCGCCCCCCGCGGACCCGAAGCGCCGCTGCCGGGTGCTCTACATCTCCCCGATCAAGGCCCTCGCCGTGGACGTGGAGCGCAACCTCCGCTCCCCGCTGGCCGGCCTGCGCCAGGCGGCCGTCCGCCTCGGCCTGCCCGAGCCCGAGGTCCAGGTCGGCATCCGCTCCGGCGACACCCCGGCCGCCGAGCGCCGGAAGATCGCGACGCACCCGCCCGACATCCTGATCACCACCCCCGAGTCCCTCTTCCTGCTCCTCACCTCCGCCTCCCGCGAGGCGCTCCGCGGCGTCGACACGGTGATCCTGGACGAGGTGCACGCCGTGGCCGGCACCAAGCGCGGCGCCCACCTCGCGCTCAGCCTGGAGCGTCTCGACGAGCTGCTGGACCGCCCGGCCCGCCGGATCGGCCTCTCCGCCACCGTCCGCCCGGTCGACGAGGTGGCCCGCTTCCTCTCCCCCCGGCGCGGGGCGAAGGTGGTGCAGCCGCCCGCCGCCAAGGAGTTCGACCTCTCCGTGGTGGTCCCCGTCGCCGACCTGGACGAGCCCCCGGCCGCCACCGGCACCGACGACCCGTCACGGCAGGCCTCGATCTGGCCGCACGTGGAGGAGCGGATCGTCGACCTGGTCCAGGCCCACCGCTCCACCATCGTGTTCGCCAACTCCCGCCGCCTCGCCGAGCGCCTGTGCAACCGGCTGAACGAGATCGCCCACGAGCGCGCCACCGGCGAGCCGCTCCCCGAGGCCCACGGCCCCGCCGAGCTGATGGGCGGCTCCGGGGTGGCGGCGGGCGCCCCGGCGGTGATCGCGCGGGCGCACCACGGCTCGGTCTCCAAGGAGCAGCGCGCCCTGGTGGAGGAGGAGTTGAAGGCCGGCCGGCTGCCCGCCGTGGTGGCCACCTCCAGCCTGGAGCTGGGCATCGACATGGGCGCGGTCGACCTGGTGGTCCAGGTGGAGTCCCCGCCTTCGGTGGCCTCCGGCCTCCAACGGGTCGGCCGGGCCGGTCACCAGGTCGGGGCGGTCTCCACCGGGGTGGTCTTCCCCAAGTACCGGGGCGATCTGGTGCAGTCGGCGGTGGTCACCGAGCGGATGCGCTCCGGCGGCATCGAGGCCCTCCGGGTGCCGCGCAATCCGCTCGACGTGCTCGCCCAGCAGCTGGTCGCGATCACCGCCCTCGACACCTGGGACGTGGACGAGCTGCTGGCCCTGGTCCGCCGGGCCGCACCGTTCGCCACCCTCCCGCAGTCCGCCTTCGACGGGGTGCTGGACATGCTGGCGGGCCGTTACCCCTCGGACGCCTTCGCCGAGCTGAGGCCCCGTCTGGTCTGGGACCGGGTGGCGGGCACCGTCACCGGCCGCCCCGGCGCCCAGCGCCTGGCCGTCACCTCGGGCGGGACGATCCCCGACCGCGGCCTGTTCGGCGTCTTCATCGCCGGGGCCGACCCGAAGAAGGGCGGGGGCAGGGTCGGCGAGCTGGACGAGGAGATGGTCTACGAGTCCCGGGTGGGCGACGTCTTCACCCTGGGCACCACCTCCTGGCGGATCCAGGAGATCACCCACGACAAGGTGCTGGTCACCCCGGCCCCCGGCGTCCCGGGCCGGCTGCCGTTCTGGAGGGGCGACAGCCTCGGCCGCCCGCTCGAACTCGGCCGCGCCCTCGGCGCCTTCGTCCGCGAGCTGGGCGCCCTGACGCCCGATCAGGCCACCGTCCGCCTCAAGGCCGCCGGCCTGGACGACTGGGCCGCGCAGAACCTGCTCGGCTACCTGGCCGAGCAGCGCACCGCCACCGGCCACCTCCCGGACGACCGCACCATCGTGGTCGAGCGCTTCCGGGACGAGCTGGGCGACTGGCGGATCGTCGTGCACTCCCCCTTCGGCGCCCAGGTGCACGCCCCCTGGGCGCTGGCCATCGGCGCACGCCTGCGCGAGAAGCACGGCCTGGACCCGCAGGTGATGCACGCCGACGACGGCATCGTGCTCCGCCTCCCCGACGCCGACCTCCTGGACTTCCCTTCCGACCGGCCCGTCACCGACGACGCCCCCGTCGGCGCCGACGCCACGCTCTTCGACAAGGCCGAGATCGAGCAGCTGGTCACCGACCAGGTCGGCGGCTCGGCCCTGTTCGCCGCCCGCTTCCGCGAGTGCGCCGGCCGCGCCCTGCTGCTGCCCCGCCGCAATCCCGGCAAGCGCACCCCGCTCTGGCAGCAGCGCCAGCGCGCCTCCCAGCTGCTGGAGGTGGCCGCCGAGTACGGCTCCTTCCCGATCGTGCTGGAGGCCGTCCGGGAGTGCCTGCAGGACGTCTTCGACGTGCCGGGCCTGGTCGAGCTGATGGGTGATCTGGAGTCGCGCGCCGTCCGGCTGGTGGAGGTCACCACCCAGGAGCCGTCCCCGTTCGCCCGCTCCCTGCTGTTCGGCTACGTCGCCCAGTTCCTCTACGAGGGCGACTCACCGCTGGCCGAGCGCCGGGCCGCCGCCCTCGCCCTCGACTCCCGCCTGCTCTCCGAACTGCTCGGCCAGGCCGAGCTGCGCGAGCTGCTGGACCCACAGGTGCTGGCCGAGCTGGAGGCCGAGCTCCAGCGGCTCACCCCGGAGCGGCGGATCAAGGACACCGAGGGCCTGGCCGACGCGCTGCGCCTGCTCGGCCCGCTCTCCGAGGCCGAGTTGACGGCCCGTGGGGCGCAGCCCGCCTGGGCCGCCGAGCTCCAGGCCGCCCGCCGGGCCGTCCTGGTGCGGATCGGCGGCGAACAGCGCTGGGCCGCGATCGAGGACGCCGGGCGGCTGCGGGACGCGCTGGGCACCCCGCTGCCGGTCGGTGTCCCGGAGGCCTTCACCGAGCCGGTGAAGGACCCGCTGGGCGACCTGCTGGCCCGGCACGCCCGCACCCACGGCCCGTTCACCGCCACCGAGGCCGGCGCCCGCTTCGGCCTGGGCACCGCCGTGGTCACCGGCACCCTGCACCGCCTGACCGCCGCCGGCCGCCTGGTCCAGGGCGAGTTCCGGCCCGGCGAGGGCCACACCGGCACCGTGGAGTGGTGCGACGCCGAGGTGCTGCGCCGGCTGCGCCGCCGTTCGCTGGCCGCGCTGCGCCAGGAGGTGGAGGCCGTCCCGCCCCGGGCACTGGCCGCCTTCCTGCCGCAGTGGCAGCACCTGGCCGGTCACCGGCTGCGCGGGCTGGACGGGCTGGTCCGGGTGGTGGAGCAGCTCCAGGGCACCGCGCTGCCCGCCTCGGCGCTGGAGAGGCTGATCCTCCCGGCCCGGCTGCTGGACTACTCCCCCGGGATGCTGGACGAGCTGATGGCGGCCGGCGAGGTCGGCTGGTCCGGCGCGGGCGCGCTGCCCGGCCAGGACGGCTGGCTGGCCCTGCACCTGCCGGAGGCCGCCCACCTGCTCCGCCCCGAGCCGGTGCCGCCCGCCCTGACGCCGGTGCACACGGTCCTGCTGGAGGCCCTGGAGGGCGGCTACGGCCTGTTCTTCCGTCAGCTGGCCGAGCGGGTCCGGGAGCTGACGGGCCAGGAGGCCCCCGAGGGCGAGCTGCTCACCGCCCTCTGGGACCTGACCTGGGCCGGGTACGTCACCAACGACACCCTGGCCCCGCTCCGGGCCCTGCTCGGCTCCGGCCGCACCGCCGGGGCCACCGCCCACCGGGCGCCCCGGGCCACCCCGCGCGGCCGCTACGGCGGCGGCGCCCGCGGCCTGGCCCGCCCGGCGGCCCGCTCCGGCCCGCCGACGGCGGCCGGGCGCTGGTCACTGCTGCCCCGGCCGGCCACCGAGCCCACCGTCCGGGCCACCGCCCAGGCACAGGCCCTGCTGGACCGGCACGGGGTGCTCACCCGGGGCGCGGTGGCGGCCGAGCGGGTGCCCGGCGGCTTCGCCGGGGTCTACCGGGTACTGGGGGCCTTCGAGGAGCGCGGCCGGGCCCGCCGGGGGTACTTCGTGGAGGGCCTGGGCGGCGCCCAGTTCGCCATGGACGGGGCGGCCGACCGGCTGCGCTCGGTCAGCTCCCGGCTGGAGCGCCTGGGCGGCGGGGAGTGGACGGCCGCCCCGGCGGCCGAGGCCCCGCAGGCCCTGGTGCTGGCGGCCGCCGACCCGGCGAACGCCTTCGGTGCCGCCCTGCCCTGGCCCGAGCCCCCCGCGGGCGAGGGCGAGAAGGCGCACCGGCCGGGCCGCAAGGCCGGCGCCCTGGTCGTGCTGCTGGACGGCGAGCCGGCGCTGTACGTGGAGCGGGGCGGCAAGTCGCTGCTGGCCTGGGGCGAGCAGCCGGCCGCCTTCGCGGCGCTGGCCGGGGCCGTCCGCGGCGGCGCACTGGGCACCACCGCCACGGTGGAGCGGATCAACGGCGCCCCGGCCCTCACCGCCCCCCTGGGCCGCCTCCTGGAAGAGGCGGGCTTCCACCCGTCCCCCAAGGGGTACCGCCTGAGGAGCTGAAGAATGGTCACCCCGGGGGCGCGAGGAACTGCGCGAACCGGAAGGCGGCCCACCTGCAACTGAGGGCACGTCAGCCAGTTGCACGTGCTGCCGTCCCCCAGCGCGCAGTTCCTCGCGCCCCCGGGTCGCTGCAACTGAACCTCGCGCCCCCGGCCTCAGGTTCCCGGGGAGTTGACGCTTCCGGGGGGTCTGGGCGGATCCGGTCGTACTCCGTCAGGTGCCGGGCCGTCGGACGTGGCTTCTTCACCCTTCCGGGGCAGCCACCGGTTCGCGTGCACCGGGATCAGGGCCAGCCCCCAGCCGCCCGCCAGGACGGCGAGCGCGGCCGAGCCGGCGTGCAGGACGCCCCCGCCGATCACCACGGCCCCGAGCAGCACCGCGGGCCACCACCTCACGGCGGTGGCCCGCGGGGACCCTTCGCTTCGCATCACTGGCCTCCTCGGTGGGAGGCCGGTGTCATGCCGCCACCACGTCCACGGCGGCGGCCTTCGGCGAGATGGAGCTCATCCGGTCGACGCCGGGTGACGGCAGCGACACGGGTTCGAGCACCGGCCTCAGCAGTTCACCCTCGGAGAGGGTGGCCATCGCCGCAAGTTCGGCCAGCGAGAGCTCGTCGCTGACCTCGCGCATCACCTCGGACATCCGGACGTCGAGTGCGTCGCAGATGGCGGAGAGCAGCTCGGAGGAAGCCTCCTTCTGCCCCCGCTCGACCTCGGAGAGGTAGCCGAGCGAAACCCTGGCGGCCGCCGACACCTCTCGGAGTGTGCGGCCCTGGCGCTGGCGCTGCCGACGCAGTACATCGCCCAGTAGGCGACGGAGCAGGATCATCGGTGCCTCCCTCCTCGGACTGCGGATCGAGATGTCACGCCCCCACCGTACCGCCTCGTCCGCATCGCGTGCGGGGACCGTGGTCGTGTTCACTCTGGGCTGCAAGGCTGCCCCCTCCCCTGTTGTTCCCCGCCCGACTACCTGACTACTGCCCACTCGGGGTATCTGATGTAACACGATCCTGCTGTCAACGGAGCCTGTTCAGGTGCTTTTCCGGGAAGCCGGTCCGCCGGGGCGCTCAACGCGCTAGGCGGTCCAGCAGGAGGTCGAGGGCGGCGGCGACGGTGTCACGTCGAATTGTTTCACGTGTCCCTGACAACCCAAGCGAAGCCGTCCGTGCTCCGTCGGGTCCGGAAAGCCCGATGTGCACCGTTCCGACCGGATTCCCGTCCTGCTCCTCCGGGCCCGCCACCCCCGTGGTGGAGAGTCCGTACGTCGCCCCCAGCAGCCGCCGCACCCCGTCGGCCATCTGACGGGCCACCACCGGGTGGACGGCGCCGTGCACCTCGAGCAGGCCCTCGTCCACGCCCAGCACCGAGGCCTTCAGCTCGGTCGCGTACGCGGTGACCCCGCCGCGGTAGGTGGCGGAGGCGCCGGGCACGTCCACCAGGGCGGCGGAGAGCAGGCCGCCGGTCAGCGACTCGGCCACCGCCACGGTGGCGCCCCGCTCCCGCAGGGCCCGGTGCACCTCGGCGGCCGGCCGGCGGTCCGTCATGTCGTGGTCCTCCCCTGCCGGCGCAGCACGACCGCCTGCCGGACGTAGTCGAGCCCGGTGCCCAGGGTCAGCAGCACCGCCGCGGTCATCACCACGGCGCGGCCGGTGGCCAGCCAGCCGGTCAGTTCCAGGACGTACATGCCGACCGCGATGCCCTGGGTCAGCGTCTTCAGCTTGCCGCCCCGGCTGGCCGGGATGACGCCGTAGCGGATCACCCAGAAGCGCATCAGGGTGATGCCGAGCTCGCGGGCCAGGATCAGCGCGGTGACCCACCAGGGCAGGTCGCCGAGGACCGAGAGGCCGATCAGGGCGGAGCCCATGATGGCCTTGTCGGCGATCGGGTCGGCGATCTTGCCGAAGTCGGTGACCAGGCCCTTGCGGCGGGCCAGCTCGCCGTCGAACACATCGGTGATCATCGCGATCGCGAAGGCCGCCCAGGCCACCGCCCGCCACTTCGGGTCGTGCCCGCCGTCCGCGAACAGCAGCAGCACGAAGACCGGCACGATCGCCAGCCGGAGCATGGTCAGCACGTTCGCGATGTTCCACAGCGAGGGCACGGGCGGGGCGGAGCCGGCCGGCTTGGCCGGGGCGGCGCCCGCCCCTCTGCTCATGCGTCGGCTCCGGGGAGCACCTCGGCGACCAGGTCCACGCCCTCGGTGCCGACCACGGTGGCGCGGTAGTACTCGCCCACCTTGGCGTCGTCGGCGCCGAGCAGGGTGGTCAGGCCGTCCGTCTCCGGCGCCTGGTGGGCCGATCGGCCCTCCACCACGCCGTCCTCGACCGACTCGACCAGCACCTCGACCTCGGTGCCGATCCGCTGCTCGGCCCGCTGGGCGGTCATCTCCTCGGCCAGCTTGGTGAGCCGGGCCACCCGCTCGGCGACCAGGTCCTCGGGCAGCTTGCCGTCGAAGGTGGCCGCCTCGGTGCCGTCCTCGTCCGAGTAGCCGAAGACGCCGATCGCGTCCAGGCCGGCCTCGGTGACGAAGCGCTCCAGCTCGGCGAAGTCCTCCTCGGTCTCGCCGGGGAAGCCGACGATGAAGTTGGACCGGGCGCCGGCCTCCGGGGCCTTGGACCGGATGGTGGAGAGCAGCTGGAGGAACTGCTCGGTGTTGCCGAAGCGGCGCATCTTGCGCAGCACCGCCGGGGCGGAGTGCTGGAAGGAGAGGTCGAAGTACGGCACCACGCCCGGGGTGGAGGTCATCACGTCGATCAGGCCGGGGCGCATCTCGGCGGGCTGCAGGTAGGAGACCCGGACCCGGCGCAGGCCCTCGACGGCCGCGACCTCGCTGAGCAGGGTCTCCAGCAGGCGGATGTCGCCCAGGTCCTTGCCGTAGGAGGTGTTGTTCTCGCTGACCAGGACCGCCTCGGTGACGCCCTGGCCGGCCAGCCAGACCGCCTCGTTCAGCACGTCCGAGGGACGGCGGGAGATGAAGGAGCCGCGGAAGGCCGGGATGGCGCAGAAGGAACAGCGGCGGTCGCAGCCGGAGGCCAGCTTGACCGAGGCGACCGGGTTGGAGTCCAGGCGCTTGCGCAGGGTGCGCGGACCGGAGGCGGGGGCCACGCCCTCGGGGAGGTCCTCGGGGGCGCCGTGGCCGGGCAGGGCCACCTCGGCGGCGGCCGCCTGGCGCTCGACCGGGGTGAGCGGGAGCAGGGTGCGGCGGTCGCGCGGCTTGTGGGCCTCGACGTGGCCGCCGGCCAGGATGGTCTGGAGGCGGCTGGAGATGTCGGTGTAGTCGTCGAAGCCGAGCACGCCGTCGGCCTCGGGGAGGGCGTCGGCCAGCTCCTTGCCGTAGCGCTCGGCCATGCAGCCGACCGCGACCACGGCCTGGGTCCGGCCGTGACCCTTGAGGTCGTTGGCCTCCAGCAGGGCGTCGACGGAGTCCTTCTTGGCGGCCTCCACGAAGCCGCAGGTGTTGACCACGGCGACATCGGCGTCGGAAGCGTCGTCGACCAGCTGCCAGCCGTCGGCCTCCAGTCGCCCGGCGAGTTCCTCGGAGTCCACCTCGTTGCGGGCGCATCCGAGCGTGACAAGGGCGACAGTACGGCGTTCAGGCATAGGGACAAGGTTAACGCGCGGCCCCCGGTGCCGTTCGCCCCGGAGGCCGCGTCGTGCGAACCGGCGGCCGGATCAGCCCGCCTGGGGGTCACCCGGGGTGTAGGTCAGGTGCTTGACCTGGCCCTCCGCACCGGCGGGGCCGAGGTCCTTGCCGTTGACGTACAGGTGCACGGCCCCGGCGTTGCCGATCACCAGCTTGATCTGCTTGGGGTCGGTGAAGGTCTGCGAGCCGCCCTGCTCCAGGTTGTTCTGGAACAGCGACTTGCCCTTGCCGTCCAGTGCCGACACCCAGCTCGTCCCGGCCTCGGCGACCAGCTTGACCGTCACCCGGTCGGCCGGGGCGGCGGCGATCGCCTCCACGCTGGGGGCCGGCGCCGGGGGCTGCACGCTGGCGGTGGGCGAGGCCGGGGCGGTGGCCGAGAGCGGGGCGCTGGCCTCGCCCACGGTGGCCGGGGTGCGGTCGCCGGAGAACAGGTTGAAGCCGATCAGCCCGACCACCACGAAGATCGCGGCCACCATGGCGGCGGTCCAGTTCGGCCGCCGGTGGTCGGTCATCCTGATCGGGCCGGCGTCCGGCAGCGGGGCCGGGCGCTGCGCCGACGGGGCCCCGCCGTGCGCGGCGTCGTACGCGGCCACCAGGGGCTCGCCGTCCACCCCGACCGCCTTGGCGATCGCCCGGATGTGACCGCGGGCGTAGACGTCGCCGCCGCAGCGCGAGAAGTCCTCGTCCTCGATGGCGTGCAGGATCGGCACCCGGACCCGGGTGTCGGCGCTGACCTGATCGACCGTCAGCCCCGCCTGCCGTCGGGCGTCCGAGAGCACCCGGCCGATCGCCACCGGCGGGGCGGCGGGGACGGCGGGCTCCGGCACGGCTGCGGGGTCGGAGGACCGGTGCGAGGACTTGCCGATGGTCACTGAGCGCGCCTTTCGAGCGTTGGCCACCTGCTGAGAGAACAGTCTAGGGGCGGGCCCGGAGGCTTTCTCAAGCGGAGTGGGCCCGAACGTGCGGTGCCCGGGCACCGGGCTGACGGCGGGTCAGCCCGGCCCGGACGGCTGCACGGTGGGACGTACCCGGACGGCGCACGGTTCCCCTCCTCCGATCGGGTGAGGACTCGGTGAACCCCTCGTGACGTCAGCCCCTCAGGGTGATGAGGACCGCGTCGAGCTCGTCCGGTTTGATCAGGACGTCGCGGGCCTTGGAGCCCTCGCTGGGGCCGACGATCCCGCGGGACTCCATCAGGTCCATCAGGCGGCCCGCCTTGGCGAAGCCGACCCGGAGCTTGCGCTGGAGCATCGAGGTGGAGCCGAACTGGGTGGAGACCACCAGCTCGGCCGCCTGGATCAGCAGGTCCAGGTCGTCGCCGATCTCCTCGTCGATCTCCTTCTTGGGGCCGCCGCCGACCACCACGTCCTCGCGGTAACGGGCCGTCAACTGGTCCTTGCAGTGCTGCACCACCTTGGCGATCTCCGCCTCGGTGACGAAGGCGCCCTGCATCCGGACCGGCTTGGAGGCGCCCATCGGCAGGAAGAGCGCGTCGCCCTTGCCGATCAGCTTCTCCGCGCCGGGCTGGTCCAGGATGACCCGGGAGTCGGCCATCGCCGAGGTGGCGAAGGCCAGCCGGGACGGCACGTTGGCCTTGATCAGACCGGTCACCACGTCCACCGAGGGCCGCTGGGTGGCCAGCACCAGGTGGATGCCGGCCGCGCGGGCCAGCTGGGTGATCCGGACCACCGAGTCCTCGACGTCGCGCGGGGCGACCATCATCAGGTCGGCCAGCTCGTCGACGATCACCAGCAGGTACGGATAGGGCGTCAGCTCCCGCTCGCTGCCCAGCGGGGGCTTGAGGGCCCCGCTGCGCACCGCCGCGTTGAAGTCGTCCACGTGCCGGAAGCCGAAGGCCGCCAGGTCGTCGTAGCGCATGTCCATCTCGCGCACGACCCACTGCAGCGCCTCGGCCGCCTTCTTCGGGTTGGTGATGATCGGGGTGATCAGGTGCGGGATGCCCTCGTACGCGGTCAGCTCGACCCGCTTGGGGTCGACCAGCACCATCCGCACCTCGTCCGGGGTGGCCCGGACCAGCACCGAGGTGATCAGGCAGTTGATGCAGGAGGACTTGCCCGCGCCGGTGGCGCCGGCCACCAGGACGTGCGGCATCTTCGCGAGGTTGGCCATCACGGTGTGGCCCTCGACGTCCTTGCCCATGCCGACCACCATCGGGTGGGTGTCCTCGGCGGCCGTGCGCGAGCGCAGCAGGTCCCCGAGGGTCACCATCTCCCGGTCCCGGTTGGGGATCTCCACGCCGACCGCGGACTTGCCGGGGATCGGCGAGATGATCCGCACGTCCGGGGTGGCCACCGCGTAGGCGATGTTCTTCGCCAGCGCGGTGATCCGCTCGACCTTCACCGCCGGGCCGAGCTCCACCTCGTACCGGGTGACCGTCGGGCCGCGGGTGAAGCCGGTCACCCGGGCGTCCACCTTGAACTCGGCGAACACGCCGCTGAGCTGGGCCACCACCTCGTCGTTGAGCGCGCTGCGGGCCTTGGCCGGGCCGCCGCGCTCCAGCAGTTCCAGGGAGGGCAGGGCGTAGCTGATGTCCCCGGAGAGCTGGAGCTGCTCCATCCGGGCCGGGGAGGGTGAATGACCGTCAGGGGCGTCCGCGGCGCGGGCCGCGGGGACGGCGGGCTCCTCGGGCGGCGCGGTGTGGTCCTTGACCTGGTGCAGCATGCTGGCCACCGCCGGGGAGGCGGGCACGCCGTAGGTCAGGGCGCCGTCCAGGTCGGCGGCCACCCCGGCGGCGATGTCCCGGGTCTGGAACGGGTCCTGGAGCTGCTCCTGGCCGTGCTCCGGCTCGTCCAGCCGCTTGCGGCGGCGGCGCCGGCGGGCGCCCGCCCCGTCCTCGGCGTCCTCCACCGTGAACGGCATCGCGTCCGGGTCGGCGTCCTCCGGCGGGGCAGTCGAGTACTCCCGGTCCAGGGCCTCCTCGTCCTCCGGCAGCTCGGCCGGCTCCACCACGCCGAGCTTCTCGCCCAGCAGGCGCAGCCGCTCCGGGATCCGGTTGACCGGCGTCGCGGTCACCACCAGCAGCCCGAAGAAGCTCAGCAGGAGCAGCAGCGGCACCGCCAGCAGCGGCCCGGCCGCCGCCATCAGCGGCGTCGAGGAGGCCCAGCCGAGGATGCCCCCGGCCGTCCTGATCTTCGACGCCCCGCTGCCCATCGCGGGCGCCCCGCAGCCGATGTGCACCAGCCCCAGGACGCCGAGCGACAGGGCGCTCAGGCCCACCGCGATCCGGCCGTTGGCCTCCTCCTCCGGCCGGCCGGGGTGGCGCATCAGCCGGACCGAGACGGCCAGCAGCAGGAACGGGACGAGGACGTCGAGGCGGCCGAACAGCCCGGAGACCACGGCGGTGGCCGCCTCCCCCAGCCACCCCTGCGGGCTGAACCACGTCCCGGCGGCGGTCACCAGCGCGAGGGCGAGCAGCAGCAGCGCCACGCCGTCCTTGCGGTGCGCCGGGTCCAGGTTCTTCGCGCCGTCGCCGACGCCGCGGAAGACGGCGCCGACGGCGTGCGCGAGGCCCAGCCAGACGGCGCGGACGGCGCGGAAGAGTATCGGGCGGCGTGCGGGGGCCTGCGGGGGCGCGGGGCGGGCGGCGGCCGCCTTCTTGGCGGGTGCCTTCTTCGCCGGGGCCGCGGCCTTCTTCGCGGGAGCCGCGGCCTTCTTCGCCGGGGCCTTCTTGGCCGGCCCGGACTTCGGGTTGCGCGCTGCCGCGCCGGGCGTACGTGTGGCCATGGGACAGCAGCCTACCGGCGCACGGAGGCACCGGACACGTGCTCGAGCCACCGTGTCGCACCGTCAGAAATGGTTACACCGGGGGCGCGAGGAACTGCGCGGGGCGGGAGGCGACGAACGGCAACTGAACCGCCGTCAGCCAGTTGCCGGTGCTGCCGTTCCCCCGCGCGCAGTTCCCCGCGCCCCCGGGATTACGAAGATCCGGGGCGCAGGGCGTCGAGGGCCTTGCGCAGGCCGGCGAGCTTGCGTTCGAGGTGGGCGGCGGTGGCGGCGGCCGTGGTGTCGGAGGAGTCGCCGAGCTGCTTGCCGAGGGCCTCGGCCTGCTCCTCGACGGCGGCCAGGCGGGCGGAGAGCTCGCCGAGGACGGTGGCCTCGCCCTGCTCGACCTGCAGGCGCAGCAGTGCGGCCTGCTCCTTGAGCTGGCAGTTCTTCACGTACAGGTCGACGAAGACCGAGACCTTGGCCCGCAGCACCCACGGGTCGAAGGGCTTGGAGATGTAGTCGACGGCCCCGGCCGCGTAGCCGCGGAAGGTGTGGTGCGGCCCGTGGTTGATCGCGGTGAGGAAGATGATCGGGATGTCCCGGGTGCGCTCCCGCCGCTTGATGTGGGAGGCGGTCTCGAAGCCGTCCATGCCGGGCATCTGGACGTCCAGCAGGATGACCGCGAAGTCGTCGGTGAGCAGCGCCTTGAGCGCCTCCTCGCCCGACGAGGCGCGGACCAGGGTCTGGTCGAGCGCGGAGAGGATGGCCTCCAGGGCCAGCAGGTTCTCCGGCCGGTCGTCGACCAGGAGGATCTTCGCCTTCTGCACCACGACCCGCCCTCCTGCCGCTTGTCTGCCGATCGCGGCCGTCTTGGTACCGCCCATCACCGCACCGGTCATGCTAGCCGCACCCCCTCGCCCGCCAGGCCGCTCCGGGCGATCCGGCACCGTGGCAGTGCCGAATCCCACAGCGGCGCGGGGCGGATTCCGAGCACCACGTCACCATTCGGTCACTGTTCGCAACGATGCGCGACCTTACCCCGTTCCCGGCCGGACCCGCCAGTGCGCCGGGAGAGCGCGCCCCCGGCGGTTACTTGCCCGTGGCGGAAGGAAGCCAGTGGCGCATCACCGCCAACAGGTGGTCGGTCTCCACCGGCTTGGTGACGTGGTCGGTGGCGCCGGCCGCGAGGCTCTTCTCCTTGTCGCCCTTCATGGCCTTGGCGGTGAGCGCGATGATCGGCAGCCCGGCGAACTGGGGCATCCGCCGGATCGCCTCGGTGGTCGCGTAGCCGTCCATCTCCGGCATCATGATGTCCATCAGCACCAGGGCCACGTCCTCGTGCTGCTCCAGCACCTCGATGCCCTCGCGGCCGTTCTCGGCGTACAGCACGGTCAGGCCGTACTGCTCCAGCACGCTGGTGAGCGCGAAGACGTTGCGGATGTCGTCGTCGACGATCAGCACCTGCTCCCCGGCGAAGCGTCCGTCGAACTGCGCGGGCACGGTGACGGCGGGCTCCTGACGGACCGTCGGGGTCTCCTCGGCGGCGGCCCGGCGGCGTTCGGCGGCACCGCGGCGGCGCACCTCGGCCAGTTCGCGGACCTCCTGGGCCCAGTGCTCGGCCGGGTTCTCGTTGACCGGGACGGGCGTGCCGACCGGGGTGACGGCGATGGTGGCGCGGATCGGGCCGGGCAGCGCCGGGCGCTCCTGGCCGGGGAGTTCGGGGGCCTCGCTGCGCAGCGGCAGGTAGAGGGTGAAGGTGGAGCCGGTGCCGAGCTCGCTCTCGGCGTGGATCTCGCCGCCGAGCAGGCGGGCGATCTCGCGGCTGATGGAGAGTCCGAGGCCGGTGCCGCCGTACTTGCGGCTGGTGCCGCCGTCGGCCTGCTTGAAGGCCTCGAAGATCTCCCGGAGCTTGTTGCGCGGGATGCCGATGCCGGTGTCGGAGACCGAGAAGGCGATCAGCGGCTCGTCCGGGTCGCCGATCACGCCGTTCTCCAGCAGCTGCTCGCGGACGTGCTGCGGCACGTCGCGCTCCTCGGCCTTGCGGATGCGCAGCTCGACGGCGCCGCTGTCGGTGAACTTGACCGCGTTGGAGAGCAGGTTGCGCAGCACCTGCTGGAGGCGCTGTTCGTCGGTGTGCAGGGTGACCGGGAGGTCGGGCGAGACCACCACGGCGAAGTCCAGGTTCTTGTCCAGGGTGAGCGGACGGAACGCGGCCTCGACGTAGTCGACCAGCTGGACCAGGGCGATCTTGGCCGGGCGGACGTCCATCTTGCCGGCCTCGACCTTGGAGAGGTCGAGGATGTCGTTGATCAGCTGGAGCAGGTCGGAGCCCGCGCCGTGGATCGTTTCGGCGAACTCGACCTGCTTGGGCGAGAGGTTGCCCTCGTTGTTGTCGGAGAGCAGCTTGGCCAGGATCAGCAGCGAGTTGAGCGGGGTGCGCAGCTCGTGCGACATGTTGGCGAGGAACTCGCTCTTGTAGCGCGAGGCCAGCGCGAGCTGCTCGGCGCGCTCCTCCAGGATCTGCCGGGCCTCCTCGATCTCGCTGTTCTTGATCTCGATGTCGCGGTTCTGCTGGGCGAGCTGCTCGGCCTTCTCCTGGAGCTCCTCGTTGGTGCGCTCCAGCTCCTCCTGGCGGGCCTCCAACTCGGCGGATCGCATGGAGAGTTCGGCGGTCAGGCGCTGGGACTCCAGCAGCAGGCCCTCGGTCTTGGTGTTGACGCTGATGGTGTTGACGGTCACCCCGATGAGATCGGCGATCTGCTCCAGGAAGTCGAGGGCCACCGTGGTGAAGGAGGAGAAGGTGGCCAGCTCGATCACGCCGAGCAGCCGGCCCTCGAACATCACCGGGAGCACCACCACGTGGGCCGGGCTGGCCTCGCCGAGGCCGGAGGCGATCTTGAGGTAGCCGGGCGGGGTCTCCTTGAGGATGATCGAGCGCTTCTCCACCGCGGCCTGGCCGATCAGGCCCTCGCCGGGGCGGAAGGTGGTCGGCATCGAGCGGCGCTGGTAGCCGTAGGAGCCGATCAGGCGCAGCACGGTGTCGTTCTCGTCGTCGTCCTCGGCGATCAGCTCGGCGTTGCGCCCGGCCGGCTGGGCCAGGAAGAAGGCGCCGTGCTGGGCCGAGACGGTCATCGTCAGCTCGGTCATGATGAGCGAGGCGACGGCTTCGAGGTCGCGGCGGCCCTGCAGCAGACCGGAGATCCGGGCCAGGTTGGTCTTCAGCCAGTCCTGCTCCTGGTTGGTCCGGGTGGTCTCGCGCAGGTTGCCGATCATCTGGTTGATGTTGTCCTTGAGCTCGTCGAGCTCACCGGAGGCGTCCACGTCGATCCGCAGGGAGAGGTCGCCGCGGGTCACCGCGGTGGCGACCTGGGCGATGGCGCGCACCTGCCGGGTCAGGTTGTTGGCGAGTTCGTTCACCGACTCGGTCAGGTCCTGCCAGGTGCCGTCCACGCCCGGCACCCGGGCCTGACCGCCGAGGCGGCCGTCGGTGCCCACCTCGCGGGCCACCCGGGTGACCTCGTCCGCGAAGCCGGAGAGCTGGTCGACCATGGTGTTGATGCTGGTCTTGAGCTCCAGGATCTCGCCGCGGGCGTCCACGTCGATCTTCTGCGAGAGGTCACCGCGGGCGGTGGCGGTGATGACCAGGGCGATGTTGCGGACCTGACCGGTCAGGTTGTTGGCCATCAGGTTGACGTTGTCGGTCAGGTCCTTCCAGATCCCGGCGACGCCGGGGACGCCGGCCTGGCCGCCCAGGATGCCGTCGGTGCCCACCTCGCGGGCCACCCGGGTCACCTCGACGGCGAAGGCGGAGAGCTGGTCGACCATCGTGTTCAGGGTGCCGGCCAGTGCCGCGACCTCGCCCTGGGCCTCGATGGTGATCTTCTTGGAGAGGTCGCCGCGGGCCACCGCGGTGGCGACCTCGGCGATGTTGCGCACCTGCGAGGTCAGGTTGGACGCCATGAAGTTCACGTTGTCGGTCAAGTCCCGCCAGATGCCGGAGACGCCGGAGACCCGGGCCTGGCCACCGAGGATGCCCTCGGTGCCGACCTCGCGGGCGACCCGGGTCACCTCGTCCGCGAAGGCGGACAGCTGGTCGACCATGGTGTTGACGGTGAGCACCAGCTCGCGGATCTCGCCGCGGGCGTCGACGGTGATCTTCTTGGAGACGTCGCCGCGCGCCACCGCCGTGGTCACCTCGGCGATGTTGCGGACCTGGCTGGTCAGGTTGTTGGCCATCAGGTTGACGCTGTTGGTGAGGTCCTTCCAGGTGCCGGAGACCCCGGGCACGCTGGCCTGGCCGCCGAGGATGCCCTCGGTGCCGACGTCCCGGGCGACCCGGGTGACCTCGTCGGCGAAGGCGCCGAGCTGGTCGACCATCGTGTTGATGGTGTTCTTCAGCTCCAGGATCTCGCCGCGCGCGTCCACCTGGATCTTCTGCGAGAGGTCGCCCTTGGCGACCGCGGTGGTCACCTGGGCGATGTTGCGCACCTGGGAGGTGAGGTTGTTGGCCATCGAGTTGACGTTCTCGGTCAGGTCCTTCCAGACCCCGGCGACGCCGGGGACCTGGGCCTGACCGCCGAGGATGCCCTCGGTGCCCACCGCGCGCGCCACCCTGGTCACCTGCTCGGCGAAGCCGGAGAGTTGGTCGACCATCGTGTTGATGGTGTTCTTCAGCTCCAGGATCTCGCCGCGCGCGTCGACCTCGATCTTGCGGGACAGGTCGCCCTTGGCGACTGCGGTGGTCACCTCGGCGATGTTGCGCACCTGGTCGGTCAGGTTGTTGGCCATGAAGTTCACCGAGTCGGTGAGGTCGCGCCAGACGCCGGCCACGCCCGGCACCTGGGCCTGCCCGCCGAGCCGGCCCTCGGTGCCCACGTCGCGGGCCACCCTGGTGACCTGCGCGGCGAAGGAGTTGAGCTGGTCCACCATGGTGTTCACGGTGTTCTTCAGCTCCAGCATCTCGCCGGCCACGTCGACGGTGACCTTGTGCGAGAGGTCGCCCTTGGCGACCGCGGTGGTCACCTCGGCGATGTTGCGGACCTGGGCGGTCAGCCGCCCGGCCATGGTGTTGACCGAGTCCGCCAGGTCCTTCCAACTCCCGGACATGCCACGGACCCTGGCCTGGCCACCGAGCTTGCCCTCGGTGCCCACCTCGACCGCGACCCTGGTCACCTCGGCGGTGAACTCGCCGAGCTGGTCGACCAGTCCGTTCACCGTCCGGCCGACCTTGAGGAACTCGCCGCGCAGCGGGTGGCTGGCCCCGCTGGTGTGGATCGAGCGCAGCTCCATCCGCTGGTCCAGGTCGCCCTCCGAGATGGAGGTGAGCACCCGGCCGACCTCGGCCATCGGCCGGGCCAGGTCGTCGATCAGCGCGTTGCAGTTGTCGACCGCCGCCATCCAGGCGCCCTCGCCGACCCCGCTCTCCAGCCGCTCGGAGAGCCGGCCCTCCCGGCCCACCGCCCGGCGGACCCGGGCCAGTTCGCCGGTCAGGTGCTGGTTCCGCTCGGCCACCTCGTTGAAGACCGCCGCGATCTCGGCCAACGGACCGTCACCCGGCACGGTCAGCCGGCGGCGGAAGTTGCCGTCGCGCATCGCGGTGAGCGCGGCCAGCAGCTTGCGCAGGTCGGCCGGCTCGGCCCCCCGGTTGTGGTTCGGTCGCCGCCCGGGAGCAGGGCGGGATGCCGGACGGCCACCGCTGCGGCCGACCGCCGGGGTGGTGCCGGGTACGTCCTTGGTGGCCGAACTCAAGTCGAGGTCCTCCCACATCGTGACCGTCTCCGCGCCACCCCCCTCCGGGGCGGCCACCGGCCCGCCGCACTCGGGGCGGACGCCGGCGCACCTCGACCGTAACCCGCGGGTCGGGTGCTGCGGACCCCCCAGTCTGGCAGTACCGCCGCCGAGTGTCCGTCCCGTTGCACAGGGTCTGCACCGAGGTGGTGCAAACCGGTCGCCTAAATCACCCTCAGGTGCTTCTTTCCGCGCCCGGGCCCCACGCACGCCCCACCGGTAAGTAGGGTGGGACGCTGCACCGGCCCCGGCTCCGCCCGAAGACGGGGCAGCAGGGCAGTCGGAGCTGATGGGAGATGTGGCACGTGGTCACCGCGCGCGCAGCCGCCACCTTCGAGCCGGAGGGCCGCTCGGCCGGTGCCGCGCGCGGTTTCGTCCGGGACGCCCTGCTCGGCTGGGGACTGCCCGAGGTGGTGGACGACGCCGTGGTGCTGGTCTCCGAACTGGTCACCAACGCGGTGGTGCACGCCGGGACGGCCGCCGAGGTGGCCGTGCTGCGCGAGGAGGAGAGCGTCCGGATCGAGGTGACGGACCGTCACCCGGAACGCGGGCTGCCCGCCTTCGCCAACGTCCCCGCGCACGGCTCCGACCACTTCGGCGACCCGGACGGCGAGGGCGGCCGCGGCCTGCTGATGTGCTCCGCCATCTCCACCTGCTGGGGCGTCGAGTACTCGGCCGGACGCAAGACCGTCTGGTTCCGCCTCGCCCTGCCCGAGCACCACGTCGGCACCCGGTACGCGCTGCCCAGCCTGCCCGGCGGCGAACTCCCCGACACCGACGGCCCGGTGCTGGTCGGCGTGGTGCGGATCGACGAACAGGGCACCGTCCGCTCCTGCAACCCGGACGCCGAGGTGCTGCTGCGCCTGCCCGCCGACCAGCTGCTCGGCCGTGCCTGGGCCGAGCTGGTCGACTGGCCCGCGCCCGGCCTCGGCCTGGCCGAGACGCTCCGGCTGGCCCGCTGGGAGGGCGGCTTCACGCTGTTCGGCGACGGCGGCGAGGTCTACGCCGTCCAGGTCCGGGTCCGCGATACCCACGGCGAGCCCTCCACCCTGTGCCTGCTGGTTCGCGAGGCCGACCGCGCGGTGCTGCGCTCCCCCGTCACCGCCGCCGACGCCCCCGCCGGGGTCGAGCCGCTGGACCTGCTGGTCGGCCACCTCGGCCCGGACGACCTGGGCGGGCTGCTCCAGCGGATCGTCGAGCGGGCCCGGGACCTGCTGGACGCCGACGCCGCGTACCTGCTGCTGACCACCGACGACGAGACCGAGTTCGAGCTGCGCGCCGCCACCGGCCTGCCCGGCGGCCTGCGCCGGCACGCCCCGATCCCGGTGGAGTCCGGGGCCGGCCGGTACGACTCGGCCCGGCTGCCCGCCGTCCACGAGGACCTCGCCGTCCGCCCCAACGCCGTTCCGCTGCTGGCCGGTTCGGGCCTGCGCTCGCTGATCACCGTCCCGCTCAAGGTGGACGGCCGGCTCACCGGCTCGCTCGGCGTGGCCGCCACCACCGCCGGCCGGTACGACAACGAGGACGCGCTGCGCCTGCAGTTCGCCGCCGACCGGGTCGCGCTGGCCCTGGAGAGCGCCCGGCTGACCGAGCTGGAGCGGCTGCGCCGCGGCTCGCTCTCCTTCCTGGTGGAGGCCTCCGACCTGCTCGCCGGGACGCTCGAACTCGGCCAGACCCTGGCCCTGATGGCGCAGATGGCGGTGCCCACGCTGGCCTCCTGGTGCGCCGTCTACACCAGCGCCGACGCCGGGGCCGACCTGGCCTTCGTGCTGCACCAGGACGAGGACCGGATCGACCGGCTGCGCGACCTGCTCGACAAGACCCCGCCGCCGGACGCCGCCCGGGACTCCGGGGTGACCTTCTGGTCCGCCCCCGCCGAGGCCGCCCGGCAGGCCGGGCTGACGGACAGTCCGGAGCTGGCCGGGCTGCTCGGCGAGACCGTGGTGCTCCCGCTGGTGGCCCGCAACCGGGTGATCGGCCTGCTGGTGCTCGGGGTCTCCACCGGCCAGCGGTTCCGCCAGGAGATGCTGGAGCTGGCCGAGGACCTGTCCCGCCGGGCCGCCCTGGCCCTGGACAACTCCCGGCTCTACTCCGAGCGCACCGCCACCAGCCAGGCCTTCCAGCGCGCGCTGCTGCCGCCGGACCTGCCGGCCATCCCCGGCCTGGAGGTGGAGGTCTTCTACCAGGCCGCCGGCGAGGGCAACGAGGTCGGCGGCGACTTCTACGACATCTTCCAGATCCGCGAGGGCACCTACGGCTTCGCGATCGGCGACGTCTGCGGCACCGGCCCCGAGGCCGCCGCCGTCACCGGCCTGGCCCGGCACGCCCTGCGCCTGCTGGCCCGCGAGGGGCTGGACGGCCCGCAGCTGCTCTCCCGCCTGAACAGCGCGATCCTCGACGAGGGCAGCCGCTCGCGCTTCCTCACCCTGCTCTACGGCGAGCTGACCCCGCGTCAGGACGGCTGTACCGAGCTCTCCCTGGTCTGCGCCGGACACCCGCTGCCGCTGCGGCTGCGCACCGACGGCCAGGTGACCCCGGCCGCCACCCCGCAGCCGCTGCTCGGCGTGCTGGAGGAGCTGGAGCTGACCGCCGAGCAGGTGGTGCTGGAGCCCGGCGAGGTGCTGCTCTGCGTCACCGACGGCGTGACCGAACGCCGCGAGGGCCAGCGGATGCTGGGCGACGACGGCCTGGCCGCCGTACTCACCGGCTGCACCGGGCTGACCGCCGGGGCGGTGGCCGCCCGGGTGCAGCGGGCGGTGGAGCGCTTCGCCCCCGAGCCGCCCTCGGACGACATGGCCATCCTCACCCTGCGCGTCCCGGAACAGCGCACCGGCTGATCACGGACGGACCGGAAACGGTCAAGGGTCGCCGCCCTCCATCTGACGACCCGACAAATTGTGGGATTCACAAGGGTACAAGCCGGTACCGGGTGGGTACACAGATCTCACCGGGGAAGACCCCGGTAGGGGACTCGCCGGCAGCTCCGACCTGCCGGTTCATCACTTCGCCGCCGCCGCCCGCACCGTGGGACAGCCCTGTCCCGTGCGCTCCCCGGCCCCGGCACGCGCACCCACTCCACGCACAGCTCCCTGCCGCCCTGAAGCGGCACGCCATGAGTGAAAGGAGCCTCCGGTGAGCAACGAAGCCTCCGGGGCGAACACCCGTTCCGCCGATGCCGGTAACCTCGGCTACCTGGCTCTCGGTCTGACCCTCCTCGCCTACGGCCTGCTCGGCACCGGCATCCTCTCCGGCGCCGGCGTCAAGGACGCCGCCGGACTGGCCCACCTGGTCGGCGGCCTCACCCTGTTCGTCGCCGGCCTCTGGCAGCTGCGCGGCGGCGACGGCTTCACCGGCACCGCCTTCACCTCCCTCGGCGCCTTCTGGGCCGTCTGGTCAGCGGGCGGCGGCGCGAGCAAGAACGCCACCGGCCTCTTCCTGCTGCTCTGGGCCCTGCTCGTGCTCAGCCTGGCGCTGGCCGCCTGGGGTTCGGGCCTGCTCGGCCGGGTCCTCTGGGGCCTGTTCTTCCTCTCCCTGGTACTCAGCGCGCTCGGCGTGCTGAACGGCAGCAGCGGCCTCGGCAAGGCGGGCGCCTGGCTGGCGGCCGTCGCGGGCCTCGCGGCCTGGTACTCCGCCACCGCCGCCCTCGCCGAGAGCGGCTGGGGCCGGGCCCTCCTCCCCACCAAGTGACCCACCCCACTGGGTAGTCCGGGTCCTCCGGGTGCCCCACCACCCGGAGGACCCATCCCTCCCCCCATCGAAGCCGGGCCACCCCACCACGGGGTGGTCCGGCTCCGTTTGCGCCCCGCTCCGCCCTGGTGCTACCGGGACGGCAGGACCACCACGCCCAGCGGCAGCTTCCCGGCCGCCACCCGGTGGGTCCGACCGCTCGTCAGGTCCACCACCGTGACGCCGTCCCAGCCGCCGGGGCGGGAGAACCCGCCGGTCACGTAGGCGGTCCGGCCGTCGCGGGAGACCGCGACCTCCTCGTGCGGGCCGTCCAACGGGATCACCCGCTCGCCGCCGTCGGGCGCCCGGACGGTGAGCGAGGGGCCGTGGTCGCTGCCGCCGATCGGGCCGGTGCCGACCACCAGCAGGGTGCCGTCCGGGGCCAGCGCGGTGCCGTGCTGATGCGTGTCGGCAGTCATCGGACGGACCGTCACCCGCCCGTCCGCCGGGTCGAGCACCGCCAGCCGCTCCCCCTCGAAGGGCAGCAACAGCCGTCCGTCGGAGGCGACTTCGGCGTAGTGCGGCTTCAGCCAGGAGCCCAGCCCTCCCTCGGTCCCGTACGGGGCGACCTCCATCCGGCGCGGCCGCAGGGTGCCCGCGTCCACCGCCGTGACGTCGAAGGAGTCGTGCCCGACCGCGTACACCTCGTGCCCGTCCCGGGCCACCACCACGTCGAACGGCCTCCGCCCGACTTGCACCACGTCGGTGACCTGCCGGGTCGCCGTGTCGATGACCTCCAACACCCCTTGCTTCCCCGGCACGTTGACCCCTACGTAGACCCGGGTGCCGTCCGGCGAGAGCGCGATGCCCATACCGCCGCCCCGGTACTCGCCCGTGGTCACCGGCCCGCTCGCGGTCCGGTACGGCACCGTCGCCGTCACCCGCCGGGACGCCGTGTCCACCACGCCCACGCCCTCGGCCGCCGCCACCCAGGCCCGTCCGTCCGGTCCGAGCGCCACGCCCCACGGCGCCGTCCCGACCCGGACCGACCCGACCGCCCCGGCCGCCGGGTCCACGAAGGTCACCGTGTCACCCCCGAAGTCGGCCACCACCAAGGTCTCCTGAGCCCCCGCCGCCTGCGGAGCGGCCGGAGGCACCGGCGCGGACGGCGCCGTGACCGAAGGCACCGGTGCGGGCGGTTCCGGCGCGGGCGGCGCCACCTGCCCGCACCCGGCCAGCACCGCTGCCACCAGCCCGAGCCCTGCCCAGCGCACCCTGCCCCGGCCCATGCCGTCCTCCGTTCCTCGCCCTCCTGCTCCTCCATCCTCCGGCTGCCGCAGCGACCCCCGGGTCCACCGATCGGCTGACACAGGCCCTTGGCACGGCCCCCGTCCGCCATTACAGTGGTGCTTCATTATGAATGACGTACATAACTCTCCGCGACTTTCCCGCGACGGCAACGGCCTGCTCCACGACCCCGGCGTCCGCGCCGCCATGGCCACCCTCACCCTCGACGGCGACACCGGCGCCCTGGAGACGGCCGCCGCCGTCCGGTCCGCCGCCCAGGCGATGGACCGCCTCCGCTCGCACGGCGCCGACGGGCGCGGCCTCAGCGCCGGTGCCCTCGACGTCCTGCTCCGCCTCGGCACCGCCGGCCCCGACGGTCTGGCCATCGGCGAGTTGGCCCGTTCCTGCGGCGTCAGCTCCCGCAACGTCACCGGCCTGGTGGACACCCTGGAGCGCGAAGACCTCACCCGCCGTGCCCAGGATCCTCAGGACCGGCGCTCCGTCCGGGCCGTGATCACCCCCGTCGGCCAGGAGTGGCTGGAAGCCTTCCGCGCACCCACCCAGCGGGCCATGGCCGCCGTCTTCCAGGGCTTCACCCCCGAGGAGCTGGCCACCCTGCGCCACCTCAGCCTGCGCCTGGTCGAGAACCAGGAACGGATCGAGCAGTACCTGCGCCCCACCCGCCCCTGACGGCCCGTCACCCCGCGAGCCGCTCCCGGACGTGCTCCGGGAGCAGCACCGCCTCCCGCCGCACCACCGTCACCAGCTCCGCCGTGAGCGGGTCCGGCTCGCTCCGGGCGTACACGGCGAGCGGCCGCCGCACCGGCGGCAGCGGGCGGTGGAGCCGGCCCGGCAGCCCGGGCGGGAGGGCGTGGGCGGCGGCCAGGGTAGGTCCGATCCCGGCCGAGGCGAGCAGCGGGCCGGCCGCGGTCTGCTCGGTGCGGACGGCGGCCACCGGGCGGAAGCCCGCCTCCGCGCAGGCCTGGTCCAGCAGCTCGGCCAGCCCGTTCCCGGCCGCGTAGTGCACCCAGCTCCGCCCGGCCAGCGAGCGCAGCTCCAGCTCCCCGCCCGGCCCCGCGTCCGACGGGTCGTCAGCGGGCAGCACCAGCAGGAACTCCTCCTGCCCCAGCTCCCAGAGCGGCCCGGCCCACCCCGGCGGCACCGGCCCCAGCGCCAGGTCCGCCACGCCCCCGGCCACCGCCTCCGCCAGTTCCTCGGCGTGCCGGTACTCCCGCAGCCGCACCGCCACCCCGGGCCGCTCCCGGTGCCAGACCCGCAGCACCGCGGGCAGCACCCCCAGGCTGTACCCGTACAGCGTGGCGAGCTCCACCTCGCCCGCTCCGGACCGCGCGCAGTCCCGGGCCGCCGCCACCGCCTGCCCCGCCTCGGCCAGCGCGGCCCGGGCGTGCGGCAGCACCGCCCGCCCCATCGGGGTGGCCCGCACCCGCCGGGGCAGCCGCTCCAGCAGCGGGCCGCCGAGCAGCCCCTCCATCACCCGCACCTGGTGTGACAGTGCGGGCTGGCTGACGTGCAGCAGCTCGGCGGCCCGGGTGAACGAGCCCTGCTCGACGATGGTGACCAGGTACTCCAACTGCCGCAGCGTCAGCATGAGCTGAGCTTATGTCAGGCAGAAGGAACCGGTCTTGGACTCATGTCCCGCCCACCGGCGAGGATCGTTCACGTACCCGCCGACACCGCCCGCCAGGAGATCGAGCCATGACCACCGACCGCAAGACCGCCCTCGTCGTCGGCGCCAACGGCGTGATCGGCCGCAACCTCACCGAACACCTGCTCGCCCTCGGCGACTGGGACGTCATCGGCCTCTCCCGCCGCGGCGGCGAGCCCGAGGGCCGCCTGCGGCACATCAGCGTCGACCTGCTCGACGCCACCGACAGCAAGGAGAAGCTCGGCGGCCTGCACGAGGTCACCCACGTCTTCTACGCCGCCTACCAGGACCGCCCGAACTGGGCCGAGCTGGTCGCCCCCAACCTCACCATGCTCACCAACGTCCTCGACACCGTCGTCCCCGCCGCCACCGGCCTGCGGCACGTCAGCCTGATGCAGGGCTACAAGGTCTACGGCGCGCACCTCGGCCCGTTCCGCACCCCCGCCAAGGAGAGCGACCCGCACTTCATGCCGCCCGAGTTCATGCACGCCCAGCAGACCCTGCTGGAGCGGCGCCAGGCCGGGCAGCCCTGGAGCTGGACGGCGATCCGCCCCTCCGTGGTCACCGGCTTCGCCCTCGGCAACCCGATGAACCTCGCCATGGTGATCGCCGTCTACGCCGCGATCTCCAAGGAGCTCGGCCTGCCGCTCCGCTTCCCCGGCAAGCCCGGCGCCTACGACTCCCTCCTGGAGGTCACCGACGCGGGCCTGCTCGCCAAGGCCACCGTCTGGGCCGCCACCGAACCGCGCTGCGCCAACCAGGCCTTCAACGTCAACAACGGCGACCTGTTCCGCTGGAGCGGCCTCTGGCCCGCCATCGCCCGCTTCTTCGAGCTCGACACCGCCCCCGGCGTCCCGCTGAAGCTCGCCGAGGTGATGGCCGACAAGGAGCCGATCTGGGACGCCATGGTGGAGAAGTACGGACTCGCCCACTCCTACGCGGAGGTCTCCTCCTGGGCCTTCGGCGACTTCGTCCTCTCCTGGGACTACGACCTGTTCGCCGACGGTTCCAAGGCCCGCCGGCTCGGCTTCCACGAGTACGTGGACACCGAGGCGATGTTCCTGGAGATCTTCGCCGACTTCCGCCGCCGCCGCGTGATCCCCTAGCAGCGGCTTCCGGAGCCGGACATTCCGGCCCGGGCACAATCGGGAGATGCGCTTCGTACCGCTGCTGCCCGCCGACCGTCCGGACGCCCCCCGCCCGCCCGGACGGTGGCTCCTGGAGGCCCTGGTCGGCGGCTGCGTCCTGCTGGTCACCTACGCCGCCCTGCACAGCGTCGGCCTCAGCGGGCTCTTCGACCGCAGCACCCTGGTCGCCCTCGGCGCCCTCGCCCTGCTGCTCTCCCTCGCCCGGCACCGCCACCCCGACGCCGCCCTGCTCGGACTGGCCGCCCTGGTCGGCATCCTGCCCAGCGCCGCGATGCTCACCGCGATCGTCGCCTACACCACCTCCCGCCGCGCCGCCCGCGCCCTGCGCCGCGACCTGCTGCTGGTCGCCGCCGCCCTGCTCCCCCTGTTCACCAGCGAGGTCCGGCTGGACTACTGGCAGGGCGGCCGCTGGCAGTACGCCATCGCCCAGGGCGGCGTGCTGGCCGTGGTCGCGGTGCTCATCCCCGGCCTGGTCGGCACCGCCGCCGGCCAGCAGGACCAACTGGTCGGCGCCCTGCGCGAACGCACCGCCGCCGCCGAACGGGCCAAGCGCTCCGCCGAGAACGAGTCCCGGCTGCACGAACGCTCCCGGATCGCCGCCGAGATGCACGACCTGGTCGGCCACCGGCTCAGCCTGATCTCCCTGCACGCCGGCGGACTGGAACTGGCCCTCGACCGGCAGGCCCCCGAACTCCGCGACGAGGCCGAGCAGCTCCGCCGGGCCAGCCGGGACGCCATGGACGAACTGCGGCAGGTGCTCGGCGTGCTCGGCCCGGTCGGCCGCGACACCGGCACCGACGCGCTGACCGACGCCACCGGCACCCGGGCCGACATCCTGGCCCTGGTCGAGGAGTCCCGCGCGGCCGGGGTCCCGGTCGCCTTCCACTGGGCGGGCGAGGACCTCACCGAGGTCCGCCCCCAGGTCCGACGGGCCGTCAACCGGGTGGTCCGGGAGTCGCTCACCAACATCCACCGCTACGCCCTCGGCTCCGCCGTCGAGGTGACCGTCGAACAGCTCCCCGGCAGCGTCGAGGTGGTGGTGCACAACGGCCGCCCGCCCGTCCCGCCCGCCGTCACCACCGGCCTGGGCAGCGGCCGCGGCCTGGACCAGCTGCGCGAACGGGTCGCCGTACTGGACGGCCGCCTCACCGTCGGCCCCGTCCCGGACGGCTACGAGGTCCGCGCCGTGCTGCCCACCGAACCGCCCTCCACCGGCCGCCGGACCGACACCGCGCCCACCGCCCCCGGCGCCGACGTCCCCGTCCTGGCCGGCGGCCCCGCCGCCCGGCTCCGCCGCCAGCTGGCCAGCGCCGTCTCCGCCGCCCTCGGCCTGGCCGGGCTCGGCGTGATCCTGCTGCTCGGCCTCGGCCTGGTCCAGCAGACCCGCCCCTACGACGGCCCGCCGCCGACCAGCGCCGTCCACCCCGGCATGACGGAGGGCCAGGTGGTCTCGGTGGTCGGCCCCGACAGCCCTTCCGTCCGCTCCGCCGCCGCCGGACGCGAGCCCGCCCGCCCGGAGGGCACCACCTCGTGCCTCTTTCCGTACACCAGTCGGCTGACGAGCAGCGACCGGCTCTACGTGACCCGTTACTGTTTCGAAGACGGCACTCTCACCGAAATCACCACATTCACGACACCCCTGGCGCCCTGACCCACCACCAGAGCCGGAGCCGCACATGACCGACCATCAGGTGACCGACCAGCCGGGCGAGCACACCACCCCGATCCGGGTCCTGCTCGCCGACGACGAACCCGGCATCCGGGCCGGCCTGCGTCTGGTCCTGAGGCACGCCGAGGACATCGAGATCACGGCCGAGGCCTCCGACGGCGCCGAAGCCGTCGCCCACGCCACCCGCACCCCGGTGGACGTCGTCCTGCTCGACATCCGGATGCCCGTCCTCGACGGCCTCGCCGCGATCGACCAGCTGGTCCGGCTCGACCCCAAGCCCGCCGTCGTCATGCTCACCACCTTCGGCGAGGAGGAGAACGTCACCCGCGCCCTGCGCTCCGGCGCCACCGGCTTCCTCCTCAAGGACGACGGCCCGCAGGAGCTCATCAGCGCCGTCCGCGCCGCGGCCGCCGGTGACGCCGTGCTCTCCCCCGGCGTCACCGGCCTGGTCGTCCGCCGGATGCTCGACGGCGGCCCCATCGAACCGACCGATCCCACCACCGAGGCCGAACGGCGGATCGCCTCGCTCGACCCCACCGAGCGCGAGGTGCTCACCCTGCTCGGCGACGGCATGCCCAACCTGGAGATCGCGCTGCGCCTCGGCATCGGCCCCGACCGGGTCCGCACCCTGGTCGACGAAGTACTGGACCGCACCGGCTCGGACACCCGGGTCCAGGCCGCCCTGCTCGCCGCCCAGGCCGGCCTGAGCTCCTGAGTTCCTGCCCCCACCCACTGCTTACTGCTTACTGCTCAGCCGGCGGCCGTCTCCTTCTCGTTCTCCCGCTCCCGGTGCACGGCCGCCGGCCCCTCGTTCGCCGCCCGCCACCCCGCGGCCGCGTTCAGCACCAGGTACACGATCATCAGCAGCCCGACGGCCACCAGCCCGTCCGCCCAGAAGTGATTGGCCGTCACCACGACCACGTACACCGTGACCACCGGGTGCAGCACCGCCAGCCACCGCCAGGGCGAGCGCGCGATCACCACCACCGCCACCGCCACGATCACGCACCACGCCACGTGCACCGAGGGCATCGCCGACAGCTGGGCCTCCACCACCCCGCCGACCGCGCCCCCGTACACCGACTGCCCGTACTCCGCCGCCACGTCCACGAACCCGTTCCCCGGCAGCATCCGCGGCGGCGCCACCGGCAGGAACTGGATCAGCAGACAGGCCGCCGTGGTCAGCACCACCGTGTTCCGCACCCAGGCGTACCGCGCCCGGTGCCGGACGAACACCCAGAGCAGCAGCGCGATCATCGCCCCGAAGTGCATCGTCGCGTAGTAGTAGTTCGACGCCGAGATCAACCACGGATGCTCCCGGGCCGCCCGCTGCCAGGCCGCCTCGTCCGGCAGCCCCCAGTCCAGCTCGGTCCGGTGGATCCACTCCGCCCGGTCCAGGGCGTGATCCGTACTCAGCAACGACAGGTGCCCGACCAACTGCCAGAGCGTGAACAGCGCCAACAGCGTCCCCGCCTCCCGGCAGGCCACCCCCAGCCCCGGCTTCCCCCACCACCGCTTGGCCGCGTACGCCGCACCGAACAGCGCGACGCCGGCACTGCCGGAGGTCTGCCAGGTAAGGGTCAGGTTCTGCATTGGCGAAGGTTAACGCAGAAAAGCCCCCTGACGAATCGTCAGGGGGCTTCTCTTGAATGATTGTTCGGCGGCGTCCTACTCTCCCACAGGGTCCCCCCTGCAGTACCATCGGCGC
>NZ_JBITBY010000020.1:0-82447 GCF_044452665.1 Kitasatospora sp. NPDC051853 | reverse complement strand
CCGCGTTGAGCGGCACAGCAACCACCGGAATAGGGCGGTCCTGCGCACTGCGTCCTCGCTAGTGTTTACTTCATAAAGGAATCTCCAACCCCACCACAAAGGTGAGGCCGGGGATGTCAACATATCTGGCGTTGACTTTTGGCACGCTGTTGAGTTCTCAAGGAACGATGGCTTCCTTCGGACTGCCTTCCGGCAGGCCCTCCGGGCGCTTCGTTCTTTCGTGTCTCCCAGCCTATCAGACGTTTTCCGCTCCGTTTCACCGGAGTTTCACCCATCTGACCTGCTTTTGTTCGCTGCTCTCGCGGCGACTCCGGAACTGTACGGGGATCGGCGCCCCACAAGCAAATCGTCCCCGCCCGGCGGACCGGACGGGGACGAAGAGCGCTGTGCGTCAGCGGACCTCGGTGATCTCCGGGCCGCGGGCGAAGGGGTCGAGCGAGGCGTCCGCGAAGCGGGAGCCGGCGCCCTCGACGACGCCAGCGCCGCCGTCGGCGACCATCTGGGCGTCCTCGGGGAGCTTGAGGACGATCGGGTCGCGGGGGGCCATCGGGGTCTCGCCGCGGACCACGACGGTCTGCTGGAAGACCTGCTCCAGGACGCCGGCCATCTCGGGCTGGACCGCGGCCTGGCCGGAGATGACGCCGCGCAGGAACCAGCGCGGGCCGTCGCAGCCGACGAAGCGGACCAGCTGGACACCCTGGGTGCCGTCCGGGAGCTGGACCGGGACCTGGGCGCGGAGGTGCCAGCCCAGCGGGCCCTCCTCCTCCTCGACCAGTCCGCCCTGCTGGGTGATGCCGGTGGCGATCTCCTCGCGGACCTCGCCCCAGATGCCCTCGGACTTGGGGGCGGCGAAGGCCTGCAGCTGGATGGCGCTGTTGCCCAGGACCAGGGTGGCGGCCACGATCGCGTCGCCGGCCACCTCCACCCGGAGCTCCATGCCCTCGACGCCGGGGATCAGCAGACCGCCGAGGTCCACCCGGCCGTCCTGCGGGCTCTCGAGCTCGGAGATGTCCCAGGGGCCGTCCGGACGCGGGGCCGGCGGCAGGCCGACCCGGTCGGCGGGGTCGATGCTGTTCTCGCTCTCGGAGTCGGCGGAACCTTCGACGTCATCGGCCGTCTCGTCGGCGCTGATGGCGTCGTCGGCGAGCTGCTCGACAGCGTCCTCGCTCTTCTGGCGACGACGGAACACGGTCACTGTCCTTCCCGGTCCAAGACCGATGCGAATACCTGCTCGACTACTGCTCGGCTACTGCGCTGGCGCGGGCATGGTAACCCTGTCGTGACCTCCGGTCGACCCGAACCCGCCTTCTCCCCGGGACGAACCGGGCAGTTCGGCCACCTCGTGGAAAAGGGCCTTCTCGACCTGCTGGACGACCAGCTGGGCGATCCGGTCCCCCCGGCGGAACTTCACGGGCTCGCGCGGGTCCAGGTTGACGACGATCACCTTGATCTCACCACGGTACCCGGCGTCGACCGTCCCTGGGGCGTTCACCAGTGCAACGCCGCACCGGGCCGCCAGGCCGGAGCGCGGGTGCACGAAGGCGGCGTAGCCGTCGGGCAGGGCGATGGCCATGCCGGTCGGCAGCACGGCCCGCTCGCCCGGGGCCAGTTCGGCGTCCTCGGTGGTGCGCAGGTCGGCGCCGGCGTCGCCGGGGTGCTCGTACGCGGGCAGCGGGATCTCCGGGTCCAGCCTGGTGATCAGGACGTCTACCGGCGGGCGGGCGGTGGTGCTCACGGGTTCACCTCAAGGGCTCGGGCGCGTTTGAACAGGTCCGGGTCGTCCATGGCCTTCTTGATGTCCTCGGGACGACCGTGCGTGGTGAAGTGTTCCAGCTTCACCTGGATGAAGAGTGCCTGGGCGCGTATCGCCACCGGTCCGTCAGGTCCGCCGATCCGGCCCTCGGCGACGCTGTAGATCTTGCGGCCGTGCACGCCGGTGATCCGGGCGTGGATGTGCAGCACGGAGTCGACGGGCACCGGGCGGGCGAAGTCGCACTCCAGGCGGCCGGTGACGGCGGGGGCGTTCAGCAGCCAGTTGAGGCAGCCGATGGTCTCGTCCATGGCAGTCATCAGGACGCCGCCGTGGGCCAGGCCCGGGCCGCCCTGGTGGCTGGGGCGGACGGTGAACTCGGCGGTGACGTCCAGGCCCTCCCCGGCCACCGCGTCGAGCTGGAGGCCCTGGGGGTGTTGTGGGCCGCAGCCGAAGCAGTGGTCGTAGTGCGAGCCGAGGTGGGTGCCGGGTGCCGGCGCCTCGGGGTGGCGGGGCGGCAGCACGGCCTCGGCGGGCGGGGTGGTGGGCGGCAGCGCCGGTGGGGCGGGCGCTGCGGCGGCGGTGTTCGTGGAGGCGTTCACGCCCGCGACCCTACCGGCGGGTAGCTTCCGGTGCACGGGGTGTCCGCTGCGGCGGACGGGGGCGTCCCGGAGGCCCGCGGCGGGGCCCCGGCGAGGCCCCCGGGGGCCGGGGGCGGCGTCGGCGCACCCACAATGGAGCCATGTACGACGAACGCCTCACCGTCCCGCGCAGCTGGTGGCTGCTGCCCGTCGCGCTCGGCCTCACGCTGGGCCTGATCATGATCCGGTTCGACGCGGTCGCGGCGCTGGTCGCGCTGGTGATCGGCCTGGTCGCCGGAGCCGCTGCACTGAGCAGCTACGGCTCGGCCCGGATCCGGGTGGTGCAGGGCTCGCTGGTGGCCGGGCAGGCCCGGATCCCGGCCGAGGCGCTCGGCACCGCGCACGTGCTCAACCCCGCCGAGACGGTGGCCTGGCGGACCGTCAAGGCCGATCCGCGTGCCTTCATGCTGCTGCGCAGCTACGTGCCGACGGCACTGCGGGTCGAGGTGACCGACCCGGCCGACCCGACGCCGTACGTCTACCTGTCCACCCGCTCGCCGCAGAAGCTGGCCGACGCCCTGGCCGAGGCCCGCAGGGTCGGGCGCACCAAGTAGGCCCGCACCCGGGCGGACCGGCGCCGGGGGCGCGCCGGGCGGCCCCGGACACGGAGGAGGGACGGCTCCGCGTGGTGTCACGCGGGACCGTCCCTGTGTTCCGGTACTGCTACCGCCCGGCCGGAAGGACCGGCCGTGCGGGGGTGCGGGCGCGACCGCCGGAGCGGCCGCTGCTGCTGCCTCCGGCCTTGCTGCCCAAGGCCGGGCGGGGTGGTGTGCCGGGCCGGCGGTGACCGTCGGACCCGGGCCGTTCCCGCTCGGGCTCAGGCGCCGCAGTCCACGCAGATGGGCTGGCCGTTCTTCTCGCCGGCCAGCTGGCTGCGGTGGTGCACCAGGAAGCAGCTCATGCAGGTGAACTCGTCGGCCTGGCGCGGCAGCACCCGGACGGAGAGCTCCTCGTTGGACAGGTCGGCGCCGGGGAGCTCCAGGCCCTCGTTGGCGTCGAACTCGTCGACGTCCACCGAGCTGCCGGACTTCTCGTTCCGGCGAGCCTTGAGCTCCTCGATGCTGTCTTCGTTGACGTCGTCGTCAGTCTTGCGTGGGGTGTCGTAGTCCGTTGCCATTGTTCGCTCTCCCCCTCTGGGTGTGTGCGGGTATCTCCAGCGCACGTAACGCATGGGGGGCCGGTCTTGTGCCCGACCCGAGGCCGAGATTTTGCCTTACTTCAAGCCCTGTTACTCAATCGACACCCTCAAACGGCCCTCTCGGGCGGGTCCGAGGGGGCCGTCGGGGGCTCACGGAGAGCTGCCACCGCAGGTGCGGCAGGGCAGCCGGACGGACACGCTGGGTAGTGGCCCCCGGAGGGGCCAATCGCCAACTCACCTGCGACACCATTGATTTGACGCTACGTCGACAATTGTCGCCGTTCGGCGCGCCGTCACCCTACGGAGCCGGTTCACCCTGATCGGTGATCACCAAGAGAGATCATCCGAACGGCCCAGGCGGGTGAATGTGAGATCCGTCACAGTCTGAACTTTTCGGGCAAAACCCGAAGAATCCACCTGGCCCGCGACTACTTCCGAGCGGCCGCGGCGGCCCGGCGGGCGAGCAGCGCGGCCTGCCGCTCGTCGAACTTGGTGGCCTGCGCGTCCAGGCCGTCCAGGAAGGCGCCGAGCTCCTGCTGGGCGAGCAGGCCCTCCGGGCCCAGGCCGCCGAGCTCCATCACCTTGAGGTGGCGCAGCACCGGCTGCAGCACGTCGTCGTGGTGGATCCGCAGGTTGTAGACGCCGCCGATGGCGATCTGGACCGCCGCGCGCTCGAAGCCGGGGATGCCGTGGCCGGGCATCCGGAAGTCGGTCACCACGTCGGCGATGGCCCGCATGGCCTGGTCCGGGGCGATCTCCAGGGCGGCCTTGAGCAGGTTCCGGTAGAAGACCATGTGCAGGTTCTCGTCGTTGGCGATCTTCGCCAGCAGCTGGTCGCAGAGCGGGTCGCCGGCGTAGTGGCCGGTGTTGCGGTGCGAGATCCGGGTGGCGAGCTCCTGGAAGGCCACGTAGGCCACCGAGTGCAGCATGCTGTGCGCGTTGTCGGACTCGAAGCCCTCCGACATGTGCGACATCCGGGCCCGCTCCAGCTCCACCGGGTCGACCGCGCGGGTGGCCAGCAGGTAGTCGCGGATGGCTATCCCGTGCCGGCCCTCCTCGGCCGTCCAGCGGTGCACCCAGGTGCCCCAGGCGCCCTCGCGGCCGAACATGGTGGCGATCTCGTGGTGGTAGCTGGGGAGGTTGTCCTCGGTCAGCAGGTTGACCACCAGCGAGACCCGGCCCAGCGGGGTCACCTGCGACTGCTCCAGCGACCAGGCCTCGCCGCCCAGCACGCCGTCGAAGTCCCGGCCCTGGCCCCACGGCACGTACTCGTGCGGCATCCACTCCTTGGCCACCTTCAGGTGCCGGTTCAGCTCGGTCTCCACGACCTCCTCGAGCGCCATGATCAGTCGCGCGTCGGTCCAGCCGGTGGTGGTGAGCGGGGCGGCGGTGGGGGCGGCGGCAGTGCGCTGCACGGGTGCGATGGTCACGGCGGTGCTCCTGACGGGCGGGCAGGGACGACGGCGGGTCGCGGTCGGGCCTGGGTGGCTGCGACCCACCTTACGGCTGCGTAGGTTACGACACCGTAAGTTCTCCCGGCGGCAAAAGACAAGCCGCCCCCGCCAGGGCATATGTCGGCTGACTTGCCTGGCGGGGGCGGCTGTTGGGCGTCCGGGGACGTAGCGGAACGCTCCGGACACGGAGCGACGCGGAGGCGGGCGGGCGGGCGGGTGCGGTGGTCAGACCCCGGGGATCCGGACCCGGATGGTCAGCCCTCCCCCGGGGCGCGCGGCGGCCTCGATGGCGCCTCCGTGCGCCCGGACCACCGAACGGACGATGGAGAGGCCGAGGCCGACCCCCTTGTCGCTCCTGGTCCGGTCCGCGCCCTTGACCCGGCGGAACGGCTCGAAGATGTGCTCCAGCTCGTAACCGGGCACCACGGGCCCGGTGTTGCTGACGGTCAGCTCTCCCCCGCCGCCCGGGGCCGGGGCGCTGGTGATCTCGACCCAGCCGCCGGGGGTGTTGTAGCGGATGCCGTTCTGCAGCAGGTTGAGCGCGATCCGCTCCAGCAGCACGCCGTTGCCGCCGACCACGGCGGGGTTCAGCTGGGAGCGGACCTCCACCTCGCGGCCGGCCGCCTCCGGCCTGGTCACCTCCACGGCCCGCTGGGCCACCTCGGACAGCTCGACCGGGCGGCGCTCGGTCAGCTCGTTGTCGCTGCGGGCCAGCAGCAGCAGGCCCTCGACCAGCTGCTCGCTGCGCTCGTTGGTGGCCAGCAGGGTCTTGCCGAGCTGCTGGAGGTCGGGCGAGGCGCCCGGGTCGGAGAGCTGCACCTCCAGCAGGGTGCGGTTGATCGCCAGCGGCGTCCTCAGCTCGTGCGAGGCGTTGGCGACGAACCGCCGCTGGGAGTCGAAGGCCCGGTCCAGCCGCTCCAGCATCTCGTCGAAGGTGTCGGCGAGCTCCTTGAGCTCGTCGTCCGGACCGTCCATGTCGATCCGGCGGTGCAGGTCGGAGCCGGCCACCTCGCGGGCGGTGCGGGTGATCCGGTTGAGCGGCTGGAGCACCCGGCCGGCCAGCGCGTAGCCGAGGATGAAGGCGATCACGGCCAGGCAGACCATCACCGTCAGCGACTTGCGCAGCAGGGTGGTGAGCGAGGCCGCCTGCTGGACCCGCAGCGACTCCTGGATGTACTGGTTGAACTCGCCCTCGCTGAGGGACTGCCCGTTGGTGATGACCTGCACGTTCGGCCCGATGCCGATCCGCGGCAGCGAGGAGTCGTGGAAGGCCTGCTGGACGAAGTAGTACATGAGCAGCAGCAGCACCACGCCGGCCATCAGGAACATCCCGCCGTACAGCAGGGTGAGCCGGATCCGGATGGTCGGGCGCAGCTGGAGCCAGCCGAACAGGCCGCCGCCCTGCACCGGGTCGGACGGCTGCCGGGCCGGGGCGACGGCCGGGGGCCGGGACGGGCGCGGCGGTACCGGGGTGCCTCCGGGCGCGCCGGAGGCCCCGCCGGGCGAGGGCGGGGTGGTCATGGCTGTCCTCTCGGGTGCGGTCCGGGGCCGGGCTGGTCCGGGGCCTGGGGTGGATGGGGCCGACGGGGCCGACGCGTCGTCAGATCCGGTAGCCGGAGCCGGGCACGGTGACGATGACGGCCGGGTCGCCGAGCTTGCGGCGCAGGGTCATCACGGTCACCCGGACCACGTTGGTGAACGGGTCGGTGTGCTCGTCCCAGGCCTTCTCCAGCAGCTGCTCGGCCGAGACCACGGCGCCGCCGGCCCGCATCAGGACCTCCAGGACGGCGAACTCCTTGGGGGCCAGCTGGACCGGCCGGTCGTCCCGGAGCACCTCGCGGCGGCCCGGGTCCAGGGAGATGCCGGCCCGCTCCAGCACCGGCGGCAGCGGGACGGTGGCCCGGCGGCCGAGTGCCCTGACCCGGGCCACCAACTCGCTGAAGGCGAAGGGCTTGGGCAGGTAGTCGTCGGCGCCGATCTCCAGGCCCTCGACCCGGTCGCTGATGTCGCCGGAGGCGGTCAGCATGATCACCCGGGTGGCCAGGCCCTGCTCGACGATGCTGCGGCAGACGTCGTCGCCGTGCACCAGTGGCAGGTCGCGGTCGAGCACCACCACGTCGTAGTCGTTGACCGCGATGCGCTGGAGCGCGGCCTCCCCGTCGTAGACCACGTCGACTGCCATGGCCTCCCGGCGCAGGCCGGTGGCCACTGCTTCGGCGAGCAGCTGCTCGTCCTCCACGACGAGAACCCGCACGGTGGTTGTCCCTTCTACGGCTTGACTGCGGCCCACCGTGCCGATGCCCGGGCAGGCCGTGGTGCGGCCGGGCGCGGACACCGGCCCGGGCTCCGGCCGGTCTTGCGGCGGCGGGGCCGGGCACAGTGGCCGACGGTGCCTCCATCCTGCCTGGTCCGGCGGTAAAGCAGCGATAAGCCGGGGTTCGTCAGGTCGGACGGTTCCGTGTTCGGACTGTGACGCGGGCAACTTTCCGGCTGCGTCAGGTTTCCCGGCGCCGGTGGCGGGGAGTAGAGCTGCACACCCACGATCGTGCCGAGCGCCGATCGTGGTCACCACCCGCCGTGCGTTCATCCGCACCGGTCAGGGTTTCGGAGTCACATCGGGCGGCCGCAGGCCGTTGACGCACCAGCCGGGGGAGCAGGGAGCCTGGCTGGGGCGTTTCCGTTGGCACCGTCATCCGGCCGGGGAACGCCCGGACCGTGCCCGTCCGACACCGTAAGGGGGCCCGAATGGACGCCTTCACCGCCGGGATCATCCAGCGCATAAGGAACGCCGAGGAAGACCTGCACCGCGCTCTCGCCTCCGGGGACGAGTTCCTCGCCGAGGTCGAGCAGTCGGAGCTGGACGACCTCCGCCGGCTCGCCGCCGAACACGGCGTCGACCCGGTGCAGGAGCTGCACCGCTCCGCCGCCTGACCCAGCGCCACCCGCACCGCCCGCGCGACCCGCACAGACCGAGCCCTGGCACCCCCCGTGTGCCAGGGCTTCGTGCTGCCCGGGCACACGGAGGGGAGGGCTCAGGCGCCGAGCTCGGCCAGCCGGGCGGTCAGCCGCTCGAAGGTGGCGGCGGGCGCGGCCACGGTGAGCGCGTCCCCGGCCGGTTCGCCGGGGCGGCCGCCGGAGACCCCGCCGGCCTCGGCGACGATCAGCAGCCCGGCGGCCCGGTCCCAGGCGTGCAGGCCGCGCTCGTAGAACGCGTCCAGCCGGCCCGCCGCCAGGTCGCAGAGGTCCACCGCGGCGGCGCCGCCCCGGCGGATGTCGCGGACCTCCGGGAGCAGGCCGAGCAGCACCCGGGCCTGCTCCTCCCGGACGGCCCGCACGTAGTTGAAGCCGGTGGAGACCAGTGCCTGGCCCCAGGGCTGCGCCGGGCGGCAGCGGATCGGGGCGCCGTCCAGGTACGCGCCGCGGCCGAGCACGGCGTGGAAGAGCTCGCGGCGGGCCGGGACGGCGACCACCCCGACCACCGCCTCCCCGTCCAGTTCGGCGGCCACGCTGACGCCCCAGGAGGGCATCCCGTACAGGTAGTTGACGGTGCCGTCGAGCGGGTCGACCACCCAGCGGACGCCGCTGGTGCCGGGCCGGTCGGCGCCCTCCTCGCCGAGGTAGCCGTCCTGCGGGCGGCGGGTGCCGATCAGCTCCAGGACGAGCTTCTCGGAGGCGAGGTCCATCTCGGTCACCACGTCCACCGGGCTGCTCTTGGTGGCGGCCACCCCGAGGTCGGCCGGGCGGCCGTCGTGGAGCAGGGCGCCGGCCTTGGTGGCGGCCTCCAGTGCCACGTCGAGGAGTTCGTCGAGCAGGGCGGGATCGGGCACGGGGTTTCCTTCCGACGGTCCGTCAGGGTGACGCGGCGTCAGCTGACGCCGCGTCGGTTCAGCGCTCGGCGGCGGCCGGACGCGGGGCGCGCGGGTTGGGGCAGCAGGCGACGGCGCACACGTCGTGGCTGGGGCCGAGCGCCCCGAGCGCGCACCGTTCGGGGCGCGCCCCGCGTTCGGCGGCGGCGCGCTCCAGCACCAGCTCGCGCACGGCGGCGGTGAAGCGCGGGTCGGCGCCGACCGTGGCGGCCCGGGTGACCGGCAGTTCCAGCTCGGCGGCCTTGGCGGTGGCCTCGGTGTCGAGGTCGTACTTGACCTCCATGTGGTCGGAGACGAAGCCGATCGGCACCATCACGGCGGCCGGGGCGCCGTCCGCCTTCAGGCCCTCCAGGTGGTCGCAGATGTCCGGCTCCAGCCACGGGATGTGCGGGGCGCCGCTGCGGCTCTGGTAGACCAGCTGCCACGGGCGGTCGGCGACCCCGGTGCGCTCGGCCACCGCCTCCGCCACCAGCCGGGCCACGTCCAGGTGCTGGGCCACGTACGCGCCGCCGGGCTCGCCGCGGGCCGGGTCGTCGGGGGCGCCGGAGCTGTCGGCCATCGCGTCCGGGATGGAGTGGGTGGTGAAGGCGAGGTGGGCGCCGTCGCGGACCCCGGCGGGCAGCGCCTCCAGGGCGGCCAGGGTGGCGTCCGCCATCGGCCGGACGAAGCCGGGGTGGTTGTAGAAGTGGCGCAGCTTGTCCACGCTCAGGCCGGTGACGCCCTCCCCCTCCAGGGTGGCCAGCGCGTCGGCCAGGTTCTCCCGGTACTGGCGGCAGCCGGAGTAGCCGGCGTAGGCGCTGGTGGCCAGCACCAGCACCCGGCGGTGGCCGTCGGCGGCCAGCTCGCGCAGGGTGTCGGTCAGGTAGGGGGCCCAGTTCCGGTTGCCCCAGTAGACCGGCAGGTCAAGGCCGTGGTCGGCGAAGTCCTTGCGGAGGGCGGCCAGCAGCTCCCGGTTCTGCTCGTTGATCGGGCTGACCCCGCCGAACAGGAAGTAGTGCTTGCCGACCTCGGCCAGCCGCTCCTTCGGGATGCCCCGGCCGCGGGTGACGTTCTCCAGGAAGGGGACCACGTCCTCGGGGGCCTCGGGGCCGCCGAAGGAGAGCAGCAGCAGGGCGTCGTACGGGGCCGGGCCGGAGCCGGGCGTGAGGGTGCGCGAGTCGGGCATGGCACCGATCCTGCCACCAAAGGGCCTGTTCCCCGGCGCAGGTCCACAGAACGGAAATATCGGTTGCCCGGGCTCGTAAGCTGTGTATGCGATCCGTGTTCCTTACCCCACCAGCGGAGCTCCCCCGTGCTGTCCAGCTACCGCCAGATCTTCGCCTCCCCCGGCACCCTGGCCTTCTCGTTCTCCGGATTCATAGCCCGGATGCCGATCTCGATGACCGGCATCGGCATCATCACCATGCTGTCCCAGCTGCGCGGCTCCTACGGGCTGGCCAGCGCGGTCTCGGCCGCGATGGCGGTCTCGGCGGCGGTGCTCGGCCCGCAGGTCTCCCGGCTGGTCGACCGGTACGGGCAGCGGCGGATCACCCTGCCCGCGACCGCCGTCACCATCGCCGCCGCGGTGGCCCTGCTGCTGCTCGCCCGGGCCGGGGCGCCCAGCTGGACGCTCTTCCTGCCCGCGGTCGGCATGGGCGTGATGCCCAGCGCCGGTTCGATGGTCCGGGCCCGCTGGGCCAACCTCTACAGCTCCACCCCGCCGAAGCTGCACACCGCGTACTCCTTCGAGGCGGTGGTGGACGAGGTCTGCTTCATCATCGGCCCGATCCTCTCCGTCACGCTGGCCACCAGCGTCTTCCCGGAGGCCGGCGTGCTGCTGGCCGGGGTCTTCCTGACCGTCGGCGTGCTGCTCTTCACCGCCCAGCGGCGGACCGAGCCGCCGGTGCGCACCGAGGAGCACCGGGCCGGCCGCTCGGCGATCTTCTCCAAGGGGCTCCAGGTGCTGGTGGCCACCTTCGTGGCGACCGGCGCGGTCTTCGGCTCGGTCGAGGTGGTCACCCTGGCCTACGCCGAGGCCGAGGGGCACAAGAGCCTGACCGGCGTGGTGCTGGCGATCTACGCGCTGGGCTCCTGCCTGGCCGGGGTGGTGTTCGGGACGCTGAAGCTCACCGGTTCGATGGCCACCCGCTTCCTGGCCGGGGTCGCGCTGATGGCGGCCAGCATGGTGCCGCTGGTGGTGGTCGGCTCGCTGGTGCACGGCACCGCCGGGCTGATCGCGATCAGCGCCGCGCTGTTCGTGGCCGGCATCTCCATCTCGCCGACCCTGATCACCGCGATGGCGCTGGTCGAGCGGCTGGTCCCGGCCACCCAGCTGACCGAGGGGATGACCTGGACCACCACCGGCCTGGCGCTCGGTGTGGCGCTCGGCTCCTCGGCCGGCGGCCTGGTGGTGGACGCGGCCGGCGCCTCGGCCGGGTACTGGGTGCCGGTGGCCTCCGCCGCCTTCGGCGCGCTGGTCGCCCTCGGCGGCTTCCGGCGCCTGCGGGCCGGGCTGCCGGCCCCCGAGGCGCAGCAGCCGGTAACGGTCTGACCCGCCGTCAGCCGTTCCGCCGGATGATCGCCGGGCTGCCCCGGACCCCTGTTTTCCGGCGCGCCCGGCGACTACGCTCCCCCTACCCACCGGTACGGAACGGGCCGAGGCCCGGAGCGGAGGCACCCCCATGCCCCAGGCCACCTGGCGGAACTGGGCCGGCAACCAGAGCGCCCGGCCGAGCCGGACCGCGACGCCGCGCTCGGTCGAGGAGCTGTCGGCCCTGATCGGCCACGCCGCCGAGCAGGGCCGCACGGTGAAGGCGGTCGGCTCCGGCCACTCCTTCACCTCGATCGCCTCCGCCGGGGAGGGCCTGCTGATCCACCCCGACGGGCTGTCCGCGCTGCGCGGCATCGACCGCGAGGCCGGCACCGTCACCGTCGAGTCCGGCTTCCCGCTCTGGAAGCTCAACCGGACCCTGGAGGCGGCCGGGCTGTCGCTGACCAACATGGGCGACATCGAGGTGCAGACCGCCGCCGGGGCGACCAGCACCGGCACCCACGGCACCGGCCGGGACTCCGGCTCGCTGGCCGCCCAGGTGAAGGCCGTGGAGATCGTGCTGGCCGACGGCTCGGTGCGGCAGTGCTCGGCGGAGCAGGACCCCGAGCTGTTCCAGGGCGCCCGGCTGGGCCTCGGCGCGCTCGGCGTGGTCAGCGCGCTGACCTTCGCGGTGGAGCCGCTCTTCCTGCTCACCGCGCACGAGCAGCCGATGGACTTCGAGGAGGTGCTCGGCTCCTTCGACGAGCTGGCCGCCGTCAACGAGCACTTCGAGTTCTACTGGTTCCCGCACACCGACCGCTGCTCGGTGAAGCGGAACAACCGCAGCCAGGGCCCGGCCGCCCCGCTGCCCCGCTTCAAGGCCTGGCTGGACGACGAGTTCCTCTCCAACACCGTCTGGGAGGGTGCCTGCCGGGTCGGCCGCCGCTTCCCCGGCTCGATCCCCACCCTCGCCCAACTGGCCAGCCGCGCCTGGTCCGAGCGGACCTACACCGACGTGGCGTACAAGGTGTACACCAGCCCGCGCACGGTGCGTTTCATCGAGATGGAGTACGCCGTCCCGCGGGCGGCGGCCACCACCGTGCTCCGTGAGCTCAAGGCGCTGGTCGAGCGCTCCGACTGGAGGATCAGCTTCCCGGTCGAGGTCCGGGTGGCGCCCGCCGACGACCTCTGGCTCTCCACCGCGAACGGGCGGGACAGCGTCTACATAGCCGTCCACCTCTACCGGGGCACCCGGGAGCAGGGCTACTTCACCGAGGTGGAGAAGCTGATGACCGCTCACCAGGGCCGCCCGCACTGGGGGAAGCTGCACACCCGCGACGCCGCTTACCTGGCCTCGGTCTACCCGCACTTCGGCGACTTCACCGCGCTGCGCGACAAGGTCGACCCGGGCCGGCTGTTCGCCAACGACTACCTGCGCCGGGTGCTCGGGGACTGACGGCCGGTCAGGCCGAGGGGCTGCCGGACGGCAGGCCCGCGGCCGGCTGCCCGGAGGGCGTGGGGCTCGGGGTCGGCTCCGGGGTCGGGCTGGGGGTCGGCGACGGGGTCGGCGTGGGGCTCGGGCTCGGCGTCGGGCTCCCCGAGGGGGAGGACGAGGACGACGGCGAGGAGGACGGACTGCCCGACGGCTTCCCGCTCGGCGTCCCGGACGGGCTGCCGCTCGGGGTGGCCCCCGGCCGCTCCTCCTGGGACGGGGTGCCGGGCGGCGGCGTGGACTTCTCGACCGTGCCGCCGAAGGACGTGCCCGCCCCCTGCTCCCCCTTGACGGTGGCCGCCACCGGCTGACCGGTGATCAGCTCGAAGGACACGATCGGCACCATCGCCAGCACGAACACCAGCCCCGAGGCGGCCAGGTACGTCCGCCAGGTCCAGCGCCGCTTGGCCCGCACCGTGGTCGGCTCGTTCCACTCCCCGGAGGGTCCGGTGGTCTCCGGCAGCGGCTCCTGCTTCGATCCCTGGGTGCGGTCCACGACCTGACGGAGTTGCTCCCCGCCGCGCCGGAACCAGTGCTGGAAGACCGCGCTGCCGGTGGTGGCCCCGACCGAGACCACCGCCGCGCCGAGGATGGTGCCGTAGACGCCCAGTTCGGAGGCGAGCAGCGCGCCGACGATGGTGGCCAGCGCGCTCGCGGCCACCTGAGCCACACTCAGGTCGATCCGTGGTCGTTCGGTGCGCTGCTGGGGCATCAACATCCCTCGGTTGGTACTGGTGTTCATCCGGAAAAGTCCCTCCATCTTGCACAAAGAGGGACACAAGGGGCGAAAATCTGGTTCTCGGCCGCCGATATATGTGAAGATGATCACCGCGCACCGATCGACCGTCGGCTCTTGGAGTGCTCACCCTTGAGATTCCCCTGAATCGGGGGAGACTTGAGCGGCGAGCCGCCCCTCTGGATGCCACGAATGGAGTACTGTTCGTGGAGCCTGAGCCTCGGTCATCAGTGTCGGCTGTCCAGCGGACGGCGGCCGGGGCCCCCGGGCGCGACGTCGACCGGCGACGTGGCAAACAGGCAACCGTGCCACAACGGTGCGTCAGGGCGGAAGCCCGACACGCCGAGTAACTCTGCAAGGTTGTGGCCAGTCGTGAGTGGGCAGGCCACACTCAGTACGGGAGCAGCGACGCAGGTGACGTCGGCAGGCACCACCCGGGAGGTAACCGTGCCCGAACTGCGCGTCGTGGCCGTCAGCAACGACGGCACACGGCTGGTGCTCAAGGCTGCCGACAGCACGGAGTACACCCTCCCCATCGACGAGCGGCTGCGCGCCGCCATCCGCGGTGACCGCCCGCGCCTCGGCCAGATCGAGATCGAGGTCGAGAGCCACCTGCGCCCGCGCGACATCCAGGCGCGGATACGAGCCGGTGCCTCCGCCGAGGAGGTCGCGCAGGCCGCCGGCATCTCGGTGGACCGGGTGCGCCGCTTCGAGGGCCCGGTGCTGGCCGAGCGCGCGTTCATGGCCGAGCGCGCCCGCAAGACCGCGATCCGCCGGCACGGCGAGACCACCGGCCCGCAGCTCGGCGAGGCCGTCTCCGAGCGCCTCGCGCTGCGCGGGGCGGAGAAGGACACCGAGCGCTGGGACTCCTGGCGGCGCGACGACGGCACCTGGGAGGTCATCCTCTCCTACCGGGCCGACGGCGAGGGCCGCAGCGCCAGTTGGACCTACGACCCGCCGCGTCGGCTGGTGCAGCCGAACGACGACGAGGCGCGGGCGCTGATCGGCGAGAACGTGGAGCGGGACGAGGACTCCGTCTTCCCGTTCATCCCGCGGATCGCCCGGCTGCCCCAGGACCGTCCGTCCCGCCCGATGATCGAGCGGCCCTCGGCCGACCGGATCATGGCCCGGGAGGTGCGCGAGGTCCGGGAGGTCACCGCCGCGGCGGCCACCGCCGAGGTGCGCGACCCGCTGACCAGCCTGCTGGACGTGGTGCCCGCGTTCGTCCCCGCCATCGAGCCGGTGGTGGCGGCCGAGAGCGAGCCGGACGAGCTGGAGGAGGCCGCTCCGGCGGCCAGTGTCGGCGCCGGTTCGGCGTACGCGGACATCCTGATGCCGCGGGCGGTGGCACCGCACCGCGAGCGGCTGGTCGGCACCACCGACCGGCAGGCCGAGGCGGACGGGGTCCGGCCCGGGCGCCGGGCCACGGTGCCGAGCTGGGACGAGATCGTCTTCGGTTCGCGCCGCAAGAAGCAGGACTGACCGGCCGTCAGGTCGTGAGCGCGGGAGGCGGGGTCCGGACGGGCCCCGCCTCCCGCGCTGCTCAGGCGCCGGTCGCGGCCGGGTTGGCCGGGTCGGCGGACCACTCGCTCCAGGAGCCCGGGTAGAGCGCGGCCCCGGGGTGGCCGGCCACCGTGAGGGCCAGCAGCTCGTGCGCGGCGGTGACGCCGGAGCCGCAGTAGACCGCCACCCCGGAGGCCTCCTCGACGCCCAGCGCGCGGAACCGCGCGGCCAGGTCGGCGGCGGGCAGGAAGCGTCCGTCGGCGGCCAGGTTCTCGGTGGTGGGGGCGGAGACCGCGCCGGGGATGTGCCCGGCCCGCGGGTCCACCGGTTCCACCTCGCCCCGGTAGCGCTCCCCCGCCCGGGCGTCCAACAGCAGCCCGGTGCGGGCGAGTTCGGCCGCGGCGGCGGCGTCCACGGTGGGCAGCGCGCCCGGCTCGGGCTTGAAGTCGCCGCCGCCGTCGGCCGGGGTGTCGGTGGTCAGCGGGCGGCCCGCGGCCGTCCAGGCGGCCAGGCCGCCGTCCAGCACCCGGACATCCCGGTGGCCGGCCCAGCGCAGCAGCCACCAGGCGCGGGCGGCCGAGGTGGCCGGGCCGGCGTCGTAGACCACCACGGGGCGGTCGGCGCGCACCCCGGCGCGGCGCAGTGCGGCGGCGAACACCTCCGGGTCGGGCAGCGGGTGGCGCCCGGCCGGGCCGGGCGGGGCGGCCAACTCCCGGTCCAGGTCGACGTAGTGGGCGCCGGGCAGGTGGCCGGCCGCGTACTCCTCGGCGCCGGGCGGGCCGCCCAGGGCCCAGCGGACGTCCAGCAGGGCGGGCGCGGCACCGGAGTCGAGCGCGGCGGCCAGCTCCTCGACGGCGATCAAGGGGGAAGGGGTGCTCATGTGCGCCATTCTTCCTCCGAAACTCCCTCCTTTGTACGGTCTTTGCGCGGCTCGCCGGGGCATGTACACCCCGAGTCCGCCCTCGCGGTGGAACCATTCCCCTGCGACCGGAGCACTCCGAGGAGGACCGCCATGACCGCGGTGAAGGCACGGCTTGCCCAGGGCACGCCCTGCTGGGTGAGCCTGATGACCGGCGATCCGGAGGGCGCGCAGGAGTTCTACCGCGCCCTGCTGGGTTGGGAGTTCGAGCCGGGGCCGACCCCGTTCGGCGGCTACGTGCGGGCCACCCTGGGCGGCGCCCGGGTGGCCGGGCTGGGCGTCACCCCGCCCGGTTCGGGGCACGGCGTGGAGTGGACCACGTACTTCGCGGTGGACCAGGCGGACGAGGTGGCCCAGCGGATCCGGGAGTGCGGCGGCACCGTGGCGGTCGGCCCGGTGCAGGCCGAGCGGGCCGGGCGGGTGGCCATCGCGGCGGACGTGACGGGCGCGGTGTTCGGCCTCTGGCAGGGCGAGGAGCACACCGGCTGGGAGCTGGTCGGCGTGCCGGGCGCCCCGGCCCGGGTGGAGCTGCTGACACCGGACCGGGAGGGCGCCGGGTACTTCTACGACGCGGTCTTCGGGGCCGGTCCGGAGCGGACCTACCGGGGCGGCGAGGAGCTGCGGGACGGGCCGCCGCGCTGGCGGGTCCACTTCGGCGTCACCGACCCGGACCTGACGGCCCTGCACGCCGAGCGGCTGGGCGGGCGGATGCTGGTCGCCCCGCACGACACCGGGCACGGGCGGGTGGCCCGGCTGGCCGACCCGCAGGGCGCGCGCTTCTCGGTGATCGCCGTCCCCTGACGCGGCCCCGGGAGGGCGGCGTCTCAGGCCGGTTGGACGCCGGTCTCGCCGAAGGGCAGCACGTCGGGCGAGAGCACCGAGGCCCGGGCGGTGGCGGCGGTCAGCCGGCGCCGGTGGTGGCGGCGGCAGAGCACCTCGTAGCCGACCTCGGCCTCGCTCTTGGCGATGTCGCCGACCACCACCTGGGCGCCCTCCACCACCATCACGCCGCCGACCGTGCGGGCGTTGTGGGTGGCCCGGGCGCCGCACCAGCAGAGCGCCTCGACCTGGAGCACCTCGACCCGGTCGGCCAGCTCGATCAGGCGCTGCGAGCCGGGGAAGAGCCGGGTGCGGAAGTCGGTGGTGATGCCGAAGGTGAAGACGTCGATGGAGAGTTCGTCCACCACCCGGGCCAGCTGGTCGACCTGCTCGGCGGTGTAGAAGTTGGCCTCGTCGCAGATCAGGTAGTCGACCTTGCCGCCGGCCGACAGCAGGTGCACCACGTGGGCGTGGAAGTCGAAGCCGTCGGTCACCTCCTGGGCCTCGGCGCGCAGGCCGAGCCGGCTGGAGATGGTGGAGGCCCCGGCCCGGTCGTGCCGGGAGAAGATGATGCCCCGTCGGCCCCGGGCGGCGTGGTTGTGGTCGAGTTGGAGCGCGAGCGTCGACTTGCCGCAGTCCATCGTGCCCGAGAAGAACACCAGGTCAGCCATGGGTGGAACGGGGGCCTTTCGGTCGTGAGGGCCGGGGACGGTCAGCTGCGGACTTCGAGCAGCGGCACGATCTGCTCGACCGCGGTCATCGACCCGTGCAGGCCGATCATCGAGGACTCGCCGGGCTCGCTGCGCGAGGCGGTCACCGCGAAGTCGTCGCGGGCGGCCGCCACCACGTCGCCGATCCGGTGGTAGACCCGGTCCTCGACCACCGGGCCGAACCAGCCGTGCGCGATGGCCTGGTCCCGGGTGGCCACCCAGAACCGGTCGCCCAGCACCTCGCTCCAGACCGTGAAGACGTCGCCGGCCGCCCCGGGCACCGCGTACACGTGCCGGGCCCGGCCCTCGCCGCCGAGCAGGGCGACGCCCGCGCCCAGCTCCCAGTCCTCGTCGAAGTCGATCCGGTTCTCCGGGGTGACGTCGATCATGCCGTGGTCGGCGGTGACGTACATCGCCGAGCGCGGGGGCAGCTGCTCGGCCAGCCGCTTGGCCAGCCGGTCCACCGCGAACAGCGCCATCCGCCACTCACCGGAGTCCACCCCGTAGCGGTGGCCGGTGCCGTCCAGCTCGCTGACGTACGTGTAGACCAGCGCGCGGTCGTGCTCGGCCAGCCACTGGGCGGCCAGGTCCATCCGCTCCTCGCCGGTGGTGCGGCCGAGGAAGGTGCCGCCGGAGAGCGCCACCTGGGTGAGCGGGGTCTGGGCGAACAGCGGGGAGGAGACCTGCGCGGTGGCCACGCCGGCGGCGTGCACCCGCTCGAAGACGGTGGGGTGCGGCTGCCACTCGCGCGGCGGCACCGGCGGCTGCCAGCGCAGCTGGTTCATCAGCTGGTCGCGCCCCGGGACGGCCACCGTGTACCCGGCCAGGCCGTGCGCGCCGGGCGGCAGGCCGGTGCCGACCGAGGCCAGCGAGGTGGCGGTGGTGGACGGGAAGCCGGAGGTGACGGAGCGTCCGCCGGCCGCGATCAGCCCGTTCAGGAAGGGCGCGTAGTCCGGGTGCCGCTTGATCAGCTCGAAGCCCAGGCCGTCGACCAGGAAGACGCAGACCCGGTCGGCCGGCTCCAGGGCCAGGCCGTCCCGGAAACCGGCGATGCCGAAGCCGGCCGCCACCGCGGGCAGCAGGTCGGCCAGCGAGCCGGTGCCGTAGTGCGGCACGGGGGCGTCGGAGGGGTCGAGGATCTCGAAGTCGTCGTACCCGAGGTGCGTGGTCATGAAGGTGCGTCAGCCCCGGTTGGCGATGGTGGCCTCGGACAGCGCCCGGGCGAAGACCAGCGACTGCGCGACCGTCTCCGGACCGTCCCCGGCCTCGCTGACCCGCAGCGAGAGGTCGTCGGCGGTGGCCGAACCGGTGTAGCCGTGGTCGGCCTCGCAGTTCGGGTCCGAGCAGCCGGCCGGCTCCAGGTCGATCCGCTGCACGGCGCCCCAGCCGATGGTGAGCACCACCTCGCGCGGCAGGGTGCCGGGGGTGTACGTCTCCGGGTTGGCCACCATCCGGGAGAGCACCACGGAGTTGATCCGGTCGATCCGGACGCACTCGGTGGAGGTGGTGGCGTACGGCACCGGGTTGGTCCCGTCGGCGTTCTGCTCGTCGGTGTGGCTGACCACGAACCGGCTCGGCGTCAGCACCAGGACGGTGACGTGGCGGCGCACCTCGTTGGAGTCGAAGGTGGTCTCCTGGTGGACCAGGTAGGAGACGATCGGCTCGGGGCCCACCGCGGACTCCACGGCCTCCGACACCAGGGCCGGGTAGTAGCCGCTGCGCTCGATCGCCGACCGCAGGTCCTGGGTGGTGGTGGTACCGGTCTTCGCCATAGCTCCATCCTGGCATGTCCCGCCGACGTGGCGGTCGGCGCTGCGCCGGACTTCCGGCCTCTTCGCGTCCGGAGTCGGACACAACCTAGGAAGGTTACAGGGTGCTCATGGCGCGCGGCCCCAGATCGCTGCGGACCGGCAGCGGCGCGATCCGCACCCGGGCGGCCAGCACGGCCAGTCCGCGCGGGGCCACCACCACCGGGTCGAGGTCCACCGAGGCCACCTCCGGCAGGTCGTCCACCAGCCGGGACACCCGCAGCAGCAGCTCCTCCAGGGCCCCGGTGTCCACCGGCTCGGCGCCCCGCCAGCCGAACAGCAGCGGGGCCGCCCGGACCTCCCGGACCAGCGCCGAGACGTCCTGGTCGGTGGCCGGGACCAGCCGGTGCGCGACGTCCCCGAGCAGCTGGGACGGGGCGCCGGCCAGGCCGAAGGAGAGGATCGCGCCGACCGCCGGGTCGACGGTGGCGCCGATCACGGTGTCCACCCCGCGGGCGGCCAGCCGCTGCACCACCAGCCGGGCCCTGGCCGCGCCGCCCAGCAGCGCGTCCAACTCCCGGAACGCGCGCCGCAGTCCGGGCTCCCCGGCGAGGTCCAGGCGGACGCTGCCCAGGTCGGCGCGGTGGCGCAGGTGCTCGGCGGTGGCCTTGAGCGCGACGGGGTAGCCCAGCGCGGCGGCCGCCCGCAGGGCGCTCTCCTCGTCGGGCGCGGGCAGCGCGGGGTGGACGTCGATGCCGTAGTGGCCGAGCAGTTCGGCGGCCTGCTGGTCGGAGAGCGTGACCCTCGCCCCGCCGGGCTGGGTCCGGGCCGCCACCGCCTCCCTGGTCTGCAGCGCGGCCTCCACCAGGGCGCGGGCCCGGTCCTCGGTGATCCGGTCCAGCTCGGGCACCCGGGCGGTCTGCTCGGCCTCGGCGGTGCGGCGGCGCCAGTCGGCGTAGCCGACCGCCCGGGCCAGCGCGTGGACGGCCCGCTCGGGGGCCGGGTAGGCCGGGATGCCGGCCACCTGGAGCCGCTCGGGCAGGTCGGTCAGCGCCAGGTGGGCGAGCAGCAGCGGCTTGCCCAACTCCCGTGCCCGTCCGGCCACTTCGATCAGGGCCTCGGCGAACTCCGGTTCCTGGGCGCCCCGTTCGGTCGGCGGGCGGTGGGTGGCGATCGGCGGGATGGTCACCGCGATCACCGCGTCCACCGCCGGGTCGGCCAGCGCGGTGTCCAGGGCGATCCGGAAGTTCTCGCCGGTGGCGCCGGTGGTCAGGTCCACCGGGGTGCGGGGGCGCAGGCCCGCGCTCAGGCAGGCGTCGTGGGTGAGCAGCCCGAGCGAGTCCGAGTTGCCCACCACGGCGACCCGGTCCCCCGCCGGGAGCGGCTGGAAGGCCAGCAGCTCCCCGGTGTCGAACAGCTCGGTGATGGTCTCCACCCGGACCACCCCGGCCTGCTGGAACAGCGCGTCCACCGTCTCGTCCCGCAGCCCGCTGGAGGCCGGCTGCACGGCGTGGCCGGGCGGCAGGCTCCCGGTGTGCCGGGCCCCCTTGACCACCACCACCGGCTTGCTGCCGGCCAGCCGCCGGGCGATCCGGGTGAACTTCCGCGGGTTGCCGAAGGACTCCAGGTAGAGCAGCACCACCTCGGTGGCCGGGTCGTCCTCCCAGTACTGCAGCCAGTCGTTGCCGGAGACGTCGGCACGGTTGCCGACCGAGGCGAAGGAGGAGACCCCGAGGCCCCGGCGGTGCGCGGTCTCCAGCAGCGCCACCCCGATCGCCCCGGACTGGCAGAACAGCCCGAACGGGCCCCGGCCGGGCAGCGCCGGGGACAGCGAGGCGTTCAGCGGGCTCCCGGGGTCGGTGTTCACCAGCCCGAAGGCGTTCGGCCCGATCACCCGCATCCCGGCCGCCCGGGCCTGCCGCACCAGCGCCCGCTGACGGTCCCGCCCCTCCGGGCCGGTCTCCGCGTACCCGGCGGTGACCACCACCAGGCCCTGCACGCCGTGCGCCCCGCACTCGGCGACCGCCTGCGGCACGGCGGGCGCCGGGACGGCGATCACCGCCAGGTCCACCGGGCCGGGGATCTCCAGCACCGAGCGGTGGCTGGGCACGCCGTCGATCGGGGTGCCGGGCTCCGCGTTCCGGTTCACCGCGTACAGCTCCCCGGAGAAGCCACCGGTCCGCAGGTTGCGCAGCAGCGAGCGCCCGACCGACTGCGGGTGGCGGGAGACCCCGATCACCGCGACCGAACGGGGCGTCAGCAGCCGCTGCACCGAACGGGCCTCGGCCCGGTGCTCGCGGGCCCGCATCACCGCGAGCGCGGAGTCGGTGGGCTCCAGGTCGAACTCCAGGTGCACCACGCCGTCGGCGAAGGAGCGCCGCTGGACGTAGCCCGCGTCGGTGAAGACCTTCACCATCTTCCGGTTCTCCGGCAGCACCTCGGCCTGGAAGCGGCGGATGCCGCGCTCCTGGGCGACGGCGGCGATGTGCTCCAGCAGCGCCGAGGCCACGCCGCGGCCCTGGTGCGCGTCCTGCACCAGGAAGGCCACCTCGGCGTCGGTCCCGGTGGTGGAGGGGCGGCCGTCCGGGTCGATCCGGTCGTAGCGGACGGTGGCGATGAAGCGGTCCCGCACCACGACGGCCAGGCCCACCCGGTTCACGTAGTCGTGGTGGGTGAAGCGGCGGACGTCCTTGTCGGAGAGCCGGGGGTACGGCGCGAAGAACCGGAAGTACTTCGACTGGTCCGAGACCTGTTCGTAGAACTCCACCAGCCGCTCGGCGTCGGCCTCGGTGATCGGGCGGATCCGGGCCGTGCCGCCGTCGCGCAGCAGGACGTCGGCCTCCCAGTGCTGGGGGTAGCTGTGCTCGTCGCCGTGCGGCGCACCGTCTTCCACAGCGTCAGGTTAGACGCTCCCGCCCTCCGCCGAGCAGGCCTCTCACCCCGGTGGCCCGGCGAGCCTCACCGGCGCCGCGGGTGGTCCCGGGCAGGGTGGGACTTTGGCCACGAAACGGCCCCGCAGCGGCGCGACCTCGCCGTTCGCGTGCGACACTGGTCTAGACAACCCAGCTCCACCAGCACCACCTGAAAGGCACGTCACATGGCTGAGCGCCGCGTCACCATCGGTTGGGCCGAGGGCCTGCACGCCCGTCCCGCCTCCGTCTTCGTCCGGGCGGCGACCGCCGTGGGCGTGCCCGTCACCATCGCCAAGGAGGGCGGCAACCCGGTCAACGCCGCCTCCATGCTGGCCCTGCTGGGCCTCGGCGCCCAGGGCGGCGACCCGGTCGTCCTGGCCTCCGACGCCGACGGCGCGGACGAGGCGCTGGACCGTCTGGCGAAGCTGGTCCAGGAGGGCCTGGACGAGCTCCCCGCCGCCTGACGCACCATCGGAAGGGGCGCACCACCGGACCGCCGGTGGTGCGCCCCTTCTCGCGTCTCCGCCCCTCAGAACACCGACCACCCGGTGGCCGTGGTCAGCGCGTCCAGCGCCGCCACGCCCAGCACCGAGTTCCCCGCCTGGTCCAACCCCGGGCTCCACACGCAGACCGCGCCGCGCCCCGGCAGCACCGCCAGGATCCCGCCGCCCACCCCGCTCTTGCCCGGCAGCCCGACCCGGAAGGCGAACTCCCCCGCCGCGTCGTACGTGCCGCAGGTGAGCAGCACCGCGTTCACCCGCTTCGCCTCGCTCCGGCTCAGCAGCCGCGACCCGTCCGCCCGCACCCCGTGCCGGGCCAGGAACCGTCCGACCAGCGCCAGGTCCCGGCAGCTCGCCGTCATCGCGCAGTGCGCGTAGTAATGCGCCAGCACGCTCTCCACCGGGTTGCGCAGGTTCCCGTAGCTGGCGATGAAGTGCGCCAGCGCCGCGTTCCGGTGCCCGTGCCGGGCCTCCGAGGCGGCCACCGCGTCGTCCACCTCGATCGCGTCGTTGCCCGACTCCGCGCGCAGGAAGTCCCGGACCGCACCGACCGCGTCCCCGGTCAGCTCCAGCAGACGGTCCGTCACCACCAGCGCCCCGGCATTGATGAACGGGTTGCGCGGGATGCCCTGCTCGGTCTCCAACTGCACCAGCGAGTTGAACGGATTGCCCGAGGGCTCCCGGCCGACCCGCCGCCACAGCGCGTCGGCGTCCTCCCCGCCCTCGGCGAGGGCCAGCGCCAGGGTGAACAGCTTGGACACGCTCTGCACCGAGAACGGCGTCTCCCAGTCCCCCGCCCCGAACACCTCACCGTCGACGGTGGCGATCGCCATGCCGAACGCCGTCGGGTCGACCGCCGCGAGGGCCGGGATGTAGTCGGCCGGCCGGCCGCGTCCGGGCGCGCTCAGCGCGGTCGCCATCGCCTGGTGCAAGAGCTGCTGGTAGTCCACCCGGCCATTGTGCGAGCACCCGTCCCACCAGTCGAAATGCCGTTCGCATTCGGACGGCTGCACCGCCTACGGTGCCGGGATGACCGCCACCGCACCGCCACCCGCACCACTGCCCGCGCCGCCGCTCGTCCCGCCCCGCGACGCCCTCCGGGACACCCTCGGCGTGGGGATCGGGATCTTCCCGCTCGGGCTGGCCTTCGGCGTGCTGCTCACCCAGAGCGGCTACGCCTGGTGGTGGGCGCCGCTGTTCTCGGTGCTGATCTACGCCGGCTCGGTGGAGTTCCTCGCGATCGGCCTGCTGATCGCCGTCACCCCGCTCGCCTCGCTCGCCATGACCACCTTCCTGGTCAACTTCCGGCACGTCTTCTACGGGCTCTCCTTCCCGCTGCACCGCGTCCGGGGCCGGCTCGGCAAGGCCTACAGCGTCTACTCGCTGACCGACGAGGCCTACGCCCTCACCGCCACCAAGCCGGCCGAGACCCTCTCCTCGGGCTACGTGCTCGGCATCCAGGCGCTCTGCCAGGCCTACTGGGTGACGGGCGGTCTGCTCGGCGCCCTGCTCGGCTCCGCCCTCCCGGCCGGCCTGGAAGGGCTGGAGTTCACCCTCACCGCGCTGATCGCGGTCCTCGCCGTCGAGGGCTACCGCGCCACCCGCGACGTCCCCGGCCCGGTCCTCGGACTGCTCTCCGCCCTGACGGCCCTCCTGGTCGCCCCCGACCAGCTGCTGGCCGTCGCCCTCGGCCTCTACGTCGCCGCCCTCGCCGTCCGCCACACCCTCAGGAGCCGCCGCCGTGCCCAGTGACCGCTACCTCCTGACCGGCCTCCTGGTGATGCTCGCCGTCACCCTCGCCCTCCGCGCCGCACCCTTCCTGCTGCTCGGCCGGCTCCGCGACTCCCCCTTCCTCACCTACCTCTCCACCGCCATGCCCGCCGGCGTGATGGTCATCCTCGCCGTCTACACCCTCCACGGCACCACCACCGCCACCGCGCTCCCCGCCGCCGCCGGCCTGACCACCACGGTCGGCCTCCAACTCTGGCGGCGCAGCGCCCTGCTGAGCGTCCTGGCGGGCACGGCGGTCTACATGACGGCCCTCCAGCTCGGCTAAGCGGACAAATCGCCTTTAGCAAATCCATCTGATCGGATGGTCTGACTCGATTTCAGAAATGCTGCACGCCATCGGCGTCCAACCTGAATGCCATGAACGACTTCGATCTCCAACGCCCTGAGCACGCCTACATGTTCGGCTTCATCCAGGCGGATGGACACCTCCACCTGGGCCCCGGCAACAAGGGGCAGTTGTCGGTGGAGCTGTCCGCCCGAGACGCACCGCTCCTGGAGGAGTTCCAGCGGCTCTGCCCCTACAACAGCTCGATCAGATACCGCACCCGCGACACCAACTTCGCCACCGAACACACCTCGGTCGTATGGACGGTCTGCGCCCGCGAGTTCCGCGAAACGCTCCGAGCGCTGGGCCTACCACCCGGCCGAAAGTCGGACAGCATAGCGCCGCCCACGGTTCCGCACTCCGAACGCGACTACCTGCGCGGCCTGGTGGACGCCGACGGCTCACTCGGTCGGACCGGGCGGGACCTGCCCTTCATCGGCCTCACCACCAAGAGCGATGTGATCGCTGCTCATTTCGGGGCCTACGCCGAGCGGATCACCGGCCTCCGACGCATCGTCAACCGCAACGCGCGTGACGACATCTACAACATCTGCATCACACGGGAGGATGCCGTCGCGATCACCAGCGACCTCTACTACCCGGGCTGCCTGGCCCTGCCGAGGAAGGTCGCTGCGGCACAGCGGGTGACGACTTGGATCCGGCCTGCCAACGTACGGAAGGTCAGTCGCCGCTCCTGGACCGTCGAGGAGACCGAACTCCTCCTCGCCACACAAGACCCGGAGCAAGCCGCAGTGCTGCTGAACCGCTCGGTCCAGAGCTGCAAAATGCGCCGCTGGCGGATCCAGGGACCGAAAAAGGCCGGGGCGCTCTCTCCTCGCACCCCGGCCTGATCCGTCAGCCCTTCACACAGACGACCTGCTTGAGCTGGGCGACGACCTCGACGAGGTCACGCTGCTGCTCGATCACCTTCTCGATGGACTTGTATGCTCCCGGGATCTCGTCCACGACACCGCTGTCCTTGCGGCACTCGACGCCCCTGGTCTGCTCCGCCAGGTCCTGCGCGGTGAACTTCTTCTTCGCCGCCGTCCGGCTCATCTTCCGGCCGGCGCCGTGCGAGGCCGAGTTGAAGGCCGCCGCGTTGCCGAGGCCGCGGACGATGTACGAGCCGGTGCCCATCGAGCCCGGGATGATGCCGTAGTCACCGGAGCCGGCCCGGATCGCGCCCTTGCGGGTGACCAGCAGGTCGACACCGTCGTACTGCTCCTCCGCCACGTAGTTGTGGTGGCAGCTGATCTCGTTCTCGAACGAGACCTTGGCCTTCGGGAACTCACGCCGCAGCACGTCCTTGAAGAGCGCCATCATCACGGCGCGGTTCTTCTTGGCGTACTCCTGCGCCCAGAACAGGTCGGAGCGGTAGGCCGCCATCTGCGGGGTGTCCGCGATGAACACCGCGAGGTCGCGGTCGACCAGGCCCTGGTTGTGCGGGAGGCCACGGGCCACACCCATGTGGTGCTCCGCCAACTCCTTGCCGATGTTGCGCGATCCGGAGTGCAGCATGAGCCATACCGAATCGGACATATCGACACATACTTCCGCAAAATGATTGCCGGCGCCCAGCGTCCCCATCTGCTGCATGGCCCGCTCACGCCGCCACTTCACCTCGGAGGCGACACCGTCGAAGCGCTGCCAGAAGTCGTCCCACCCCGCCGTCGCGAAGCCGTGCAGCTTGCCCGGGTCGACCGGGTCGGAGTGGAGCCCACGCCCCACCGGGATGGCCTGCTCGATCTTCGACCGGAGCCGCGAGAGGTCGTCCGGCAGGTCCTTGGCCGTCAGCGAGGTCTTCACCGCGCTCATCCCGCACCCGATGTCGACGCCGACCGCCGCCGGGCAGACCGCGCCCTTCATGGCAATGACCGACCCGACCGTGGCGCCCTTCCCGAGATGGACGTCCGGCATCACGGCGAGACCGTGGAGCCACGGGAGGGAGCTGATGTTGCGGAGCTGCTGCATCGCGGCGCCCTCGACGGTCGAGGGGTTGGTCCACATCCGGATCGGGACGCGGATGCCGGGGACTTCGGTGTACGACATGGTGAACGACCTCCACGGGTCGGCTGGTTCAAGCGTAAGGAGAACGAGCTGCCACGCGAAGCTTCCGGCGTGGCTCGGGGAAGACCGAGGGGCTCAGAGAGCCGCACAGGGGAAGTACGGCCTCGGGGAGCCGGTTCGTCGCTCGACCCGCATGGTGACCGCCTCCTCTCCCGTGCTCGATGGCCGCCCGTGTGGCGACGGGAGCAATCTAGCCACAGCAGCCGACAGCAGCACAACGAAATTAAAAACGGCCCGGCGGAGCCGAAGGGGCTCCACCGGGCCGCGAGCCGACGGGGCGTCAGCTGACGACGGTGACCTCGCCGATCCCCAACTCCCGGACCGCGTCGGCGAACGCGGAGGCGTCGCCGACCAGCACGGTGACCAGCCGGTCCGGCGGGAAGGCGGCGACGACGGCCGCGGTGGCGGCGTCGGTGCCGAGGGCGGCGAGCTGCCGGTAGACCTCGGCCTGGTAGTCGTCGGGCAGGTACTGCTCGACCTGGTCGGCCAGGGTGGCGGCGACGGAGCCCGCCGTCTCGTACTTGAGCGGGGCGACCCCGACCAGGAACTGCACGGCCTCGTCGCGCTCGGCGTCGGTGAGGCCCTCGGCGGCGAGGGTGCGCAGGATGGTCCAGGTGTCGGCCAGGGCGGGGGCGGTGGAGGCGGTGTCCACCGAGCCGCTGATGGCCAGCAGGGCGCGGCCGGTGCCGGCCGCGTTGGAGCGCAGCGGCTGGGCGAAGGCCCGCACGCCGTAGGTGTAGCCCTTCTCCTCGCGCAGGACGCGGTCCAGGCGGGAGGTGAGGGTGCCGCCGAGGCAGTAGGTGCCGAGGATCTGGGCGGCCCAGTCGGGGTCGTGGCGGTCGGGGCCGATCCGGCCGATGAGCAGCTGGGTCTGGACGGAGCCGGGGCGGTCGACGATGACGACGCGTCCGGTGTCGTCGGCGGTGACGGCGGCGTGCTCGGTGGTCGCGGCGGGGGTGCCGGCCCACTGGCCGAGGGTGGCCTCCAGCAGGGCGGGCAGGTCGATGCCGGTGAGGTCGCCGACCACGACGACGGTGGCGGTGCCGGGGTGCAGGTGCTCGGCGTAGAAGGCCTGCACGGCGGCCCGGGTGATGTTCTTGACCGTCTCGGCGGTGCCGCTGCGCGGGCGGGAGAGGCGGTCGGCCTCCTCGAAGAGTTCGGCGTAGAGGGCCTTGGCGGCGCGGCGGGCCGGGTTGGCCTGCTCGTGCTGGATCTCGTCGAGGCGGTTGGCGACCAGGCGCTCGATCTCGTCCTCGGGGAGGGCGGGGGCGCGCAGGGCGTCGGCGAGCAGGCCGAGGCCGCGCTCCAGGCGGGAGGCGGGGACCTCCAGGGAGACCCGGATGCCGGGGTGGTCGGCGTGGGCGTCGAGGGTGGCGCCGGCCCGCTCCAGCTCGCCGGCGAACTGCTCGGCGGTGAGGGTGTCGGTGCCCTCGCTCAGCGCCCGGGCGAGGATGTTGGCGATGCCGTCGAGGCCGTCCGGCTCGGCGGCCAGCGGGGCGTCCAACTGAACGTCCACGGCGACGAGTTGCTGGCCGGGGCGGTGGCAGTGCAGCACCGTGAGGCCGTTGCCGAGGACGGCCCGCTCGGGGGCGGGGAAGGCCCACGGGGTCGGGTCGCCGGCGGTCGGCTTGGGGTGGAAGGTCATGGTGGGGGTGGGGTCGGTCATGCCGCCGCCTCCTCGTCCTCGGTGTCGGCAGCGTCGTCGGTGGTGGTGGGCTCGTACACCAGGACCGCCCGGTTGTCCGGCCGCAGGCGGGCGGCGGCCACGGCCTTGACCTCCTCGGCGGTGATGTCGAGGACCTTGCCGAGCGCCTCGTTGAGCAGCTTGGGGTCGCCGAACAGGACGGCGTAGCGGCAGAGTTCGTCGGCGCGGCCGGCCACGGTGGTGAGGCGGTCGAGCCACTCGCGCTCGATCTGGGCCTGGGCGCGCTCCAGCTCCTCGGCGGTGGGGCCCTCGGCGGCGAAGCGGGCGAGCTCCTCGTCGACGGCGGCCTCGATCCGGTCGAGGGTGGCGTCGCCGGAGGTCTTGACGTCGAGCCAGCCGAGCGAGGGGGCGCCGGCCAGGCGGAGCAGGCCGAAGCCGGCCGAGACGGCGGTGCGGTCGCGGCGGACCAGCCGGTTGTAGAGGCGGCTGGACTCGCCGGAGCCGAGGATGGTGAGCGCCAGGTCGGCGGCGTCGGCCTCGCGGGTGCCGTCGTGCGGCAGGCGGTAGGCGGCCATCAGGGCGCGGGAGGGGACATCCTCGTGGATGAGCTCGCGGACCTCGGCGCCGATGGTCTCGGGCAGGGTGCCGTCGCGCGGGGGCTGCTTGCCGTCGTGGGCGGGGATGGTGCCGAAGTACTTCTCGACCCAGGCGATGGTCTGCTCGGGGTCGAGGTCGCCGACGATGGAGAGCACCGCGTTGTTGGGCGCGTAGTAGGTGCGGAAGAACGCGCGGGCGTCCTCCAGGGTGGCGGCGTCCAGGTCGGCCATGGAGCCGATCGGGGTGTGGTGGTACGGGTGGCCGTCGGGGAAGGAGAGCGCGGTGAGCTTCTCGAAGGCGGTGCCGTAGGGGACGTTGTCGTAGCGCTGGCGGCGCTCGTTCTTGACGACGTCGCGCTGGTTCTCCATCGAGGTGTCGTCGAGGGCGGCCAGCAGGGAGCCCATCCGGTCGGCCTCCAGCCAGAGCGCGAGCTCCAGTTGGTGGGCGGGCATGGTCTCGAAGTAGTTGGTGCGCTCGAAGCTGGTGGTGCCGTTGAGCGAGCCGCCGGCGCCCTGGACCAGTTCGAAGTGGCCGTTGTTGGAGACGTTGGCGGAGCCCTGGAACATCAGGTGCTCGAAGAGGTGGGCCAGGCCGGTGCGCCCCTTCACCTCGTGGCGGGAGCCGACGTCGTACCAGAGGCAGACGGCGGTCACCGGGGTGAGGTGGTCCTCGGAGAGCACCACGCGCAGGCCGTTGGCCAGTCGGTGCTCGGTGATGGCGAGGCCTCGGGTGGAGGCGGGGGCCGGGTTGGCCATGCTGGGTCCTTCCCGTCTTCGGTCGGTCGCGGTCCGGATGGCAGGTCCGGAGGGGCAGGGAATTGCCGTTCCCCATTCTGGTCCAACGCACGGCGCGTCCGGTTGTGCCCGCGCCAACGGGGCGTTCGCCACGGGCGGAAGCGGGTTCGGGGGGAGGGGGTTGACGGAGGCTGTCAGCCTTAGGGTTCACAATGGGGGGCGCCGTACCCCGGCGCCGAGCCCGGACGTTTACCGAAGTACCGTCAGAGACGCAAGGGAGCCAAGCCGCGATGGCCCGCCGCAGTTCGCCCACCCCGCCGCCCGGAGACTACGAGGAGCGCATCCTCGACGTGGACGTGGTGGACGAGATGCAGGGCTCCTTCCTGGAGTACGCCTACTCGGTCATCTACTCCCGCGCCCTGCCCGACGCGCGTGACGGCCTCAAGCCGGTGCACCGCCGGATCCTGTACCAGGCCAACGAGATGGGCCTGCGCCCGGACCGTGCGCACGTCAAGTGCGCCCGCGTGGTGGGCGAGGTGATGGGCCGTCTGCACCCGCACGGCGACGCCTCGATCTACGACTCCGTGGTCCGGATGGCACAGCCGTTCTCGATGCGGCTGCCGCTGATCGACGGCCACGGGAACTTCGGTTCGCTGGGGAACGACGACCCGCCGGCCGCGATGCGGTACACCGAGTCGCGGCTGACGGCCGCCTCGATGGCGATGGTGGAGTCGATCCACGAGGACACCGTCGAGTTCGGGCCGAACTACGACGGCAGCGAGCAGGAGCCGACGGTGCTGCCGTCCGCGTTCCCGAACCTGCTGGTGAACGGTGCCACCGGCATCGCGGTCGGCATGGCGACCAACATGCCGCCGCACAACCTGGCCGAGGTGGTGGCGGCCGCCCGGCACCTGATCAAGCACCCGCAGGCGGACCTCGAGACGCTGATGCGCTTCGTGCCGGGTCCGGACCTGCCGACCGGTGGCCGGATCGTCGGCCTGTCGGGCATCCGGGACGCGTACGAGTCGGGCCGCGGCACCTTCAAGATCCGGGCGACGGTCTCGATCGAGGCGGTGACGGCCCGTCGCAAGGGCATCGTGGTCACCGAGCTGCCGTTCAGCGTCGGCCCGGAGAAGGTGATCGGCAAGATCAAGGACCTGGTCGGCGCGAAGAAGCTCCAGGGCATCGCCGACGTCAAGGACCTGACGGACCGTGAGCACGGTCTGCGCCTGGTCATCGAGGTGAAGAACGGTTTCGTTCCCGAGGCGCTGCTGGAGCAGCTCTACAAGCTGACGCCGATGGAGGAGACCTTCGGCATCAACAACGTGGCGCTGGTGGACGGCCAGCCGCTGACGCTGGGCCTGAAGGAGCTGCTGGAGGTCTACGTCGACCACCGGTTCACCGTGGTCCGGCGGCGCAGCGACTTCCGCCGCCGCAAGCGCCAGGAGCGGCTGCACCTGGTCGAGGGCCTGCTGGTCGCCCTGGTGGACATCGACGAGGTCATCTCGATCATCCGCTCCAGCGACAACGCGACGCAGGCCAAGGAGCGCCTGATGGAGCGCTTCTCGCTGTCGGAGACGCAGACCGCGTACATCCTGGACACCCCGCTGCGCCGGCTCACCCGCTTCGACCGGGTGGAGCTGGAGGACGAGCAGGCCAAGCTGCTGACCGAGATCGCGGAGCTGACCGAGATCCTGGAGTCGGACAGCAAGCTGCGCAGCGTGGTCTCCGGCGAACTCGCGGCGGTGGCGAAGCAGTTCGGCACCGAGCGGCGCACCGTGCTGCTGGAGGCCGGGGCCGCCCCGTCCGCCTCGCTGGCGGTGCCGCTGGAGGTCGCGGACGACCCGTGCCGGGTGCTGCTGTCGGCGACGGGCCTGCTGGCCCGGACGGCGGACGGCGAGCCGGTGGAGTTCTCCGAGTCGCGCTCCAAGCAGGACGTGGTGGTCTCGGCGGTGCCGGCCACCGCGCGGGCCGACGTCGGTGCGGTGACCACGGCGGGCAGGGTGCTGCGGCTGCCGGTGATCGACCTGCCGGCGCTGCCGCCCTCGCCGTCGTTCTCGCTGGCGGGCGGCGCCGCGGTGGGCGAGTTCCTCCGGCTGGAGGACGGCGAGCGGGTGATCGCGCTGACCACGCTGGACGAGTCCTCGCCGGGTCTGGCGCTGGGCACCGTGCAGGGCGTGGTGAAGCGGGTGGTGCCCGAGTGGCCCGCCAACAAGGACGAGTTCGAGGTGATCGCGCTCAAGGACGGCGACCAGGTGGTCGGCGCGGTGGAGCTGCGGACGGGCGAGGAGGACCTGGTCTTCATGACCTCCGACGCCCAGCTGTTGCGCTACCCGGCGGGCCAGGTCCGCCCGCAGGGCCGCCCGGCGGGCGGCATGGCCGGCATCAAGCTGGCGGACGGCGCCCGGGTGCTCTCCTTCACCGCGGTGGACCCGGCGGCGGACGCGGTGGTGGTCTCGGTGGCCGCGGCCTCGGGCACGCTCTCCGGCTCCGAGCACAGCAGCTGGAAGGTCACCGCCTTCGAGCTCTACCCGCGCAAGGGCCGTGCCACCGGCGGTGTCCGGGTGCAGCGCTTCCTGCGCGGCGAGGACGGCCTGGCCTTCGCCTGGGCCGGCCCGGCCCCGGCCCGCGCCTGCACCGCCAACGGCACCCCGGTCACCCTTCCGGAGCGGGACCCGCGCCGCGACGGCTCGGGCACCCCGGTCACCGGCACCATCGCGGCGGTCAGCGGGCCGACGGCCTGACGACGGTGGACGGGAGGGGCGCCGGGTCACCGGTGCCCCTCCCGCCGTGTCGTGGGTGCGTCAGCCACTCATCCGAAGGCCGCCGTCATCCTGGCCGCCGTCTCCCCGGCCGGCTGCCCCGGGACGGTGGCGGCCACCGGCTCCTCGTCGAGACGGCGGACCGTCTCCGCGGTCTGCGACAGCAGGGCGACATAGTCCGGGAGTTCGGGCAGCGACGGGGTGCTGAGGGCGAGTACCAGGAGTGTGCCGAGGTCCGGCAACGGGACGTAGGCGTCGACCCGGGCCAGCACGATCGGCTCCGGGCGTTCGGGGGCGTCCGCCGGGCCGATCTGCCACTCCACCGCGGAGAAGGACACCACCGCCGGACCGGCCTCGACCTCGACCCGCTGCACGTCGTTGCTGGGGTTGAGCGAGAGCGTCTCCTCCAGGGTGGCGACGATCGTCTCCAGGTCACCGGCCTCGATCGGGTCGGTGCGGGCGATCAGCGAGGCGCTGCTGATCCGGTCGTCCTCGGTGGCGAACATGGCCACACCCGCGTAGATCGCGCCGTCCTGGGCCGCCGCCTCGGCGATGTCGGCGTACAGCTGCTGGACCCCGGAGCGCTGGTCGGCGGTGCCGCCGGACCAGATCTCGCAGGCGAGCTCCTCCAGGTGGGCCCAGCGCGCGGCCTCGTCCAGGTGCATGGCGAGGTCGTGGAAGTGCACCGGCACCTCGAAGGTGAACCCCCGGTCCGGGACGTTCGGTGCGGTTGACTGCTCGGTCGTCATCGGCCGATTTCCTGTTCTCCTGACCGCTGCGGCCTCACGGCCGGTGGTCAGCCCTGGTGGTGGACGTTGCGCAGTTGGACGGTCTTCCCGGCCGGCTGCCAGCCCGGCAGGCCGGCGCGCTGACCCGCCGTCAGGATGCGGTCGAGCGGAAGGGTGCCGAAGTCGTCCCGGGTGAGGTACCAGTACGGGAGTGCGGCGAGCGGGCGGTACTGCCCGTCCCAGCGGACGGCGCTCCCCGGGTGGCGGGCGAGGCGGTCGAGTTCGGACCGCAGCTCCGCCAGCTTCCGGTCGAGGTGAGCCTCCCAGAGGCCGCCGTCACGGCTCCACTCCCGGCGGAGCCGGCCGGGGCCCACCGCGCGCTTCAGGACCGCGCTCGCGCCGAACCCCGGGCCCTTCATGCCCTGGTGGTCGAGGAGCATGAGCACCGTCGCGGGTGCCGTGCGCAGCGCCAACCACAGCGGGATCACGATCCACTGGGCGAAGAACCACAGCAACAGGCCCGTCCTGGAGCGGGGTTCACCCTGGATGAAGTTCACTTCTCGTCACCGTCCTCGGTCCTGGGGGTCATTCGCCGGAGAGCAGCGTGCCGACGCTGTTGATGATGCCGACCCCGCTGCCGACCACCTGCGGGCCCCGGGACCACCAGGAGAGCGGGTCCAGGCTGCCGTCGGCGCGGATCGCCGCCTGCAGGCCGGGGAGGCTGCGTAGCCCGGGGGTGCGGGTGACGATGTCGCTGAGGCGCTTCTCCTTGAAGGAGGAGGCCATGTTGTCGGCGACGTGCTTCTCCCAGGCCAGCGCCACCCGGTTGCCGATGCCGGGCTTGGCGACGAAGTCGACGCCGTCCTGCACCGCCTCGCCGCCGATCCGGCTGATCCTGGGCAGCGCGTGCACGGCGTCGCCGGCCTTGTCGGCGATCCGGGCCGCACCGTTGACGCCGTCGATGACGTCGACCGCCCGGGTGACCTTCTGGCCGTTCTCGATCACCTCGGCGCCCACCTTGGTGACCACCTTGGCGCTGCCCTTCATGGCGACCCCGGCGAACTTGCCGAACGGGACGACCCCGAGGCCGTCACCGATCAGGTCCATCGCGCTCACCTTGGCCCCGCCGAGCTTGGCCAGTCCGTGGGTGGCCAGCGCACCGGCCGACATCACGCCACCGGCCAGCGCCAGCGCGCCGGACAGCGGCGGGAACCAGAGCGTGCAGAGCGCCAGCACGCCCAGCACGGTGGACGCGACGCCCATCCAGTCGCCGATCTTCTTCAGCAGGTCGGCGTGCTTGGTGGCCCACTCCTTGATGGCGTGGCCGGCCCGCTTGAGGGAGTCCTTGAACCTGTCCCACATGCTGGTCTCGGGGGCGTTCTGGTTGGCCTTGCGGAGCGCCTTGGCGATCTTCGCGGCGGAGTCCTGGTGGTCCTCCTTGAGCTCCTTGGCCTGCTTGACGATGGCCTCGAAGGCGTCCTTGGCGTCGTCCAACGCGCGCTTGGCGCCGTCCAGTTCGTCCCCAGCCCGGGTCAGCTCGCGCTGGGCGGTGTCGATCCGGTTCTGGGCGTCCTGGAGGGCCGCGTCGTCGGTGTAGACCTGGCCGGCCAGCCGGAAGGCGGGGGCGTCGGCGGCCGAGTTGTAGCGGGTCCTGGCCCGGTCCTTGGCGGCCTCGCACTGCTCGCAGCGCTGCTTGGCGGCCTGCGCCTCGCTCTCGTACTTGCGCGCGGTGGCCTGGTAGGAGAGGAGCTGGCCGTGCCAGGCGTCGAGCTGGCGGGCCGCGGTGCGGATGGCGTCGTCGCTGTCGCGGAGCATCGAGGGCAGTTCGCCGACCTTGCCGGCGAAGGCGGTGGCCGCGTCGCCCTGCCAGGCGCCCCCGGTCCGGGTGAGCGAGGAGAGGCTCTGGTGGGCGCTGGAGAGCGCGGAGGCGGCGGTGTTGAGGCGGGTGACCAGGGCGTCGACGTTGCCGGGGTTGCCGGGGGCGGGGTCGAAGCCGAGGGCCGGGAAGTCGGCGGCGTCGCTCATCACTTGCCTCCGGCGAAGGCGTCGCGGATGGCCTGCTCGGTCTCCTCGTAGGCCTGCTTGGTGAGCTTCAGGCCTTCCTCGATCTGCTGGGTGCCGTCGGCGATCTTCTTGATCGCGTCGTCCCAGCTGTCGTGGAACTCGTCGCAGGCGTGGTCCAGCGCGGTGCTCCCGGTGGTCTTCGGGCCTGTGTCGCGCATGGCGTTGAGCGCGGTCCGCATCTCGTCCTGGCTGCGGTGCAGATCGGCGATCAACTTGTCCAGGCGGCCGGTCTCGACCTTGAACTGACTCCCCACAGGTCCCCCCACGCATCAGCTCACACATTCGTGCGAATACGGATCAGCATAGCCAGCCCTCCATTCCGGGGTGCGATGCCCCTACAGGGGGACTGACGGACCCGGGGCGTGGTCCGTGCGGCCCGGAGGTGGGGAAGCGTAGCCTTACCGGCGTGAGCACCTGTGCGACGCTGTCCCGCGAACTGACCGAGCCGTTGTCCGCGACGGCGGCGACCGCCACCACCTGGCTGCTGGTGGAGCAGGTCGGCCCGTGGGGCGCGAAGGCCCTGGCGGAGAGCCACCTGGACCCGGCGGTCGGGCGGGCCCTGGACGCGGCGGCCGCGGACACCGGGGTGCGGGTGGCGCTGATCCGGCGGCCGGGGCGGCACGCGGACTGCCTGCCGACGGCCCGGCACGAGGTGGTCGTGGCGCACACCGCCCCCGGCCGGTCCTGGGTGCGCCGCACCAACGTGGCCGATCCGGCGGAGCTGCTGACCCTGGACTTCGCCGCGCTCGGCGCGGGCGAGCACGGCGGCTTCGGCACCGAGCACCGCGGCGACCCGCTGGCCCTGGTGTGCACCAACGGCCGCCGGGACCGCTGCTGCGCGCTGCTCGGCCGCCCGCTGGCGGCCGAGCTGGCCGCGGCCGGCCACGCGGAGGTCTGGGAGGTGACCCACCTGGGCGGGCACCGCTTCTCCCCCACCATGCTGGTGCTGCCGTTCGGCTACGCGTACGGGCGGCTGAGCCCGACCGCCGCCAAGGAGGTGCTGGCGGCGACCGCCGTCGGGCACGTGGTGCCGGAGTTCTCGCGCGGCCGCTCGTACTGGGACCGGCCGGGCCAGGCCGCCGAGCAGGCGGTGCGGCTGCTGACCGGGGAGACCGCCGCGGACGCCCTGACGGTCGGTCAGGAGCGGCACGGCGAGGGCTGGCGGGTGACGGTCCGTCACCAGGACGGCCGGGCCTGGCTGGCCGAGGTCGCGGCCGGCGTCAGCGAGCCGCCCCGGGCGGAGAGCTGCGGCAAGGCCGCGGCCACTCCGTCCCGGATGGACGTCACCTCACTGGGTCCGGTCACCTGACCTTGGAGACGAACTCCGTGGTGTAGGTGCGGGCCAGGTCGATCGACCCCTCCTTGCCCCGCACGTCCGGGTGGAAGGCGCCGAGCACCGCGAGCACGGTCTTCGGCCCCTCCGGCGGCATCACCCCGTCGGTGGTGAACATCGGCAGGGTGGCCTTGATCGCCGCCGCGTACTGCTCGGCGCCGCCCTGGGCGTAGTCGGCGGGCATCCTGGCGGCGATCTCCTCGGGGGTGTGGGTGTTCATCCACCGGAGGGTCTTCACGAAGGCGTTCGCCAGCTTCTGCACGGTCTCCTTGTTCTGCTGGACCCAGGCGGTGTTCATGTAGAGCGAGGAGGAGGGGTAGAGGCCGCCGAGGGCGGCGCGCGAGCCCTCGGGGGTGCGCATGTCGTAGAGCACGGTGCCGATCTGCTTGGCCAGGATGTTCGCCACGGTGGGGTCGGTGGTCATCCCGGCGTCGATCGAGCCCTGCTGCATGGCGGCGATGAAGGTCTGCCCGGCGCCGACCGCGATCGGGCTGAACTCGCTGACGGCGACGCCGTTCTTGACGGCCAGGTACTTGGTAAGGAAGTCGGTGGAGGAGCCGATGCTGGTGACGCCGAGCTTCTTGCCCTTGAAGTCGGCGCCGCTGCGGATCGCCCCGGCCTGCTTGGCCGAGACCACCTCCACCTCCCCCGGTGCCTGGGAGAACTGGACCACCGACTGCACCTCCTTGCCCTTGGCCTGGAGGTCGATGGTGTGGTCGTAGAAGCCGACGGCGCCCTGGACGTCCCCGGCGAGCAGGGCGGTGGTGGCGTTCACCCCGGCCGGCTCGCTGAGGAGTTCGACGTTGACCCCGGCCTCGGCGAAGTGGCCGAGCCGCTGGGTGAGCATGGCGGGCAGGTAGATCACCTTGTCCAGCCCGCCGACCATGATCTTGACCTTGGGGCCGTCGACCGCCGGGCCGGAGCCGGCGCTGTGCGAGGAGGAGGCCTCGTTGGCGCAGGCGGTGAGGGTGAGCAGCAGGGCGGCGGCGAGGAGAGCGGTTCTGCGCACGGGGGGTGCCTCTCTGGATGGGGAGTTGACGGAGGGTCAGGCGGTGCTCAGCGGCCGTCGCCGGAGTCGGCCGGCTTCCAGCGGAAGAGCCGCTTCTCGGCGAAGGTGAGCAGCCCCTCGGTGAACAGCGCGACCACCGCGAGGATGGTCATCGCCGCGTACACCCCGGCCGCGTTGAAGGTGCCCTGGGCGGCCGCGACCAGCAGTCCGAGGCCCTTGGTGGCGCCGATGTACTCGCCGACGATGGCCCCGATCAGGGCGAAGCCGAAGGAGACGTGCAGGCTGGTGAAGATCCAGCTGGTGGCGGCCGGGACGACCACCCGCACGGTGAGCTGCCGGTTGGAGGCGCCCAGGACGCGGGCGTTGGCGATCAGGTTGCGGTCCACCTCGCGGGCGCCCTGGAAGGCGTTGAAGAAGACCGGGAAGAAGACCAGCACCACGGCGGAGGCCACCTTGGAGGCCGGGCCGAGGCCGAACCAGATCAGGAAGATCGGGGCCAGCACGATCCTGGGGATCGCGTTGAGCACCTTGATGTACGGGCCGAACACGTCCGCCAGGAAGCGCACCCGGCCGAGCGCGATGCCCAGCAGCACGCCGCCGACCACGCCGATCACCCAGCCGGTGAGGGCCTCGTAGAGGGTGTAGCCGATCTGCTCGCCGAGCGATCCCTGGGCGGTGCCGTGGGTGGTCCACTGCCAGATCTGGGCCCAGATCCTGGACGGCTGGGAGAAGTTGAACGGGTCGACGACCCCGGTGCGGGCGGCCAGTTCCCAGAAGCCGAGGAAGCCGGCCAGCACGGCGGCACGGGCTCCGGCGACGCCCAGCCGGCGCTGCCGGGCGGCCCGTTCGCGGGCCTCGGTGCGGGAGCCGGCGGCGGGTGCCGGTGCGGGAAGGGTGAGTTCAGGCTGCACGGTCGGCTCCTCGTTCGCGGGTGATCCGGACCTCCTCGCCGAGGGAGGCCCAGATCTCCCGGTACAGCTCGACGAAGCGGGGTTGCAGGCGGACGGCCTCGACGGTGCGCGGCCGGGGCAGGTCCACGGTGAAGACCTCCTTGACGGTGGCGGGGCCCGCTGTCATGACCACCACCCGGTCGGCGAGCGCGATCGCCTCGTCCAGGTCGTGGGTGACGAAGACCACCGAGGAGCCGGTGCCGGCCCACAGCTCCAGCAGCTGATCGGACATCAGCGCCCTGGTCTGCACGTCCAGGGCCGAGAACGGCTCGTCCATCAGCAGGATCCGCGGGTCGTTGACCAGGGTCTGGGCCAGCGCGACGCGCTTGCGCATGCCGCCGGAGAGCTGGTGCGGGTAGCGGTCCTCGAAGGCCGCCAGGCCGACCCGGGCCAGCCAGTCCCGGGCCCGCTCCTTCGCCTCGGCGGCGGGCACGCCGCGGAACCGGGGGCCGGCCGTGACGTTGGAGAGCACCGTCCGCCAGGGGAAGACGGCGTCCTGCTGGAAGACGAACCCGACCTCGGGGTCGATCCCGGTGACCGGGCGGCCGTGCACCAGCACCTCGCCCTCGGTGGGCTCCTCCAGCCCGCTGACCAGGGTCAGCGTGGTGGACTTGCCGCAGCCGGTCGGGCCGACCACGGCGACGAACTCGCCCGGGGCGACGGTCAGGTCGAGGCTCCGGACGGCGGTGTGCAGGGTGCCGGACGGGGTCCGGAAGCGTTTGGTGGCGCCGATCAGTTCGATCGCCGGTGGGGTGCTGCTCATCTGCTCTCCACGGGTGGGTGGTTGCGGTGCACCGGGAGGCTAGGAGCGGGCGGGCCGGGGCCGGGAGGCTTGCGGGCGTTGCGCGGGTTCTGCGCGCAGGGGGCTGTTCTGCTCGTTCTGCTTCCGGATACTCGGCGGACGGGGGCTGACAGGGCGCCCGGGCGAACGTAGGGTGCCCGTCACCTGCGCCGTCAGCCGTCAGTCGCCAGCCGCCGGCCGCCCGGTGCCGGCCGTACGAGAGGAGCCCCGGATGAGACGTCCGCACTGGCCGCGCCGGGTCTTCGCCCAGCTGCTGCTCGGCCAGACCGTGGTCACCCTCGGCGTGACGGCGCTGACCGCCGGGCTGCTGCTGGCCCCGGTCAGCCACGAGCTGGACCGGAACGCGATGGACCGGGCGCTCTCCATCGCGTTGGCCACCGCCGCCGACGAGACCATCGCCCGGGCCGCCGCCGAACGGGACTCCGCCACCGCCCAGCGCAACGCCGAGCAGATCCGGGTGGCCACGCACGCCAGCTTCGTGGTGGTCACCGACGCGGCCGGGCTGCGGCTCTCCCACACCGACCCGGCCCGGATCGGCCAGCGGGTCTCCACCGATCCGGGGCCCGCGCTGAACGGACGGAGCGTCACCGCCATCGAGCACGGCACCCTCGGCCGCACCGCCCGGGGCAAGGTGCCGCTGAGGCTGGCCGACGGCCGGATCGTCGGCGAGGTCTCGGTCGGCATCAGCGACCGGTCGATCCGCGGTCAGCTGCTCGGCATGACCGACGGGATCGCGCTGTGCGCGGGCACCGGCCTGGTGGTCGGGACGGCCGCCACCCTGCTGCTCGCGCGGCGGCTCAAGCGGCGCACCCACAACATCGCGGTGGCCGACATCTCCGCCCTGCTGATCGAGCGGGAGGCGATGCTGCACGGCATCCGCGAGGGCGTGGTCGCGCTGGACGCCCGGGGCCGGATCCGGCTGGCCAACGACGAGGCCCGCCGCCTGCTGGCCCTCCCCGAGGACTGCACCGGGCGGCCGGTGGACGAGGTGCTCCCGCCCGGCCGCCCCGCCGACGTGCTGGCCGGGCGGGTCACCGGGGCCGACCTGCCGGCCGTCCGGGGCGAGCAGGTATTGCTGATGAACCGGATGGCCACCGCCGACGGCGGCGCCGTCACCACCCTCCGGGACCGCACCGAACTGGAGTCCCTGGTCCGCGAACTGGACCACACCCGGAGCCTCACCGAGGCCCTCCGGGCCCAGGACCACGAACACGCCAACCGGCTGCACACCCTGCTCGGCCTGCTGGAGCTCGGCCTGCACGACCAGGCCGCCCAGTACCTCTGCGAGGAGTCCGGCACCCAGGCGGCGGTGGCCGCCCGGATCGCCGAACAGGTCCAGGACCCGCACGTGGCGGCGCTGCTGGCGGGCAAGACCGCGGTCGCCGCCGAACGGGGCGCCCGGCTGACGGTCACTCACCACAGCCACCTGCCGGACGCGGTGGCCGACGCCCGGATGCTGGCCGCCGTGCTCGGCAACCTGCTCGACAACGCCCTGGAGTCCACGGCCCGCTCGGTGGAGGTCGCCCTGCGCGCCGACGGGCCACGCCTGCGGCTCACCGTCTCCGACGACGGACCGGGCGTACCGCCGGAACTGCGCGATCGGGTCTTCGAGGAGGGCTGGAGCAGCAAGCAGGCCCCCGCCCACCGCCCGCGCGGCCTCGGCCTGCCCCTGGTGCGCCGTCAGGTCGAACGCGCCGGCGGCTCGGTGACGGTGGGCCGCTCCGCGACCGGCGGCGCGGAGTTCACGGTGCTGCTCCCCGAGGCCCTGCTGACCGCCCCGCCCACCGGTCACCCCGACGCCGGGCCACCCGCCCCGGCCTCCCGCCCGGCCGCCCTCCGATCCGTACCCGGGCCGCCCGCAGGGCACCCCCACCACCCCCACCGCCCCGACCAGCCCGCAGGAGCCCCCCGGTGATCGACGTGCTCGTGGTGGACGACGACTTCCGGGTGGCCCAGGTGCACGCCGCGTACGTCGCCAAGGTCCCCGGTTTCCGGGTCTGCGGGCAGGCCCACAGCGCCGCCGAGGCCGCCGCCGCGCTCCGCCGCACCCCCGCCGACCTGCTCCTGCTGGACCATCACCTCCCGGACCGCACCGGCCTGGAGCTGATCCGCGACCTCCAGTCCGCCGGGATCGGCTGCGACGTGATGATGGTGACCGCCGCCCGGGACGTCTCCACCGTGCAGGCCGCGATGCGGCACGGCGCCCTTCAGTACCTGGTGAAGCCGTTCACCTTCGCCGGCCTGCGGGAGAAGCTCACCGCCTACGCCGAGCTGCGCCAGGCCCTCACCGGCCCGGCCGCCCGGGAGACCTGCCAGGCCGAGGTGGACCGGCTGTTCGCCACCCTCCGCACCGCCGCCCCCGCCGCGGCCGCCCTCCCCAAGGGTCACTCCGCCCCCACCACCGACCTGGTGCTGGCCGCCCTGCGCCGCACCCCGGGCCCGCTCTCCGCCCAGGACGTCGCCGACCGCACCGGCCTCAGCCGCTCCACCGCCCAGCGCTACCTCAAGCAGCTCGAACGCGACGGCCGCCTGCGCCTCTCGCTGCGCTACGGCGACACCGGCCGCCCCGAGCACCGCTACCTGCTGGCCGCCCCGCCCGCCCGCTGAGCACGCCGGCGGTCGGCGAACCCGCAGGTCAGCGCGGTCGTGCCGAGCAGCACCGCCATCGCCCGCAGCAGCGCCGACTCGTAGTAGGTGTCGGTGACCGCCCGCACCGCCAGGTACGCGGCCACCAGCCCGGCCGCACCGCCGGCGAGCAGCCACGGCAGCGCGGCACCGGCCCGGCCGCCCAACCCCTGACGGAGTGCCAGCGCCCCGACCAGCAGCCCGGCCAGGGCGCCGAGCAGCGGGGTGCCGAAGGCGACGCTGTAGCGGACGGCCAGCGCGGGCACCAGGAAGTAGGCCAGCGACCAGCGCAGCACCCCCTCCAGGGCCGCCGCCGTCTCCCCGCCGCCCGCTCCCGGCCACCGGTCGACCGCCCAGGAGGCCCCGAACACCCCCGCCGTCGCGAGCAGCAGCGAGGGCCACCGCCCGCCCAGGTGGCCGAGGTTGTAGAGCAGCGCGGTGTCGTAGACCACCATCACCAGCTGCCCGAGCGCCCACAGCCCGAGGGTGAGGCCCAGCAGGCCGCCCGCCCCGAGCCGCCGCTCGCCACCGGTCTCCCGCCGGGCCAGCGCGGTGACCACCAGCGGGGTGACCAGGGCGGAGGCCGCCCGCACCGCCAGGTCCTGCCCGGTCCACGGGTTGTGCAGGTCCCACTCGACCACGCCGAAGACCACCGTGTAGGAGAGCGCGGCGGCCCACACCAGCGGGCGCGAGCCGAGCAGCCGGCGGTAGGGCGCCGGGCCGAGCAGCCGCAGCACCGTGCCGTAGGCGAACAGCACCAGGGGCAGTTCCAGGAAGGCCTGCACCCGGAGCACGGTGACCGCGAACAGCCCGGGCACCGGCAGCCGTTCGGCCAGCCACTCCACCACCGGGTTCCCCACCGGCTGGGCGAACCACCCCTCGGGCAGGTACCGGGTGACGTACGAGGGGTCGCCGCCGTGCACCCGCAGCAGGTAGGCGGCGCAGAGCAGTTGGTTGAGGTAGACCAGCGCGACCACCACGGCGAGGGCCGCCGCCGGGCTGACGGTCCGTCCGGTGGAGGTCCGCTCCCGGCCGCGGAGGACGCGGGGGACGGCGCGGACCGCGAAGCCGGTGGCGAAGGCGACCGCGCCGTCGACGAGCAGGGTGGTGGGCGTCATCCGGCCGACGGTACCGATGGGAGGTGAGGGCCCCTCAGGCGGCCCCGGCGCCGGTCAGCGCGCGGACCTCCAACTCGGCGTAGCCGTCCGGGTCGGCGGGCTCGCGGGAGGTGACGGTGCCGAGCCAGCCGGCCAGGAAGCCGACCGGGATGGCCACCAGCCCCGGGTTCTCCAGCGGGAACCAGTGGAAGTCCAGGCCCGGGAGGACGGCCGTCGGGGAGCCGGAGACCACCGGGGAGAAGAGCACCAGCAGCACCGCCGTGGCCAGCCCGGCGGACACCGAGCAGACCGCGCCCCGGGAGGTGAAGCGCCGCCAGAAGAGGCTGTAGAGCAGTGTCGGGAGGTTGGCCGAGGCGGCCACCGCGAAGGCCAGGCCGACCAGGAAGGCCACGTTCAACCGCTGGGCGAAGAGGCTGAGCACGATCGCCAGCGCCCCGATCAGCACCGCCGCTCCCCGGGCCACCAGCACCTCCTGACGTGCCGTCACCTCGGCCCCGCCCCGGGCCCGGCGCCAGACCCCGAGGTAGAGGTCGTGCGCGAAGGCGGCCGAGGAGGCCAGCGTCAGCCCGGCCACCACGGCCAGGATGGTGGCGAAGGCGATGGCCGAGATCAGCGCGAAGAGCAGCAGCCCGCCGGTGGAGGAGGCCCCGCCGCCGAGCACCTGGGCGAGCAGCGGGACGGCCGTGTTCCCCGCCGGGTTGTCGGCGCGGACGGCGGCGCTGCCGACCAGGGCGGCGGCACCGAGGCCGAGCACGATGGCCATCAGGTAGAAGCCGCCGATCAGGCCGATCGCCCAGACCGTGGAGCGCCGGGCGGCCCGGGCGGTGGGCACGGTGTAGAAGCGGGAGAGGATGTGCGGCAGCCCGGCGGTGCCGAGCACCAGGGCCAGGCCGAGCGAGATCAGGTCGAGCCGGCTGGCCGTGGTGGCCCCGTACTTGAGGCCGGGCCGCAGGTACGCCGGGCCGGCGCCGCTGTGCTCGGCGGCGGCCCGCATCAGCCCGGCCAGGTCGCCCCGGAAGCGGACCAGCACCAGCAGGGTGAGCAGCGCCGAACCGGCCACCAGCAGCACGGCCTTGACGATCTGGATCCAGGTGGTGGCCTTCATCCCGCCGACCGTGACGTAGACGATCATCAGCCCGCCGACCGCCACGATCGCCCAGGTCTTGGCCGCCCCGCTGCCGGTGCCCAGCAGCAGCGCGACCAGGCTGCCCGCCCCGACCATCTGGGCCACCAGGTAGAGCAGGGTGACCACCACGCTGGCGCTGCCCACGGCGGCCCGCACCGGGCGGCGGCGCAGCCGGACCGCCAGCACGTCGGCCAGGGTGTACCTCCCGGCGTTGCGCACCAGTTCGGCGACCAGCATCAGCACGGCCAGCCAGGCCACCAGGAAGCCGACGCTGTACAGCACCCCGTCGTAGCCGTAGAGCGCGATCAGGCCGGTGACGCCGAGGAAGGAGGCGGCGGAGAGGTAGTCCCCGGAGAGGGCGAAACCGTTCTGCAGCGGGCTGAACTCCCGCCCGCCGGTGTAGAACTCCTCGGCGGCCTGGCCCCGGCGCCCGGCCCAGAGCGTGATCCCCAGGGTGACCAGCACGATCACCGCGAACAGGCCGACCGCCCACTGGTGCTGGGTGCCGGTCATCGGAGCTGGTCCTGGGTGTCCCAGCGCAGCTCCAGGGCGGCGGCGTCCCGGCGGGTGCGGGCGTGCCGCACGTAGAGCCAGGTGAGCAGGAAGGTGGAGGCGAACTGGAGCAGGCCGAGCAGCCAGGCCACGTTCACCGGCCCGGCCAGCTGGCGCGCCATCAGACCCGGTGCGGCGGCCTGGGCCACCAGGTAGAGCAGGTACCAGCCGAGGAAGGCGCCGGTGGCCGGGAAGACGAAGCCCCGGTAGCCGCGGCGGATCTGCTGGAAGGCCTCGCTCTCCTGGACCGCCCGGTACACCTCGGCCTGCGGTCGTGCCGCCCGTTCTCTGACCTGCTGCTGTGCCACGGGCTGCTCCACGATCGGTGTCGGCGTCCGGAGGCCGAACCCGGAGGCCGGCCCTCCGGTACGCCCGGATCGTTCCAGGATGGGATGGTCCGTCCGGCCCTCGCCCCGGCTTTGCAGATACGTTCACCCAAACAGGTGAGCCCCCGTCAGCTGACGGGGGCTCACTTCGCGTGCGGGGGGCTCAGGCGTCGATGCGCGAGCGGTCCAGGGTGGCCGCCGAGTCCACGATGAACTCCTTGCGCGGGGCCACGTCGTTGCCCATCAGCAGGTCGAAGATCTTCTCGGCCTGCTCCAGGTCGCCCAGGTTGATCCGGCGCAGGGTGCGGTGGCGCGGGTCCATGGTGGTCTCCGCCAGCTGGTCCGCGTCCATCTCGCCGAGGCCCTTGTACCGCTGCACCGGCTCCTTCCAGCGCTGCCCCTTGCGCTGGAACTCCAGCAGGGTGGAGCGCAGTTCGGCGTCCGAGTAGGTGTAGTGGTACTTGTCCTGGCCCCGCTTGGGGCTGGTCAGCTCGATCCGGTGCAGCGGCGGCACCGCGGCGAACACCCGGCCCTGCTCCACCATCGGCCGCATGTAGCGCTGGAACAGCGTCAGCAGCAGGCAGCGGATGTGCGAGCCGTCGACGTCGGCGTCGGCCATGAAGATGACCCGGCCGTAGCGGGCCTGGTCGATGTCGAAGGTGCGGCCCGAACCGGCTCCTATCACCTGGATGATCGAGGCGCACTCGGCGTTCTTCAGCATGTCCGAGACCGAGGCCTTCTGGACGTTCAGGATCTTGCCGCGGATCGGCAGCAGCGCCTGGAACTCGGAGTTGCGGGCCAGCTTGGCGGTGCCGAGCGCGGAGTCACCCTCGACGATGAAGAGCTCGCTGCGCTCCACGTCGTCACTGCGGCAGTCGGCCAGCTTGGCCGGCAGCGAGGAGGTCTCCAGCGCGGTCTTCCGACGCTGCGCCTCCTTGTGCTGACGGGCCGCCACCCGGGTGCGGGCGGCCGCCGCGACCTTCTCCAGCACGGCGCGGGCCTGGAGCTTCTCGTCCTTCTTGGTGGAGGCCAGGAAGTTCTTCAACTCCTTGGCCACCACGGCCGCGACGATCCGGTTGGCCGCCGAGGTGCCGAGCACCTCCTTGGTCTGGCCCTCGAACTGCGGCTCGGCGAGGCGGACGGTGACCACCGCGGTCAGGCCCTCGGTGGCGTCGTCCTTGGTGACGTCGTCCTCGGCGACCCGGAGCACCTTGGCCGCGCGCAGCGCCTCGTTCACCGTCTTGGCCAGCGAGCGCTCGAAGCCGGTGACGTGGGTGCCGCCCTTGGGGGTGGCGATGATGTTGACGAAGGAGCGCAGCGTGGTGTCGTAGCCGGCGCCCCAGCGCAGCGCGATGTCCACCCCGAGGTGGCGGGTGACCTCGGTCGGGGTCATGTGGCCGAGCTCGTCCAGCACCGGGACGGTCTCCTTGAAGGAGCCCTCGCCCTGCAGCCGCAGCACGTCGCAGACCGGCTTGTCCGGGGCGAGGTACTCGCAGAACTCCCCGATGCCGCCGTCGTAGCGGAAGGTGTCCTGCTGGACCTTCTCACTCTCCGTCAGGCGCTCGTCACGGACCACGATGGTCAGGCCGGGCACCAGGAAGGCGGTCTGCCGGGCCCGGGCGTGCAGGGTCTCCAGCGAGAGCTTCGCGTCCTTGAGGAAGATCTGCCGGTCGGCCCAGTAGCGGATCCGGGTGCCGGTGCGGCCGCGCGGGGCCTTGCCCTTCTTGGTCATCCCGCTGCCGGCCTCGAACGGGGCGTCCGGGCTGAGCTCGGTGAAGATGCCGGGGGTGCCGCGCCGGAAGCTGATCGCGTGGACGTGCCCGCTGCGGTCCACCTCGACGTCGAGCCGCGCCGAGAGCGCGTTGACCACCGAGGCGCCGACGCCGTGCAGACCGCCGGAGGCCGCGTAGGAGCCGCCGCCGAACTTGCCGCCGGCGTGCAGCTTGGTCATCACGACCTCGACGCCGGAGAGCCCGGTCTTGGGCTCCACGTCGACCGGGATGCCGCGGCCGTTGTCCTTCACCTCGACCGAGCCGTCCTCGTGCAGGACCACCTCGATCTTGTCGCAGTGCCCGCCCAGGGCCTCGTCCACCGCGTTGTCGATGATCTCCCAGAGGCAGTGCATCAGACCGCGGCTGTCGGTGGAGCCGATGTACATGCCGGGGCGCTTGCGGACCGCCTCCAGCCCCTCCAGGACGAGCAGGTGCCGAGCGGTGTAGTTGGAACCGTCGTCTCCGGCCAGCAGGGCGGACGACGCGGTCGGTTCGGCGCTCACGCGGTGTGCACTCCTCAATGACGTTCTGACTCGTCTTACTTCGGCCCGCTCTCCGGCGGCCGACCCCCACAGTGTTCCCAATGCCTGAGACACATCGGACCCGGCCTCCGCAGCTTGTACGCGCTGCGCGAACAAGAACCGGGCCGTTTCCGGCGGCACCGGAACGCCATCTCCACCTGCCACCACGGCTCCTGGCGGACCGTCGGCCCCGGGGAGGGCGGCGGAGCAGCCGTTATGCAGGCTACCGGTGTCGCGGACGGGGCTTATGCTCCAACCCAGCAGAGGATTATGCTACGCGGACCTCGACCCCCGGCCCGTTCGGGAGTTCGAGCCGAATGGCGAGTCCTGGAAGTCGACAGGCATGAACCGCCGACGGCCTGGGCACGTCCTCATCAACGACACAGCAGAATCCTCAGAGAAGAAAAGCCACGAGCGGGAACGTTTTCGGCCTGGTTGGATGTTGACCCTGGTACGACAGCTCGTCGAGCTAGAGAAGAGGCGACGTGACTACTGTTCTGACCCCTGCGAGCCCGCTCACCGCGGCTGACCGCTGCGACCGCTGCGGCGCCCAGGCCTACCTGCGCGTCGTACTCGCGAGCGGCGGAGAGCTGCTCTTCTGCGCCCACCACGGGCGGAAGTTCGAGCCGGAGCTGAAGAAGATCGCCGTCGAGATACACGACGAGACCGGTCGCCTCACCGAGACCAGCACCAGCGCCTCCGAAGACGAGCGCTGAGCCCCAGGGCTCGCACAGGCGGGCCCGGCTGGCTGACCGGCGGAGCCGGACGGCACCCCTCCTTCCGGAGGGTGGCCGTCCGGCTCCGCTGCGTTCCGGGTCTGATGGCTCTGGGCCTGGCGGCTCCGGGCCTGGTGGCGGGCGATGCCCTTGCGGGTGATGTCCGACACTCCGTCAGCTCCCCGCCCGGGGCGGCCCATTGCCACACCGGAGCGTGTCCGGACGGACACGGAGCGCTCCCGCCGCACACTCAGATCCGGGAGTGCACCGCGTCCGAGACGGCGGCGACCCGGGTGTAGACCCCGGGGTAGCGGGCGTCCGCACAGCCGGTGCCCCAGGAGACCAGCCCGGCCAGTCGGCCGTGCACCACCAGCGGCCCGCCGCTGTCGCCCTGGCAGGCGTCCTTGCCGCCCTTCTGCTCGCCGGCGCAGACCATCACCCGGGGATCGTAGGAACCGTCCCGGCCGTGCGTGTAGGCGTCCCCGCAGACCTGGTCCGAGACGATCGGCACGTCCACCGACCGCAGGGTCCGGGAGTAGCTGCCGTTGCCCTGGGTGTCCCCCCAGCCGTAGACCGTGGCCCGGGTGCCCGGCGCGTACGGCTCGGTCTCGCCCTGGTTCAGCAGCTCGATCACCGGACGGTCGCCCTGGTGCTCGGCCAGCGTGAGCACCGCCACGTCGTTGAGGTTGTGGGCGAAGTCGTACGAGGGGTGCACCCAGATCTCGCGCACCTCCACCTCGCGGCCGGTCCCGGTGCGGCCGAGGTCGTCCCGGCCGACGACCACCCGCAGGCCGGGGCGGTTCACCCGCTGGCCGTTGGACTCGTCGTAGAAGCAGTGCGCGGCGGTGGCCACCTTGGTCGGCGAGATCAGCGCCCCGCCGCAGAACTGGCCCGACCGCGCGTTCCCGAACTGCTGACGGCTCGCCAGGGCGACCATCCAGGGCACCTGTTGGGTGCTCACGTTCTGGCCGCCGACGATCCGGCGCTGCGCGTTCGCCGGTCCGGCCGTGCCCAGCGCGAGCAGCGGGGCCGGCAGGGAGGCGAGCAACGCCAGGGCGACCGCCCGGCGGTGGCGGCGACGGGTCGGCGTCGGCGGGGTCGGGCGGGCGTCCGTGATGGGCGGCACCGAGGTCTCCAAGATCGGTCGGCGGACAGCAACCGGCACAGCGTAGTGGAGCCGTCACCCACCGTGCGGGCACCCGCGCCGGGTGTACCCGGACGGGCGACCCGGCGCTCCCCCGGCTGACGCAGCGTCCCGCCGCGGACGCCGGAAGGCCCGGAGCGGTGGTGAACCGCTCCGGGCCTTCCTGGATGCATCCGCCCCGGAGGATCAGTCCAGGTAGTCGCGCAGGACCTGGGAGCGCGACGGGTGGCGCAGCTTCGACATGGTCTTGGACTCGATCTGGCGGATGCGCTCGCGCGTCACGCCGTAGACCTTGCCGATCTCGTCCAGGGTCTTCGGCTGACCGTCCGTCAGACCGAAGCGCATCGAGACCACGCCCGCCTCGCGCTCGCTGAGCGTGTCCAGGACGGAGTGCAGCTGCTCCTGGAGGAGGGTGAAGGAGACCGCGTCGGCCGGGACGACCGCCTCGGAGTCCTCGATCAGGTCACCGAACTCGCTGTCGCCGTCCTCGCCGAGCGGGGTGTGCAGCGAGATCGGCTCGCGGCCGTACTTCTGGACCTCGATGACCTTCTCGGGGGTCATGTCGAGTTCCTTGGCCAGCTCCTCCGGGGTGGGCTCGCGGCCCAGGTCCTGGAGCATCTGGCGCTGGACGCGGGCCAGCTTGTTGATGACCTCGACCATGTGCACCGGGATGCGGATGGTGCGGGCCTGGTCGGCCATCGCGCGGGTGATGGCCTGACGGATCCACCAGGTCGCGTAGGTCGAGAACTTGTAGCCCTTGGTGTAGTCGAACTTCTCGACCGCACGGATCAGACCGAGGTTGCCCTCCTGGATCAGGTCCAGGAAGAGCATGCCGCGGCCGGTGTAGCGCTTGGCCAGCGAGACCACCAGGCGGAGGTTGGCCTCCAGCAGGTGGTTCTTGGCGCGGCGGCCGTCCTCGGCGATGATCTCCAGCTCGCGCTTGAGCTTCGGGGCGAGCTTGTCGGCGGCCGAGAGCTTGTCCTCGGCGAACAGGCCGGCCTCGATGCGCTTGGCGAGCTCGACCTCCTGCTCGGCGTTGAGCAGCGGGACCTTGCCGATCTGCTTCAGGTAGTCCTTCACCGGGTCCGCGGTGGCACCGGCGACGGCGACCTGCTGGGCCGGGGCGTCGTCCTCGTCGTCGTCGGAGAGCACGAAGCCCTGGTCCGACTCCTCCTCGGGCGTCTCCGCGCCGGCCTCCTTGTCACCGGGCAGGGCGACGTCCTCGAGCAGCTCCTCGTCGCCGAGCAGCTCCTCCTCGCCGTCCTTGGAGGTGGACTTGGTGGCGGCCGTCTTCTTGGCGGCCGTCTTCTTGGCGGGCGCGGCGGCCTTCTTGGCCACGGCCTTCTTCGCGGGGGCGGCGGCCTTCTTCGCGATGGCCGCGCGCACCTCGGTGGACTCGCCGAAGCCCTCGACGGACTCGACCACGCGGACCTCGGGCACCACCGGGGCCGGAGCGGCCGGGGTGGCCGACGGCGCGATCCGCACCGGCGGCTTGGTCGGCGCCGACGGGGTCCGGGTGGTGACCGTCTTGGCGGCGGTGCGCTTGGCGGCGCTCTTGGTCGCGGCAGCCTTGCGCTTCGCGGCGGACGGCTCCGCCGCGCTGACCATGAGGTCCACACCCTCCTCAATCAGAACCTGATTGAGGCTGCGCATGACGTTCTTCCACTTGGTGACCGGGATCTGGTCCGCCTCGAAAGCCTGACGCACGTCGTCACCGGCGATCTGCCCCTGGGCCTTGCCCCGCTCGATGAGCGCCAGCAGAGCCGCGGACTCGGCGATCTCGGGGGGGAGCGAACGGGATGTGCTGGCCGACACGAACAACCTCTCGGACGATGAGTTAACTCGACACCAGTACCGGACGCCGAGCCGACGGGAGCGGCCACGCGGAGCGCGCGCGGACCCGGTTCCGACCGGCTCGGGCTTGGGGACTGGGGTGTGCAGGACGGCAGCGGCGCCGCAGACCAACACAGCATTCTGACACGGTGGTGGTATTCCGGAGCCGCTTCCGCTCCGTACACATCGCCGCCGCTCCTCAAGTGTTACGCATGGCCTTGGTGGCGCCCGTCACACCGGGGGCCCGCAGGGGGCCGGAGCGGGGGTGCCGGGAGGCCCCGGAGACGGCCATGGCCCCTCAGCCGCAGGGGAGAGCGGCTGAAGGGCCATTGGGTACCGACGGATTTCCGTGCTCGGATCGTTGTCTTCCGGCCCTTCCGGCAGGGGCGCCGGGGCCGACGGGGCCCGCGCCCGGGCGGGGCCGACGTCCGGAGGGGGCGGGCGTCCTGGGCGTCCCGAGTGCCTCGGGTGCCCCGGCGGGGTCAGTGCTCGCGCGGGGTCAGTGTTCGCGCGGGGCCGGGACGGAGTGCTCGACCTCCGGGTGGACGGTGAGCAGGGCGCGGACGGCGGCCTCGGCGGCGGTGCCGTCGCCGGTGCCGAGGGCGTCGACCAGGCGGGCGTGCAGGCTGACCGCCGAGTCCGAGGGGCGCTCGCAGGAGGTGGCCGGACCGCCGGAGACCTGGAGGGCGCAGCCGACGATGCCGGAGAGGTGCTCCAGCATGCGGTTCCCCGCCATCTGCAGCACCAGCGCGTGCAGTTCGACGTCGGCGCGGCCGTAGCTGACCATGTCGCCCTGGGCGGCGGCGTGGCCCATCACGTCGGCCAGCTCGGTGAGGCGCTGCTGGACGTCCTCCCGGCCGTGGCCGGCCGCGAGCCGGGCCGCCAGCGGCTCGATCGCCCAGCGCAGCTCGAAGAGCTCGCGGCGCTGCTCGTCGCGCTGCGGGCCGAAGGCGCGCCACTCGATGATGTCCGGGTCCAACAGGTTCCAGTCGCCGACCGGGCGGACCCGGGTGCCGACGTTCGGCCGGGCGCTGACCAGGCCCTTGGCCTCCAGGACCCGGAGGGACTCGCGGACGACGGTGCGGGAGACCTCGAACCGCTGGCCGATCTCCTCCGGCACCAGCGGGCGGTCGGCGCCCAGGTCGCCGGAGACGATCATCTGGCCGAGCTGCTGGACCAGCTGGCCGTGCAGGCCACGGCCACGGCTGCTGGTGGTCTTGCGGCCGACCCGCAGGTCGACCTCGGAGCCCTCCCAGCGGGGGGCGGGCGGGATGGGCCGTTCGGCGTAGGAGAAGCGGTCCAGCTCTCCGGGGACGACTGCGTCGGAGGGACGAGCTGCGTTCATGGTGGGGTGCGCAAGGGTACTCACAGGTCCTTTGTCGGCGATCGGCGGGCCCGCCTTGAGAATTCTCGTGAAAAGCACACGAAAGGGTGATCGCCCGTGACCGGATAATTGACTTCTTATCAGGCAGAATCCCCCAAATCGACTCGGTGGTGCGGACCTCGGTGACGGGGCGTCACCGAGGCTCTGGGGAGCGGTCGTTCGTGCATCGGCGCATGGGTGGACGGGCGGGTGGGCCCGTGGGCGGACGGGCTGACGGGCGGTGGGCGGACGGAGTGCTCGCGGCCCCGGAGGCCGTCAGAGCGCGCGGCGGCGGAGCTGGGCGAGGACGGCGGCGAGCAGGAGCAGCGCGAGCGGGGCCAGCACGGCGGCGGCGAAGGTGCCGTCCATCGCCGGTGCCGTCCCCAGCCGCTGCGGGTCGACGCCCCGGACCAGGTCCAGGCCGTACTGGAACGGGAGCAGCTCGCGGGCCTGAGCCGGCCAGCCCCGGCCGCTGCGGCCCAGCAGCAGGGTGAGCGCCGGCTCGAGCAGGGCGGGGACCGCGCACAGGACCAGCAGTCCGGCCGCCGCGCTCCGGAGCAGCGAGGTCAGCAGCAGTCCCGCCCAGGCGGCCAGCACCGTCAGGCCGGCGAAGAGCGCGAGCGGGCGGAGCAGCTCACCGAAGGCCACCGAGGACGGGTCGGTGAGCGGGCCCGTCCCGGCGCCCGGGGCGGCGGCCGCGAGCACCACCGCCGCGTCCACGGCGACGGTGACGACGGCGAGCAGCAGCGCCACCGGACCGATGACGGCCAGCTTCGCGGCGAGCAGCCCGAGCCGGCGGCCGAAGGAGACCCGGCCCGCCACCAGACCGGGGTGCCGGACCTCGTGGCCGTAGGAGAGGGCGCCGAGGGCGCCCGCGCCGAGCGCGGCGATCGGCAGCGGGAGCAGTGGGACGACGGCCGTCAGGCAGCGGACGGCGGAGGCCGGACCGAGCTGCCCACCGGGCAGCTGACGGGCCAGCACCGCGGCCACCGCCGCGTCGACCAGCAGGACGGCGGCCAGGATCAGCCAGGTGGAGCGGAGGCCGCGCAGTCGGCGCAGCTCGTAGGCCAGTACGCGCACGGGTCACTCGCTCCAGGGCTCGGGGGCGGCCGGGTAGGGGGCTGCGGGGGTGGACGGCGTCGGCAGTGCGGTCGGGGGCGTGGGGGCAGGGGCAGGGTGGGGGCGGAGCGCGTCGAAGGCCGGGGCGGTGGCGGGGAGTTCGTCGCGGAAGAGCTGACGGCCGCTCAGGGTGATGGCCCGCGGGGCGGACCCGGGCTCGGGCCCCGCTCCGGCCCCGGGCGGGCCAGGCGGGCGGGTGTCGCTGGTGACCGCGGCTGCTGCGAGGACTGGAGCCGGGGCTGCGGGGGGCTCTGCCTGGGTGGGCGCCGGTACGGGGTGGACCCCGGGGGCGATGGGGTGGGCAAGGAGGACCGCGGTCTGCTCCTGGGCCGACTCGGTGTGCGCGGGGTGCTGCTGCGACGGCGGGCCTGCGGCAACGCCGGCCACGGTGGCGAGGACTGCAGGCGCGGGCGCGGGGGTGGGGGTCGGCGCGGTGGCCTGGGCCGAGGACGTCGCCGGGGTCTGCGACAGGAGCCGCGCCGGGGTGGCGGCGGCCTCACCCGGGCTGCCGCCGGTCGGGACCGGGACGGGCTGGACGTGGCCGGAACGGCCGGAGGCGGTGGGGAGCACCGGGTACGGGACGGGCTGCTCGACCACCCGGTCGGCCAGCTCGTGCAGCAGGATGCCGTTGCGGTAGGCCAGTTCGCCGATCTCGGTCCGGGTCAGGCCGCTCACGGCGAGGCCGGTGCCACCGTCGCGGCGGACGTCGTGGCCCTGCTCGGTCAGCAGGTCGGCCAGCCGGGCCATCTGCGGGCCGCGGACCGAGACCTCCGGGTGCAGACGGGTGCGGCGGAACTCGGAGACCGGCTGGTCGGCCACCAGGCGGCCCTGATCGAGCGTCACCACCCGGTCGGCCAGGGCGGCGGCCTCCTGCGGTGTGCTGGTGGTGACCAGGACGGTGCCGCCGGAGACGCCGAAGGAGCGCAGGAAGGAGTGGAACCACTCGATGTTGCGCGGGGAGAGGCCCTCGGTCGGCCCGTCCAGCAGCAGGGTGCCGGGCGAACCGAGCAGGGCCGCGGCCAGGGCGAGGCGGCGGTGCATGCCGGGCGAGAAGGAACGCAGGCGGTGGTCGGCGACGCCGGCCAGCCGGGTCTGTTCCAGCAGCTCGTCGGCCCGGGAGGCCGGCACGCCCGCGGCGGCGGCCAGCATCCGCAGGTGGGCGCGGGCCCGCATGCCGGGGTGGCCACTGCCGTGCCCGCCCTCGGGGAGCAGCACGCCGACCTCGCGCTCGGGGTGGCGCAGCCTGCGGTACGTCCGGCCGCTGAAGAGGGTGATGCCCTGGCCGCGCTCCAGCTCGACCATCAGCCGCAGCGCGGTGGTCTTGCCCGCCCCCTCGGCACCGAGCAGGGCGGTGACCACACCGGGACGGGCGTCGAAGGTGAGGTCGAGCAGGGCCGGGGGGCGGCCCCGGCGGTAGACCTTGGTCAGTCCGGTGATCTGGATCATCGCTGCCTGCTCCTGTCTCGGCCGACCGGGCAGCGGAGCTCTTGCGCCCCGCTGGAGCACAGTAGGGCGAGCAGGCATGGAAATCGGGCATTACGGACGCGGAGCGGGCGGCGTGGCCGCCCACCTCACTCGATCAGGGGACAGTCGGTGCACGGGGCCGCGGGAGTGCGGCTCAGGACTCCGGGCGGAGCATCGGCGGGTTGAGGACCGTGGCGCCGCCGGCCTTGAACAGCTGCGCGGGGCGACCGCCCTGACGGGTCGTCGTGCCGCCGGTGGGCAGCAGGAAGCCCGGGGTGCCGGTGACCTTCCGGTGGAAGTTCCGGGGGTCGAGGACCACTCCCCACACCGCCTCGTAGACCTGGCGGAGCTCGCCGACGGTGAACTCCGGCGGGCAGAAGGCGGTGGCCAGGGAGGAGTACTCGATCTTCGAGCGGGCCCGCTCCACACCGTCCGCGAGGATCTTCCCGTGGTCGAAGGCGAGCGGGACGCCCTCGGCCGGGCTGGGGCCGAGCAGGTCACCGACCGGTGCCCAGCGGGCGCCGCTGGCGTCGCCGCCGGGGCGGGGCGTCGGCAGGTCGGGGGCCAGGGCGAGATGGGCGACACTGACCACCCGCATGCGGGGGTCGCGCTGCGGGTGCCCGTAGGTCGCGAGCTGCTCCAGGTGGGCCCCGACCGTGCTCGGGCCCTGGCCGGGGGCGGAGAGGGCGCGCAGGCCGGTCTCCTCGGCCAGCTCGCGGGAGGCCGCCTCGGCCAGACCCTCGTCCAGCCGGACGAAGCCGCCGGGCAGCGCCCAGTACCCCTGGAACGGCGGCTCGCCACGGCGGACGAGCAGGGCACAGAGCGCGTGCTCCCTGACCGTCAGCACCACCAGGTCGACCGTGACAGCGAACGGGGGGAAGGCCGACGGGTCATAGCGAGACATGGCGACGATCATAGTCGTCTCTCTGACGATAAGCACAGGGCCCGAACGAGGGTCCATCAGATCGTGCTCCGCCTACGGAGCGACGCGACCGGGCGCCGCCGGGAGGTGCTCCGGCCCACCCCGGTCCGACCCGCCCACGAGGCCCGGGGCGGGCCGACGACACGCCGCCCGGGCTCAGCGGGTGCCGAGCTGGAGCGTCGGCGAGGCCTCCTCCACGACCGCGACACCGATCCGGCTGATCCGCACCGAGAAGGGCTCGCCGGCCACCCGCAGGCCGCCGAGCTCCAGCTCGCCCAACGGGGCGGTGCTGGCCGGACGGACGGTGACCCGGCCGGACGGGACATCAGGTCGGACCCCGGCCAGACCGGCGACCAGGTGCACGGCCGCGGCGGAGGAGAGCGCCGCCGGGCGGCAGGCGGACGGGTGCGGGACCGGCGGGCAGCCGGTGACCCGCTGCTCCCCCGCGTACATCTCGGGCAGCCGCCCCTCGAAGTGGGCGGAGGCGTCGAGCAGGCCCTCCAGCAGTATCCCGGCCTCCCGCTCGAACCCGGCCTCGGTCAGGCCGACCACCGCGAGCACCGTCTCGTGCACCCGGACCGCCCCGCTCCGGTGCCCGAGCGGGTTGAACCGGGGCGACTTGGCGCTGAGCGTCCGCAAGCCCCAGCCGCAGTCGAACTCCGGGGTGGCCAGGCGCTGGGCCAGCACCCTGGTCTGCTCGCGGTCGAGCATGCCCTCGTGGCGGTCCCCCTCGGCGGCCAGGCCGAGGTCCAGCAGGTGGACGAAGGAGGAGGCCACGGCGGGCAGCGGCCGGTCGGGGGCGATCAGGGCCGCCGCCGGACGGCCGCCCGAGAGGTCGTCGATCCAGAACTGCTCCCGGAACCGCTCCCGCAGGCCGGCCGCCCAGGACCGCCACTCGGCGGCGCCGGGACGGCCGAAGGCCTCCAGCAGCTCGGCCCCGTGCAGGGCCGCCCGGTGGGCCTGGGCCTGCACCTCACAGCGGGCGGGCACCGGTCTGGCCGCGCGATCCTCGGCCGACCTGCCCAGGTCGGTCACGAAGCCGACCGGCCCGAGCGGGGCTCCCTCGGCCTCCGCCCTCCCGGAACCCGCGGTAGCACCGGCACGGGGGGAGCCGGCTGACGGACCGTCGGACGGCGCGCCGTCCGCCGTGGCCGCGGCCGCGGCCGAGGTCGCCGGGGCCGGGGCCGGGGCATCGGTGATGTTGCTCCGCAGGGCGGCCAAGGCCCGCTCGGCGGCGGGCAGCAGCTCGGCCACCTCCTGGCGGGGCAGGCCCCAACGCCACGCCTCCGCCAGCACGGTGACGAACAGCAGGGTGGCCTCGGTCGCGGTGCAGGAGGGCGGCAGCTCGGGGCCGCCGTGCCGGAGCGGACCGGGGACCACTCCGGCCTGCGGGCCGGTGGTGGCCTGACGGCGGGCCAGCGCGCGGAGCGTGCCGGCGGCGAGCCGGGTACCGAGCGGCAGGGTGAGCCGGGCCGCCCAGAGCGCGTCGGCAGCGGTCAGGCCGAACCGCCAGGGCGCGCCGGAGACGGCGTACAGGTCGGTGGGACGGTCGGCGTCGGCGACCAGCAGGCCGCCGAGGGCGTCCAGGGAGCGGGCCACGAGCGGGGCCGTGCGGGTGTCGTCGCAACGGACCTCGGGCTCCGACCAGGGCAGCGGAACTCCGGGGCCGCGGCCCGTGGGCGGACGCGGACCGCTCTGGGCAGTGGTCTCCAGCGTGGTGCTGAGCTCCACCGACCAGCGGGCGCCCGGCTGCACCTCCAAGTCCCAGCGCAGCACGCCCGCCCCGGCCAGGACCGCGTGCGGGGACGGCCGGGCCGCCACGGAGGCGCTGTGCTGGGGGCCGGCCCAGCGGAGACCGGCCGACTGGACCTGCCCGGGCAGGTCCGCCAGGCGCTGGCCCGCCGAGATCTCGGCGAGCTGGCCGAGGTCGGTGCCGAGGGTGATCTCCAGCGGTATCCGGGCGGGCCTGACGCCGGTGTTCCGCACCGTCACGGTCTCGACGCCGTTGGCGTGGCGGAGCCGTTCGACCGTCAGGGCCGGGTCCGGGTCCGGGTCTCCGGGGACCCGGACGGCGCCGACGAAGCGCGCCTCCGCCGCCGAGGTCAGCGTGCCCTGGAGCGGCAGCGGCTCCACCCCGCCGAGGCGCAGCTCCATCCGGGCGAGGGTGCGGACTCCCGAGCGGTAGAAGCCGTGCAGGGCCTGGCCGCGGAGCTGGCCGTCCAGACCGGAGAGGGCCATCGCCGGGGCACTGACGCAGAGGACGGTGGCGTGGGTGGCGGGCGGCTGCGGACGGAACGGGCCGGACGCGCGCGGCACCCCGGCCGCTCCCGGCGTCTGGACAGGCGTCCCGCCGGGCGGCGTGTGTGACGACCCGCCAGGGCTGCCCGAGCCGCCCGGGAGGCCGGCGAAGAACCCGCCGGGGGCGGCGGGGCTGCCGGAGGCGCCGGGACCGCCGGGCGGCGTGTGCGGCAGTCCGGTGGCGGGGGCGCCGGGACCGGTGCCGGGCATCGGCGCGGACTGGTGCTCGGGGTGGGGCCGTGCACCCCTCGACGGGGCGTCAGCGGGTGCCCCGGAGGCGGACGGTGGCCCCCACGGGGAGGCGGCGGGCGCGGCCGGAGCGGCGGACCGGGGTTCGCCCGGGAAGGGTGCGACGGAGACCGGCGGAGTTGCGCCGGGGGCGCGCGGGGGTACGTTGTGCTCCCCTGACCGCGGCGCGAAGGGTGGAACGGACGGCCCAGCGCCGAACCGGTCGGCACTCGACGCCCCGGCCCCGGACATCCCGGCACCGGACGGCCCGACCGTCGTGGTGGCGAACGAGGACGCCGTTGCCCCGGGCCCGGAGGGCGTCGGAGTGGGAGCGGGAACCGACGGTGCGGCAGACCCGACGGTGGGCGGTGCGTCCCGCAGCGGCCTCGGGTCGTTCACCTGGCTCTCCTTCTTCGACCGGGCGACGGCGGTACTGCCGGTCGGCCGGATATGTCCTCGATCACGGTCTGGTGCTGCTTGCTCGTGCCGTCGGCCGGGCGGCCCGTCGGCAGGCCGGCCGGAGCCGGGGTCGGTGGAGCGCGGCGCTCCCCCGCGCCGGGCTCCGCTCCAGGTGTCCTGGCCGTACCGTCCGGCCGGACACCACCGCGGCGGTGCGGACGGGCACGACCCCGACAGGGCCGTCGGTGCGGACCGCCGACGTGCCGGGCGTCGGCACCGGGACGGCTGACCGTCCACGGACGGGGCCGTCGTGCGAGGACGTACCCGGGCAGGGCCCACCCGGGACGGCCACGGCGCCGGCCACACGTGGCCGGCCGGGACCGGCAGTCGCGGGCGCCGCCCAGCAGATTGAACGCACCGCCCCTCCCCCAGGTCACGCCGTACCGGTCCGTCGACAGGTCTTCCCTGGTCAGCCGCTCCCCGCACGTCCCCCGGCGGTGCGGACGGCAGTGGCGCCCCGCGCGGTGTCGGCGCGGCTCGCGCCGGCCGGTCCGCCGTCCGGTTACTCCCTGCCCGCGTCAGGATACGGTGCGGGGGCAACGGCGGGCGCACCGGGAACACCGTGGACGCCCGCCGCCGCGCGTCTGTGACCAGCACGTACCGAGGAGTTGTATGTCCACCCCCAGCCGGCTGCCCGGGACCGTCACCACCGACCACGTCTTCCAGGTCCCGCTCGACCACGAGGCGCCCGAGGGAGAGCGGATCGAGGTGTACGCCCGCGAGGTGGTCGCCTCCGGCCGCGAGCACGACGAGCTCCCGTGGCTGCTCTTCCTCCAGGGCGGGCCCGGCGGCAAGGCCAACCGCCCGATCGGCCGGGACAGCTGGGTCGACCGCGCCCTGGACGACTACCGCGTGCTGCTGCTCGACCAGCGCGGCACTGGCCGCTCCACCCCCGCCACCCGCCAGACCCTGGCCCGGCGCGGCGGCCCCCGCGAGCAGGCCGAGTACCTGGCCCGCTTCCGGGCCGACTCGATCGTCCGGGACGCGGAGCTGATCCGGCGTCAGCTGCTCGGCGAGACCGGCCGGTGGAGCCTGCTGGGGCAGAGCTACGGCGGCTTCTGCACCCTCACCTACCTCTCGATCGCCCCCGAGGGCCTGCGCGAGGCCTTCGTGACCGGCGGGCTGGCCGGGCTGCGCAGCTCGGCCGAGGACGTCTACCGGGCGGCCTACCCCCGGACCGCCCGGAAGAACAAGGCGTACTACGCGCGCTACCCGCAGGACGTGGCGGCGGTGCAGCGGATCGCCGCCCACCTGGTCGAGCGGCCGGCCGAGCTGCCGGACGGCGGGCTGCTCACCGTGCAGGCCTTCCAGGGTCTCGGAATGCTGCTGGGCACCGGCGGTGGCGCGCACGTGCTGCACTACCTGCTGGAGGAGGCCTGGGTGGAGGGCGTGGAGGGCCCGGTGCTCTCGGACACCTTCCTGGCCGGGGTGCAGTCGCACCTCTCCTTCGCGCAGGGGCCGCTGTACGCGGTGATGCACGAGTCCATCTACGGGCAGCGCTCGGTGGACGCCGGCGGGACGGAGTGGGCGGCGGAGCGGGTGCGCAAGGAATTCCCCGAGTTCGACGCCGAGGCGGCGCTGAGTGCCGGTCAGGCCGTGTACTTCACCGGGGAGATGATCTACCCCGCGCTGTTCGAGACCGACCCGGCACTGCGGCCGCTGCGGGAGACCGCGCAGCTGCTCGCCGAGCGGACGGACTGGCCCGACCTCTACGACCCGGCCCGACTGGCGGCCAACCAGGTGCCGGTGGTGGCGGCCATCTACCACGACGACATGTACGTGGACACCGCCGACTCGCTGGCCACGGCGGACGCGGTGGCCGGCACCCGCGCCTGGGTCACCAACGAGTGGGAGCACGACGGGCTCCGGGTGAGCGGCGGCGCGGTGCTCGACCGGCTGATCAAGATGGCGCGCGGGGAGATCTAGGGGCTGGAGGACGTGCCCCCGCGCCGGCCCCGGCACGGACAGCCCCGGCGCGGACGGCCGTGACGGGGCCGCGCCGGGAAGGGCGGCCGGGGGCGGGGAGGGACGGCGCGGCGCCGCCGGCCGACGTGCGGGCGGGCCGCGGTGCCCGCGCGCTCCCGGGGCGGGCCGGTCCTGGCCGGACCGGCCGCCTCGCTGACGCTCCGTCATCCGGAGTGCCCTGCCCGGCGGATGCGGGCCGCCGGCTCGGCCTGGCGGTGACCGGCCGCTCCGTCTCCTGGCACCAAGGGCTGGCCCGGGGCGGCGCCGAGGTTGCGACCGCCGTGGCGGCGGCCCTTCCGGCGGGTCTGGCGCGGCGGTTGACGGGGCGTCCGGCGTGCCCCCTGCGGCTCCTCGCCCGGCTCCGCGGCTCCAGCGGCGGAGCCCTGCCGACCGGCACGGCCCCGGGATGCTCCCCGGTTCTGCTCACGGCCCTGCCCGCGGGCCGGGCTCGGCGGCTTCCCGGGGCCGCCGCCCCTGCGGCCGCCATCCTCGGCCGGCTCCGCGCCCTCGGCCGGGGGCGGCCGCTCCCCGCGCGGCTCCGACGGCTCGTCAGGACCGGCCGCACCGTGGCCAGCCCACTGCCCCTCGTCCTCCTCGGGAGTCGCCGCTCCGGCGGTCGCCCGACCGCCTGCCCCGCGCGATCCCGGCACCGCTCCGGGGCCGGGCCCCGGCGCCGATCCGGGCCCCGGCGCAGACCCTGCTCTGCTCCCTGCCCCCGCTCCCGCCCCCGCGCCTGCCCCGGGGATCCGCACCCCGTAGAGCCCCAGCCCGTCACCGGCCGTGCGCTGGAGCCCGGCCAGCTGCTGCCGGGCCAGGCGCTCCCGGCGGACCCGGTCGAGCAGCTCGCCCGGGTGGAGGCCGCCGTTCAGCGATTCGTAGAGCAACTGCGCCAGCGTGTACGCCTGGTCGAGGTCGAGCACCCTGGCCAGCACCACCCTGGCCGTGGCGGTGTCACCGGCCAGCCAGGACGTCCAGGCCAGCAGGGTGAGCGGCGGGGCGGCGTAGTGCTCGAAGGGCGGGACGCAGTGGCGGGCCAGGTAGCGCCACAGGCGCTGGGCCGGGACCAGCTCGTCCGGCTCGGCGTACTCGGCGCCGCGGTCCCGGGCCAGCTTGTCCTGGAGGCCGACCAGCAGGCGGGCCGTCCGGGCCGGGGCGAGCTCGCGGGCCCCGCCGGCGAAGTCGGCCAGGGCTTCGGAGAGCAGCCCGGCGGTGTGCTCCAGGACCGCGAACCGGCCGCCGGGCCCGGCGAGTTCGCCGATCAGCTCGGGGCCGGCCAGCTCGAGGGCCTCCCGCTGCGCGTCGTCGCCCGGCGGGCCGATCGGGGCGAGGGCGGCGGCGATCGCCTTGCGGCTGCCCCGGGGTGCGACCCCGGCGTAGGCCGCGGCGGCCGCGATCGGGCTGGGCAGCCGGATGGACCTGATCGGCACTCCGGCCGGATCGCAGCAGCCCGCCTCACCGCAGAGGAAGGACCACCACCTCCCGTCCGAGACGCACAGGGACTCCTTCACCGTGACCCCGGCGGCCCGGAACTCCTGCGCCAACTGCTCGGCCAGCGGGCGCAGCAGGGCCACCACTCCCGGGCCGTCCAACGGCTCCACCTGCTCCGCCGACGGACCGTCGGGAGGGCCCGGCTCCGCGGGCCCCTCTGCCCCCGGCGGCCAGACCCGGTCGAAGCCGGGCGCGCCCCGGGAGAGCAGCAGCGGGGGCGGCGGCGAGGAGGGCGGCCGGGCGGTGCCGGGCGGATCGGCGGCGTCCCGGCAGAGGTAGAGGAGCACCTGCTCGGGACGGCGGTCCCGCTGCTCGGAGAGCCCGACCAGCAGCCGGGCGGTGTCGGCCGCGACCGTCGGCCACGTCGCCGGGTCGGCCGGGATGTCGAGCCGGATCACCCCGCCCTGCTGGAGCGTCGGCCCCTGGAGGCCGACCGCGACGATGCTGTCGTCGGGGAAGAAGCCGAGCAGGTAGGGGAGCATCTCGGCCATGTCGGCCGGGCCGCGCATCCGGAGCGGGAGCTGACCGGAGAGCGGGGCGGCGGACTGGATGACGTGTTCCTCGTTCATGTCCGGAAGCGTCCCGCGCGAAGGGTGCCGACCCCGGCGAAGAGCTCTTTCCTGTGGAAAACTCCGGGGGGTCAGCATCTGCTCACCCGTTCGGATCAGTCGCATATCGCACCAAAAGGGACAAGAGTCCCTCACTTGGATGATGTGCTGATGAACCGACATGGGGGCCTCGTCACCGCTGTTCGCGGACTGTCGCTCCGAGCCTGTATCCATGAGCCATGACCCAGCCGCCGCAGCACCCCTCCACCGCCACCGACCACCCCGGGGCCCCGACGACGGACCGCGCCGCCGTCCGGGCCCGGGCCGAGGCCGTGCTCCGCGAGCTGGCCGGCCCGGCCGCCGTCCTGCGCGAGGACCAGTGGCTGGCCATCGAGGCCCTGGTGGTCGACCACCGCCGGGCGCTGGTCGTGCAGCGCACCGGCTGGGGCAAGTCCGCCGTCTACTTCATCTCCACGGCGCTGCTCCGGGCCAGGGGCGCCGGGCCGACGGTGATCGTCTCCCCGCTGCTCGCCCTGATGCGCAATCAGGTCGACTCCGCCGCCAAGGCCGGCATCCACGCCCGCACCATCAACTCGGCCAATCCGGAGGAGTGGGACGACATCCAGGCCGAGGTGGCGGCCGGCCAGGTGGACGTGCTGCTGGTCAGCCCCGAGCGGTTGAACAACCCCGACTTCCGCGACCAGGTGCTGCCCAAGCTGGCCGCCTCCACCGGCCTGCTGGTGGTCGACGAGGCGCACTGCATCTCCGACTGGGGCCACGACTTCCGCCCCGACTACCGCCGCCTGCGCACCATGCTGGCCGAGCTCTCCCCCGGCGTCCCGGTGCTGGCCACCACCGCGACCGCCAACGCCCGGGTCACCGCCGACGTCGCCGAGCAGCTGGGCACCGGCGGCAGCACCGAGGGCTCCGACGGCACCGCCCTGGTGCTGCGCGGCCCGCTCGACCGCGAGAGCCTCGGCCTCGGTGTGCTCGACCTGCCCGAGCCCGCGCACCGCCTCGCCTGGCTGGCCGACCACCTGGCCGAGCTCCCCGGCTCCGGCATCGTCTACACCCTCACCGTGGCCGCCGCCGACGAGGTCACCGCCTTCCTCCGCCAGCGCGGCTACCCGGTCGCCTCCTACTCCGGCCGCACCGAGGACGCCGAGCGCCGCACCGCCGAGGCCGACCTGCTGGCGAACAGGGTGAAGGCCCTGGTCGCCACCTCCGCCCTGGGCATGGGCTTCGACAAGCCGGACCTCGGCTTCGTCGTCCACCTCGGCTCGCCCGGCTCCCCGATCGCCTACTACCAGCAGGTCGGCCGCGCCGGGCGCGGGGTGGACCGGGCCGAGGTGCTGCTGCTGCCCGGCCGCGAGGACGAGGCGATCTGGCGCTACTTCGCCTCGCTCGGCTTCCCCGCCGAGGAGCAGGTGCGGCGCACCCTGGACGCGCTGGCCGAGGCCGGGCGTCCGCTCTCCACCGCGGCCCTGGAGCCCCGGGTCGACCTCCGCCGGGCCCGCCTGGAGACCATGCTCAAGGTGCTCGACGTGGACGGCGCGGTCCGCCGGGTGCGCGGCGGCTGGACGTCCACCGGCCAGGAGTGGACGTACGACGCGGCCCGCTACGCGAAGGTCGCCGAGTCCCGCACCGCCGAGCAGCGGGCCATGCGGGAGTACGCCACCACCGACGGCTGCCGGATGGAGTACCTGCGCCGCCAGCTGGACGACGAGCAGGCCGCCCCGTGCGGCCGGTGCGACAACTGCACCGGGCGGCGGCGCTCCCCCGAAGTGTCGGACGAGGCCATGGCCGCGGCCCGGGCCGCCCTCGGACGGCCGGGCGTCAGCTTCGAGCCGCGCCGCCTCTGGCCGACCGGCATGGAGGCGATCGGGGTGCCGCTCAAGGGCCGCATCCCGGCGGGCGAGCAGGCCGAGACCGGCCGGGCCCTCGGCCGGCTGTCGGACATCGGCTGGGGCACCCGGCTGCGGAGCCTGCTCGCCGACGACGCCCCGGACGGGCCGGTCCCCTCCGAGGTGCTGGACGCGATGGTCAGCGTGCTCGCCGACTGGGCGCGCGGCCCGGGCGGCTGGGCCGGCCCGGAGGACGCCGAGGGCGGGAGGCCGGCCCGCCCGGTCGGCGTGGTCACCATGGACTCGGCCCGCCGCCCCCAGCTGGTGGCCTCCCTGGGCGCCCGGATCGCGGAGGTCGGCCGGCTGCCGCTGCTCGGCCGGGTCTCCTACGCCGAGGGTCGCCCGCCGCACGGCCCGCGGAGCAACAGCGCCCAGCGCCTCCACTCCCTGGCCGGCGCCCTGGTGGTCCCCGAGGAGCTGCAGCGGGCGATCACGGCCAACCCCGGCCCGGTCCTGCTGGTGGACGACCTGGTCGACTCGGGCTGGACGGTCACCGTGGCGGCCCGCCTGCTCCGCCGGGCCGGGGCGGGCCCGGTCCTTCCCCTGACCCTCGCGGTCCAGGCCTGAGCCACACGGAGGGAGCGCTGCGGAGAGCGCCGCGGAAGGAGTGAGGGAAGTGGGAGGAGTGGAACGAGCCTCAGGCACCCGGACCGCACCGCCCTGACCAGCGGGGCCGGTCGGGAGGACGGGCACCGAGGGGCAGGAGGAGCGGAGGGGGCGTGGCAGCCCCCTTGCCCGGCGGCCGACCTGACGACCCGTGACCGCGAACCTGACAGATCCGACCCTCCGTCAGCCGAATGGCAGTCAGCCCGAGGTGGAATATATCCGGCAGACCATAGGCATTCGGGCGGCGTTCGTCATTTCATCGTTGCCGCTCAGCCGTTCTGACCTGAGAATTGGGAGGTACCCATAGCCCGGTCCGGTGGACCCGGCCTTCGGCGTACGCAGATACCCGCCTGCCCCGCGACACGCGGGCGACGGGCCGGGAAGGAGGATCGTGATCAGCGGCAGCGACCGACCCCGGTTCTCCCGGAGACGCACGCTCGACCTCGAGGGCTGGGCGGAGGCCGACGTCCCGCTGCTCCGCGACCCGCGCGAGTTCGTCTCCGAGCTGCACCAGCGTCACCTCCCGCAGCCGGGCACCACGGTGGTCGCGGTGCTGGACGCCCTGCACCAGGTCACCGCGTCCGCCTCGTTCCCCGCCCGCCAGCAGGTCCAGGACGGCTGGCAGCACCGGAACGAGATCCTCTCCCACCTCCGGCTGGTCACCCCGCACGACCTCCGGCTGGCCCGGCCCAGCAGGACGGCGGTCCTGCTGCGCTGCCGCGAGGGCGCGCCGGGCTGGACGGAGCAGGACGGCGCGTGGATGTGGGCCCTGCGCGACGCGGCCGCCCTGCACGGACTGCGCTGCGGCTCGTACATCGCGCTGACGCCGACCGGCTGGCAGTCCCTCGGGGACGGCCGCCACGGCCGGACGCCCAACTCGGCCTCCTGGAGCGAGGGCCCGGTGCACACCGTCACCGAGCTCGCGCCGCGCTCCACCCGCAGCCACCCGGGTCAGGTCGCCCCGGTCAGCCCGCTGCGCCGCACCGCGACCGGCTGACGCCCCGGGGCGGACGGCCGGCCGAGGGAACATCGAACGGCACCGCACACGACAACGGCCCGCGCACGACGGTGGTCCCCGGTCCGCGAAACCACTGGACCGGGGACCACCACCGTCAGCACCGAAGTACCGACGGAACGGCTCAGACGCCGACCGGGCTCTTCGCCTCGGAGAACAGCGGCCCGACCACGGCGGCCTCGCCGCAGACGACCAGCAGCTCGCCGGCCAGCGCCTGCGCGCTCCGGGCGGCCGCGGCCAGCAGCTCCCCGCCCGCCGAGTTGGCCACCAGGACCACCACCGGACGGCCGACCGTCCGGCTCGCCGCGGCGTCGGCGTAGAAGACGTCACCGCCCTCGGTGAGCTGCGCCCAGTAGCGCTCCTCGCCGAAGGTGAGTTCGTGCTGCTGCCAGGGGTGGTGCTCACCCACCGTCAGGACCAGGACCGTCTCCGGCCCGCGGCCCGACTCGAGCAGCCGGTCCACGGTCTCGTCGGCGCGCTCGACCGCGTCGCGCGCGGTGGAGGGCACCAACTGCACCGTGGCGCCCGGCTTCCGGGACGCGGCGCCCGGCGGCGGGCCGGGCCGGGGGCCGGGCTTGGGAGCCGGACGCGGCCCGGGCAGCGGGACGGACCGGGTGGGAGCGGCGGACGGGACACCAGCGGACTGGGCATCAGGCATACGGGGGGAAGACTCTCGCGGGAGGGGGACACCGGGGCCCGGGACACTCTCGTGGATCTCCGGCCCCACGCGCACGTGGTTTTCCGGATCCTCGGGGGAAACAGGCATGACCCGATGTCTATCAAATGGCGGTCGAACGCGCACGGGCGCCCCACCAGTTGGGACCGAGTGGTCATCCACCCGACACCGTGTCAGAAGCCCAGCGTCAGCTGCTCGTCCTGGGGCTCGGGCTCGCGGACCCGCTTGAGGTGGCTCCACCGCGGCAGCGCGTCCATGTAGGCCCAGGAGAGCCGGTGGTGGCGGGTCGGGCCGTGCTCCTCCAGCGCGGCGCGGTGCACCGGCGAGGGGTAGCCGGCGTTCTCGGCGAAGGCGAACTCCGGGTACTCCTCGCCGAGCTCGGCCATCATCGTGTCCCGCTCCACCTTGGCGAGGACCGAGGCGGCGGAGACGCAGATGCAGGACTGGTCACCCTTGATCACGGTGCGGACCCGCCACGGACCGCCGAGGTAGTCGTGCTTGCCGTCGAGGATCACCGCGTCCGGCCGGACCGGAAGGGCCTCCAGCGCGCGCACCGCCGCCAGCCTCAGCGCGGCGGTCATGCCGAGTTCGTCGCACTCCTCGGGCGAGGCGTGGCCGAGCGCGTAGGCGGTGACCCACTCGGCGAGCAGCGGGGCGAGTTCGGCCCGGCGCTTCTCGGTGAGCAGCTTGGAGTCGGTGAGCCCGGCGGGCGGCTTGCGCAGCCCGGTGACCGCGGCGCCGACGGTGACCGGCCCGGCCCAGGCGCCCCGGCCGACCTCGTCGAGCCCGGCCACCAGCTGGGCGCCCGCCCGGCGCAGCGAGCGTTCGACCGAGTGGCTGGGCGGGTCGTACGGCATGGCAGGTCCTTCGGTTCGGGGCGGCTCGACGGAGACCAGCCCCGCGCACCGTCCAGCCTAGGTGGTGTCGTCAAAGTGATCTTGATTAGTGGATCATGGTGGGGTGATACGTCGTCATGAGCTGTCCGATGCGGAGTGGGCTCTGGTCGGTCCGTTGCTGCCCAGGTCCGTGACGGGGCGTCCGCGTCTGGACGACCGGACGGTGCTGAACGGGATCGTGTGGAAGTTCCGGACCGGGGTGGCCTGGCGGGACGTGCCCGAGCGGTACGGGTCGTGGGCCACCCTGCACACCCGCTTCCGCCGCTGGGCCGCGGACGGCACCTTCGAGCGGATGCTGCGCACCGCGCAGGCGAAGGCCGACGCAACCGGGGACATCGACTGGCTCGTGTCGGTCGACTCCACGATCGTCCGCGCCCACCAGCATGCCGCCGGAGCCCGCAAAAAGGGGCCCACGACCAGGCACTCGGACGCTCCCGGGGCGGTCTGACCAGCAAGATCCACCTGGCCGTGGACGGGCTCGGCCGCCCGCTCGCCTTCGTCCTCACCGGCGGGAACACCAACGACTGCACCTGGTTCACCACCCTCATGGACGCCATCCGCGTTCCCCGGACCGGGCCGGGACGCCCCCGCACCCGGCCCGACCACGTCCTGGGCGACAAGGGCTACAGCTCCAGAGCGATCCGCACCTGGCTGCGGCAGCGCCACATCACCCACACCATCCCCGAACGCGCCGACCAAGTGGCCAACCGCCGACGGCGCGGCAGAGCGGGCGGACGCCCGCCGGCCTTCGACAAGAAGCTGTACCGGCAACGCAACGTCGTCGAACGCTGCTTCAACCGGATCAAGCAATGGCGCGGCCTCGCCACCAGGTACGACAAGACGGCCAAGTCCTACCAGGCGGCCGTCACCCTCGCGGCACTACTCATGTGGGCATGACTCCTTTGACGACACCGCCTAGGACACTCCCGGCGGCCCCCGGGACGACCACGAACGCGCGAGGAGCCCTGCGGGAGGCCGGCCAGGAATCAGCGGAAGGCCGCCAGGAGCCCGGCCCCCACGACCGCCATGACCACCACGGGAACGACCGCCGCAGAAACGATCACCGTGGAGACGACCGCCGCGGAAGCAACCGCCGCAGGAACGACCACCGCGGAAACGACCGTGGACGTGCCCCCCGGCACGCCCACGGCAGTCCGTCCCGATCCCGCAGGCTCCTACGGCAGTTCCTCACCCATCGGGTAGCGGCTGGTGCTGCACCGCGCCTTCAGGTCCACCGGCCGCTCCCGCAGCAGCTGCTGCGCCCGGCTCTCCGAGAGGCTGGCCGCGTACCAGGGGGTGTCCCGCCCGTCGAGCGATTCGGCGAGGTACTGGAGGGCGCAGGTCCGCCGGTCCGCCGGCAGCCGGTCGAGCGCCGGGACGGCGTCGGCGGAGAGGCTGCTGAGGTAGTCGAGGTCGATGGTGCCGAGGCGCTCGAAGCGGGCGACGTTCTGCTCGGCGATCAGCGCGTCCGGCCGGACCAGGCCGAAGACCGCCACGCCGGCCACCGCGCTGAGCGCCACGGCCCGGGGCAGCAGCCGCGCGACCGAGGCACCGGCCAGCACCGCGGCCAGCACCAGCAGGAAGACCACGCCGAGCCAGAGCTCCGCCGCCGTGACCGTCACCCGCAGCCGGGTCAGCCCGAAGACGTCGACGTACCGCTGCATCCGGTAGTACGCGGAGGCGACCACGACCAGGGTGAGCACGCAGAGCAGGCCGACCAGGCCCTTGGCCAGCAGCCGGTCGGAGGCCGTCTGCCGGGGCGCCCAGCGCTGGGCCAGCGCCACCACGGCGAGGGCCAGCACGGTGACCCAGAGCAGCTGCCAGAAGCCCTGCCGGGCGTACTCGGCCGGCACCAGCCCGGGCTTGCTCATCACGGCCTCGTAGCCGCCGAAGAAGACCACGGCCTGGATGGCGACGAAGGCGCCGAAGAGCAGGTTGAGCGCGACCATCGGGAGGGCCCACTCGGTGCGGCCGCGCTCGCGGCCGGGTCCGACCGGGAGCCGGTCGAAGCGGCGCGGGGCGGCGGCGAGGTGCGCGGCGGCCAGGGCGACCGCCACGCCGACGCCGAACAGGAAGACACGGAACGGGAGTTCGCCCAGGTCGAAGCTGGGCACCAGCTCGTCGACCAGCTCGCCCACCGCCGCGTCGGCGCTGGCGAACAGCGCGCCGAAGACCAGCAGCAGCAGCCCCGTCACCACCACCGACTTCACCAGCGGCACCGCCCTGGAGCGCGCCGAGGACGGGAGCGAACGGCCCTTCAACCCCCGGGCCGCCCACGGCAGGGCCGTGAAGAAGTGCGGCAGGAGCCAGATCGGGCCGAGCAGTACGGCCGCCCACCGGGTGCCGCCGTGCAGGGCCAGCGAGGCCGCCCCGACCGCGGCCACGAAGGCCAGGAAGCTGGGCCAGCCCGCATCGCTCAGCACCGGCACCAGCAGCAGCGCGAAGGCCGACACGCCCCAGACCACGGTCCACGGCCTGGCCCGCCGCCCGCGCGCCACCGCGGCCGAACCGGCCGCCACGGCGGCGGCCAGCGCGACCAGCAGCAGGTTCACGCCCACGCCGTCGCTCAGCACGGTGGCCGCGACCAGCCCGCTCAGCAGGACCCCGAGCAGCACCCGCCCACCGGGCGGGGCCGGCCGCTCCGGGGCGGTGCCGGTGTCCCAGAGCGGCTTCGGAGCGGGCTTCGGCGGTGCCCACACGTTGGCGCCGGGCTGCCGCGGCACCTGCTGCCCCCCGGCACCCCGCACCGGACCGGCCGGCTTCGGGCCAGGCGCACCAGCAGCGGGCGCACCGGCACCGGACGCACCGGCAGCGGCCGGCTTCGGCACCTGCTGCCCGGCGGCCTTCTGCCCCGGATCTTGTGAACCAGCGTTGGACGGAGTGGACATGACGCTCCCTCGGAGTTCGACGGGCACGGCGCGACACCCCTCAGGGATGCCGCGCCGTGCCCGAGACTCCTGGAGACTATCCACCCATCTGAACAGGTTCAAAACCCAGGCGCCTTCTGTCACTGAGCTGTGACAAAGCCTCAGGCCCCGCCTCAGTGCGTCAGCGTGTCAGTACACCAGTACGTCGGTACGTCGGTACGTCAGTACGTCAGTACGCCAGCGCGTCAGTACGTCCCGTACAGCGAGTACGACAGCGAGGTCCGGTTCGCCGGCCCGAAGCTGCCGGGCCAGGTGCCGAACGGCACCGCCGCCCCCTGGTACGCACCGTCCCCGAACGACCCGGCGCTGTAGTGCATGTTGTTCAGCGCCGGCCCGGTGCCGTTGGTGTTGTAGACCAGCCAGTACGCCGTCCCCGCCGCCAGCGTCACGTCCACCGGCAGCGAGTTCCACGAGTCCGCCGTCAGCGTCCCGGCCGCGGTGCTGACCACCAGGTTGCCCGGCACGCCGCCGGCGTCGCTGTAGACCGCCATCTGGAACTGGTTGTTGGGTGCCGCGCCGACCGACCCGACGTGCACGCTGAGCTGCTTGAGGGTCACCGGCGAGGAGCCCGTGACGATCCGGCTGCCGTTCAGGTGGTTGGCGTCGTTGTCGTCGGTCTGGACGCCGATGTCGGCGTTGCCGATGGTCAGCGGCGGCGGTGCGGCCGTGGTGAAGGAGATGGTGTACGGCGCGGCCAGCGTGTTGCCGGCCACGTCCCGGACGCCCTGCACGGTGGCGGTGTAACCGGTCGTCACCTCCAGCGGTGCGGACGGGGTGAAGAGCACCCCGCTGGTCGTGGAGTCGTACGACACCGTGCCGCTCACCGCCGCGCCACCGGCGGTCGGGACCACCGTGACGTCGGTCTGGCCGACCGAGGAGCCGTCCAGCGGCTCGCTGAAGGCGAAGCGCAGCGCGTTCTGCCCCGGCACGTTGACGGCGCCGTTGGCCGGGGTGGTGCCGGTGACGGTCGGCCGGGTGGTGTCCTGGCCGTAGGTGGCGGTGAAGGAGCCGACGTTGCCGTTGAAGAAGGCGTAGTTGACGCCCTTGACCGTCTCCACCCGGTAGGGCACCGTCACGCCGCCCTGCTTGATCCCGAGCAGGGTGCCACTGGCGGCCTGCACCGGCAGCATCGCCCGCAGGCCGTTGACCCCGCCGGTGATCGAGAAGGAGAGCGTGGTGCCGTTCCAGCTGATCCCGCTGAAGGCCGAACCGTTGCGCCCGTCCAGCCAGTTGAGCAGCTGCCGGCCGGAGACCACCGGCGCGCCCTTGGCCTTGGCCGCCGCCACGATCTGGTCGGCGGTCTGCGAGGGGGCGAAGTCGGTGTGGATGTTGGCGGTCAGCGCGGCGTAGTAGCCCTGGGCGCCGTAGGCGGCGTTCAGCAGGGTGTTGACGGTGCCGGGGTAGGACTGGCCGGACTCGTCGGTGAGCTGGGTGGTGGCCTGGTAGACGTCGATGACGCTGCCGTCGGTGTCAGCGAACTTCATCGGCAGCCCGGTGCCGTTGAAGTAGCCGGGCCGGTCGTTCACGAAGGCGGCCGGGTAGTAGTAGTAGTCGTGGTCCATCCGGATGCCGTTGGCCAGCTTGGTCTTGGCCTGGGTGGCCCAGTCGTCCCACTCCACGCAGTGCGTGCGGCTGCTCGAAGGCGTCGGCAGCGCCGGGTACTTGGTCTTCCAGGCGTTCAACTGGCTGCTGTACATGGACTGCAGGTTGGCCGCGGTGCCCCACGGGCGGCAGTCGGTGGTGATGTGCGAGCCGACCTCGAAGCCCTCGTCGGAGTAGGCCTGCGCCTGCGCGGCGGTCAGCGGGCCGCCGCTGTAGAGGTAGGAGGAGGCGCGCACGCACTCCCAGTCGGCCACCTTGCAGCCGGCCGGGCTCTGCGAGATGAAGCTGTCCCAGCGGCCGGAGGTGCCGCCCACGCCGTGGTCGTCACCGGTCATCACCACGACGGCCTTGACGTCCCGGGGGAAGTACCAGAAGCGCGGCAGCGGGGCCTTGGAGAGGTTCATCCGGGTCACCAGGTTGGCGAGCAGGCGCTGCTGCTCGTCGGCGATCGGGATCAGCGCCTTGTCGAGGTTGTTCCAGTTCGCCTGGCCGGTCTGGCCGAAGAACATCTCGCTGGCCTCGTAGCCGTCCACGCCGTCGCGCTGCTGGCCGGCCCAGGCGGCGTTGCCCTGCCGGGTCTGCACCACCGAGCGGGCCAGGTCGAAGGTGAACGCGGCGGCCTGGCCGCTGCCGGCCGCCCGGAGCGAGACCGCCGGGTTGGTGGTGGCGGTGGAGACGTCGCTGTAGAGGCTGGCCACCGCGGTCGCGCCGTTCAGCGCGTACCGGTCGGCGGTGCCGTGGAAGCCCATGGTGTCGGCGGTCAGCCCGGCACCGGGGGCGGCCGAGGTGTCGATCTTCAGGTAGGTGTCCGCCAGCGTGTCCGGCGTGGCGGTCAGGCCCAGCAGCGGGGCCAGCTTCTTGTCCGGCCGCATCGCGATCAGCCGTCCGCCGCCGTTGGTCCAGGTGGTGAACATCGAGACCTGGGCGTCCGTCAGGGCGGTCTCGCCGAGCAGCACCAGGCTCTGCTGGGTCAGCATCAGGCTGTTCACCTGCGAGAGGTCCACGGTCTTGAAGCTGTTCAGCCCCTCGGCCTTCAGGATCTCCGCGAGGTACTTGGAGTACGGGTTGGCCGCCGTGGTGACCAGCAGCACCGGCCCGCTGGCGCCCGGCCCGGCGCCCGGCGTCCAGACCGGCGGGTTGCCCGGCGTGTAGGTCGCGTGGATCGAGAAGTCCAGGCCGGTGTTGGTGGACGCCCCGAAGCTGGACGGCCAGCTCCCGTACGGGGACGAGGAGTTGCTGTACGCGCCCTTGCCACCGGTGGAGTAGCGCAGGTTGTTCACGGCCTGGCTGGAGCCGTTGCTGTTGTAGGCCAGCCAGTAGGCGGTGTTCGGGGTCAGGGTGGCCGAAACCGGCAGGGTGTTCCAGGAGTTGGCGGTCAGCGTGCCCGCCGCGCTGTTGGCCAGCAGGGTGCCCGGCTTGCCGCCGGCGTCACCGTACACGGCCACCTGGTACTGGTTGTTGGGCGCGGCGTCGACCGCGCCCACGTACACCGAGATGCTGCTGACCTGCCCGCCCTTGCTGCCGATCACGTAGCGCGAGGCGTTCAGGTGGTTGGAGTCGCCGGAGTCGGTGGCGGTGCCCGTCGTGGTGTTGCCGAGCTTCGCCGTTGCGTCCAGGGCGGACGCGTTGGTCGGGGTGGCCAGGCTGGCCGCCGCGAGCAGGGCCACCAGTAGGCCCGAAAGTCGTTCTCTGTACCGCACGCACTGCCCCCAGGTCTGTCAACGGCGAAATGCCGCCACCTGTGTACCGGGTGGAGCGGGCGCATGTCCGCAGAATCCACACATTCCTGCGCCATGACAGTTCGTCAGCCGGTCAACCCTTGACAGAACCGGCCAACAGGCCCCGTACGAAGTACCGCTGCAGCGCAAAGAACACGGCCAGCGGGACGATCAGCGAGAGGAACGCACCGGCCGTCAGCAGCTCCCAGCGGCCGCCGAAACTTCCCGACAGCTGGGCCAGCCGCACCGTCATCGGAGCCACCTCGGCCAGCCCGCCGGAGAAGGTCAGCGCGACCAGCAGGTCGTTCCAGACCCAGAGGAACTCGAAGATGGCGAAGGAGGCCAGCGCCGGGGTGCAGAGCGGCAGCACGATGGAGCGGAAGATCTTGAAGTGCGAGGCGCCGTCCACGATCGCCGCCTCCATCAGGTCCCTCGGCAGCTGGGAGACGAAGTTGTGCAGCAGGAAGGTGGCCAGCGGCAGGGCGAACATGGTGTGCGCCAGCCAGACCGGCACGTAGGTGTCGCTCAGGTTCACCGCCGGGATGACGGTCACCGAGCCCAGGTGGGCCCCGCCGGAGAACAGTTGGAGCAGCGGGATGAGCGCCATCTGCAGCGGCACCACCTGCAGCGCGAAGATCACGAAGAAGACCGTGTCGCTCCCCTTGAACCGCACCCAGGCCAGCGCGTAGGCGGCCATCGAGGCCAGCACCAGCGGGAAGACGGTGGCCGGGACGGCGATCGCCAGCGAGTTGACCAGGAAGGGCATCAGGCCGTTGCTGTTGCCGAAGCCGCCCTCGAACAGCACCGCGTGGTAGTTCTCGAAGCCGACCGACGGATCGGAGAACACCTCCCACCAACCCGTGGTCGCCACCTGCTGCTTGGGTCGCAGCGAGGTGACCAGCAGGCCGAGGGTGGGGATGGTCCAGAGCACCGTCACGGCGATCACGAAGAGCGAGCCGAGCGGCCCGCCGAAGGCCTTGCGCACGGACTTCACCTGGTCTCACGCTCCTTGCGCAGCTGGACGATGTTGTAGGCCACCAGCGGCAGCACGGCCAGGAAGAGGATGACCGCCAGGGTGGAGCCGCGGCCGACGTCGAACTGGACGAAGGACTGCGAGTACATCTCGTTGGCCAGCACCTGGGTGCCGAAGTTGCCGCCGGTCATGGTGCGGACGATGTCGAAGGCCTTCAGCGTGGTGATCATCACCGTGGTGAGCACCACCACCAGGGTGGTGCGGATCATCGGCACGGTGATGTCCTTGAACAGCCGGAAGCCCTGCGCCCCGTCCAGCCGGGCCGCCTCGGTGACCTCGTCCGGGATGGCCTTGATCGCGGCCGAGAGCACCACCATGGCGAAGCCGGTCTGCACCCAGACCATGACCGCCATCAGCAGGAAGTTGTTCAGCGGCTGGCTGAGGATCCAGTTCGGCGGGTCCTCCCAGCCCAGCGAGACGGCCAGCTGGCTGAGCAGGCCGATCTGCGGCTGGCCGGCCCCGCGGGACTCGTAGACGAACTTCCAGATGATGCCCGCGCCGACCAGCGAGACGGCCATCGGCAGGAAGATCAGCGACTTGTAGACCGCCTGCCAGCGCATCCGCTCCACCAGCAGGGCCAGCACCAGGCCGAGGCCGGTGGCGGTGAGCGGGGCGACCAGCAGCCAGAGCGCGGTGTTCAGCAGCACGCTGTGGATGGACTCGGTGGTGAACGCCCAGGCGTAGTTGTCGAAGCCGGTGAAGCGCGAACTGTCCGAGTTGTAGAGGCTCAGGAAGAGCGTGCGGACCAGCGGGGCGACCAGGCCGACGACCAGCAGCAGCACGGCCGGGCCGAGCATCACCGTGATCGCCAGCGGTCTGCCGAAGCGGCCGCTCGCCCGGCCGGCGGCGAAGAAGACCACCAGCAGGATGCCCAGGAAGCCGGCCACGGCGCCCAGGCTGTTGCCGAACTTGATCCCGGCGTCGGTCCACGCGGAGGCGGCCAGGCCGACGGTCATTCAGATGTCCTTCCTCGGCGGTCCATGGACGGAGCGGACTGGGCAGGTCGCGGGCGTGGCGAGAGGGCGAGAGGGTGAAAGGGGCGCGAGGAAGGTGAGGGCGGCGCGGGCGGGTGGACCCGCGCCGCCCGTGACGGCGGGCTACTGCGGCCAGGCCGCGTCGATGTCCGCCGCCACCTTCGGGATGGCCTGTCCCTCGGCGAACCAGGCGGTGAGCGCCTTCCACTCCGCGCCCGCGCCGACGGCGGCGGGCATCAGGTCGGAGGCGTCGAACCGGAAGGTCGCCGCCGGGTCGGTCAGCGCGGCGGCCGAGAGCTGGTCGATCGGGTCGGTGTAGAGGCTCTTGTCCACGCCCTGGTTGGCGGAGACCCAGCCCTTGGAGACCTTGACCCGGCTGCTGGCCCACTCGCTGCTGGAGAGGTAGTTCTGCACCGCCTGCACCTCGGGCCGGTTGCTGAACGCGGCCAGGAACTCCCCGCCGCCCTCCACCGGGCTGGGCACCGCCGGGTTCACCGCCGGGAAGCGGAACGCGAAGATGTCGCCGTCCGGCCCGACCGCCGTGCCCTTGGGCCACTGGGCCGCGTAGAAGGAGGCCTGCTGGAGCATGGCGCACTTGTTGGTGAGGATCGGCGCCCCGGCGTCCTGGAAGGTGGTGGTGGCGATCGACTTCACGTCACCGATGCCGCCGTTCACCCAGGCCGGGTTCTGCATCCAGCCGGCCACCGTCTGCATCGCGGCGGTGATCTTCGGGTCGCTGAACTTCACCTGGTGGCTGACCCACTGGTCGTAGACCTCACCGCCGTGGGTGCCGAGCACGACCTCCTCCAGCCAGTCGGTGGCCGGCCAGCCGGTCGCGGTGCCGGAGCCGATGCCGCCGCACCAGGGCTTGGTGGAGCCGGAGCCGGCGATCTTGTCGCTCAGCGCCGTCAACTCGGCCCAGCTCTTGGGGACTTCGTACCCGGCCTGCTTGAAATACTTGGGCGAGTACCAGACCAGGGACTTCATGTTGGCGCTCATCGGGGCGGCGTAGAAGGTGCCGTTGACCGAGCCGTAGGTCTTCCAGACCGGGCTCCACCTGGCCTGGTTCGCCTCGGTCTGGGCCGGCGGCTTCACGACCTTTCCGGTCTTCACCATCTGCGCCAGCAGCCCGGGCTGCGGGATGATCGCGAAATCGGGGGCGTTGCCGCCGGTCACGCGCACCTGGAGCTGGGACTCGAAGTCACTGGAGCCCTCGTACGCGATCTTGATCCCCGTACAAGAACTGAACTCGGCCCAGGACTTCTCCAGCGAGTCCGACTCCGGGCTGAGGATCGAGGCGTACATGGTGACCTTGGTGCCCGAGTGCCCGGCGTACGCCTGGTACTTGGCGCAGTCGCCGGTCAGCGGGGCGGCCGAGCCGCCGCCACCGCCGCCCGAGGAGGAGGAGTTGGAGCAGGCGGCCGTGAGCGCGAGCAGCAGGGCGGCCGGAACGGCCAACTGCCGGGGGCGGAGCGTCATCGGCGGCCTCCGGTCGCGGTCAGGGTGGTGGTCAACGAAGTCCTCCTAGCCAGGGCATGACATGCCAGCGGTGGGACGAACAACACTGCGCTGTACCGGAATCCGTGCGCACCCGGGGGTCGGGCTGGCTCGAAGACGTTAACCCAAGCGGCATCCCCCGCCAAGGTGTGCGTTCGACCTTCATCGGCCGGTGCCGCAGTCGTGACCTGGCCGTGTCGCCCGGCCGGGTCACGACTGACGGCCGGTCAGAGCAGGACCGGCAGCTCCCGCAGCGAGTTGAGCACCATCGACGGGCTCGGCCGCAGCTCCTCGTCCGGCACGGCCAGCCGGAGCCCGGGGAAGCGTGCGAACAGCGCGGGCAGCGCGATGCCCGCCTCCAGGCGCGCCAGCGACGCCCCGGGGCAGACGTGCGGCCCGTGGCCGAAGGAGAGGATCCGGGACGGCTCCCGGGTCACGTCGAACACCTCGGCGGTGACGCCGTGCTGCGCCGGGTCCCGGCCGATCGCGTTGTACGAGACCAGCACCGCCTCGCCGGCCGGTATCACCACGTCCCCGTACGCGACGTCCTCGGTGGTGAAGCGGAACAGGAAGTTGGAGGTGGGCGGGGTCCAGCGCAGCGACTCCTCCACCACCGCGGCCCACTCGACCTCACCCTTGCGGACCAGCTCCAGCTGGTCCGGATGGGTGAGCAGGGCCCGGACGGCGTTGGTGATCAGGTTGACGGTGGTCTCGTGCCCGGCCGCGATGATCACCCGCAGGGTGGCCGCCGCCTCCTCGTCGGTGAGCGCGCCGCCCTCCACGTCGGCCGCCAGCAGAGCGGTCGTCAGGTCCTCCCCCGGCTCGGCACGCCGACGCGCCACCAGGTCGTTCACGAAGGCGTTCAGCCCGGCGATGATGGCGGGCACCTCGGCCGGGTCCTTCACGCTGCTGAAGAAGCGCTCGTACAGGTCCCGGATCCGGGCGTGGTCCTCGGCCGGGACGCCCAGCAGGGTGCCGATCACGGTCATCGGCAGCGGGAAGGCGAAGACCGTCTTCAGGTCCACCTCGGGGCCCAGCTCCCCCACCCGGTCGAGCAGTTCGGCGGTCATCCGCTCGATGCCCGGCCGCATCGCCTCCACCCGGCGCGGGGTGAAGGCCTGCGTCACGATCGAGCGCAGCCGCCGGTGCTCGGCCCCGTCCGTGGTCACCATGGAGGGCCCCGGCACCGCCAGCCCGATCAGCGGCCAGGTCTTCGGCACCTCGCCGCGCTGGTACGCGGCCCAGTGCCGCGCGCTCTTCACCAGCCGCTCGTCGGTCAGCAGCGCCCGGGCGGCCTCGTGCCGGGTGACGGCCCAGCCGCGCACCCCGCCCATCAGCTCGACCGGCACCACCGGGCCGGCGGCGCGCAGCAGCGCGCCCTCGGCGGCGTTGTCGGCGGCCAGCGGGTCCATCGGGATCGGGGTGATCGGGGCAGTGGTCATGCTTCCTCCGGTGGTTCGGGGGTCTGGGGGACGAGGGGGACGGGTGGAGGGAGCGGGACGGGCCTGACGCCGGGTCAGCCCGCGTAGCCCGGGGTGAAGGCCACCGGCAGTGCGACCAGTGCGCGGACCCAGGCGGACGGCCGCCAGACCAGCGCCGACTCGGTGACCGCCAGCCGCAGGTCGGGCAGCCGGTCCAGCAGCACCTCGATCGCCGTGCCGGCGATCACCTCGGCGGTCTCCTGGGCCGGGAACGGGCAGCTGTGCGGGCCGTAGGAGTAGCTCAGGTAGGCACGGTTGCCCTCGGCCGCGGCGCCGTCGGCCTGCCGCACCGAGGGGTCGGTGTTGGCCCCGGCGATGCCGAGCAGCAGCATGTCGCCGGCGGCGATCCGCTGGCCGCCGAGCTGGGTGTCCCGGGTGGCCCAGCGCCCGGCGAAGATCTGCGTCGGGGTGTCCTCCCAGAGCGCCTCGGAGAGCGCCTGGCCGATCGAGCGGCGGCCGCCGGAGAGCGAGGCGGCGAAGCGCTCGTCGGTGAGCATCAGGCGCAGCGCGTTGGAGATCCAGTACGCGGACGGCTGGTGACCGGCGATCAGGATCACCCGCAGGTCGCGCATGACCTCCTCGTCGGTCAGCCCGGCCTCGTGGCCGATCAGCCGGGAGGTGATGTCCGGGCCGGGCTGCTCGCGCTTGCGCAGCACCAGCCCCAGCATCACGTCGAGCAGCCGCTGCGCGCCGGCCTGGGCCTCGGCCCCGCCGTCCAGCATCGCGACCAGTCCGCCGATCAGCACCGGCGCCTCGTCCTCGTCGAGGCCGAGCATCCGGCAGAGCACCAGCAGCGGCAGCCGGTGCGCGTAGTCGGTGACCAGTTCGGCCTCGCCCTTCCCGGCGAAGCCGTCGATCAGCCGGTCGGCCACCTCCTCGCAGTACTGCTTCAGCTCGTACTGGTCCACCGCCGCCAGCGCGTCGGTGATCGCGGCCTTGCGGCGCTGGTGCTCGGCGCCCTCCGCGTAGAGGATCGACGGCACCGGCGCCATCATCGGCTTCAGCGGCCAGTCCGCCGGGATGTCCGGCCACTGGTTCCACCGGCTGGAGTCCCGGCCGTAGACCTTGGGCTGACTGGTCATCAACTGGAGCTCGCGGTAGCCGATCACCAGCCAGGCCGGCACTCCCCCGGCCAGCTCCACCGGGGCCACCGGGCCGTGCTTCGCGCGCAGCTCCTGGTAGACCCCGCGCGGGTCGGTCTGGAACCGCGGGCCGTACAGCGGCGCCGCGTCGGCGTGGGCCGGGCAGCCCGGCGGAGGGGTGTGCGCGGGCTCGGTCACGGGGTCTCCTCGTACGCTCTTTCGGCCAACTGCTGGATGTGGCGGACCAGTCCGATCAGCACCTGTTTGCCGGACTCCCGGTCACGGGCGTCGCAGTCCACCAGCGGGACGTGCTCGGGCAGGTCGAGGGCGGCCCGCACCTCGGCCAGGCCGTGGCCGGGCGGGCCGAAGTTGTTGCGGGCCACGATGAACGGGGTGCCGTGCTGCTCCAGCCGGTCGATCGCGTACCAGGACTCCTCCAGGCGGCGGGTGTCGACCAGCACCACCGCGCCGAGCGCCCCGCTGAACAGCCGGTCCCAGAGGAACCAGAACCGCTCCTGGCCGGGCGCGCCGAACAGGTAGAGCACGTTGCGCTCGTCCAGGGTGATCCGGCCGAAGTCGAAGGCCACCGTGGTGGAGCGCTTGGAGGCGACCAGCGAGGGGTCGTCCACGCCCTCGCCGGCCCGGGTCATGGTCTCCTCGGTGTTGAGCGGGCGGATCTCGCTCACCGCGCCGACCAGGGTGGTCTTGCCGACCCCGAAGCCGCCGACCACCACGATCTTCAGACCACTGGCGGCGGTGGGGCTCAGCGGGGCGACCGCCCGCGCCCGCAGCAGGGCCCGGTCAGAGCCGTTGGAGTCCATTGAGCACCTGCTTCAACGTGTCGAGGTCGGGCAGCCGTGCCTTGCTGGGCACGAACCGGGGGTGCCGGGCGGTGATCCGGCCGCCCTCCAGCAGGTCACCGAGCAGGATCTTCACCACGCTGACCGGCAGGGCGAGTTCGGCCGCCAGCTCGACCACCGCGGTCGGGGAGGCGGCCAGCTCCAGGATCCGGGCCAGCTCGGACTGCATGCCGGGCGCCGGCTCCTGCTCGGCGACGATCAGCGTCACCAGGTCGAAGGCGTCCGTGGGCGGGCGGCTGCGGCCCCGGGTCACCGTGTAGAGCCGGTCCGGCGAGTCGTCCGGCCCGGGGACGGCCCTGGCGGCGCTCATGCCGAGGAGGTCGCGCGGGCCGGGGAGGTCAGGTGGATGCCGATCTGCTCGACCAGGCCGTGCATGTTGTGGCCGACCACGCCGACGTCGGCGCTCTCCTCGGCGACCACCGCGAGGTGGGCACCCTCACCGGCCGCGACGATGCACAGGATGCCGCCGTGGAACTCGGTCATCGACTGCCGCACCCCTCCGGTGCGGTCGCCGAACTCGATCGAGGCACCGTGCGCCAGGCTCTGCAGGCCGGAGGCGATCGCGGCCAGCTGGTCGGCCTGGTCGACCGTCAGGCCCGAGCTGTGGCAGAGCTTGAGGCCGTCGGCCGAGAGCACCAGGGCGTGCCGGGTGCCGGGGGTGGAGGCCAGCAGGTTCTCCAACAGCCAGTCGAGGTCGCGATCGGTGCTGCTGCTCATCGGAGGTCGTCCTTCGGGGAGGCGTCGTCGGTGGTGGCCGCTGTGGTGGCGGCCCCGGTCTCCCCGGCCGGCGTGGCGGTCGGCTCGGGGGCGGTCTCGGGAGCGGGCGCGGGGGGGGGGCCGCCCGCCGGGGGGGGGGGGGGGGGGGGGGGGGGGGGGGGGGCGGCGGGGGGGGGGGGGGGGGGGGGGGGGGGGGGGGGGGGGGGGGGGGGGGGGGTGGGGGGGGGGGGGGGGGGGGGGGGGGGGCGGGGGGGGGGGGGGGGGGGGGGCGGGGGCCGGGGGGGGGCGGAGCGCGTCGAAGGCCGGGGCGGTGGCGGGGAGTTCGTCGCGGAAGAGCTGACGGCCGCTCAGGGTGATGGCCCGCGGGG
>NZ_JBITBY010000019.1:0-104809 GCF_044452665.1 Kitasatospora sp. NPDC051853 | reverse complement strand
CGACGACGATCTTCGCGGAGGTGGTGGCGCGGCTGGGGGCGGCCGCGTTAGAGCTTGCGAAGTCCACTGAGGACCCTTTCGAGCAGCGTGACGTCCGGCGTTCCGCCCGACTCTCCGGCGGCGGCGGGCTGGTGGATGGCGACGAGACCGGCCTCGGCCAGGTCGGCGACCAGGATGCGGGCGACCCCGAGCGGCACACCGGCCAGCGCGGAGATCTCCGCCACGGACTTGACGTCCCGGCACAGGTTGACGATGCGGGCGTGCTCCGGCAGCAGGCCGCCGGTGCGCTCGGCGGCCGTGGTGGTGGAGATCAGGGCCTCGATCGCCAGCTGGTACCGCGGGCGGGTGCGGCCGCCGGTCATCGCGTACGGGCGGACCAGCGGCTGCTGCTCGTACCCGTCGGACTGGCCGCCGTAGCCGCTGCCGTACCCGCTGCTGCCGTAGGAGCCGCCGGGTGTCGGGGGCGGGGTCATGAGGGTCCTCCTGGATGCTCTGGTCAGTTGCTGCTCTTCGGGTTGGCGGTCCGTCAGTGCAGCAGGCTGCCCTGGAGTTCGGCGCGGAGCGCGGGGGTGAGAACGGCTCCGGCGCGGTCCACCAGGAGAGCCATCTCGTAGCCCACGAGACCGATGTCGGAGTCGGGGGCCGCGAGTACGGCGAGGGAAGATCCGTCGCTGATGGCCATCAGGAAGAGGAAGCCGCGCTCCATCTCCACGACGGTCTGGTTGACCTCGCCGCCCTCGAAGATCCGGCTGGCGCCGGAGGTGAGGGAGGTGAGGCCCGAGGCGACGGCGGCGAGCTGGTCGGCGCGGTCGCGGGGGAAGCCCTCGGACATGGCGAGCAGGAGCCCGTCGGCGGAGACCACCACGGTGTGGGACACCCCAGGGGTGCTGTCCACGAAGCTGGTGATCAGCCAGTTCAGGTTCTGTGCGGCCTGGCTCATCTGGGTCAACTCAACGCTCCTGCTGGTTCGAGCCGTAACCGGGGTTGTCCTGCGCGCCGTGCCCCTGCGGGCCGAAGCCGTCGAAGCGCGGCGGACGGGTCGGCATGCCGCCGCCCTGCGAGGCCGCGTCGGCGCCGGCCTGGCGGCCCTGCTGGATGCCGCGGCGCAGGTTGGTCAGCCGGCCGCGCACCTCCTCGGGGCTGCGGGAGACCTGCGGGCCGGTCAGCGGCGACGCCTCGGCGGTGCCGGAGACCAGGTTGGCCTGCGGGGTCCGGCGGGGGAGGCCGGACATGGTCAGCCCGTCGGTCGAGGGCTCGCGGACCTGCTCCGCGCGCCGCCAGCGCTCGTCGTTGGCGGACGGGCGCCACGGCGCGTCACCCTGGCCGTCCTGGCCCGGGCCGGGCTGGCCGGGCTGCGGCCGGCCCTGCGGCGGCTGCTGCTGGGCGGGCCGGGGCTGAGCCGGGGCCTGCTGCTGCGGGGCCTGCTGCGGCGCCTGAGCCTGCGGGGCCTGGGCCTGGGCCTGGGCCGGAGCCTGCGGGGCCTCGGGCCGCTGGGCGGGCCGGGCCTGCTCGGCGAAGCCCGGAGCGGAGGTGCCGGGGCGCTGCGGCTGGTAGCCGCCCGGACGGCCCTCCTGGCCGCGGCCCGGCAACTCCTGGCCGGGGCCGGGCTGCTGACGGGGCGTCCGCTGCGGGGCCGGGGCGCCGAAGCCGTCCTCGGGCCGCTGCCACTGCACGGTGTCGTCGAGACCCGGGCCGGTCGGCAGCGCCATCGGCTGGGCCTGCGGGGCCACCTGCTGCGGCTGCTGCTGGCCCTGCGGCTGGAAGGCCTGCTGCTGCGGCACCGGGTTGGGCACGCTCGGCAGCACCGGCTCGACCAGACCGAGGCCCAGCGGGTCACGCGGGTCGATCTCGCTGGCCTCGAAGCGCGGCCGGGCGAACTGCGCGGTGGACTCGGCCGGTGCCTCCAGCGGGGCCGGAGCCTGCGGCTGGCCCTGCGGCTGGAAGGACTGCGGCTGCTGCGGCCGGTCCTGCTGCGGGGCGGGCGCCTGCGGCTGGCCCGGACCGAACGGACGGCCCTGCGGCTGCGGACGGCGTCCGGCCTCGGGGTGGCCGGCCCGGCCGTGCTGCGGCTGGTCGTTCCAGCCCTCGGCACCCTGGGCGGCCGGCTCGGGGCGCGGACGCTCCTGGCCGAAGCCCGGCTGCGGCTGGCCCTGGGGCTGACCCTGGCCCGGCCCGCGGCGGGGCAGACCCGCACCCGGACCACCCTGGCCGGGCGCACCCTGACCCGGCGCACCGGCACCCGGGGCACCGGAGGCACCCGGGGTACGGCGCGGCATCAGGCCCTCGGCCGGGTTCTCCCGGAGGGACTGGCCCGAGTCGCGGGTGGGCAGGCCGCCCGCCGGGGCACCGGCGGCGGGGCCGCCGAAGAGGTTGGGGGAGCCACCGGGCGCACCGGCCGGGGCACCCGGACGGCCACCGCCCTGCGGACCCTGGCCGAGCTGCGGCCGGCCGGCCGGAGCACCGCCGGGGCGGCCCTGCGGGCCCTGGCCGAGCGCGGCCGCGCCACGGCCGGCCAGCGCCTCGGCGGCACCGGGACGGCCCTGCTGACGCGGCGTCGGACCGACCCCGCGCTGCGGCGCCTTGCCCGGCCCGCCCGGACGGCCGCCGCCCCGGCGGTCGCCGGAGGTGGTGACGTCGAGCGGGAGCATGACGAGGGCGGTGGTGCCGCCGGAGTCGCTGGGGCGCAGCTGGATGCGGATGCCGTGTCGCAGGGACAGGCGGCCGACCACGAAGAGGCCCATGCGGCGGGAGACCGAGACGTCCACCACCGGGGGGTTGGCGAGGCGCTCGTTGATGTCCGCGAGGTCGTCGGGGGAGAGGCCGATGCCGGTGTCGTGGATCTCGATCAGCACCCGGCCGTCCGGCAGCGCGTGGCCGGTCACCCGGACGCGGGTCTGCGGGCTGGAGAACGAGGTCGCGTTCTCGAGCAGCTCGGCGAGCAGGTGGACGAGGTCGTTGACGACGCGGCCGGCCACCTCGGCCGACGGCACCGAGGCCAGCTCGATGCGCTCGTACTGCTCCACCTCGGAGGCGGCGGCGCGGAGCACGTCGACCAGCGGGACGGGACGGGTCCAACGGCGGCCCGGGTCCTCGCCCGCGAGGACGAGGAGGTTCTCGCCGTTGCGGCGCATGCGGGTGGCGAGGTGGTCGAGCTTGAACAGCGAGGCCAGCTGGTCCGGGTCCGCCTCGCGGCTCTCCAGCTCGGAGATGAGCGAGAGCTGACGCTGGATCAGGCCCTGGCTGCGGCGCGAGAGGTTGGTGAACATCGCGTTGATGTTGCCTCGGAGCAGCGCCTGCTCGGCGGCGAGGCGGACGGCCTCGCGGTGCACCATGTCGAAGGCGTGCGCCACGTGGCCGATCTCGTCGGCCGAGTCGACGCCGACCGGCTCGACGGTGACGTCGACGTCGTGCGGGTCGCTCTCGGAGAGCGTCTTGACCAGCTCGGGCAGCCGCCGCTCGGCGACGTCCTCGGCGGCGACCTGCAGACGGGTCAGCGAGCGCACCATCGAGCGGGCCACCAGGGCCGCGCCGGCGATGGCGACGATGAGCACCAGGGCGATCAGCGCGCCGTTGACCAGCGCCTGGGTGTCGGCCTCGTCCTGGAGGTCGCCGGCCCGGCCGTCGAGGTCCTCGAGCAGCTTCTTCTCGATCTTCTGCTCGGCGGTGATCTTCGCCGTGGCGCTGTCGTACCAGTCCTTGTAGTTGCGGGTCTCGGTCTGCTTGATGCCGTTCGGGTTGAGGACGGCCTTGCTGTACCGGTCCGCGTTGGCGATCTCCTGGTTGCGGGTCAGGCCCTGGCGCAGCACCTGCGCCTCGGAGTCGCCGTAGATGGCGGTGAAGTTGGTGAGGGCGTTGTCCTCGGAGGTCTTCAGGCGGATGCCGAAGGTCTCGTCGGAGGAGGACAGGTCCGGCCCGGTCGGGTTGGCGAGCGCCGCGCTGATCAGCGCGCGCTGCATCGAGGTGTTCTCCTTGGCCAGCGAGAACTGGTAGAGCGCACGGGTGATCTTGACCAGCTCGGTCGAGTTCGACGCGATCGCGATGTCCTGCGTGATGGAGAGCAGGTTCTTGATGATCACGTCGTAGTTGGTGATCGTCGCCTGGATGTTCTTGTGGTCCGTGTAGGCGTTGCTGCGGGCCTCGGAGAGCTGGTTGAGGTCACGGCGGACCTGGAGCAGCAGGGCCTTGCCACCGGCGAGGTCGAGGTCGTCGAAGTTGTCCGCGCTGGCCGCGAAGGCCTTGCTCAGGGTGTCCGAGACCTTGCGGGCGTTGGCGACGTCGTCGTCCTTCGCGCGCTCGGGGCCGCCGTTGGTCAGCGGGCCGGCGCTGAGGTCGCGCTCGCTCTGCAGGGCGTTGGCCAGGTCGGTGGCCTTGCGGGCCAGGTCGGCCAGGTTCGCCATCTGGGAGAGCTGGCGCGAGTTCTCCAAGGAGGACTGCACGCGCAGGCCGCCGAGCGCCAGGGCGACCACCACGGGGAGCAGCAGCAGCGCGATCAGGCGCGTGCGGATCTTCCAGTTGCGCATGGCGAACCGGCTCAGACCGGTGGCCCGGCGGCGGGTCAGCGAGGTGCGCAGGCGGGAGCGACCGCTCGGCTTCTCGTTCTGATCGGTGCCGTCGGCACCGTCCTTCGGCTCGGGCTCGCCGCCGCCGACTATCTGCTCACCGGGGCCCGTGAGCGGCGCTGCCTGGTGGGGGCCTGCCACGGGCTCACGCGACTCCGGGTCTCCCGCGGCGCCGCTGCCCCTCTTGAAACGTCCCTGCACTGGCGTCGCAACCTCTGGACCGGGCGCCCCTTCCCGCTGGCACGGTCAGGGGCGGTGTCGAGTTTTTCCGTCGCATTCCAGCACAGCGGGGGAACTCCAACAAGGGGCGTTACCTGTCGGTGTCCTAGACCACCCAGCGCGCGCACCGTCTCACTGACTGTGCGGTAACAGGCCGGGAATACGGCGCTTTTCGGACACTCGCCCGATACATGCCAAGTCAGCCCCCGATGGCGCGATGCGGAGGAGCTCCCGAAATGTCCGAGATATCGGCTTTGGGACGATGTTCGCGCCGCTGTGAAATGTCCATGATGCGGCATTTTCCCGCTAATTTGTGAGCAAAATCACAGCGGAATGTATAGCTAAGATCACGGCGCCTGTGGAAGAAGATCAGCTCTTCTCGAGGGCGACCGTCTACCCTTGTGCGCTGTGCCAGGCGTCAGCCTGCCCGGAATCACCCCCGCCGACTCCTCGGATCGGCCCCGAACCCAAGGTGTGACGCAATGTCCCAGCTCCCGAACGGCTCGACCGCCAACCCGCGCCGGACCACGCTGGCCTCGGTCGCCGACTTCGGCCAGCTGCTCGGCTCCCCGGCCGACCGCGCGGTCGAGTACGCCACCGAGCTGCCCGCCAGCACCGCGAACCCGCGCCGCACCGTCCTGATGACCGCGCCGGCCCCGCGCCGCCCGCAGGACTGACGAACTCTCACGCCCGAGGGGCGTCGGCCCGCCGTCCGGCGGTTCGGCGCCCCTCGCGTCATATCCTGGGAGCCGTTCCAGACAGGGCCCGGTCAGGCCGGTGCCCGACCGACCGAGAGGCTCTCCACCGTGCGCATTGCCAGGTTCTCCGTCCGGGAAGGAAGCCCTGCCGCCGGCAGCGTCTCCTTCGGTGTGGTCGAGGGCGATCCCGCCCAGCCCGAAACCCTGGTGGTGCACGCCCTGGCCGGCCACCCGATCGTGTCGCTCCAACTGAGCGGCGAGAGCTACCGGATGCAGGACATCCGCCTGCTCTCCCCGATCCTCCCCAACAAGGTGGTCGCGGTCGGCCGCAACTACGCGGCGCACGCGGCCGAGCTGGGCCACGAGGTCCCGGACGTCCCGCTGACCTTCTTCAAGCCGTCCACCTCGGTGATCGGCCCCACCGAGGCGATCGCCTACCCGCCGTTCTCCTCCGACGTCCAGCACGAGGCCGAACTCGCCGTCGTGATCGGCCGGATGGGCCGCGAGGTCCCGGTGGACCGGGTCAACGAGGTGATCTTCGGCTACACCTGTGCCAACGACGTGACCGCCCGCGACGTCCAGCAGCGCGAGGGCCAGTGGGCCCGCGCCAAGGGCTTCGACACCGCCTGCCCGCTCGGCCCGTGGATCGAGACCGACCTCGACCCGAGCGACCTGGCGATCACCTGCACCGTCAACGGCGAGCTCCGGCAGACCGGCCGGACCTCCCTGATGGTCCGTTCGATCGCCGAGCTGATCGCGCACATCTCCGAGGCGATGACCCTGCTCCCCGGCGACGTCATCCTCACCGGCACCCCGGCCGGCGTCGGCCCGATCGAGATCGGCGACGAGGTCGCCGTCACCGTCGAGGGCATCGGCACCCTCTCCAACAAGGTGGTCAAGCGTGGCTGACACCGTCCTGGACCCGACCGTCCGGGTCCGCTTCTGCCCCTCCCCGACCGGCAACCCGCACGTCGGCCTGGTCCGCACCGCCCTCTTCAACTGGGCCTTCGCCCGCCACCACGGCGGCACCCTGGTCTTCCGGATCGAGGACACCGACGCGGCCCGCGACTCCGAGGAGTCGTACGAGCAGCTGCTGGACGCCATGCGCTGGCTCGGCTTCGACTGGGACGAGGGCCCCGAGGTCGGCGGCCCGCACGCCCCGTACCGGCAGTCCCAGCGGATGGACGTCTACGCCGACGTCGCCACCAAGCTGCTGGTGGCCGGCAAGGCCTACCGCTGCTACTGCTCCACCGAGGAGCTGGACGCCCGCCGCGAGGCGGCCCGCGCGGCCGGCAAGCCCTCCGGCTACGACGGCCACTGCCGCGAGCTGACGGCCGACCAGGTCGAGGTGTACCGCCAGGAGGGCCGCCGGCCGATCGTCCGCTTCCGGATGCCCGACCACACCATCGCCTTCGACGACCTGGTCCGCGGCACCCTCAGCTTCGAGCCCGAGAACGTGCCCGACTACGGCATCGTCCGGGCCAACGGCGCCCCGCTCTACACCCTGGTCAACCCGGTGGACGACGCCCTGATGGGCATCACCCACGTGCTGCGCGGCGAGGACCTGCTCTCCTCGACGCCCCGTCAGATCGCCCTCTACGCCGCCCTGGCCGAGATCGGCGTCGGCAACGGCACCACCCCGCGCTTCGGCCACCTCCCGTACGTGATGGGGGAGGGCAACAAGAAGCTCTCCAAGCGCGACCCGCAGGCCAGCCTCAACCTCTACCGGGAGCGCGGCTTCCTCCCCGAGGGGCTGCTCAACTACCTGTCCCTGCTGGGCTGGTCGCTGGCCGAGGACCGGGACCTGTTCTCGATGGACGAGCTGGTCGCCAACTTCGACATCGCCAAGGTGAACTCCAACCCGGCCCGCTTCGACCTCAAGAAGTGCGAGGCGATCAACGCGCACCACCTGCGCGAGCTGGCCCCGGAGGACTTCGTCCGCCGCCTGGTGCCGTACCTCCAGGCCCCCGGCCTGCTCCCGGCCGAGCCCACCCCCGCCCAGCTCGACCTGCTGGCGAAGGTGGCCCCGCTCACCCAGGAGCGGATGGTGGTGCTCTCCGAGATCGTCACCATGGCCGGCTTCCTCTTCGTCGACCCGGCCGACTTCGCCCTCGACCCGGAGGACGCGGCCAAGGTGCTGACCGCCGACGCCCGCCCGGTCCTGGCGGCCAGCATCGCCGCGCTGACCGCACTGGCCGACTTCACCCCCGACCCGATCCAGGCCGCCCTGCGCGAGGCCCTGGTGGACGGCCTGGGCATCAAGCCCAAGTTCGCCTTCACCCCGCTGCGCGTCGCGGTCACCGGCCGCCGGGTCTCCCCGCCGCTCTTCGAGTCGATGGAGCTGCTGGGCCGCGAGGAGACGCTGCGCCGTCTGGGGGCCGCCCTGGAGGCCGTCCCGCAGGCCTGACCGGCCCGTGCCGGGGGGCTGCGTGACCAGCCGCGCAGCCCCCCGGCACCCTGCCTGCGGTTATGGATTTTGGAGCAGGGCCGGGAGTCGGGTAATGTTCTTTCTGCGCCGCCCGGGAGGGACAGGGCGAGGGACCAGAAGCCTCGTCAGGAAGCAACCAAGCGGTCGCAACGCCGAGTGAAACCCCGTCAGGGGCTCAACTCTGGTGGGGTATGGTGTAATTGGCAGCACGAGTGATTCTGGTTCATTTAGTCTAGGTTCGAGTCCTGGTACCCCAGCGCAGTACGAGCAAGACCCAGCAGTACAAGCCCCCGTTGTGTAGCGGCCTAGCACGCTGCCCTCTCACGGCAGTAGCGCCGGTTCGAATCCGGTCGGGGGTACGCACCACAAAAGAACAAGCCCCCGTTGTGTAGCGGCCTAGCACGCTGCCCTCTCACGGCAGTAGCGCCGGTTCGAATCCGGTCGGGGGTACCAGATCCTCTCCACTGTCCCCGTCGGACGAGTTCGCAACCCCGGCACGGACGAAGCACAGGATCGCCAGCTTGCCCCCGTTGTGTAGCGGCCTAGCACGCTGCCCTCTCACGGCAGTAGCGCCGGTTCGAATCCGGTCGGGGGTACCAGAGCGAAAGGCCGGTGGGCTTTCAGAGCCCACTGGCCCGTCGCTTTGTTGGGGTATGGTGTAATTGGCAGCACGAGTGATTCTGGTTCATTTAGTCTAGGTTCGAGTCCTGGTACCCCAGCCAGTAGGAAGCCCCGGAAATCCGGGGCTTTTTTGCATTTCCCGCGCAGGTGGCGCGGAAAAGGAGAACGGCCCCCGGAGGGGCCGTTCTGCATTTCGGACGGATGTCGGTGGTCAGCCTCTGCGGAGGGCCTCGGTGAGGCGGTTGGCCGCCTCGATGATGGCCTGGGCGTGCAGGCGGCCGGGGTGGCGGGTCAGGCGCTCGATCGGGCCGGAGACCGAGACGGCGGCCACCACGCGGTTGGAGGGGCCGCGTACGGGCGCGGAGACCGAGGCGACGCCGGGCTCCCGCTCGCCGATGGACTGGGCCCAGCCGCGGCGCCGGACGCCGCTCAGCGCCGTCGCGGTGAACCGGGCGCCCTGGAGGCCGCGGTGCAGGCGCTCGGGCTCCTCCCAGGCCAGCAGGACCTGGGCGGCGGAGCCGGCCTTCATCGGCAGCGTGGAGCCGACCGGGACGGTGTCCCGCAGACCGGACAGCCGCTCGGCGGCGGCCACGCAGATCCGCATCTCGCCCTGGCGGCGGTAGAGCTGGGCGCTCTCGCCGGTGACGTCGCGCAGGTGCGTGAGCACCGGCCCGGCGGTGGCGAGCAGGCGGTCCTCGCCCGCCGCGGCGGAGAGTTCGGCGAGCCGGGGGCCGAGGATGAACCGGCCCTGCATGTCCCTGGTGACCAGGCGGTGGTGTTCGAGTGCGACGGCGAGACGGTGGGCCGTGGGGCGCGCCAGACCGGTGGCGGCGACCAGCCCCGCCAACGTGGCGGGGCCCGACTCCAGTGCGCTCAGCACCAGAGCGGCCTTGTCGAGAACGCCGACGCCGCTAGTGTTGTCCATGCCCTAAGACTGCAGTCTCAGTCCGCGAGACGCAAGTTCAATTTCCCGAGAAACGCGCCACTCTTGGTGGAGCAGCCCGGAAGACACCCAGGATCCAGCCTTACCAGGCTGTCCACATCCTGGACAACAGAGACGAGCGGCCGGCAACGCGGCCGGCTGGAGGGAATCCGATGGGACGGACACTTGCGGAGAAGGTCTGGGACGACCACGTCGTCCGGCGCGCGGAGGGCGAGCCCGACCTGCTCTACATCGACCTGCACCTGCTCCACGAGGTGACCAGCCCGCAGGCCTTCGACGGCCTCCGGCTGGCCGGTCGCAAGGTCCGCCGGACGGATCTCACGATCGCCACCGAGGACCACAACACCCCGACGCTGGACATCGACAAGCCGATCGCCGACCCGGTCTCCCGGGTCCAGCTGGAGACGCTGCGGAGGAACGCCGAGGAGTTCGGCGTCCGCATCCACTCGCTGGGCGACGTCGAGCAGGGCGTGGTGCACGTGGTCGGCCCGCAGCTGGGCCTGACCCAGCCGGGCACCACCGTGGTCTGCGGCGACTCGCACACCTCGACCCACGGCGCCTTCGGCGCGCTGGCGTTCGGCATCGGCACCAGCCAGGTCGAGCACGTGCTGGCCACCCAGACGCTGCCGCTGGCCCCGTTCAAGACCATGGCGATCACGGTCGAGGGCGAGCTGCCCGAGGGCGTCACCGCCAAGGACCTGATCCTGGCCATCATCACCAAGATCGGCACCGGCGGCGGCCAGGGCTACGTCCTGGAGTACCGCGGCTCGGCGATCCGCAGCCTCTCCATGGAGGCCCGGATGACCATCTGCAACATGTCGATCGAGGCCGGCGCCCGGGCGGGCATGATCGCCCCGGACCGCACCACCTTCGACTACCTGGAGGGCCGTCCGCACGCCCCCAAGGGCGCCGACTGGGACGCCGCGGTGGAGTACTGGTCCACCCTGGCCACCGACGAGGACGCGGTCTTCGACGCCGAGGTGTTCATCGACGCCGCCGCGCTGACCCCGTTCGTCACCTGGGGCACCAACCCGGGCCAGGGCGCGCCGCTGGGCGCCAACGTGCCGAACCCGGAGGACTTCGAGGACCCGCAGGAGCGGACCGCCGCCGAGAACGCCCTGAAGTACATGGGCCTGGAGGCCGGCACCCCGCTGCGCGAGGTCTCGGTGGACGCCGTCTTCGTCGGCTCCTGCACCAACGGCCGGATCGAGGACCTGCGGGCCGCCGCGGCGATCCTGGACGGCCGTCAGATCGCCGACGGGGTAAGGATGCTGGTCGTCCCCGGCTCCGTCCGGGTCGCGCTGCAGGCGGTCGAGGAGGGCCTGGACAAGGTCTTCACCGCGGCCGGTGCCGAGTGGCGCCACGCCGGGTGCTCGATGTGCCTGGGCATGAACCCCGACCAGCTGGCGCCCGGCGAGCGCTGCGCCTCCACCTCGAACCGCAACTTCGAGGGCCGTCAGGGCAAGGGCGGCCGTACCCACCTGGTCTCCCCGCAGGTCGCCGCCGCGACCGCCGTGCTGGGCCGCCTGGCCGCCCCGGCCGACCTGTCCGACCGCGCTTCTGTGGAGGTCTGAGCGCCATGGAGAAGTTCACCACGCACACCGGCCGGGCCGTCCCGCTGCGCCGCAGCAACGTCGACACCGACCAGATCATCCCGGCGCACTGGCTGAAGAAGGTCACCCGTTCCGGCTTCGAGGACGGGCTGTTCGAGGCCTGGCGCAAGGACGAGTCCTTCGTCCTCAACCTGCCGGAGCGTCAGGGCGCCACGGTGCTGGTGGCCGGCCCCGAGTTCGGCACCGGCTCCTCCCGTGAGCATGCGGTCTGGGCGCTGCAGAACTACGGTTTCCAGGCCGTCATCTCCTCCCGCTTCGCCGACATCTTCCGGGGCAACTCGCTGAAGAACGGCCTGCTCACCGTGGTCCTGCCGCAGGAGACGGTGGACCGGCTCTGGGCGCTGACCGAGGCCGACCCGACCGCCGAGATCACCGTCGACCTGGAGGCCCGCGAGGTCCGCGCCGAGGGCGTGACCGCCTCCTTCGAGTTGGACGACAACGTCCGCTGGCGCCTCCTCAACGGCCTGGACGACATCAGCATCACGCTCCAGAACGAAGGCGACATCGCCGAGTTCGAGGCGACCCGACCCTCCTTCAAGCCGCGTACCCTGCCGGTCGCCTGAGGGTTCGAAACCTGACGCTCCACCGGATGGCCCACCCCTCTCCAGGGGTGGGCCATCCGTCTGTTCCGGGACCGAGTTGGGCTCCGGATAAACCCCCGCGCAGCGCAACTCCGCACAGATGGCACAATCGTTGCATGCACCGGCACCATGAACCTCCGTACGGGGATGGCGAACCCGCCACCTCGGAGGGGATGGAGACCCCGGAAGTCACCGCGCTGTACGCACTGGTGGCAGAGCGGTTGAAGCTGGCACACGACCGCGTTCATGCGCTGAACGTGTCAACCGAGGCAAAGACCGCTCTCACTCGTCAGCTCTTGATCGTCACCGAGACCGCCAAGCGTGATCTCCCGGGGGCGGCAAGGAGGTTGGCGCGCTTTGTCCAAGACCTCGACGAGGGGCACCCGCCGCTCGGATGAGGCGCCGAACGCGCAAATCCATTGCGACACTAGGGTGATTCGCGCGTTTGGTAATTGAAACTCCGCAGATACATACCTAACGTGCGAAAAGAACGGATGGAATCATCCGGCGCCCGTTTCCGAAGGGGAAGACGTGAACAAGGCTCAGCTTGTCGAAGCGGTGGCCGAGCAGCTGGGCGGTCGCAAGGCTGCCGCAGAGGCCGTCGACGCAGTGCTCGACACCATGGTGCGTGCCGTCGTGGCGGGTGACCGCGTGTCGGTCACCGGCTTCGGCACCTTCGAGAAGGTGGACCGCTCCGCGCGGTTCGCCCGCAACCCGCAGACCGGCGAGCGCGTCAAGGTCAAGAAGACGGCCGTCCCGCGCTTCCGCCCGGGCCAGGGCTTCAAGGACCTCGTCGCCGGCAGCAAGAAGCTGCCGAAGGACGGTCCGTCGGTGAAGAAGGCCCCCAAGGGTTCCCTCACCCCGGGCAAGACCGGCACCACCGCCGCGGTCAAGCGCGCCGCCACCAAGCGCGCCACCACCGCCGCTGCCGCCGCTCCGGCCAAGCGCACCGCCGCCAAGAAGACCACGGCCGCCGCCGCGGCTCCGGCCAAGAAGACCGTGGCCAAGAAGACCACCGCCACGGCCGCCAAGAAGGCCACCGCGGTCAAGAAGACGGCTGCCGCCACCAAGGCCGCCGCCTCCAAGACGGTCGCCACCAAGACGGTCGCCTCCAAGACGGCCGCCGCCAAGAAGGCCGCCCCGGCCAAGAAGACCACCGCGGCCAAGGCCACCCCGGCGAAGAAGACCACCGCCGCGGCCAAGAAGACCACCGCGACCGCGAAGAAGACCGCGCCGGCGAAGAAGACCACCGCGCGCAAGACCACCTCGCGCCGCTCCACCGCCAAGTAATTCCTGGCGGAGGGTCAGCCGACGGCGGGTCAACTGCCGTGAGCCGTGGCGGCTCGCATCCGGGGATTCCCCGGAAGCGGGCCGCCACGGCTCTTTCGTGCGCGGGTGCGCGGGGGCACCGGCCGCTCAGGAGTCCCGGCGGGGGATCGGGAGCTCGTAGGTGATCTCCCAGCGCGAGTCCGGGATCACCAGGTCCGCGGTCTCCACGGCCCGGCCGTCGGCGTCCAGGTGGGTGCGCTCGATCAGCGTCACCAGGTCACCGGCCGAGACGCCGAGCAGGATCGCCTGTTGTGCGGTGGCCCGGGCCGGGCGCGTGCGCTCGACCGCGCGCTCCACGTTCACCCCGATCGCCGCCATCCGCCGCACCACGCCCTGGCCGGCCAGCGGGCCGTACTCGGGGCAGATCACCGGGGAGCCCTCGGTGACGGACATCGGCTCCCAGCTGTTGGCGAGCAGCACCGGCTGACCGCCGATCAGGTACTCGTAGACGGTGTGCACCGTCGGGGCGCCGGGGTCGATCCCGAGGCGGGCGGCGATCCGCGGGCCGGCCGGGACGTTGGTCGAGGTGCTGGACTCCCAGCTGCCCTCCTCGCCGGTCTCCCCGAGCTGGGCGCGGAGCGAGACCGGGGCGCCCACCCGGGAGCGGAGCATCGGGCGCCGCGCCACCGGCTGCCGGACGTAGGTGCCGGAGCCCGCGCGGCCGGTCAGCAGCCCCTCGGTGATCAGCACCTCCTGGGCCCGCTGCAGCACGTTGTCGCCGACGTCGTACTCCACCGCGAGCTTGGCGCGGGACGGCAGCCGCTCGCCGACCTGCCACTCACCGCGGCCGATGCGGGCGCGCAGGTCGTCGGCGACGCGCTGGTACTGACGCTCAGCAGGTGACATCCGACGCTCCCGGGCGGCAGGCACGACCCTGCCGGTTCGACAGGGCGGGTGAATCAGCGTTGACAATCTAATGCATCAGGTGGAATCTAATTGTTTAGATTTACTTTGCGTGACCAGCTGCTCGCGGGGAGAGTCGTTGCGTGCGAACCACCAGGGTGTTCGACCTCGCCAATCGCCTGGCCGTGACCACGGGGGCCCGGGCGAGGGTCCGGCTGCGGGAGGGCGGTTGGCGGGTGTCCGTGGTGCTGCCCGGCGACCTCGGCGTCGAGGCCCAGCTCGCCGTCCTGGACCTCCTGGCCACCGCCGACCGGTTCGGTCACGACCGCACGGACGAGGCCCAGGGGATCTGGGCCGAGATCGACCACGAGCAGGGGAGACCGTCGTGAACAGCCCGTCGCCGTCCTACACCGTCGAGATCGAGGACGTCACCGCACCCGCCACCTTCACGCGCCTGCCGGACGCCCTGGCGGCGCTCTGGGAGGCGCTCAGGGTGCTGCCGCTGGGGTGGACCCAGTACGAGGCGTACCGGTACTTCCTCGGGCCGGGGGCGGTCGAGCGGGTGACCGAAAGCCTGGAGCGGGACGGCGAGTTGAGGCTCAGCTTCGCGATGGGCGGGCGGTCGCACCTGGTGTCGGTGGGGGTGCTGGAGGGCTGAACGTCCGTCAGCCCCGGTCCTCGGCCGGGTCAGGGAAGGTCTGCAGGGTGAGGAAGACGACGCGGCGGGCTTCGCCGGTGCCCTCGGTGCGGATGCGCAGGCGCTGGCCGGGGCGGAGCAGGCGCAGGCCGCCGGCGTCGAAGGCGGCGGCGTCGAAGGGGACCGGGGTGCCGTCGTCGAGGAGGACGGAGCCGCTGCGGGTCGCCGGGTCGAAGGTGTAGGAGGTGGCCTGCATGGGGGCAGCATAGCGAGGCGGGTCGTGGCGGGGCGGGGTGGCGTTGGTCCGTGGGACGGGCTCACGTGCAACGGGCTCCTGTGCCCCGGCCTCAGGGGTGGCTGTCTTCCGGCTCGCGCAGTTCCTCGCGCCCCTGGGCGCGCATCCTGCCGTACGCCTGTACTACGAGCGCGGCCGTGGTGTGCGGGCCGAGGCCGAGGGTGCGGGCCTCGTGGAGGTCCTCGCCGGTGTCGACGTCGCGGCGGACGGAGGGGACGCCGGGGAGGGTGAGTTCGGCGGCGCCGGCCGCCGCGTGGCGGGAGCGGGAGCCGTCGCCGAAGCGGGGGTCGAGGGGGAGACCGGGCGGGGCGGCGAGCAGGGTGGTGCCGAGGCCGGGGGAGTCGGCCAGGAAGCTGTGGCCGGGGTGGGCGGCGGCGGCCGCCAGGACCGCGGAGAGCTCGGCGGGCCGCAGGGCGGGCAGGTCGGCGGAGAGCGCGGCGACGGGGGAGTGCGGGGCGATCCGGCGGGCGTGCGAAGCGCCGTGCGCCAGGGCGGGGTTGAGGCCGCCGCCGGGTTCGCCGGTGACCACCAGGGCGCCGAGGCGGGTGAGTTCGGCCCCCGCCGCCGGGTCGGTGGTGACCACCAGGACCCGGGCCACCGCCGGGCAGGCCAGCGCGGCGGCCGCGGTGTCCAGCGCGAAGGCGAGCGCGAGCGCCGTCCTGCGCTCCCCGGCGAACGGGCCGAGCCGGCTCTTGGCCAGGGTGAGCCGCTTCACGGGCAACACCAGCGACCACTCGGGGTGGGGCGCGGGCGCGACGGCTGGTGCGGGGCGTACCGTGTCCTGGGTCATCGGCGCCATTCTGACGCCGGTGCCGTGACCCCGGCCAGGCGGCCTGCCCGTTCGCCGCCGGGAACGCGCTCGACAGCGGCCGGGCCAGCCGTGAGACTGGTCCGCCACGACGGACCCGTGGCACCAGGTGTGTGACGGACGAGGAAAGAGGAGCAGGGGTGGCCCGCTCGAACGCCCGGTTCGGCAACGCCGACTACGGGATCTGGTACCGCTTCGCGGCCGTACTCGTGAAGCCGGTCACCACGGCCCTGGTGAAGCCGGACTGGCGGGGCTGGGAGCACCTGCCCGAGAAGGGCGGCTTCCTCGCGGTGGTGAACCACAACTCGGTGATCGACCCGGTGGTCTACGCCCACTGGCAGTACAACAGCGGCCGCCCGCCCCGGATACTGGGCAAGTCCCAGCTGTTCTCGGTCCCGTTCATCGGCTTCATGCTGCGCAAGACCGGCCAGATCCCGGTGTTCCGCGAGTCCACCGACGCCGCCGAGGCGTTCCGCGCCGCGATCGAGGCGATCGACCGCGGCCAGTGCGTGCAGTTCTACCCCGAGGGCACCCTCACCCGGGACCCGGAGCTCTGGCCGATGACCGGCAAGAGCGGCGCGGCCCGGGTCGCGCTGATGACCGGCGCGCCGGTCATCCCGGTCGCGCACTGGGGCGCGCACGAGATCATCCCGCCGTACGGCCGGGGCGGGAAGGGCAAGTTCAACCTCTTCCCCCGGCACAAGGTGACGGTGGCCGCCGGGCCGCCGGTGGACCTCAGCAAGTACCAGGGCCAGGAGTTGACCGCCCAGGTGCTGCGGGACGCCACCGAGGACATCATGGCCGCGATCACCGAGGTGCTGGCCGGCATCCGCGGCGAGGAGGCACCGGCCGAGCGCTACGACATGCGCAAGGCCGCCCGCGAGCGGGCCGACCGGGCCGCCGCCAAGAAGGACCGGGCGGCCGGCAACAGCACCGAGGGGGCGGCCGAATGACCCGCTGCGCCGTCTTCGGCACCGGCTCCTGGGGCACCGCGTTCGCCGTGGTGATGGCGGACGCCGGCTGCGAGGTGACCCTCTGGGGCCGCCGCAAGGAGTTGGTGGACGCCATCAACACCACCCACGTCAACCCGGACTACCTGCCGGACACCCCGCTGCCGGCCAACGTCCGCGCCACCACCGACCCGGCCGAGGCGCTGGCCGGGGCGGACTTCGCGGTGCTGGCGGTGCCGTCCCAGACGCTCCGTCAGAACCTGGCCGACTGGGCCCCGCTGCTCGACGAGCGGACGGTGCTGGTCTCGCTGATGAAGGGCGTCGAACTCGGCACCACCAAGCGGATGTCCGAGGTGATCCAGGAGGTCGCCGGGGTCGGCCCGGCCCGGGTCGCGGTGATCAGCGGGCCCAACCTGGCCCGGGAGATCGCCGACAAGCAGCCCGCCGCCTCGGTGGTCGCCTGCGCCGACGAGGCCGTCGCCAAGCGGCTCCAGACGGCCTGTCACACCCCCTACTTCCGCCCGTACACCTCCACCGACGTGGTCGGCTGCGAGCTCGGCGGCGCGGTCAAGAACGTGATCGGCCTGGCGGTCGGCATGGCCGACGGCATGGGCCTGGGCGACAACACCAAGGCCACCCTGATGACCCGCGGCCTGGCCGAGATCACCCGGCTCGGCCTCACCCTGGGCGCCGACCCGTACACCTTCGCCGGCCTGGCCGGCATGGGCGACCTGGTGGCCACCTGCTCCTCCCCGCTCTCCCGCAACCACACCTTCGGCTTCAACCTCGGCCGCGGCATGACGGTCGAGCAGACCGTCGCCGCGACCAAGCAGACCGCCGAGGGCGTCAAGTCCTGCGAGTCGGTGCTCGACCTGGGCCGCCGCCACGGGGTCGACATGCCGATCGTGGAGGCCGTGGTGGACGTGGTGCACCACGGGCGGCCGACCCAGGAGGTGCTGGCCGGGCTGATGGCCCGCGCGGCCAAGCCCGAACGGCGGTAGGCCGGACGCCGCCGGGGGCCGACGATCCGACACCGTGCGGGTGTCCTGTGGCGAAACATCCGCACGGTAGTCTCAAATGCGATATGAGCATCGAACAGACCTCCCCGAACGCGGCCAAGCCGCGCGTTGCGATCGTCTTCGGCGGACGCAGCTCCGAGCACGGTGTCTCGGTCGTCACGGCCGCCAGCGTGCTCCGGGCGATCGACCGGAGCAAGTACGAGGTGCTGCCGATCGGCATCACCCATGAGGGCCGCTGGGCCCTGGTCGGCGACGAGCCGGGCCGGATGGCCATCACCGACGGGAAGCTCCCCGACGTGGACGGCATCGCCGAGTCCGCCGAGGGCCAGGTCGCGCTGCCGGGCAGCCCGGCCAGCCGCGAGGTGGTCTGGAGCGAGCCCGGCGCCGCGCCCAAGGTGCTCGGCGAGGTGGACGTGGTGCTGCCGCTGCTGCACGGCCCGTGGGGCGAGGACGGCACCATCCAGGGGCTGCTGGAGCTCTCCGGGGTGCCGTACGTCGGCTCCGGCGTGCTGGCCAGCGCCGCCGGGATGGACAAGGAGTTCACCAAGCGGATCCTGGAGTCGCACGGCATCGGGGTCGGCCGCTACACCGTGGTCCGCCCGCGCGACTGGGAGACCGAGGAGGGCCGCGCCGCCGCCCGCGAGCGGATCGCCGCGCTCGGCCTGCCGCTGTTCGTCAAGCCCTGCCGGGCCGGCTCCAGCATCGGCATCACCAAGGTCAAGGACCTGGCCGACCTGGACGCCGCGATCGACGAGGCGCGCCGCCACGACCCCAAGGTGATCGTGGAGCTCGGGGTGACGGGCCGTGAGATCGAGTGCGCGGTGCTGGAGTTCGAGGACGGCCCGCGCGCCAGCGTGGCGGCCGAGGTGCACGTCGGCGGCGGCTACGAGTTCTACGACTTCGAGGCCAAGTACATCGACTCCTCCGAGGTCGAGATCCCGGCCAAGCTGACGGAGTCCGAGCTGGCCGAGATCCGGCGGCAGGCGGTGGCGGCCTTCGAGGCGCTCGGCTGCGAGGGCCTGGCCCGGGTCGACTTCTTCCTGCTGGAGGACGGCAGCTGGGTGGTGAACGAGATCAACACCATGCCCGGCTTCACCCCCATCTCGGCCTACCCGAAGATGTGGGAGGCCACCGGCCTGCCGTACCCGGAGCTGATCGACCGTCTGCTGACCGCCGCGCTCAGCCGTTCGACCGGCCTGCGCTAGGCGGCCCGGGAGGGGATGCCCTCCGGAATGCTCGCTTTGATCGCGTCAGTCAGTGAGCTGAGCGGATCGGCGTAGTTCCGGTAGGCATCCCCGGGGACGGTCACCTCGACGTAGACGGCCCGCTGGGTGGTGGCGAAGCGGTAGCCGCCCTTGCCGTCCGGGGCCATGCCCCACTGGACGTCGTTCACCTCGGGGCCCTTGAGCGAGTTGTCCTCCACGTAGGCGTTCAGGTACGCGGGGCGCTCGACGCCGCAGCGCAGCACCGTGCGCCCCGAACTGTCCCAGGCGGCGGTGAAGGGCGAGGAGGGTGACGGGTCGTCACGCCTGTGGCCCATCAGGGTGTCCGGCAGGGCGCGGTCCAGCGCCTCGCAGTACCCGACCTCGCCCGCCCGGGGCTTCGGCGGCTCGACGTCCTGGGGCAGGCTCCAGCTCCAGCCGAGCAGCCCCACGCAGGTCAGCAGGGCGGCGGGTGGCACGCCCCAGCGGACGGTGGCGGGGAGGCTGCTGAATCGGCTCACCCGGTGATGGTAGCCAGGCTTACAGGTTGACCACCGGGCAGGTGAGGGTGCGCGTGATGCCCTCGATCTGCTGGACCTGGGCGACCACCAGGCGGCCCAGCTCGTCGATGGTGGAGGCCTCGGCCCGGACGATCACGTCGTAGGGGCCGGTGACGTCCTCGGCGGAGACCACGCCCTGGATCTTCTTGATCTCCTGGGCGACGGCGGTCGCCTTGCCGACCTCGGTCTGGATCAGGATGTATGCCTGTACCACGGGGGACCTCCAGAGCGGGGCGGACGGACCGGGGAGTCTGATCACCACGCTACCGCTGACCCCCGCCGCTGGGGAGCCCCCGGAGGGCGTACGCTGCGGGCGGACGGGGCGACCGGGCACAGTGGCGAGAGGACGGCAGATGCAGGGGACCGTGGGCGAGCTCGGCGAGTTCGGACTCATCAGGGAGCTCACCGCCCGGCTGCCGATGACCCCGGCGGTGGAGCTCGGGCCGGGCGACGACGCCGCCGTGGTGAAGGCGCCGGACGGCCGGGTGGTGGCCACCACCGACGTGCTGATCGAGGGCCGGCACTTCCGCCGTGACTGGTCCACCGCCTACGACGTGGGCCGCAAGTGCGCCGCCCAGAACCTCGCCGACATCGCCGCGATGGGCGCGGTGCCCACCGCGATACTGCTCGGCCTGGTGGCCCCCGCCGACCTGCCCACCACCTGGGCCACCGAGCTGATGGACGGTCTGCGGGACGAGTGCCAGGTGGCCGGGGCCACCGTGGTCGGCGGTGACGTGGTGCGCGGGGACACCATCACGCTGGCCATCACCGCGCTCGGCGACCTCCAGGGCCGCGCCCCGGTGACCCGTTCGGGCGCCAGGACCGGTGACGTGGTCGCGGTCACCGGCTGGCTGGGCTGGTCCGCCGCCGGTCTCTCGGTGCTGGCCCGGGGCTTCCGCTCGCCGCGCGCCTTCGTGGAGGCGCACCGCCGCCCCGAGCCGCCGTACCACGCCGGCCCGGCCGGCTCCGACCTCGGCGCCACCTCGATGATCGACGTCAGCGACGGCCTGGTGGCCGACCTCGGCCACGTGGCCCGGGCCAGCGGGGTGGACATCGACCTGCGGGCGGCCGACTTCGACGTGCCGGCCCAGATGGCGGACATCGGCCAGGCGGTCGGCATCGACCCGCTGGTCTGGGTGCTCTCCGGCGGCGAGGACCACGCGATCGTGGCCACCTTCCCGTCCTCCGTCCAACTGCCCGCCCGCTGGCGGGTGGTGGGCGAGGTGGTCCGCCCGGCCAGTCCGGGGCGGGGCGGGGTGGTGACGGTGGACGGCGCGCCGTGGGACCGGGCGGGCGGCTGGGACCACTTCGCGTCGGAGGACTGATCCTCCGTCAGGCGCGGGAATTCCGGTCGGGGCGGGGCGGGCGGATAGTGTGAGCCCGTCGGCAATGTCCGTTTCGTTGGGTGTTGTCCGGCTCGTACGAGAATCCGACTAACCCGGCGGGAGAGCACACCCCCATGCGCATCGGTGTCCTGACCAGCGGCGGGGACTGCCCCGGCCTCAACGCGGTGATCCGCTCGGTGGTGCACCGGGGCACCGACGTGCACGGCGACGAGATCATCGGCATCGAGGACGGCTTCCTCGGCCTGATCGAGGGCCGGGCCCGCCCGGTCTCGCACGACGACGTCACCGGCCTGCTCACCCTGGGCGGCACCATCCTGGGCTCCGCCCGGGTGCAGCGCGAGCGCATCCAGTGGGCGGTGGAGAACGCCCACGAGCTGGCCGAGAAGATCGGCATCGACGCGCTGATCGCCATCGGCGGCGAGGGCACGCTGACCGCCGCCCGGATGTTCAGCGACGCCGGCCTGCCGGTGGTCGGGGTCCCGAAGACCATCGACAACGACATCGACGCCACCGACGTGACCTTCGGCTTCGACACCGCCGTGCACGTGGCCACCGAGGCGATCGACCGGCTGAAGACCACCGCCGAGTCCCACCAGCGGGTGATGGTGGTCGAGCTGATGGGCCGTCACACCGGGTGGATCACGCTGACCGCCGGGATGGCCGCCGGCGCCCACGGCATCCTGATCCCGGAGAAGGCCTTCGACATCGAGGCCGTCTCCCGGATGATCGAGGAGCGCTTCCGGCGCGGCAAGAAGTTCGCCATCATCGCCGTCGCCGAGGGCGCCAAGCCGGCGCCCGGCACGCTCCGCTTCGACCACGGCACGGTGGACCAGTACGGCCACCAGACCTTCGGCGGGATCGGCAACCGACTGGCCATCGAGCTGGAGAACCTGCTCGGCAAGGAGGCCCGGCCGGTCATCCTCGGCCACACCCAGCGCGGCGGCACCCCGACCGCCCGGGACCGGGTACTGGCCACCCGCTTCGGCTGGCACGCGGTGGAGGCCGTCCACAAGGGCGCCTTCGGGCACTTCACCGCGCTGCGCGGCACCGACATCGAGCTGGTCCCGGTCGCCGAGGCCGTCCAGCAGCTGAAGACCGTCCCCGAGGACCGCTGGGCGGAGTCCGAAGCGGTGCTGTGAGGCGGGTTCGGTAGGTTGGCGCCCATGGTTGCTCCTCCTCGCGTACTCACCATCGCCGGATCCGACAGCGGCGGCGGCGCCGGCATCCAGGCCGACCTCAAGGCGATGCTCGCGCTCGGCGTGCACGGCATGAGCGTGATCACCGCCGTCACCGCCCAGAACTCGGTCGGCGTCCAGGGCTACTGGGAGCTCCCGGCCGAGGCGGTCCGGGCCCAGTTCCGCAGCGTGGTGGACGACATCGGGGTGCAGGCGGTGAAGACCGGCATGCTCGCCTCGGTGGAACTGGTGGAGACCGTCGCCGAACTGCTCGCCGGGGTCGGCGCCCCGGTGGTGGTCGACCCGGTCGGCGTCTCCAAGCACGGCGACGCGCTGCTCGCCGCCGAGGCGGTGGCCACCGTCCGGGAGAGGCTGCTGCCGGTCGCCACCCTCGCCACGCCCAACCTGCACGAGGTGACCCAGCTCACCGGCATCGAGGTGGCCGGCGAGCGGGACATGGACGCCGCCGCCGAGGCGCTGCTCGGGCACGGGCCGCGGTGGGTGCTGGTCAAGGGCGGTCACCTGGAGGGCGAGGCGGCCGACCTGCTGGCCGGGGCCGACGGCTCCCGGCACTGGTACCGGGCTCCCCGCCTGGACAACCGGCACACCCACGGCACCGGCTGCACGCTGGCCAGCGCGATCGCCGCCGAGCTGGCCAAGGGCGCGGAGATGCCGGAGGCGGTGGCCGCGGCCAAGGACTACATCACCGGCGCGATCCGCGGTGGCTTCGCGCTCGGCGCGGGCATCGGCCCGGTGGACCACGCCTGGCGTTGGCGTTCCTGAGACGCGCGGAAGGGCGGGCCCGAGGGCCCGCCCTTCCGTTCCGCCGTTCGGGCGGGAAAGACAGAAAGCCGACCCGCCCTAGGGCGAATCGGCGATCTGGAGGACCGGCTAACCGGTCTGCGCGTCAGCGCGAGACCTTACCGGCCTTGATGCACGAGGTGCAGACGTTGAGCCGCTTCGGCGTCCGACCGACCGTCGCACGAACCGTCTGGATGTTGGGGTTCCAACGACGGGGGGTACGGCGGTGCGAGTGGGAGATGCTGTTGCCGAAGCCCGGCCCCTTGCCGCAGACGTCGCAGTTGGCAGCCACAGGAGTCACTCCAAGACTTCAGATCATTTACGTTCGAAAACCCCGGCTGAGCGACCAGGGCCACTCACGTGGACCGAGCCGGTTCAAGGGGTGCGCCCGGGTTGTTCCAGGCAACCGGGAGAGCATACAACGAGCACTCCCGCTCAACGAAACTACCACGGCCCGGCCCATGATCGTCCCGCCGGTCACCGGCACCCACCGGCCCGTTCGCCGGATAACCTGCCAGCATCGCCCCATTCTTTCCGTCGCGTTCATCCGGAGGAGCCAGGTGCCGGCCACGCTAGACGCCACCACCGTCCGCACCTGGAGCCGCCTCGCGCTGACCGCCCTCGGTCAGGCCCGCGAGGAGATCGACGCCCTCAACGTCTACCCCGTACCGGACGGCGACACCGGCACCAACCTCTACCTGACCGTCGAGTCCGCCGCCGAGGCGCTCGAACAGGGCCCCGCCGAGAGCGGCCTGGCCGAGGCCACCGCCCTGCTCGCCCGCGGCGCCCTGATCGGCGCCCAGGGCAACTCCGGCGTCATCCTCGCCCAGTGGCTGCGCGGCCTCGCCGAGGTCCTCGCCCACGGCGGCGAACCCGCCAACCTCGGCAAGGCCCTGCGCCGGGCCGCCGACTCCGCCTACCAGGCCGTCGCCGAGCCGGTCGAGGGCACGCTGCTCACCGTCGCCGCCGCGGCGGCGACGGCGGCCGAGGACGGCGACGGCCGGGACGGGCTCACCGGAACCGCCGACACCGCCTACCGGGCCGCCCGGCAGGCGCTGCTGCGCACCCCCGGCCAGCTGCCGGTGCTCGCCGAGGCGGGCGTGGTCGACGCGGGCGGCCGCGGACTGGTCGCCGTGCTGGGCGCCCTGGCCGACGCGGTCGCCGGGAAGACCCCGATGGGCCCGGTCGCACTCCGTCAGGACCACGGGCTGCGCCCCGCCCCCGGCTGCGAGGGCCACCAGCGGCCGCCCGGCCCGGGCCACCCCGCCTTCGAGGTCATCTACCTGCTCGACGCTCCCGACGAGGCGCTGCCCGAGCTGCGGCGCGAACTGGGCGCGCTCGGGGACTCCCTGGTGGTGGGCGGCGGTGACGGCCTGTGGAACGTCCACGTCCACGTGGACGACGCCGGGGCCGCGGTCGAGGCAGGCGTGCGGGCCGGACGGCCGTACCAGATCCGGATCACCCACTTCGCCGAGGCCGCCGCCCGCGCCGGAGCCGGGGCCGACCGCTCCGACCGGGAGGCCGTCGCCGCCCGGGCCGTGCTCAGCGTGGTCACCGGCCCCGGGCTGGCCGAACTCTGCGAACAGGCCGGCGCCCACGTGCTGCTCGCCGACCCGGACCGGCCGCCCGCCAGCGCCGAACTCGCCGCCGCCGCGCGGCGGTGCGGCGCGCACGAGGTGGTGCTGCTGCTCAACGACCCCGAGCTGCGGGCCGCGGCGGGTGCCGCCGCCGACCAGCTCCGGCAGGAGGGCGTGCGGATCGCCGTGCTGCCCACCCGTTCGCCGGTGCAGGGGCTGGCGGCGCTCGCCGTGCACGAGCCCGCGCGGCGCTTCGACGAGGACGTGGTCGCGATGACCTCGGCGGCGGGGGCCACCCGGTACGCGGAACTCGTCGTCGCGGAGGGGGAGTCCTGGACCATGGCCGGGGTCTGCCAGGCCGGGGACGTGCTCGGCCTGATCGACGGCGACGTGGTCGCCATCGGCACCGACCTCGCGGACATCGGCGAGGAGGTCCTCGGCCGGATGCTCGCCGCCGGCGGCGAGCTCGTCACCCTGGTCCTCGGCGAGGGCGCCCCGCCCGGGCTGGCCGAACGCCTCGACGCCCACGCCCGCCGCCAACGCCCCGAGGTCGACACCGTCCGCTACGACGGGGGGCAGCAGGCGGTCCCGCTGCTCATCGGGGTCGAGTAGGACCGCGCGCGGTAGGGCAGCGACCTCAGGGGCGCGAGGAACTGCGCGAGTACGGAAGGCGGCCCAGCGCCGGATCGGGGCATGCGAGCCAGTTGCACGTGGTGCCGTCCCCCCGCGCGCAGTTCCTCGCGCCCCTGCGGGGCGCTCCCAGGCGGGGCGCTCCGTGTTGTCGCCGTGGTGGTGTCCAATAGGGACGGTGGGCGCACTCGACGAATCCCTGACCAAGCTGGTCGGCGACCGCACCGCCAAGGTGCTGGCCGACAGCCTCAAGCTGCGCACGGTCGGCGACCTGCTGCACCACTACCCGCGCAAGTACGTGGAACGGGGCCAGCTCACCAGCCTCGACGAGCTGGAGATCGACGAGCACGTCACCGTGCTGGCCCGGGTCGAGAAGGTCACCCTGATCCCGTTCAAGGCCCGCAAGGGGGACCGCCTCGAAGTGGTGGTCACCGACGGGCGGGGCCGGCTCAGCCTGGTGTTCTTCAACCAGGGCTGGCGGCAGAAGGACCTCCGCCCCGGCACCCAGGGCCTGTTCGCCGGGAAGGTCGGCGTCTTCAACGGCAAGCGCCAACTCGCCTCGCCGGACTACCAACTGATCGACGGTGAGGAGGGCGGCGAGGCGGCCGGCCGGTTCGCGGGCCGGCTGATCCCGGTCTACCCGGCCAGCGCCCAGATGCCCAGCTGGAAGCTCCAGCTCTGCGTCGAGCTGGGGCTCGACAAGCACCTGGCCGAGGTCGGCGAACCGCTCCCCGCCGAGCTGCGCGACAAGCACGGCCTGATCCCGCTCCCCGAGGCGCTGGAGCTGATCCACCGCCCGCGCAACCAGGCCGAGAAGGAGCGCGCCCAGGAGCGGCTGCGCTGGGACGAGGCGTTCGTCCTCCAGGTGGCCCTGGCCCAGCGCCGGGCCGCGGACTCCGCGCTGCCCGCGGTGGCCCGCCGCCCCTCCGCCGACGGGGTGCTGGCCGCCTTCGACGCCCGGCTGCCCTTCACCCTGACGGAGGGTCAGCAGAAGGTGTCGGCCGAGATCTTCGCCGACCTGGCCACCGAGCACCCGATGCACCGGCTGCTCCAGGGCGAGGTCGGCTCCGGCAAGACCCTGGTCGCGCTGCGCGCCATGCTCGCCGTGGTGGACGCCGGCGGCCAGGCGGTGCTGCTCGCGCCCACCGAGGTGCTGGCCCAGCAGCACCACCGCTCCATCGTCGAGATGATGGGCGACCTGGCCGAGGGCGGCATGCTCGGCGGCTCGGACCTGGGCACCAAGGTGGTGCTGCTGACCGGGTCGATGGGCACCGCCGCGCGCCGGCAGGCGCTGCTGGACATGGTCACGGGGGACGCCGGGATCGCCATCGGCACCCATGCGCTGATCGAGGACAAGGTCACCTTCCTGGACCTCGGCCTGGTGGTGGTGGACGAGCAGCACCGGTTCGGCGTCGAGCAGCGGGACGCGCTGCGCGCCAAGGGCAGCCAGCCCCCGCACCTGCTGGTGATGACCGCCACCCCGATCCCGCGCACCGTGGCGATGACGGTCTTCGGGGACCTGGAGACCTCCGTCCTGGACCAGCTCCCGGCCGGCCGCTCGCCGATCTCCACCCACGTGGTGCCCGCGCTGGAGAAGCCCAACTTCCTGGCCCGGGCCTGGGAGCGGGTCCGCGAGGAGGTCGGCAAGGGGCACCAGGCGTACGTGGTCTGCCCGCGGATCGGTGACGAGCCCGAGGACGCGCCGGCCAAGAAGAAGCGCAAGCCCGTCTCCGACGACCCGGAGGACGTGGGCGCCGCGAGCGACGAGCGCAGGCCCCCGCTGGCCGTGGTGGAGACGGCGCAGATGCTCACCAAGGGCCCGCTGGCGGGCCTGCGGGTGGAGATCCTGCACGGGCGGCTGGCGCCCGAGGCCAAGGACGACGTGATGCGGCGGTTCGCGGCGGGCGAGGTGGACGTGCTGGTGGCCACCACCGTGATCGAGGTCGGCGTCAACGTGCCGAACTCCACCGCCATGGTGATCATGGACGCCGACCGCTTCGGTGTCTCCCAGCTCCACCAGCTCCGTGGCCGGGTCGGCCGCGGCTCCGCCGCCGGGCTCTGCCTGCTGGTCAGCGACATGCCCGCCGGCTCCTCCGCCCGGGCCCGCCTCGACGCGGTGGCCGGCACCCTGGACGGCTTCGAGCTCTCCCGGATCGACCTGGAGCAGCGCCGCGAGGGCGACGTGCTCGGCCAGGCCCAGTCCGGCGTGAAGTCCTCGCTCAAGGTGCTCTCCGTCCTGGAGGACGAGGAGGTCATCGCCACCGCCCGCGAGGAGGCCGCCCGGCTGGTCGCCGAGGACCCTGACCTGACGGCCCATCCGGAGCTGCGCACCGCCCTGGAGAGCCTGCTCGACGAGGACCGCGCGGAGTACCTCGAAAAGGGCTAACTCCCCAGCTCCGCACGGCTCTTGGGCCCCCGGAATTGTCAGTGGTCCACGGCAGAATAGGAGTTGTTCAGGGCGCACCCCCAAGGTGCGTACCTGGCACGACACCTGGGGGTTCTGCCTTGGCATTCCGTCATCTCAACGAGCTTCCGCTGGGCGACAAGGTCTTCCGCATCGAGCTGGCCAGCGAGGACGACCGCGAGGTCACCCTCACCCTGACCGGCTGGCGTGAGGGGGCGGCCGCCAGCCCGCTCGCCTCGGGCAAGCTGCGCCTGCCGGTCGAGGAGGTGGCCAACCTGCGGATCGCGCTCAACCGGGCCCTCCGCGCCCTGGCCATCGTCGCCGACGTCTCCGAGCCCATCCCCGACCGCGACGTGCTCCGCGAGCTCTACCCCGGCCACGGCGCCCCCTGGGTGCCCCAGCACGAGGAGGAGCTGACCCGCCGCTTCCACGAGGGCGAGACCATCGCCCGGATCGCCGCCCGCTTCGGCCGCACGCCCGACTCCGTCCGCACCAAGCTCCGCGAGCTCGGCCACGACCCGCGCAAGCCCGAGTACTGCCCGCCCGACGGCTGCCTCTCCTGGTCCCGCTACGCCTCCCCGGCCATCGTCGGGGGCGAGGGCTCGTAATCCCGGGGGCGCGGGGAACTGCGCTGCCGACCCACTACGGCGGTAGTGGGTCGGCCGAACAGTTCCCCGCGCCCCGCTCGTGGTTAGGTGGTGGTCACGCCTTCCCACGAGAGGACCGCCCCACCTCATGACCCGCGTGATCGCCGGCACCGCCGGAGGCCGCCGCCTCGCCGTCCCGCCCGGCCGGACCACCCGCCCGACCTCGGACAAGGCCCGGGAGGCGATGTTCTCCACCCTCCAGGCGCTGCGCGGCACCCTGCACGGAGCCCGGATGCTCGACCTGTTCGGCGGATCGGGCGCGGTAGGCCTGGAGGCGCTGAGCCGCGGCGCCGAGCACGTGCTGCTGGTCGAGGCGGACGCCTCCGCCGCCCGGGTGATCCGGGAGAACGTGAGGACCATCGCGCTCCCGGGGGCCGAGGTCCGCGCCGACAGGGCCGAGCGGGTGATCGCGGGTCAGGCGCCACAGGCGCCCTACGACTTGGTCTTCCTGGATCCGCCGTACTCCGTCACGGACGACGAGGTGCGGGAGATGCTGATCACACTCCTGGCCGGGGGCTGGCTCGACGAGGACGTACTCGTCACCGTGGAACGCAGCACCAGGGGCGGCGAGTTCGGCTGGCCCGAGGGCTTCGAGCCGGTGCGTTCGCGGCGGTACGGCGAGGGAACCCTCTGGTACGGTCGCGCCGCCTCCGGCCCCGACGACGACGTCGAGGGCCGGTAGTCCCCCCACCCACCCTGTCCCTCAAGGGAGTCCACGCCATGCGCCGAGCGGTCTGCCCGGGTTCGTTCGACCCGATCACCAACGGCCACCTCGACATCATCGAGCGGGCCTCCAAGCTCTACGACGTGGTGCACGTCGCGGTGCTGATCAACAAGAACAAGCAGGGCATGTTCACCGTCGAGGAGCGGATCGAACTCATCCGGGAGACCACCGCCCACCTCGGCAACATCGAGATCGAGGCCCACCTCGGCCTGCTGGTGGACTTCTGCCGGGACCGCGGCATCCCGGCGATCATCAAGGGCCTGCGGGCGGTCAGCGACTTCGACTACGAGCTGCAGATGGCCCAGATGAACCACGGCCTGACCGGCGTCGAGACGCTGTTCGTGCCGACCTCGCCGACCTACAGCTTCCTCTCCTCCAGCCTGGTCAAGGAGGTCGCCTCCTACGGCGGCGACGTCTCCCACCTGCTGCCCGAGGGCGTCAACCGCCGGCTGGTCGAGCGGATCGCCGAACGGAACAAGTGAGGCCGGCCCGAAACCGGACAGAGCTGGCGAAGCGTCACATTCCTTCCCGGCAGTGACACCGGCGTTGTGAGCTGCGCCCGCTCTGGCCGTACAGTCTGTTACTCCTGCCCGATGGCGATGCCGTGCCGTGGGGCGCTGCCTCCGCCGCAGCCCGGCGGCACACGGAAAGACGAAGCCCCGTGGACGTGCAGAACAGACTCGACGCGATCGTCGCGGCGGTGGAGAACGCCCGCTCGATGCCCATGTCGGCGTCCTGCGTGGTGAACCGGGCCGAGTTGGTCGGCCTGCTCCAGCAGCTCCGCGACGCGCTGCCCGCCGAACTCGCCCAGGCCCAGTCGGTGATGGCCGACCACGAGCAGGTGGTGGCGGACGCCCAGGCGCAGGCCGACCAGATCATCCGCGGCGCGCACGACGAGCGCGGCTCGATCGTCTCCGACACCGAGGTGGTCCTGCGCGCCCAGGCCGAGGCCGACCGCATCCTGGCCGAGGCCCGGGCCGAGGTCGAGACCAAGCGCAGCGAGGCGGACGACTACGTCGACTCCAAGCTGGCCAACTTCGAGGTGGTGCTCACCAAGACGCTGGGCGCCGTCGGCCGCGGCCGGCAGAAGCTGCGCGGCGACGCCAGTGTCTTCGAGCAGCCCTTCGACGAGGAGGCCCAGGACGGCGAGGAGTTCCGCTCCCGGGTCAGCCCGAGCCCCGAGGTCGACGAGTACGTCGACGTGAAGCTCGCCACCCTGGAGACGGTGCTCAGCAAGACCCTGGAGGCCGTCGGCAAGGGCCGCGACAAGCTCCTCGGCAAGGCCCCGATCGACGAGCTGGGCGCCTACCTGGCCGCCGCCGACCAGGCCCAGCAGCTCAAGAACCGGGCCGAGGCGGTCGCGGCGGGCTTCGCCGACGAGGAGGAGCAGCCCTGGTACAAGGCCGAGGTCCCGCAGCAGCAGAGCTGGCCCGAGCCCACCCCCGCGGCGGCCGGCTGGCAGGCCCCGGAGGAGGGCCAGTACGGGGCCGGCCAGTACGCCGAGGTCTACGGCGGCGGCTACGACCCGGCCGGGCAGTCCCCGGCGGACCCGTACGGCTACCCGCAGCAGCCCCAGCCCGGCTACCAGACCCAGGGTTTCGACCCCGCGTACGGCGGCTACCAGCAGCCCGCCGCGTACCAGGGCCAGGAGCAGCAGTACGACGCCTACGGCTACCCGCAGCAGCAGGTGCCCCAGCAGCAGGTCCCGCAGCAGATGCCCCAGCAGCAGGCGAGTCTGGACGAGACCAGCTTCTTCGACACCAGCATGATCGACATGACCAGGCTCCGGGAGCTCGGCGGTCGGTGAACGGAAGGCGAAGTTGGGCCAGGCCGGAGTGTCCGGTAGTCTGACCACTCCGGCCGCTCCAGAGCTGGGCCCGTTCGGCTGCCTGGAAGCCGCCGACCAGAACCGATCCGCGCCGCGCAGGTAGTGCGTGCCGCCAGCAGGAAGTCAGGACACCTTGAACCGCCTCGACCACCGCGACCCGCTCGTGTTCGACACGCATGAGCTCGGTCGTCGCGCGGGCTCGCTGCGCAAGGTCTCCCGCACCCTGCCGGCGCCCGCCGACCTCGGCATCGAGGACGTCATCGGCGTCCCGGCCGGCAGCGAGATCGAGCTGGACATCCGCCTGGAGTCGGTGGTCGAGGGCGTGCTGGTGACCGGCACCGCGACCGCCCACGTCGAGGGCGAGTGCGTGCGCTGCCTGGAGCCGGTGGAGGACGACCTGGAGGTCGACTTCCAGGAGCTGTACTACTACCCGGAGTCCGACGAGCGTCACCGCGCCCGGACCGCCGGCGCGGAGGACCTCGACGAGGACTCCGAGGACGAGACTTACCGTCTGGAGGGCGACTTCTTCGACCTCCAGCCGGTGCTGCGTGACGCGGTGGTGCTCGCACTGCCGCTGCAGCCGGTGTGCCAGGAAGACTGCCTGGGCCTGTGTTCCGAATGCGGAGCGCGCCTGAGCGACGACCCGGCTCACCACCACGATGCCGCCGACCCCCGGTGGGCGGCTCTGCAGGGACTCTCCGCCGCCCCTGGCGACGAGGGTGACGGGATCAAGACCAGCGGTACCCGTGAGGGTCTCGCCGAGAACCAGGAGAAGTAGCCGTGGCTGTTCCGAAGCGGAAGATGTCGCGCAGCAACACGCGCCACCGCCGGTCCAACTGGAAGGCCGTCGTTCCGGCCCTCGTGGCGTGCGACCGCTGCCACGAGCCGAAGCTGGGCCACATCGCGTGCCCGAGCTGCGGCACGTACAACCGTCGCCAGGTCCTCTCGGTCTGATCGGCGGGGTGCACGGATCGATGTCGGAGAGCATTTCCACCCGCAAGTCGGCTCCTGCCAACGGGAGCAAGGCCGGCGGTCCGGCTTCGACCGAATACGACGTCCTGGAAGGGCGCCTCGGGTACACGCTCGAGCGCGCCCTTCTGGTGCGTGCCCTCACCCACCGCAGCTTCGCCTACGAGAACGGTGGGCTGCCGACCAACGAGCGCCTCGAGTTCCTCGGTGACTCGGTGCTCGGGCTGGTCGTCACGGACACCCTCTACCGCCTCCACCCGGAGGTCGCCGAGGGCACCCTGGCCAAGCTGCGCGCCGCTGTGGTCAACTCCCGCGCGCTGGCCGAGGTCGGCCGGGGCCTGGAGCTCGGCGCCTTCATCCGCCTGGGCAAGGGCGAGGAGGGCACCGGCGGCCGGGACAAGTCCTCGATCCTCGCGGACACCGTCGAGGCCGTCATCGGCGCCATCTACCTGGACCAGGGGCTGGACGCCGCGACCGACTTCGTCCACCGCCTGTTCGACCCGCTGATCGAGGAGTCCTCTCAGCTGGGCGCGGGCCTGGACTGGAAGACCAGCCTCCAGGAGCTCACCGCCACGGTGGGCATCGGAGTGCCGGAGTACGTGGTCGCCGAATCCGGGCCGGACCACGAGAAGACCTTCAGTGCGACCGCCCGGGTGGCCGGCGAGGACTTCGGGCAGGGCAGTGGCCGCTCGAAGAAGGAAGCCGAGCAGAAGGCCGCCGAGAGCGCCTGGCGGGCCATCAAGGCCAAGTACGCCGACCAGCTCAACCCCGGTAGCACCTCCAGCAGCTGACCCTTCGTCACGTAGAGGCGGCCCCGTGCCCGAGCTCCCCGAAGTAGAGGTGGTCCGGCGCGGCCTGGCCCGCTGGGCCGCCGGCCGCACCGTGGCCGAGGCGCAGGTGCTGCACCCGCGCGCCGTCCGCCGCCAGCCCGGCGGGGCCGACGAGTTCGCCGCCCGGCTGACCGGCGCGACCCTGGGCGACCCGCAGCGCCGGGGCAAGTACCTCTGGGTGCCGCTCGGCGGCGACCAGGCGCTGATCGGGCACCTCGGGATGAGCGGCCAACTGCTGGTCCAGGACCCGGCGGTGCCGGACGAGACCCACCTGCGGGTGCGGCTGCGGTTCACCGACGGCGGGCGCGAGCTGCGCTTCGTCGACCAGCGGACCTTCGGCGGGCTGGCGGTGGAGGAGGCCGAGCCGGGGGACCCGGAGTCCACCCCGCTCTCCATCCGGCACATCGCCCGCGACCCGCTGGACGAGCGCTTCGACGACGAGCTGTTCGTCACCGCGCTGCGCACCAAGCGGACCACCGTGAAGCGGGCGCTGCTCGACCAGACGCTGATCAGCGGGGTCGGCAACATCTACGCCGACGAGTCGCTCTGGCGCTCCAAGCTGCACTACGAGCGGGCCACCTCGACCCTGACCCGCCCTCAGGTGCGGACCTTGCTGGAGCACGCCCGTGACGTGATGGGCGCGGCGCTGGCGGTTGGCGGCACCACCTTCGACAGCCTGTACGTCAACGTGAACGGCGAGAGCGGGTACTTCGCCCGGGAGCTGGACGCGTACGGGCGGGAGGGCGAGCCGTGCCGGCGGTGCGGGACCGCGATGCGGCGGGAGCCGTGGATGAACCGGTCGAGCTACTTCTGCCCGAAGTGCCAGCGCGCTCCGCGCTGAGGCCGCGGAGCGCGCCGGCCGGTCAGGCCCGCTTGGTGAGTTCGGGTTCGACGGCCTGGTCCTCGGTCAGGTCCTGTTCGCCCTGGCCGTAGTGGGCCACGCCGACGGCGCTGACCACGGCGAGGACGAAGCCGAAGGCGGCCAGCCAGCCGAGGCCGGCCCGGGAGGAGTCGCCGAGCCAGATGACGCCGACGGCGCCGGGGATCACCGTCTCGCCGACCACGAGGGCGGCGGTGGCGCCGTTGACCGAGCCGATCTGCAGGGCGACGGTGTGGAGGTACATCCCGCCGATGCCGCCGACCAGGATGGCGTAGAGGGCCGGGTCGGTGAGCAGCTTCACCAGGTCGAAGGGCTCGACGCCGTTCAGGATGCGCACGCCGACGCCGAGGGCGCCGAAGCCGAGGCCGGAGAGCAGGCCGGCCACGATCGCGCCGCCGGCGCCCATCAGGCGGACCACCACCGCACCGATCACGATCAGGGCGATGGTGACGCCGAGCAGCCACCAGTGGACGGCCATCTCGGCGTGGTGGCCGCCCTCGGGGCCGGCCGCCACGGCGAGCAGGACCAGCGCGGCGCAGAGCACGGCGATCGAGGCCCACTCGGGGCGCTTGAGGCGGATGCCGAGCAGCTTGATGGAGAGCACCGCGGTGATCACCAGGTTGGCGCTGATGATGGTCTGCGAGAGGAAGAGCGGGAGCAGCCGGGCGGCCAGGGCGCCGAGGCCGAAGCCGATCAGGTCGAGCACCGTGCCGAGGATGAACTCCCAGGTGACGGCGGCCTTGGCGGTGGAGGAGAGGTTGGGGCCGCCGTGCTCGGTGACGCCGGCGGAGCGGCCCTTGGCGGCGGCCTCCTCGCGGGCGGAGCGGCGTGAGCCGACCGCCTGGAGTACCGAGCCGGTGCCGTAGCAGGCGGATGCCGCGACGGCGGTGACGAGGCCCAGGATCACCGGGTGCTCCGATCGTGGATGGTGCGGACGTGCTTGATCAGCCCTAACTATGCCGGGCCCGCCGGGCGCCGGGGTCCACCGGTAGGAGGAGTGGTGTCCGGCCCGACCGGCGGGGGAGACCGGATGCCCCGGGATGAGCGGTATGTCCGGTTTCCGGGGGTAGGTTCGGAGCATGAGGACCTTCGCGCTCCACCGGCCGGGCCGTGCTCCGGTCGTCGCCCTGCTCGCCGCGCTGCTGGCCGCCCTCGTCCTGCTGCTGCCGGCCGGCCCCGCCGTGGCCGCCGGGGGGATCGAGGAGGCGGCGAAGGCGCTGAAGCAGGGTCAGGTGTACGTCGATCCGGCGATGGCCGGGCGGTACTCGGCCGGGCAGGCCGCCGCGCTGACCGCGCGGATCAAGGCGGCCGACAAGCCGGTGTTCGTGGCCGTGGTCCCGGCGGACGAGCAGTACCCGGCGTTGACGACGGCCAAGGACCTGCGGACCAGGGTCGGGGTGACGGGCGTCTACGCGATCTGGCGGGGCGAGGAGTTCAAGGCCTTCTCGGACCCGGCGGCGCTGTCGGGCGCGGCGGCGGCCTCGATCTCCGGGGCGGCGTTCCGGGCCCACCCGGGCGACATCGCCGGCACCCTGGACGACTTCGCCGGGCAGGCGCTCGGTCAGGTGAAGGGCAAGGGCGTGGCCTCCTCCGGCGGCGGTGTCGGGGTGGCGGCGATCGTGGTGCCGGTGGCGCTGCTGGCGCTGGCCGGCGGCGGGGGGTTCCTGCTGCTGCGCCGGTCGAAGCGGAAGAAGGCGGAGAAGGCGCGGGCCGAGCTGGCCCAGCTGCGGGTGGTGGTGGACGAGGACATCACGGCCTTCGGCGAGGAGCTGGACCGGCTGGACTTCGCCCCCGGCGCCCCGGAGGCGGACGACGCCCAGCGGGCGGACTACGCGCACGCGCTGGACTGCTACGACCGGGCCAAGCGGGAGATGGACCGGGCCGAGCGCCCGGACCAGGTCCGCCCGGTGACGGAGGCGCTGGCCGACGGCCGGTTCGCGCTGGCCACCCTGACGGCCCGTCGGGAGCAGCGGCCGCTGCCGGACCGCCGTCCGCCGTGCTTCTTCGACCCGCGGCACGGCCCCTCGGTGAAGGACGCGGACTGGGCCCCGGCGGGCGCGGCCCGCCGCTCGGTACCGGTCTGCGCGGCCGACGCGGCCCGGCTGACGGCGGGTCAGGAGCCGGAGATCCGCACGGTGCAGACGGAGCACGGCCGGGAGCCGTACTGGAACGCCGGGCCGGCCTACAGCCCGTGGGCGGGCGGGTACTTCGGCGGCGGGATGCTGCCGGGCCTGCTGGTGGGGACGGCGCTCGGCTCGATGCTGGCCACCCCGTCCACCGCCTGGGCGGACACCGGTGCGGCCGGTTCGGGCTGGGAGGGCGGTGACTCCTCCGGAGCCGACTTCAACCCCTCCGACTACGGCGGGTTCGACGGTGGCGGCGGCGGGGACTTCGGTGGTGGAGGGGACTTCGGGGGCTTCTGAGTCGGGTGGTGTGAAACCCCTTGCCCGCAGGACGGCGTCTGGCTATCAGTACGATGATCAGCCAAGTACGGAGCAAGGGGCACCACCATGGGGGACAAGGGCTTCCGGGTAGAACCGGGCGCACTCAGGCAGTACGCGGCACTCGTCGAGGCGCAGGCGGAACGGATCGCCGAGATCCAGTCCCGCCTCGCCTCGGTGTCGCTGAATTCCAACGACTTCGGCAAGCTGCCGGACGCACAGAACCTGTACGAGGCCTACCAGGAGCACGCCGAGGCCGAGCGGGAGAACCTCACCGACCTCACCGAGATCCTGGCGGACACCGCCGGCGGTCTCCAGGACACGGCCGACAACTACGCCAACCACGACGTCGCCATCGCGTCGGTCTACGGGGGCGGCCAGTGATCCCCGGGACGGACGTCTCCTTCGCCGAGGCCGGTGCCGCGTACAAGTGGACCCGGGACTTCGTCAGCACGCCCTTCGAGGCGCTGCCCAGCTTCACCAACCCGGTCTCCGAGGGCCTGGACGCCGGGCTGGACGAGTTCGTCAAGGGAGCCCTGGACTTCCTCGGGCTGATGGACATGCTGGAGGAGGTCACCGGCGAGCTGGAGACCCTCACCAACGCCGCGCAGGAGTGGCAGGCCCAGGCGAAGGCCATGCAGGAGGTCGCCAACGAGCTGCGCGAGGGCGGCATGACGCTCTCCACCCAGTGGGAGGGCGCGGCCTCCGCGGCCTTCGGCGGCCACATGGGCAGGGTGGTCGAGGCCATCGAGGCCACCGCCGCCGACATGAACGAGACGGCGAAGATCATCAGTCAGGCCGCCGAGGCCTGCGAGCTGGCCGAGAACCTGGTCATCGGGCTGATCCGGGAGGCGATCGAGGTCCTGATCGCCACCATGGCCGCGATGATCCTGGTGGACATCATCACCCTGGGCGCCGCCACCGTGGTCAACGCGCTGGTGGTCGAGGCCGAGGTGTCGATCTACGTGCTGCGGATCGCCTCGGTCTCCCGCAAGCTGGCCACGACCCTCGGCAAGCTGATGGACGCGGTCCGGAAGATCCAGACCGCCGGGAAGTCCTTCAAGAACATCAGGGAGGGCCTCAAGGCGGCCAAGGCGGTCCGCAAGATCGGTGGCGTCGGGAACCGCTTCGGCACCGCGCGTGACCTGCTGACCAACCCCAACATCGGTACCCTCGGGGAGTTCGCCACCGCCCAGGCGGTGAAGGTCGGCTTCGGCGCGGTCAAGGGCGGCATCGCCACCGGTGTCGGGCTCGGCATCGGCGCGGGCGACTTCGGCGGGGAACTCACCGACGCGGCCAAGGACGACGCCGCGATCGACGCGGCCACCGGCGCGCTGGACGGCGGCGAGCACGCGAAGCCCTACCGGGTGCCGCAGACCAGGGTCGAGGAGGCCTTCGGATGAGCACGTACACCGAGCCGCGGCCGCTGGGCGGCGAGTCCTACCGCCCGCTGTTCGCCCCGCACCTCCAGCCGGGCGAGCAGATCCACGCGGTGGCCAAGATCCAGCTCACCGACCTGATCCGTCGCGTCCCGCGCAAGTACCGGCCGGGTGACGACAGCATCAGGGCGCTGGCCGCCGTCGGTGCGCTCTTCGACCTGGTGGCCACCATCGCCGAGCTGCTGTACGAGTCGGTCTTCGGCTTCTTCCGGGTGATGCGCCGGATCACCCGGGGCCGGGGGCTGCAGGGTGGCTGGGGCAGTCAGGCCGGGCAGTTCGTGGTCATGGTTCGGCACGGTTACCAGGGGGCCGAGCCGATGGACAACGACCGGGTGTTCGCGGCCTTCACCGATCGCCGCATCCTGATCGCCGATCACCTGGTCGGTGTGGGCCTGCGGCCGCTCGGTGAGCTGCCCTACGGCCGGGTCCGCCGGGTCGAGGACCGCACGGGTGGCATCTCCGACCGGGTCGACCTGCACTTCGCCGACGGCTCGCTGGCCGCCCTCTCGCAGACCCAGGACGAGGCCCGCGCGCTGGTGGCGCTGTTCCGCTGATCCCGGCGGACGGCTCGTCGCCGCGCATGGCCTAGGGTCGTGGCCATGCACAGCGACGAGCCCGTCCGCTGCACCGCCTGGGTGCGCGGCAAGGTCCAGGAAGTCGGCTTCCGCTGGTGGACCAGGGCCAGGGCGCTGGAGATCGGCGGCCTCACCGGCTACACCAGCAACCTCGGCGACGGCCGGGTCCAGGTGGTCGCCCAGGGCGCGCGGCACGACTGCGAGCGCCTCCTGCACCTGCTGCGCGGCCCCGGCACGCCGGGTCGGGTGAGCGGTGTCACCGAGATATGGGGGGCCACCGCCGACCGGTACGAGGGCTTCGAACTCCGGTGAGCCCCGGCGCCGCCCGGCGGCCGCGGGGGGTGCCGGGGTGTGCACGGAGGACACCGGCGTGACACCGAGGTGACACCGAGGCACGACTGTCGGTGTCGTGCGGTTGCCTTCTGGGCAGACTCGTGGTTGACTCCGCAGCGAGCAGTGATCCATCTGACACAACGGTGGGTTGCCAGCCCGGCCGCACAGCGTGTCCACTCCCGCGTGCAGGTGACAGGGTGGCGGTAGCGTGCGGTGATCGTGTTGACCCGTACCGTCTTTGGTGAGACGCTGAAAGCCCGCGCACCAATATGCGTTCTCCCGGCAGGGTCATGCCGTCGTGAGCCCAGCTCACGCGGCTCTCCCGTAGTGCCCAGCCAGCACTACCGGCCCGCGGACGGGTGCGTGACACCCCTTCCCCCAAGACCTGTACCTATACGGTTCGGTCACTCAGCGTGGAGGACCATTCATCATGGCAAAGGCGCTTCTCGGGTACGTCGGCGGCCCCGACCCGCGAATGCTCTCCGAGATGCGACGGCTTCAGCAGCGCGTCCAGGACCTGGAGTCCGAGCTCAACCGGATGCAGGCTGAGAACGACGCACTCACCGCTGTCGTTGACGAGCACTCGCTGCTCAGCAGCATCGAGCTGGACCAGCGGGAGCCCGCGCTCACCTGATCCTGCCCGATCGCCGGAGTTCGACGCTGCTGCGCACGAGATCCCCGATGGGGTCGCAGCTACAAGAGGGACGCCGAGACGGCGTCCCTTCGTCGTTCCCGAAACCTTTTGCCGATGAGATTGCCCGCCTCCGGCGTGGTCAAACCACCGCCTGTCCGTTCTCCGCGAGGGGGGACGGATACAGTCGGCCATCCGGGAGGTGAACCCCGGGCGGCCGGCGAGGTGAGGAGAACGGGCGCGTGCACCTGAAGAGTCTGACGCTGCGCGGGTTCAAGTCCTTCGCCTCCGCCACCACGCTGCGCTTCGAACCCGGCATCACCTGCGTGGTCGGCCCCAACGGCTCCGGCAAGTCCAACGTGGTGGACGCGCTCAGCTGGGTCATGGGGGAGCAGGGCGCCAAGTCGCTGCGCGGCGGCAAGATGGAGGACGTCATCTTCGCCGGCACCAGCGGCCGTCAGCCGCTCGGCCGCGCCGAGGTCAGCCTCACCATCGACAACACCGACGGCGCGCTGCCCATCGACTACTCCGAAGTCACCATCACCCGCACGATGTTCCGCAACGGCGGCAGCGACTACGCCCTCAACGGCGAGACCTGCCGGCTGCTCGACATCCAGGAGTTGCTCTCCGACTCCGGCATCGGCCGCGAGATGCACGTCATCGTCGGCCAGGGACAGCTGGACTCCGTGCTGCACGCCGACCCGATGGGCCGGCGGGCCTTCATCGAGGAGGCCGCCGGGGTGCTCAAGCACCGCAAGCGCAAGGAGAAGGCGCTGCGGAAGCTGGACGCGATGGCCGCCAACCTCAACCGGGTGCAGGACCTGGTCGCCGAACTGCGCCGCCAGCTCGGGCCGTTGGGGCGGCAGGCGAAGATCGCCCGGCGGGCGGCCGGGATCCAGGCCGACCTGCGGGACGCCCGGCTGCGGCTGCTCGCCGACGACCTGCTGACGCTCCGCCGGGCGGTGGAGGCCGAGATCGCCGACGAGCTGGCGCTGCGGCTGCGCCGCTCCACGGTGGAGCAGGAGCTGGACCGGGCCCAGCAGCGGGAGGCGGTGCTGGAGGCCCAGGTCGAGCAGCTCGGCCCGCGGCTGGAGGAGGCCCGGCAGACCTGGTACCGGCTCTCCGCGCTCGGCGAGCGGACCAGGGGCACCATCGGCCTGGCCGAGGCCCGGGTGCGGCACGCCCTCACCGCCGGACAGGGCGAGGAGCGGCGCGGGCGGGACCCGGAGGAGCTGGAGCGGGAGGCCGCCCGGGTCCGCGAGGAGGAGGCGGCGCTCGCCGAGGCGCTGGAGGAGGCGCGGTACGCGCTGGCCGAGGCGGTCGAGCGGCGGGACGGGCTGGAGCGCGAACTCGCCGCCGAGGAAGGGCGGTTGAAGGCCGCCGCGCGGGCCATCGCGGACCGCAGGGAGGGCCTGGCCCGGCTCCAGGGGCAGGCCGCCGCCGCGCGCTCCAAGGCGGCCGGGGCCGAGGCCGAACTGGCCCGGCAGGCCGAGGCCAGGGACGGCGCGGTGGAGCGGGCCGAGGCCGCCCGGCAGGAGTACGCCGCGCTGGAGGCCGAGGTCGGCGGCGCGGACGGTGGTGACGAGGAGGCCGAGGCGGCGCACCAGGGGGCGAAGGAGCGGGCCGCCGGGGCCGCGGCCGCCGTCGGCGCCGCACGGGAGGCGCTGGCGGCGGCCGAGAAGGAGCGGGCCGGGCTGACGGCCCGTCACGAGGCGCTCTCACTGGGCCTGCGGCGCAAGGACGGCAGCGGCGCGCTGCTCGACGGCGGGCTCGTGGGCGTGCTCGGCCCGGCCGCCGCACTGCTGGCGGTGGAGCCCGGCTACGAGACGGCCGTCGCGGCCGCGCTCGGGGCGGCGGCCGAGGCGGTCGCGGTGGACGGGGTGGCGACGGCGGCGGCCGCGCTGCGGCTGCTGCGCGGTCAGGACGCCGGGCGGGCGGCGCTGCTGGTCGGCGGGGCCGCTCCGGTGGAGGGCGCTCCGGGGAGCGGTCCGCGGTGGGCTGCCGGGCTGGTGTCCGCGCCGGAGGAGCTGCGGCCCGCGGTGGCCGGGCTGCTGGCCCGGACCGTGGTGGTGGACGACCTCGACGAGGCCGTCCAGCTGGTGCTGCGCGAGCCCGGACTGACGGCCGTGACCAGGGACGGCGACCTGCTCGGGGCGGGCTTCGCGCAGGGCGGGGCGGCCGGGGCGCCGAGCCTGCTGGAGACCCGGGCCGCGGTGGCCGAGGCGGCCGAACGGATCGCCGAACTCGACCTGAACTGCGAGGAGTTGGCCGAGGCACTGGCCGGGGCCACCGAGCTGCGGCGCGAACTCACCGCCGAGATCGAGGAGTCGGCGGCCCGTCGACGGGCCGCCGAGAAGCAGCGGGCGGCCACCGCCGGGGCGCTCGGGCGGCTCGGCGGGCAGGCCCGGGCGGCGGCGGGCGAGGCCGAACGGCTGGCCGCCTCCGTCACCCGGGCCGAGGAGGGCCTGGCGCAGGCGCTGGCCGCCGCCGAGGAGCTGGCCGAACGGCTGGCGGTGGCCGAGGAGTTGACGGACCCGGGCGAGGACGAGCCCGACCCGGCGCGGCGGGACGAGCTCGCGGCGGGGGCCGCCGAGGCCCGGCAGGGCGAGCTGGAGGCCAGGCTCTCGGTGCGCACCCACGAGGAGCGGGTGCGCGGGCTGAACGGCCGGGCCGACCAGCTGGACCGGGCCGCCCGGGCCGAACGGGAGGCCCGGGCCCGGGCAGCCGAACGGCGCGAACGGGCCCGGCACGAGGCCGGGGTGGCCGGAGCGGTGGCCGCCGGGGCCCGGCAGTTGCTGGCCCGGCTGGAGCTCACGCTGGCCCGGGCCGAGGCGGAGCGGGCCGAGGCCGAGCAGGACCGGGCCGCCCGGGAGGCCGAACTGCGCGCCGGGCGCGAGCACGGCCGCGAACTCAAGGGCGAGCTCGACAAGTTGGTGGACGCCGGGCACCGCGACGAGGTGCTGCGGGCCGAGAAGCGGCTGCGGATCGAGCAGCTGGAGACCAAGGCGCTGGAGGAGTTCGGCATCGAGGGCGCCGAGCTGCTCGCCTCCTACGGGCCGGACCAGCTCGTCCCGCCCGCGCTGCCGGAGGAGGGGCAGGAGCCGGGCGAGCCCCGCCCGTACGTCCGGGCCGAGCAGGAGAAGCGGCTGCGGGCCGCCGAGCGGGCGTACCAGCAGCTGGGGAAGGTGAACCCGCTGGCGCTGGAGGAGTTCGCGGCACTGGAGGAGCGGCACCAGTTCCTCGGCGAGCAGCTGGACGACCTCAAGCGCAGCCGCAAGGACCTGATGGACATCGTCCGGGACGTGGACGAGCGGGTGGAGCAGCTCTTCACCTCGGCGTACCACGACACCGCGGCGCAGTTCGAGGGCGTCTTCTCCCGGCTCTTCCCGGGCGGGGAGGGGCGCCTGGTGCTGACCGACCCCGGGTCCATGCTGACCACGGGCGTCGAGGTGGAGGCCCGGCCGCCGGGGAAGAAGGTGAAGCGGCTCTCGCTGCTCTCGGGCGGGGAGCGCTCGCTGACGGCGGTGGCGCTGCTGGTCTCCATCTTCAAGGCCCGGCCCAGCCCGTTCTACGTGATGGACGAGGTGGAGGCGGCGCTGGACGAGACCAACCTGCGCCGGCTGATCGCCATCATGGAGGAGCTGCGGGAGAGCTCCCAGCTGATCGTGATCACCCATCAGAAGCTCACCATGGAGTCGGCCGACGCGCTCTACGGCGTCACCATGAAGGGCGACGGGATCTCCCAGGTGATCAGCCAGCGGCTGCGCGAGGAGCACCGCGAGCGGAAGCCGCGCGCGGTGCCCCGGCGGCCGGGGGAGGCCGCGGTCAGTCCCTGACCAGGGCGCGCGGGCCGGTGGCCGCCGGCTCGGTCTCCACGGCGGTGGTGCGGGCCTGCGGCAGGGCCGCGTAGACCGCCGCGCCGACCAGGACGGTGACCACCCAGGCCAGGCCGTTGGTGCCGATCCAGCTGTTCGCCCAGGGGCCGGCGAACCAGACGTCGTCCGCGCTGAGGGCCGCCCGGGTGAACATCAGGCCGGTGCCGATCGCCAACAGCCAGGCGGTGAGCGCCTGCCAGCAGAAGCCGCCCCTGAACCAGTAGGCGGAGCGCGGGGTGGTGTCCAGCAGGGCGGTGGCGTCGTAGCGGGTGCGGCCCTGGCGGTGACGGCGCAGCATGTCGACGCCGTAGACGCCGATCCAGGCCGAGAAGGAGACGGCCAGGATGGTCAGGAAGGTGATGAAGGAGCCGTAGAAGCTCTTCGCCACCAGCATCAGCAGCAGGCCGCCGACCAGGCTGATCACCGCGTTGATGGAGACCGCCCAGGCGCGGGGGAGCTTCACGCCCATGGTCTGGGCGGTGAAGCCGGCCGAGTACATCGAGAGGCTGTTGATCAGCACCATGCCGATCAGCGCGATCAGCAGGTAGGGGACGGCCAGCCAGGTCGGCAGCAGGTCGCCGATGAAGGCCACCGGGTCGGAGGCGGAGGCCAGGTCCGGGGTGCCGACCGCCATCACCGCGCCCATCAGCACCATCGGGACCACCACGATCCCGGCGCCGCCGATCGCGGTGCCCACGATGCCCCGCGCGCTCGCCCCGCGCGGCAGGTAGCGGGCGAAGTCGGCGCCGGACGGGGCCCAGCTGAGCCCGCCGGCCGCGATGGTGCCGATGCCCGCGACCACCATCGCGGTGGTGCCGGCCGGGCGGGCGAAGACCTCGGACCACTCGACGGTGGCCACCAGGTAGCCGAGCACCAGGACGGAGAAGATCCCGAACAGGTAGGCCGACCAGCGGTTGCACCAGAGCAGCGCGTTCCGGCCGAGGCCGGAGACCAGGAAGGTGGTGCCGACGAAGAGCAGCAGGGTGACGACGACGAGGGGCGTGCTGCTCCTGATCCCGAAGAGCAGGTCGAGGACGGAGAGCAGGGCGTAGGCGCCTGTGACCGCGTTCACCGTCTCCCAGCCGAACCGGGCCACCCAGGTCACCGCGCCCGGCACCAGGTTCCCCCGGACGCCGAAGACCGCCCGGGAGAGCGTCATGGCGGGGGAGCCGCCCCACTTCCCGGAGACGGTCAGCAGGCCGACGATCCCGTAGGCGAGGACGGCGGCGGAGACGGCGACCAGCAGGACCTGCCAGAGGTTCAGGCCGTTCAGGACGATCAGACCGGCGCCCATGGTGAGCAGCAGCACGCTGATGTTGGCGGCGAACCAGGTGTGGAACAGCTCGCGGACCCGCCCCTGCCGCTCGTCGTCGGGCACGGGTTCGATGCCGCGGGTCTCCACGGCCTGGTGGTTCTCGGTCATGGGACACAAAGGTACGGTCTGTCCGGCTTACGTCATAAGAGGCGTATGTCCTCGTTCACTGCGGTGGGGGCGTCGCGGATACTGGGTCCGTTATGGAATACGTGATCCTTGCCGTAGTCATCGCGGTCGTCGCCATCGGCGCCGTCGCGGGCCTCGTCGTCAGCGGCAGACGACGTAAGCAGCTGCCTCCCAAGGCCGAGGCACCCGTCATCACGCCCCCGCGCGAGCCGCAGGTCGGCGAGGAGTCCGCAGCGTCGGCGCCGGAGCCGGTCCGCACCGTCGAGGAGGTGACCCTCCCTCAGGAGATCGAGGCCCCCGACGAGGCCCTGACCGCCCCCGAGCTGGAGGTCCCCGAACCGACCGCGGGCCGTCTGGTCCGTCTGCGCGGCCGGCTCTCCCGCTCGCAGAACTCGCTCGGCAAGGGCCTGCTCACCCTGCTCTCCCGGGACCGCCTCGACGAGGACACCTGGGAGGAGATCGAGGAGACCCTGCTCACCGCCGACGTCGGCGTGAAGCCCACCCAGGAGCTGGTCGAGAACCTGCGCACCCGGGTCAAGGTGCTCGGCACCCGCAGCCCCGAGGAGCTGCGCGGCCTGCTCCGCGAGGAGCTGGTCGCCCTGATCGGTGCCGACGCCGACCGTCAGCTGAAGACCGCCAAGCACGAGGACGGCCGCCCGGCCGTCGTGCTGGTCGTCGGCGTCAACGGCGTCGGCAAGACCACCACCTCCGGCAAGCTCGGCCGGGTGCTGGTCGCCGACGGGCGCAAGGTGGTGCTCGGCGCCGCCGACACCTTCCGCGCCGCCGCCGCCGACCAGCTGCAGACCTGGGGCGAGCGGGTCGGTGCCGCCACCGTCCGCGGGCCCGAGGGCGGGGACCCGGCCTCGGTCGCCTTCGACGCGGTCAAGGAGGGCATCGCGGAGGGCGCCGACACCGTGCTCATCGACACCGCGGGCCGGCTGCACACCAAGACCGGTCTGATGGACGAGCTCGGCAAGGTCAAGCGGGTCGTGGAGAAGCACGGGCCGGTGGACGAGGTCCTGCTGGTCCTCGACGCCACCACCGGGCAGAACGGACTGGTCCAGGCGCGGGTGTTCGCCGAGGTGGTGGACATCACGGGCATCGTGCTCACCAAGTTGGACGGCACCGCGAAGGGCGGCATCGTCATCTCGGTGCAGCGGGAACTCGGCGTGCCGGTCAAGCTGATCGGGCTCGGCGAGGGCGCGGACGACCTCGCCCCGTTCGAGCCGGGCGCCTTCGTGGACGCGCTGATCGGCGACTGAGCTCCGCACCGGGAGAAGTGGTCACACCAGGGGCGCGGGGAACTGCGCGCAGGGGAACGGCAGCACGTGCAACCGGCTGATGGAGCCTCAGTTGCAGGTGAGTGGCCTTCCGCCTCGCGCAGTTCCTCGCGCCCCCGGTGTGACCACTGGCGTCTGCTAGGCCGTGACCGGCGTGCGCTCCCGGGTGCGGTGGCAGGCGTAGGCGATGGTGCCGAGGAGGAGGCGGGCCTCCGGGGGGCAGGCGGCGGACTCGCGGGAGGGGCGGCGGAGCCAGCGGGCCGGGCCGAGGGGGCCGAGGACGGTGGGCGGGGCGGCCACGTAGGTGCCCTCGCCGTGGCAGGCCAGGTCGAGGGTGGTGTCGTCCCAGCCCATCCGGTAGAGCAGGTCGGGGAGGCGCTGGGCGGCGCCGGGGGCGACGAAGAAGAGCAGCCGCCCGGTCGGCAGGCCGAGCACCGGCCCGACCTGGGTGCCCATCCGTTCCAGCCGGACCAGTGCCTGGAGGCCGGGCTGCGCCGGGACGTCGAGCACGTCGAAGGAGCGGCCGGCGGGCAGCAGCAGCGCGGCGGGGGAGGAGCCGTCCCGGAGCACGTCCAGCCCGGCGGTGCCGGTGCCGGAGGCCGGGTCGACGGCGGGGCCGAGCCCGAGGTGCAGGCCGGGCGCCGCGCAGTGGACGGTGCCGCAGTCGCAGCGGCCGTCGGCGGGGGTGGCGGAGCCGGTGCCGACCGCCACCGCCCAGCCCCAGCGCCCGGTGTACTCAGCGGCGGCCTCGTACGCGGTGCCGCGGGTCCGGCGGCGGGTGCCGAAGCGGAGTTCGCCGAAGAGGGTTTCCATGCCTCCCCCAACAGGTTCGGAATGCCGGTGGTTACGGGGCGCGTCGTCGGACGGACCGCCGGACGGGTCGGCGGAGGGACCGGCGGACCGTGGCGGTGCGTCGATTGTGCGACGTGAAGCGGGTCGTGCGTCGGCGGCGCGCAGCAGGCGGAGTGCTCCGATTCGTGGGTGCCGGGCGAGCAGGCCGCTTGCGCCCCCACTGCGGATGCCGGATCGTCGGAGCTGCACGGGACTCCCCTTCCTGGTCCGGCTGCTGCCGGGTCGTCAAGATCCCTGGCGGCACGGCGAGTTGGGCGGGCGTGGTGCCGGTTACCAGTGAAGCGCCCCCGGCCGTCGCGTAGTTCACTCGCAGGGGTGGCGAAAGGTGGCGATTATCCGGGCACGCTCCCCGGGGCGGTGCTTGTCGCGTTACGTTCAGCACACGGAACGCAGCGGGCCGCTCACCCAGGGCGGGGAGTGCGAAGACGATCGGGGCCCCGAGGGGCCGGGCGGGATGGGGCGCTTACCCATGGCAGAGAAGCAACCGAACGAGAAGCTGACCTCCTGGTTCGGCCGCAGTGGCTGGTCCAAGGGGGAGTTGGCGCGGCAGGTCAACCGCCGGGCCCGGCAGATCGGCGCCCATCACGTCTCCACCGACACCTCCCGGGTCCGCCGTTGGCTGGACGGCGAGCAGCCCCGTGAGCCGATCCCGAAGATCATGTCGCAGCTGTTCTCGGAGCGCTTCGGCTCGGTGGTCTCGATCGAGGACCTCGGCCTGCGCACCGCCGTGCCGGTCTCCACCGTGGACAGCGGGGTCGACCTGCCGTGGAGCGCGCCGCAGACGGTGCAGCTGATCAGCGAGTACTCCCGCAGCGACCTGATGCTCAACCGCCGTGGCTTCCTCGGCACTTCGCTGGCCCTGACGGCCGGCACCGCCCTGATCGAGCCGATGCAGCGCTGGCTCACCCCCAACCCGGCCGGCACCCCCACCCCGATCCTGGCCGCCGCCAACGGCGGTGAGCAGTTCACCGGCCGCCTCTCCGAGCCGGAGCTCCAGCTGCTGGAGCAGACCACGGTGATGTTCCGTCAGTGGGACGCGCAGAACGGCGGCGGTCTGCGCCGCAAGGCGGTGGTCGGCCAACTCCACGAGGTCACCGATCTGCTGCAGGAGACCTACCCCGAGCAGACCACCAAGCGGCTGTTCCGGCTCACCGCGGAACTCGCCCACCTGGCGGGCTGGATGTCGTACGACGTCGGCATGCACCCGAGCGCGCAGAAGTACTACGTGCTCGCCCTGCACGCCGCCAAGGAGGCGGGGGACCGGCCGTTCGGCGCGCAGATCCTCACCGACATGAGCCGCCAGATGATCCACCTCAACCGGGGCGAGGACGCCCTGGAGCTGATCCACCTGGCGCAGTACGGCAGCCGGGACACCGCCAGCCCGCGCCAGCAGTCGCTGCTGTTCGCCATGGAGGCCCGGGCCTACGCCACCATCGGAGAGGTGAACCGCTGCGCCCGCGCGGTCCGGATGGCCGAGGACACCTTCAGCGACACCCGGTTCGACGACAACTCGCCCGGCTGGCTGAAGTTCTTCACCGAGGCCGAGCTGAACGGCGAGAACTCGCACTCGTACCGCGACCTGGCGTACCACGCCAACCGCAGCCCGCTCTACGCCTCGATGGCCGAGCCGGTGATGCAGCGCGCGGTGGACCTCTTCCGGCAGGACAAGGAGCACGTCCGCAGCTACGCCTTCAACCTGATCGGCATGGCCAGCGTGCACCTGCTGCAGAACGAGCCCCGGCAGGCCGTCGCGGTGGCCGAGGAGGCGGTGGCCATCGCCACCAAGGTCCGCTCCGAGCGGCTGAACACCCGCATCCGCAAGACCACCGCCAACGCGCTGCAGAACTACGGCGACCTGGACGCCGTCACCCAGCTCTCCGACCGGGTGGTGGAGAACATCCCGGAGTTCGTCCAGAGCAGCTGAGCCCTCCCGGAGCCCGGGACCTGCGGACCTCACAGCCGCGGGTCCCCCGCACGCAGTACTCGTTCACCTCCTCGTAACGCCGCCGTGGTGCTCGTCACGGCGGCGAAACACCGAGCCGCACTGGCCGAAATCCGCCTTCGGCACTCTCCTCCTCAACGCCGACACCCCGGGTGGCACGGGACAGGTATCCCGGGTGTGGAGCGGCACTGCACCCACGAGGAGACGCCGATGCCGGACGGCTTCAGCGCTGGCGACACCGCCTTCGTATTCATCTGTGCGGCCCTGGTCATGGTGATGACCCCGGGCCTGGCCTTCTTCTACGGAGGCATGGTCAGGGTCAAGAGCACCCTCAACATGCTGGTCATGAGCTTCGTCTCGCTCGCGATCGTCAGCGTGCTCTGGGTCCTCTACGGCTACTCGCTGGCCTTCGGCCCGGACTCGGGCGCCGGTCTGATCGGCAACCTCGACTACCTGGGCATGCGCGGCATCGGCCTGAACGACCTCACCGGCACCATCCCGGTCACCGCGTTCTCCGCCTTCCAGCTGATGTTCGCGATCATCACCCCGGCGCTGATCAGCGGCGCCATCGCGGACCGCGCCAAGTTCGCCGCCTGGGGCCTGTTCGTGGCGCTCTGGGTGTCGGTGGTCTACTTCCCGGTCGCGCACTGGGTGTTCTTCTTCGACGGCGGCAACGGCGGCTGGCTCGGTGACCGCAACGGCGTGATCGACTTCGCCGGCGGCACCGCCGTCCACATCAACGCCGGTGCGGCGGGCCTCGCGCTCTGCCTGGTGCTCGGCAAGCGGATCGGCTTCAAGAAGGACCCGATGCGCCCGCACAGCCTGCCGCTGGTGATGCTCGGCTCCGGCCTGCTCTGGTTCGGCTGGTTCGGCTTCAACGCCGGCTCGGCGCTGGCCGCCAACGGCGTGGCCGGGATGGCCTTCGTCAACACCCAGGTGGCCACCGCCGCCGCGGTGATCGGCTGGCTGGCCTACGAGAAGATCCGGCACGGCGCGTTCACCACGCTGGGCGCCGCCTCCGGCGCGGTGGCCGGCCTGGTCGCCATCACCCCCGCCTGCGGCTCCGTCAGCCCGCTCGGCGCGGTGGCCATCGGTGTCATCGCCGGTGTCGCCTGTGCCGCCGCGATCAGCCTCAAGTACCGCTGGGGCTTCGACGACTCGCTCGACGTGGTCGGCGTCCACCTGGTCGGCGGCGTCATCGGCTCGCTGCTGGTCGGCCTCTTCGCCACCGGCCACGTCGGCCAGACCGCGCAGGGCCTGTTCTACGGCGGCGGCGTCGGCCAGTTGGGCAAGCAGGCGATGGGCGTGGTCGTGGTCGGCCTCTACTCCTTCGTGCTCTCCTGGCTGCTCGGCAAGGCGATCGACAAGACCATCGGCTTCCGGGTCTCCGAGGACGTCGAGGTGGCCGGCATCGACCAGGCCGAACACGCCGAGTCCGCCTACGACTTCAGCGCCGTCGGCGCCAGCCTGGGCCGCACCTCCGCCTCCACTGTCACCGCCGCTCCGAAGAAGGCCGAGGTCGACGCCTGATGAAGCTCATCACCGCAGTCATCAAGCCGCACCGTCTGGACGAGGTCAAGAACGCCCTGCAGGCCTTCGGGGTGCACGGACTGACCGTCACCGAGGCCAGCGGGTACGGCCGTCAGCGGGGCCACACCGAGGTCTACCGGGGTGCCGAGTACACCGTCGACCTGGTCCCCAAGGTCCGGATCGAGGTCCTGGTCGAGGACGACATGGCCGACGACGTGGTCGAGGTCGTGGTGAAGGCCGCCCGCACCGGCAAGATCGGCGACGGCAAGGTCTGGAGCGTCCCGGTCGACACCGCCGTCCGGGTACGGACCGGCGAACGCGGCCCCGACGCGATCTAGCGGGACCGGGACGACCGGCATCATTCGAGAGCAGCAACCGACGGTCCCAGGCGGGCCGGTGACCCTGGTGGTCGCCGGTCCGCCGGACGCGTATCCGGACGCGTGTCCGGACGCCTCCCCGGACGTGTGTCCGGGGCCGGGCGGGTCCGGTCGAGTCCGGCCGGGTCCGGCCGGGGACAGCAGCCAGCCGCAGGCAAGACGGACGGGGAACCGACGTGACCACCACCGACCAGCCTTCCGACCACGCAGCCGCCCGCGCCCGGTTGCTCGACGAACCCGGTCTGACCGGAGCCGTCCGCCGCAAGGCGCTGGCCCGGCTCGCCGACGACTGGCTGGCCGGCCTGTACGCGGCGGCCGGCGCACCGTCAGGGACCGCCCTGGTGGCGGTCGGTGGCTACGGCCGCGGCGAGCTCTCCCCGCGCAGCGACCTGGACGTGCTGCTGCTCCACCGCGGCCCGCTCGACCCGGCCCTGCCCGAACGGATCTGGTACCCCGTCTGGGACGGCGGCGCCGCCCTCGACCACGCCGTCCGCACCCCCGCCGAGGCCCGCGCGGTGGCCGCCGACGACCTCAAGGCCCAGCTCGGCCTGCTGGACGCTCGCCACCTGGCCGGGGACGCCGAGCTGACCGCCGAACTGCGCTCCGCCGTGCTGTCCGACTGGCGGGCCGGAGCCCCCGGGCGGCTGCCCGAGCTGCGTGCCTCCTGCCTCGAACGGGCCGAGCGGCACGGCGAGTTGGCCTTCCTGCTGGAGCCCGACCTGAAGGAGGCCCGGGGCGGCCTGCGGGACGTGGTGGCGCTCAACGCGATCGCGGCCAGCTGGCTCGCCGACGCCCCCCGGGACGGCCTGGAGGCCGCCGCCGAGCGGCTCGCCGACGTCCGCGACGCCCTCCACCTGACCACCGGCCGGGCCACCGAGCGGCTCGCCCTCCAGGAACAGGACCAGGTCGCCGCCCGGCTCGGCGTGCTGGACGCCGACACCCTGCTGCGCCAGGTCTACGAGGCGGCCCGCACCATCTCCTACGCGGCGGACGTCACCTGGCGGTCCGTCGAACGGGTGCTGGCCGCGCGCGGCGGGGGCGGGCGGGTCCGCCGGAGCCGGCTGTTCACCTTCGGCGGGGCCGGGCGGGGCAACGGAGCGGTGGCCCGAGGTGCGGTGGAGCGCAGCCCGCTGGCCGAGGGCGTGGTCGAACAGGACGGCGAGGCGGTGCTCGCGCAGTCCGCGAAGCCGGCCCAGGACCCGGTGCTGCCGCTGCGCGCCGCCGCGGCCGCCGCCCAGGCCGGGCTGACCGTCTCCTACGCCACCGTGCGGCGCCTGGCCGCCGAGGCCGCCCCGCTCCCGGTGCCCTGGCCGGACGAGGCCCGGGCCCAGCTGGTCACCCTGCTCGGCGCGGGCGAGGCGGCCGTACCGGTCTGGGAGGCGTACGAGGCCGAGGGCCTGATCACCCGTCTGCTGCCGGACTGGGAGCGGGTGCGCTGCCGCCCGCAGCGCAACGCGGTGCACGTCTGGACGGTCGACCGGCACCTGATCGAGACCGCGGTGCGGGCCGCCGCGATGACCCGCCGGGTGGCCCGGCCCGACCTGCTGCTGGTGGCCGCACTGCTGCACGACATCGGCAAGGGCTGGCCCGGCGACCACTCCGAGGCGGGCGAAGTGATCGTCCGGGACGTGGCCGCCCGGATGGGCTTCGACAAGGCGGACGTGGAGACCCTGGCGCTGCTGGTCCGCCACCACCTCACCCTGGTGGACACCGCCACCCGGCGGGACCCGGACGACCCGGCCACCGTGGAGCTGATCACCGAGGTGACCGGCACCCTCTCCCACCTGGAGCTGCTGCACGCGCTCACCGAGGCGGACGCCACCGCCACCGGCCCCGCCGCCTGGAGCGCCTGGCGGGCCTCGCTGGTCTCCGGCCTGGCCGGGCGGGCCGCCGCACGGCTGACGGGCGCTCAGGAACCGGCCGCGGAGCTCGGCTGGGCCTCGGGCCCGACCGCCGAGCAGGAACGGCTGGCGGTCGAGGCGGCCCGCACCGGCGAGCCCGCGCTCACCCTGCTGGCCCACGCCGTGACCGCCGGGACGGGCCCGGCGGACGGCGCCACCGAGCCGATGGGCGTCGAGCTCACGCTGGCCCTGCCGGACCGGCCCGGCCTGCTCGGCACGGTGGCCGGGGTACTGGCGCTGCACCGCCTGACGGTCCGTTCGGCCGGGCTGCGCGAACTGGACCCGGCGGGGGCCGGGCCGGTGCTGCTGCTGGGCTGGACGGTGGCGGCCGAGTACGGCGAACTCCCGGAGGCGGCCCGGCTCCGGGCCGACCTGCGGCGGGCCCTGGACGGCTCGCTGGACGTGACCAGGAAGCTGGCGGAGCGGGACGCCGCCGCGCCGCGCCGCCGCGGGATCGCCACCCCGCCGCCGGTGGTCACGGTCGCCCCGGGCGGCGCGTCCAGCTCGGCGACGGTGCTGGAGGTGCGCGCGCACGACGCCCCCGGACTGCTGCACCGGATCGGCCGGGCGCTGGACGGGGCGGGCGCCCGGGTCCGCACCGCGCACGTCTCCACCCTGGGCGCGGAGGCGGTGGACGCCTTCTACCTGACCGATCCGGCGGGCGGTCCGCTGACCGCCGAGCGGGCCCGGGAGGTGGCGGCGGCGGTGCAGGAGGCACTGTCCTGAGCGGGCGGTCCGAGGGGTGTTCCGCCGCTGCTCCGACGCCCCCTCCCCGGACCTCCCCGCAGGGCCTCCCCCAGGACCCCTCCCGGGGCCCTCCGACGACCCCTCCGGGGATCGCTTCCGACCGGGTGGGGACCGTTGGAGTGGGGGCCGGATACCCTGGGGGCGACGACAGTACCCGTACCGATGCCGCAAGGGACCCGCGACCGACGTGTTCGACACTCTCTCCGACCGCCTCGCAGCGACGTTCAAGAACCTCCGGGGCAAGGGCCGCCTCAGTGAGGCGGACATCGACGCCACCGCCCGCGAGATCCGGATCGCCCTGCTCGAGGCGGACGTCGCGCTGCCCGTGGTGCGCGCCTTCATCGCGCGGATCAAGGAGCGCGCGGCGAGCGCGGAGGTCTCCGGCGCGCTCAATCCGGCGCAGCAGGTCATCAAGATCGTCAACGAGGAGCTCATCGCCATCCTCGGTGGCGAGACCCGCCGCCTGAAGTACGCCAAGTCCGGCCCGACCGTGATCATGCTGGCCGGTCTCCAGGGTGCCGGTAAGACCACCCTGGCGGGCAAGCTCGGCCACTGGCTCAAGGCGCAGAAGCACACCCCGCTGCTGGTGGCCTGCGACCTCCAGCGCCCCAACGCCGTCACCCAGCTCGAGGTGATGGCCGACCGGGCCGGCGTCGCCTTCTACGGCCCGCAGCCGGGCAACGGCGTCGGCGACCCGGTGCAGGTGGCCCGCGACTCGGTCGAGTACGCGAAGCAGAAGCAGTTCGACGTGGTCATCGTCGACACCGCCGGCCGCCTCGGCATCGACGCCGAGCTGATGCAGCAGGCCGCCGACATCCGGGCCGCGATCAACCCGGACGAGGTCCTGTTCGTGGTCGACGCCATGGTCGGCCAGGACGCGGTCACCACCGCCCAGGCCTTCCTCGACGGCGTCGACTTCACCGGTGTGGTGCTGTCCAAGCTGGACGGCGACGCCCGCGGTGGCGCGGCCCTCTCGGTCGCGCACGTGACCGGCCGTCAGATCATGTTCGCCTCCAACGGCGAGAAGGTCGACGACTTCGACGCCTTCCACCCGGACCGGATGGCCTCGCGCATCCTCGGCATGGGCGACATGCTCTCCCTGATCGAGAAGGCCGAGCAGACCTTCTCCCAGGCCGAGGCCGAGAAGATGGCCGCCAAGCTGCGCGGCGGCCCGAAGCAGTTCACGCTGGACGACTTCCTGTCCCAGCTGGAGCAGGTCCAGAAGATGGGCTCGATCTCCAAGCTGCTCGGCATGCTCCCCGGCATGGGCCAGATCCGGGACCAGATCAACAACATCGACGACAAGGACGTCAACCGGGTCGGCGCGATCATCAAGTCGATGACCCCGGTCGAGCGGGCCGAGCCGGAGCTGATCAACGGCTCCCGCCGGGCCCGCATCGCCAAGGGCTCCGGCGTCCAGGTCGGCGAGGTGAAGAACCTGGTCGAGCGGTTCTTCGAGGCCCGCAAGATGATGTCCGCGATGGCCTCCGGCAAGGGCATGCCCGGCATGCCGGGGATCCCTGGCATGGGCGGCGGCAAGAAGTCCGCCAAGAAGGCCCAGCCGGCCAAGGGCAAGCGCAAGAGCGGCAACCCGCTCAAGCGGGCCCAGGAGGAGGCGGCCGCGGCGGAGCGCAAGGCGCTCGGCGCGGGTGCCGGTGCGGGCGACGGCGCGCAGGCCCCCGGCGGTGCCTTCGGGCTCGGTGCGGGCAAGGGCCCGGCCGACTTCGAGCTCCCCAAGGAGTTCAAGGACCTGCTCTGACCCGCTGCGGACGTCCCGTCCGCAGGCGAGTTTCCGACGGCCCGTCACCTCTTCCGGTGGCGGGCCGTCGCCATGCCCGATGATGGTTCCGTGCGAGTGGAGATCAGGGCCCCGAGGGCGGCAGACGCAGGACCGTACGCGGCGGCGGTCCGCCGCTCCGCCGAGCACGTCGGGCGGTGGAACCCGGTGGAGCCGGACGGCCTGCCCGAACTGCTCGACCGCCAGGGCCCCGGCCTGCGCACCTTCCTGATCCTCGACCGGGAGACCGGCGGCCTGGTCGGCAAGTGCAACGTGGCCAACATCGTGATGGGCCGCTTCTGCAACGCCGCGCTCGGCTACGACTCCTACCTCCCGTACGCGGGGAAGGGGTTGATGAGCGAGGGCATGCGGCTGGTGGTGGACCGCTGCTTCGCCGGGCAGGTGGACGGCGGCCTCGGGCTGCACCGGCTGGAGATCAACGTCCAGCCGGAGAACGAGCGCTCGATCGCGATGGCGCGGCGGCTGGGGTTCCGGCACGAGGGGTTCACGCCGCGGATGCTCTTCCTGAGCGGGGCCTGGCGGGACCACGAGCGCTTCGCCCTGACGGCGGAGGAGTGGCCGGGGGTCTGAGGCGCCGGGCCTGAGGCGCCGGGTCTGAGGTGCCGAGTCCGAGGCGCCCGGGTCTGAGCGGTCGTCAGGGCCGTGGAGCGCTGTGGGGTGCGGCGTTGCGCCTTGGTCGGCCCGTCCGGATGTCCGTATTGTCCGATGGGTGAGCAATCCCGTACCGCCCCGTCAGACCCCCGACCAGCCCTGGCGGTCCGAGGGCGCCCCGCCACCGCCGACGCCGAAGAAGAAGATGCCCGGCGGCTGGGCCGGCATGCTCCTCACCGCGCTCGCCGTCTTCCTGCTCGCCGAGCTGCTGCTGAACACCTTCGGCGGCTCGGGCGGCACCACCATCTCCTACACCGAGTTCCGCAACCAGCTCGGCAAGGGCAACATCACCCAGATCTACTCCAAGGGCGACGCCATCGAGGGCACCCTCAAGGCCGCCGCGCCCAAGCCGGACGGCGCCAAGGGGAACTACACCGACTTCACCACCCAGCGCCCGGCCTTCGCCGACGACGGCCTCTGGAACACCCTCCAGCAGCAGGGCGTCACCGTCACCGCCGAACCGGTGGTGCAGCAGCGCAGCTTCCTGGCCAACCTGCTGATCTCGCTCGCCCCGATGCTGCTGCTGGTGGTGATCTGGGTACTGCTGGCCCGCCGGATGGCGGGCGGGATGGGCGGCGCCGGCGGCTTCGGCCGGAAGGCCCCGCCGAAGCCGGTCAACCCGGAGGAGGGCAAGCGCACCACCTTCGCCGACGTGGCCGGCATCGACGAGGTGGAGGCCGAACTCAGCGAGGTGGTCGACTTCCTGAAGAACCCCCAGGAGTACCGCAAGCTCGGCGCCAAGATGCCGCGCGGCGTGCTGCTCACCGGCCCGCCCGGCACCGGCAAGACCCTGCTCGCCCGGGCCGTCGCGGGGGAGGCGAACGTACCGTTCTTCTCCGCCTCCGCCTCCGAGTTCATCGAGATGATCGTCGGCGTCGGCGCCTCGCGGGTCCGGGAGCTCTTCGCCGAGGCGCGGAAGGTGGCACCCGCCATCATCTTCATCGACGAGATCGACACCATCGGCCGCCAGCGCGGCGGCGGTGGCGGCATGGGCGGCCACGACGAGCGCGAGCAGACGCTCAACCAGATCCTCACCGAGATGGACGGCTTCTCCGGCTCCGAGGGCGTCATCGTCATCGCGGCCACCAACCGCGCCGAGATCCTCGACCCGGCGCTGCTGCGCCCCGGACGCTTCGACCGCCGGATCACCGTCAGCCCGCCCGACCGCGACGGCCGGGTGGAGATCCTCAAGATCCACACCCGGACGGTGCCGCTCGGTTCCGACGCCGACCTCACCCAACTGGCCAAGGTCACCCCCGGCATGACCGGCGCCGAACTCGCCAACCTGGTCAACGAGGCCGCCCTGCTCGCGGTCAAGCGCAAGCAGGACCGGGTCGGGGCCGACGACCTCTCGGACGCCCTGGAGAAGGTCCAACTCGGCGCCGTCCGCCCGCTGGTGATGCCGCAGGGGGAGCGGGAACGCACCGCGTACCACGAGAGCGGCCACGCCCTGCTGGGCATGCTCCAGCCGGGAGCCGACCCCGTCCGCAAGATCACCATCGTGCCGCGCGGCCGGGCCCTGGGCGTCACCCTCTCCACCCCCGACACCGACCGCTACTCGTACACCGAGCCCTACCTGCGCGGCCGGATCATCGGCGCGCTCGGCGGCATGGCGGCCGAGCAGGTGGTCTACGGCGTCATCACGACGGGCGCGGAGAGCGACCTGGAACAGGTCACCAACATCGCACGGGGGATGGCCGGCCGCTGGGGCATGAGCGAACGGGTCGGCCGGCTCACCGCCGTCCCCAGCGACACCCAGGGCGCCTACGGCCTCTCCGCCGCGCCGACCACCCTGGACGCGGTGGACGAGGAGGCCCGCCGGATCGTCGCCGAGTGCTACGAGGAGGCCGTCCGGCTGCTGAACGTGCACCGGGGCCAGCTGGACGCGCTGGCCGCGGCGCTGCTGGAGGCCGAGACCCTCGACGAGGAGGCCGCCTACCGGGCGGCGGGAGTGACCCGCAACACCAAGGAGCTGGACCGCAGCTGACGGTCCGTGGAACGTGTGCCCCGGCCCGGGAAGGGGCCGGGGCACACTGCTGCCGTGGGTGGCGTGTGTGCACTGTGCGGGCTGGTTCCGGTGAGAGTCAGACCCGCTCGCCGACCACGTAGCGGAAGAGGTTGGTCATCCGGACCGAGCCGTCCGGGCGAACGAACGGGTGCAGCGCCTCCTCCAGCTCCTTCGCCACCAGGGTCTGCCCCGACTCCGCCAGGGCGGCGTCGAACAGCCCGGTGGAGAGCAGCCCGCGCACCGCGCTCTCCAGGTCCGGGTAGGCGAACGGGCAGGCGACCCGGCCGCCCCCGGCCGGGCGCAGACCAGCGCGGAACAACAGCGACTCGAGACCCCCGGGCGCACTCAGCGCGAACGGCCCCGGCAGCAGCCCGGTCCGCACCCCCTGGCCCGAACCGGCCGGCCGCTGCCCCACCTCCAGCACGGAGGCGCTCTCGCACCGCTCCGACGGACCCCAGGCCGCCAGCACAAGCTGACCGCCCGTCAGCACCCGCCGGGCTGCGGCCTCCACCAGCAGGCCGGGGGCGCGCGTGGTCTGCAACTGCTCGAAGACCGTCACCAGGGAGTGCGCCGAGCGGGCGACGGGTGCCGCCGTCCGGGTGCCGGGGCGGCCGTCCGGGCTGACTCCCGGGCTGGCTTCCGGACGGGCGGTCGCCGTGGGTGCCTGGTGCACCGTCAGGCCCCGTGCCGTCGCCAGCTCGCGCAGTTCGGGGTCGGCCTCGGTGCCGGCCACCTGCGCGCCGCGCTCGGCGGCCAGCAGCAGGGCCAGCCCGGAGCGGCAGCCGAGGCCCAGCAGACTGGTCGCCGGGCCGACCTCCAAACGCTCGTACACGGCCTGGTAGAGCGGCACCAGCATCCGTTCCTGGATCTCCGCCCAGTCACGGGCCCGGCTCGTCCGGACGGGGTGGCCGTCCGGTTCGGAGGAACGTAGCCAGTCCGGAGTCGCCTCCGAGGTCGTGCCGGTCAACTGCGCCGAAGCCATCTCGGCCTCCATCCGGTCCTTGGGTCACCACAGGGTCGTCGCATCGATAACCAACCCCCCAAAGTCCCGCCCCGACACCAGCGAACAGCCGCCGGGCCCCGGCGTCCAGAGGGGTGCAGGGTGGTGTCCCGCCACATGGGTGATGCGCCCCCGGTGCGCCCTCCGGAGCACCGTCGGCCGGGCAGCCGCTCCCCTCGCCGGGCTACCCGCCGGTCACGTGGCCGACGGCCGGGCACGGCTACCAGGTGAAACGGATTCACGGTCCGGGGCCCACTCCCCGTACCATCTGCCCCATGGCTAAGGCACCCGTGCTCACTCCCCAGGCGGACGACTTCCCGCGTTGGTACCAGGACCTCATCAACAAGGCCGAGCTGGCCGACAACGGCCCGGTCCGCGGCACCATGGTCATCCGACCGTACGGCTACGGCCTGTGGGAGCGGATGCAGCAGGAGATGGACGCCCGGATCAAGAAGGCGGGCGCGCAGAACGCCTACTTCCCGATGTTCATCCCGCAGTCCTACCTGACCAAGGAGGCCGAGCACGTCGAGGGCTTCGCCCCCGAGCTCGCGGTGGTCACCCACGGCGGCGGCAAGGAGCTCGAGGAGCCGGTCGTCGTCCGGCCGACCTCCGAGACCATCATCAACGAGTACTTCTCCAAGTGGGTGCAGAGCCACCGCGACTTGCCGCTGCTCATCAACCAGTGGGCCAACGTGGTCCGTTGGGAGCTGCGTCCGCGCGTCTTCCTGCGCACCACCGAGTTCCTCTGGCAGGAGGGCCACACCGCCCACGCCACCTACGAGGACGCCCGCGACTACGCGTCGATGATCCACACCCAGGTCTACGGCGACTTCATGACCAACGTGCTCGGCATCGACGTGGTGCTCGGCCGCAAGACCGCCAAGGAGCGCTTCGCCGGCGCCATCAACACCCTCACCCTCGAGGGCATGATGGGCGACGGCAAGGCGCTGCAGATGGGCACCAGCCACGAGCTGGGCCAGAACTTCGCCAAGGCGTTCAACACCACCTACCAGCTGCAGGGCGCCGAGCGCGAGCACGTCTGGCAGACCTCCTGGGGCGTCTCGACCCGTATGGTCGGCGGCCTGATCATGTCCCACGGCGACGACAACGGGCTGCGCGTCCCGCCGCGCCTGGCCGCCGTGCAGGCCGTCGTGCTCGCCATCAAGGGCGACGACGCGGTGCTGGCCAAGGTCCGCGAGATCGGTGCCCAGCTGGAGGCGGCGGGCGTGCGGGTGGTCGTGGACGACCGCACCGACACCCCCTTCGGCCGCCGCGCCGTGGACTGGGAGCTCAAGGGCGTTCCGGTCCGCATCGAGGTCGGCCCGCGAGACCTGGAGAACGGCACCGCGATGCTGGCCCGCCGCATCCCCGGCGGCAAGGAGCCGGTCTCGATCGACGGCCTGGCGGCGATGCTGCCCGGCATCCTCGAGGAGGACCAGGAGCTGTTGCTCCGTCAGTCCCGCGAGCGCCGGCTGGCCCGCACCGTCGAGGTCACCAACCTCGACGAGGCGGTCGAGGCCGCGGCCACCGGCTGGGGCCGGATCTCCTGGGCCGAGCTCGGCCCGGAGGGCGAGGCCAAGCTGGCCGAGCAGGGCGTCTCGGTCCGCTGCATCGTCGCCGCCGACGGCTCCGTGCCGGCGACGGACGACCAGGAGGGCAACGTCGCGATCGTGGCCCGGGCCTACTGAGCCCCAGGCCGAGTCCGGGGCAGGGGCCCGGGGCAGGAGTCCGAGTCCGAGTTCGCGCTCGGTCCGGAACCGGTCCCAGGTCTCGTCCCAGGCCTGCTCTTCGCAGCACTCCGAACGTGACTTATGCAGTGCGAATGTTCTACCGCCGACTGACTGTCTGGTGAGACTACTGACCGGTCAACTCCCGGTCATGGTGAACTAGCGGTACGGTATACGGCCCGTGGCCCTGTCAATTCTCGACACCGCCACGGGCCGTTCGCCGCAAGGGGAGCAACCGCTCCCGGGCGATAGCCGAGAGCCTGGCGAGGTTCGCCGGGCCCAAAGTTGCAGGGGGTTGGTCTTGCGTCAGATACAGGCCGCGCAATTCGCGCACGGCAGTGCATTCCTGAAAGTTCGCTGGGAATTCCCCGTGAACGGAAACTCGCGGAACATCGGCTCTCACTGCATCGTTGGTCTAGCGTGAGCACGACACAGCCTCTCGTCCTGGCGGCCGAACTGGCCGCCGCCTGGAGCGACATCCAGGCCCACCACCAGGACCTCCCCGACCTCGCCTCGCCCGAGGCGCTGATCGGTGAGTCCTCCTCGGCCTGCGGCACCCAGCTCGGTTTCGAGCGACTGCTGCACGAAGCCGCCCACGGCCTCGCCGCCGCCCGGGACATCCGGGACACCTCGCGAGCCGGCCGCTACCACAACCGCCGCTTCCTGATGCTCGCCTCCGAGCTCGGCCTGGCGCACCCGATCGAGCCGCACGCCAGCAGCGGCTTCTCCCAGGTGACCATGTTGACGGAGACGCAGGAGCGGTACTCCGAGACGATCGAGCGTCTGGACCGCGCCCTCGGCGCGCACCAGCTCGCGGTCAACGGAGAGGGCGGGCACCGCGCGTTCCGCGGGCCGGCAGCTCGGCACGGTTCCTCCGGTGGCGGCGTCCGCGTCAAGGCGATCTGCGGTTGCGGTCGCAACGTCCGGGTGGTGCCGTCGGTGCTCGCCCAGGCGTCGATCGTCTGTGGCGCCTGCCAGCAGCCGTTCCGGATCGCCTGAGCAGTAAGGCAGTAAGCAGGGGCGTTCCACCGCAGCCGGTCGGGGGGTGGCCATCCGTTGCCAGGCGGATGAGCCGAACGTACCGCGCTGTTCGCACGTGGGGCCGGTGGCCCCGGTAGTTCCGCAGTACCGAAGGTCCTGCTGGTTCGGAAGTCCCGCAAGTCCTGTTAGTCCTGCAGTCCCGTAGTACTCGCAGTGCCGTACAACCTGCACTGCTCGTGGTGTGCAGTGCCTGTCGTGCCGAGATTCGGCTCAACCGGGGGCGGGGGCCCTCGGTCGGGCCGACCGGCGCGGGCCGGCGGGTGCGGGGCAGCGGGTGTGGGGCAGCAGTTCGGGCCCGCGACCGCGGGTCGGCAGGCCCGGGCCCTGGTCGGGCGTTCCCTCGGCGTGTGGCAGAATGGACAGCTGAGTACTCGGCAGCCGAGCAGGACCCCTCTCTCCTACGGCTGGCGTGTCCCTTGAACGGCCCACCTCGCAACCCCACGCGACGGTAGTGGCTGCTCACCCACGTCAACACCAGGAGAATCCACTCCCGTGGCAGTCAAGATCAAGCTCAAGCGTCTCGGCAAGATTCGCTCCCCGCACTACCGCATCGTCGTCGCCGACTCGCGCACCAAGCGTGACGGTCGCGCGATCGAGGAGATCGGCATCTACCAGCCGACCTACAACCCCTCGAAGATCGAGGTCGACACCGACCGCGCCCAGTACTGGCTGTCCGTCGGCGCCCAGCCGACCGAGCCGGTCCTCGCCATCCTGAAGCTGACCGGCGACTGGCAGAAGTTCAAGGGCCTGCCGGCTCCGGAGCCGCTGAAGGTTGCCGAGCCGAAGGTCGAGGACTTCTCGCACCTCTTCGCGAAGGCCGTCGCCGGCTTCGAGGACAGCACCACCGGTGTTGCCATCACCCCGAAGGCCAAGAAGGCTGACAAGGCCGAGGCTGAGGCCGACGCCGCTTCCACCGAGGCCTGATCGTGATCGAGGACGCCCTGGACCACTTGGTGAAGGGCATCGTCGAGCACCCCGACGAGGTGCAGGTGCGTTCGCGCAACCTGCGTCGGGGCAACACCATCGAGGTGCGCGTACACCCCGATGACCTCGGCAAGGTGATCGGCCGGGGCGGCCGCACGGCTCGCGCTCTGCGCACCGTGGTCGGCGCCCTCGGCGGTCGCAACGTTCGCGTCGACCTGGTCGACGTGGACAGCATTCGCTGACGTTCGATCGTCAGGTTTCAGGGACCGGCCGGGACGCATGTCGTCCCGGCCGGTCCTTCTGCGTACCGGGGGCGCCCGCACGGGTGCCGCTCGCGTGTTCATCGCTTCAAGGACCAAAGGATCAGGAGAACGATCACCGTGCAGCTCGTCGTCGGCAAGATCGGCCGCGCCCACGGCATCAGGGGGGACGTCAGCGTCGAGGTCCGGACCGACGAGCCGGAACTGCGGCTCGGGCCCGGTGCGGTGCTGCTCACCGACCCGGCGTCGGTCGGCCCGCTGACCATTGAGTCGGGCAAGGTGCACAGCGGTCGGCTGCTGCTCCGCTTCGCGGGGGTCAAGGACCGGAACGCGGCCGAGGCCCTGCGCGGCACGATGCTGATCGCGGAGGTCGACCCGGAGGAGCGCCCGGACGATCCCGAGGAGTACTACGACCACCAGCTGATCGGCCTCGATGTGGTGATGCTGGACGGCACCCTGGTGGGCGAGCTCACCGAGGTGGTCCACCTGCCGTACCAGGACCTGCTCACCGTCACCAAGCCGGACGGGACGGAGGTGCTGGTGCCGTTCGTCTCGCGGATCGTGCCGACCATCGACCTGGAGAACCAGCGCGCGGTCATCGACCCGCCGCCCGGGCTGATCGACCCGGCGGACGCCGAGGTGGTCCGTGCGGACGCGGCGGACGCCGCGGACCCGGAGGTGGCCGGGGAGACGGAAGCTGACGGTGCGTCGACCGGTTACGCGCCCGACGAGGCGGCCGGCGGGGCTCGCGCATGAGCGAGATGCGCATCGACGTCGTCACGATCTTCCCGGAGTACCTGGAGCCACTGAACGTCTCCCTGGTCGGCAAGGCCCGGGCCCGGGGGCAGCTCGACGTTCACCTGCACGACCTGCGGTCTTGGACCACCGACGTGCACCGGACCGTGGACGACACCCCGTACGGTGGCGGCCCCGGCATGGTGATGAAGCCCGAGCCGTGGGGCGCCGCCCTGGACGCGGTGCTCGCCCAGGGGCCCGAGGGCGAGGTGCCGACCCTGGTCGTGCCGACCCCGAGCGGGAAGCCGTTCACCCAGGAGCTGGCCCAGGAGCTGGCGGGCCGTCAGTGGCTTGCTTTCGCGCCCGCGCGCTACGAGGGCATCGACCGCCGGGTGATCGAGGAGGCCGCCACCCGGATGCCGGTGGTCGAGGCGTCCATCGGTGACTACGTGTTGGCCGGCGGCGAGGTCGCGGTGCTGGTGATGGTCGAGGCGATCGCCCGGCTGCTGCCCGGAGTGCTCGGCAACGCGGAGTCCCACCGGGACGACTCCTTCGCGCCGGGTGCCATGGCGGACCTGCTCGAAGGGCCCGTCTACACCAAGCCCGCCGAGTGGCGCGGCCGCGAGGTGCCGGAGGTGTTGCTCAGCGGCCACCACGGCAAGATCGCCCGCTGGCGCCGCGAGCAGGCCTTCACCCGCACTCTGGCCAACCGGCCCGACCTGGTGCAGCGCTGGCAGTACGGCGACTTCGACAAGAAGGAGCGCGAGGCGCTCAGCATCCTGGGGCTGACCTGGGACCAGGAGCTCGGCCGATTTCGGTCCACGGCGGAGGCTGTGGAAGAATAGGCGACTGTTGTCTGCCGTTGGGCTGCCTCCGTGGGAGCCAGTGGATCGGTGCCCCCGCCACGGGGGGATCATCGAAGACCGAAACGGCCCGCAGCACACCCCATTGTGACGAACTTCCGTGGGCGGCCCGTGGCGCCTGCGATGGAGAGCAACATGAGCAACAAGCTCGCTGCTGTCGACGCGGCCTCGCTGCGTTCCGACATCCCGGCCTTCCGCGCCGGTGACACCCTGAAGGTTCACGTCCGGGTCATCGAGGGCAACCGCTCCCGTGTCCAGGTCTTCCAGGGCGTCGTCATCCGTCGTCACGGCTCCGGCATCGGTGAGACCTTCACCGTTCGCAAGGTCTCCTTCAACGTCGGCGTGGAGCGCACCTTCCCGGTGCACACCCCGGTCGTCGAGAAGATCGAGGTCGTGACCCGTGGTGCGGTCCGCCGCGCCAAGCTGTACTACCTGCGTGACCTGCGCGGCAAGGCCGCGAAGATCAAGGAGAAGCGCGACCGCTGATCCTCCGGCCTCCGGCTCGTCCGGAGGCCCGGAACGCTCGGTCGGGGTCGAGTCCCTTCGGGATAGGCTCTGCCCCGATGAGCACGCAAGAACCTGTCGCGGACCGCGACGGCACGGCCGTACCCCAGGGTGCGGACTCGCCGTCGCGGTCCGCGTCCGTTTCGGCCCCCGCCACGGAGCCGGAGCCGGATCCGGATCCGTCGGAAGCCGAAAGAGCCGGAGCAGCAGCAGCCGACGGAACGGATGGCCCTGACGGGTCCGACGAGCCTGACGATTCGTCAGCCGGCTGGTCGACATGGGACCTCCTGCGGATCGGCGTGGTGTGCCTGCTGGTCCTGCTGCTGGTGAACGCCTTCGTGGTCCGCCCGTTCTCCGTCCCGTCCCGGTCGATGGAGGGCATCCTGCAACCGGGCGACCGCCTGCTGGTCAACCAGCTCGCCTACGCGTTCGGCGGGGAGATCGAGCGCGGGGACGTGGTGGTCTTCGACGGGACGGGTTCGTTCCTGCCTTACGCCGACGAGACACCGCCTGTGCGACGCTTCCTGTCGGCCGCGGGGCTGAGCCCCGGTGACGGCTCCGTGTACGTGAAGCGTGTGGTCGGCATCGGGGGTGACCGAGTGACGTGCTGTGGAACGGACGGGCGGCTCAGGGTCAACGGGGTGCCGTTGGACGAGTCGGCCTACCTGTACGCGGGTGACGCCCCGTCAGCGGTGAGGTTCGACGTCGTGGTGCCCGCCGGGAAGCTCTGGCTGATGGGCGACCACCGGAGCGCCTCCCGCGATTCGCGTGACCACCTCGGTGAGCCCGGCGGTGGTTTCGTGCCCGAGTCGAAGGTGATCGGGCGGGCGGACTGGATCGTCTTCCCGATCGGTCGCTGGACCTCCCTCGACCGCCCTGTGAGCTTCGCCCCGGTGGAGGGGACTGGTGGCCATGGGGGAGCGAGGTAGGGGACGCGCCTCCGCCTCGCCGCCCGGCGCCGGCATATCTGCCGGGATCGGAGCCACGGCCGGGACGGGCGCGCTGGGAGACGGCCCGCAGACCACGTCTGCCACAGGTGGGACAGCGTCCGCCTCGGCACCTGCGCCGCGCGGCCGGGCCGAACGGCGCCGCAGCGCGCGCCGGGCCGCCCGACGCCGTAGGCGGTCGCTGCTGCGCGAGGTGCCGTTGATCGGGGTGGTGGCCGTGCTGATCGCCCTGGCGCTCAAGACCTTCGCCGTCCAGGTCTTCGTGATCCCCTCGGGCTCGATGGAGCAGACCATCCAGATCGGCGACCGGGTGCTGGTCGACAAGTTCACACCGTGGTTCGGCAACGAGCCGTCCCGGGGTGAGGTGGTCGTCTTCAAGGACCCGGGCGGCTGGCTCGAACCCCTGCCCCAGGCGAAGGACGAAGGCGCCGTGCTGAGGACCGGCAAGCGACTGCTCTCGCACGTCGGTCTGCTGCCGTCCGACGACGAGCAGGATCTGATCAAGCGGGTGATCGGTGTCCCGGGGGACACCATCGAGTGCTGTGAGGCGACGGGCCGGCTGACCGTCAACGGCGTTCCGCTGGACGAGCCCTACCTGGCGCCGGGCAATGCGCCGTCGAAGCAGCCGTTCAAGGTCACCGTCCCCCCGGGGCGGCTCTGGGTGATGGGCGACCACAGGGAACTCTCCGCCGACTCGCGCTACCACCTCGGTGAGGCCGGTCAGGGCACCATCCCCATGGACAACGTGCTGGGACGGGCCTTCGTGATCGCGTGGCCGCTTCAGAGAATGAGTCAACTCGACGTTCCCGAGACTCTGTCGGCGCTTCCCGTGCATGCGGGGGCGGGGGAGCGTAGCGTTCCGGGGGCGGGCGGAGGAACGAGCGCACCTGACGGGACGAATCTCGCGGGTGCTCAGCCGGATCCGGCGAAACCTCCGCTCGTTATGGGTGTGTTGGGCTTCCTTCCGGCCCTCGTGCGGCCAAGGCGTGCGAGGGACCGGGACGGGCCATCCGTCCGCTGATTCGCGGGTACTGCCGTGTGGGAGCCCGGACGTGCTGGTCGGGAGTGGTAGAGAAGTGCTGGAGTGCTCGGTGCACGGTCCGATTGCCTCCGGCAGCACGGTCGGTGAGTCGGTGTCAGACCCCGCTTCGGCGGGCAGGGCTGATGCGGGCTGACGGCCCGTCGCGGAACGTGGTGCCCGCTGTGCGGCACTGTGAGCGCGGACGCGTGGGCGTCCGCACAGCTGGGAGGAGATGTTGTGGGGGATCTGGTGATCGGTGCCCGCTCTGGGGGCCCTGAGCCCGAGGGCGAGGGCCCCGAGCAGTTGGACGGCTCCGATCGACCCGGGCAGGCCGCTTCCGCGGCCTCGAACTCGACCGAGGAGACGCCGGAAGGCGGCGGGAAGAAGCAGGCCAAGCAGCGCTCGTTCTGGAAGGAACTGCCGATCCTGGTCGGCATCGCGCTGATCCTGGCACTGGTGATCAAGACCTTCTTCGTGCAGGCCTTCTCGATCCCCTCGGGCTCGATGCAGAACACCCTGCAGATCGGTGACCGGGTGCTGGTTGACAAGCTGACGCCCTGGTTCGGGGCCGAGCCCGAGCGCGGAGAGGTCGTGGTCTTCCACGACCCGGGCGGCTGGCTGAGCGACGAGCCGACGCAGCAGAGCGACAATGCCATCGTCCGCGGCATCCAGGAGGCGCTGAGCTTCGTCGGCCTGATGCCTTCGGCCAATGAGAAGGACCTCATCAAGCGGGTCATCGCGGTCGGTGGCGACACCGTCGAGTGCGAGGGCACCGGGCCGGTCAAGGTGAACGGGATCGCGCTCGACGAGCCCTACATCTACCCGGGCAACACGCCGTGCGGCGACAAGCCGTTCGGCAAGGTGAACGTCCCCGAGGGTCGCATCTGGGTGATGGGCGACCACCGGGCGGACTCGCTCGACTCGCGCTTCCACCAGGACCAGCCCGGTGGCGGCACGGTGCCCGTGGACAACGTGGTCGGCCGCGCCTTCGTGGTCGCGTGGCCCATCGGCAACTGGGCCACTCTTCCGGTCCCGGACACCTTCGACCAGAAGGGCCTCGCGGCTGCCGCACTGCCGTACGCGCCGCCGGTGGCGGGCGCGGCCGTCGCACTGCCGGCGGTCTGGTGGCTGCGGCGGAAGCGCGGCTGAAGGCTGATCCGGCTGCTTCCGGGCAGCGCTCGGCTCTTGCGCGGGCCGTGGTACCGGCGAGTAATCTGCTCGCACGTGCCACGGCCCGTCGGCTTTTCCGGCCCCGCCGCGGCCTGCCCGTGCTGAGTGCGGGCCGACCAGGAGGTGGCGACGTTGAGCGGTGTGATGAGCCCGGTGGCCCCGGTCCCGGCGGGGAAGAAGCCCGGACGACGTCCGGCGGCCTTCGTCCAGGGGCTGGTGATCGGCCTCGGCTTCCTGCTGATGGTCGGCTGCTTCGCGGTGATCGCGGTGCAGTACCGGCCGTACCGGATCCCGACGCAGTCGATGGAGCCCACCTTGCGTGCGGGGGACACGGTGGTGGCCCGGTCGGTGCCGGCCGACAGCATCGGCCGGGGCGATGTGGTGGTCTTCCGGGACGCGCTGTGGGGCAACAGCACGATGGTCAAGCGGGTGGTCGCGACCGGCGGCGACACCGTGGTCTGCTGCGACGCCCAGCACCGGCTCACGGTGAACGACCACCCGGTCGACGAGCCCTACGTGGCTGATCCGAAGCTCGATGACCAGCGATTCTCCACGACCGTCCCCGAAGGACGCCTGTTCCTGCTGGGCGACCACCGGCTCGGCTCGCTCGATTCGCGGACCCACCTCGACCTGGCGGGCGGTACGGTGGCGGCGACCGAGGTACTGGGACGGGTGGACGCCACGGTCTGGCCGGCCGGCCGTGCGGGAGTGAGCGAGCGTACGGCTGCCTTCGACGGCCTGCCGGGTCGGTCCGCGGCCGAGGCCGGGCCGATCGGGCCGCTCGCGCTCGGAACGGTGCTCGGCGCGGCGCTGATCCTGCTGGCCTCGTTGGTCGGGGGAGTGGCGTCGCTGGTTGGGCGGCGGAAGCGAGCCGGGAGGAGCTGAGCCGCGAGGCCGTGCCGGGGCGGTGACGGAGGAGTCGGCGATGACGCTGGAGCGGCGTCGAGCGGCGCGGGTGCTGCTGCTCGACGGTGAGGACAGGCTGCTGCTGTTCCGCGGTGTGGATCCCGCGGTCCCTGGTGTGTACTGGTGGTTCACGCCGGGAGGGGGAGTCGAGCCCGGTGAGGAGCTGCGGGACGCGGCCCTGCGAGAGCTGGCCGAGGAGACCGGGCTGACCGGGGTGGAGCTCGGACCGGTGGTGGCGTTCGACACGGTGACCTTCTCCTATCTGGGAAGGGGGTACGAGCAGGACCAGTGGTTCCACCTGGCGCGGACCGCGAGCACCGAGCTGCGGGTCCCCGAAACGGACGAGGCCGAGCACGCCCAGCTGCTGACTGCCCGTTGGTGGACGGTGGCCGAACTCCGGGAGACCGGGGAGACGGTCTATCCGGTGGAGCTGGCCGATCTGGTGGAGCGGTTGCTGGCCGATGGTCCGCCAGTCCGGCCGGTAAGGCTCTGCGGACGAGCGGGGTGGTCCACAATGGGGTGGACGTATCGAGCTGAGGGGACCCCTGGATGAGTGCCGAAGACCTCGAGAAGTACGAGACCGAGATGGAGCTCAAGCTCTACCGGGAGTACCGGGATGTCGTCGGCCTGTTCAAATACGTGATCGAGACCGAGCGGCGTTTCTACCTGACGAACGACTACGAGCTTCAGGTCCACTCGGTGCAGGGCGAGGTCTTCTTCGAGGTCTCGATGGCGGATGCCTGGGTCTGGGACATGTACCGGCCTGCCCGGTTCGTCCGCAAGGTGAGGGTGCTGACCTTCAAGGACGTCAATATCGAGGAACTGGCGAAGAGTGATCTGGAGCTCCCGTCCGACGACGCGTCGTTCGGGAACTGATCCGCGGCAGCGGTCGAACTGCTGCCCGGAACGAGACATTGGACCGCTGACCACCGGTCTGTCCAGGGTGAATTCTCGGCACCACTCTTCCGAGTGAGCTCCGTTGTCCACAGCCCCGGGTTTTCCACAGGCTGAGAGCACTTCCGACCCGTCGTCTGTCCGTCACGGCAACCTCCGGCATGGAGGTGATTGCCGTGCAGAGTTCCAACACCGGCCTCGGCCGGTACGGCGAAGAAGTCGCGGCCCGCTGGCTCACCCAGGGCGGTCTGCAGATCCTGGAACGCAACTGGCGCTGCGCCGAGGGCGAGTTGGACATCGTCGCCCTCGACGGGGACACCCTCGCCGTCTGCGAGGTGAAGACGCGCTCCGAGCGTGGCTTCCAGCAGCCCCAGGAGGGCATCGACCAGACCAAGGCCGAGCGCCTGCGCCACCTCGCCGAGCGCTGGTTGGGCGAGCGCTGGCCCGAACACTTCGACCGGCTGGCGAGGGCGGTCGAGGCGGCTTCCGGATCATCGGACGGACCGTCAGCCGGCCAACCGGCCGGGGCTCCACCGTCCGGAGCCGGCGCCGAGGGAGGAGCCGGTGAAGCCGAGTCGCCGGGGACGGGGGCGCGTACGGGCTCGGGCAAGGCCACCGGCGGCAAGACAGGCAGCACCAAGGGCGGCCGCGCGAAGGCAGTGAAGGGCGGCAGCCAAGCGGCTGGACCGGAACAGTCGATCCGGTCGGTCCCGCTGCCGCCCGGTGGCGTCCGCATCGACTTGGTGGCGGTGGTCAACCGCCTCAAGGGCGCGGCCCTGGTCGAGCACCTCAGAGGGGCGGTCTGAGATGGCCTTCGCCCGCACCTGCTCGGTGGCCCTGGTCGGGGTGGACGGCGTGGTGGTGGAGGTTCAGGCGGACCTGGAGCCCGGCCTGGCCGCCTTCGCCCTGGTGGGGCTGCCCGACAAGGCGCTCTCCGAGGCGAGGGACAGGGTGAGGGCGGCCGTGGTCAACAGCGGGGAGACCTGGCCCCAGCGGAAACTGACGGTGGGTCTGAGCCCGGCCTCGGTCCCGAAGGGCGGCAGCGGCTTCGACCTGGCCGTGGCCTGCGCGGTGCTGGCCGCCGCCGAGAGGCTCGAACCTGCCGCCATCGCCGACCTCCTGATCATCGGTGAGCTCGGTCTGGACGGACGGGTCAGGCCGGTCCGGGGAGTTCTTCCCTCCGTCCTGGCGGCCGCCGAGGCCGGCTACCGGCAGATCATCGTGGCCGAGCAGACCGCTGCCGAGGCTTCCCTCGTCCCCGAGGTCTCGGTCCAGGGTGTCCGCAGCCTTCGCCAACTCATCGCCCTGCTGACCGGTGCCCCGGCCCCTGACGAGCCTGCGTCCCAGACGGACGGGCGCCGCGACCCTTCGGTGGCCGGGCTGCTCCTGCCGGGAGCCGGCATCCGGGGGCTCACGGCCGAGAAGGCCGCCTTGCTCGACCTCGCTGACGTGTCCGGGCAGCAGGAGGCCCGCCAGGCCTTGGAGATCGCCGCCGCCGGAGGTCACCACCTCTACCTGAAGGGGCCGCCGGGCGCGGGCAAGACGATGCTCGCCGAACGGCTCCCGGCCCTGCTGCCGCCGCTGACCCAGTCGGAGGCACTGGAGGTGACGGCAGTGCACTCGGTCGCCGGTCTGCTGCCCGTGGACCGGCCGCTGATCGACAGCCCGCCGTACTACGCGCCGCACCACTCGACCACGATGCCCGCGATCGTCGGCGGGGGGAGTGGGTTTCCCAGGCCGGGGGCGGTCTCCTTGGCACACCGGGGGATCCTCTTCCTCGACGAGGCACCGGAGTTCCCCGTCCGGGTGCTCGATGCGCTGCGGCAGCCGTTGGAGTCCGGCGAGGTGACCATCGCCCGGTCGGCCGGGTCGGTCCGGTTGCCCGCCCGGTTCCAACTCTGCCTCGCGGCCAATCCCTGTCCCTGCGGCCGGCATTCGCGTCGTGGCGAAGGGTGCGAGTGCACACCCACGATGGTGAGCCGCTATCAGGGCAGGCTCTCCGGGCCGCTGTTGGACCGAGTGGACCTCCAGGTCCAGGTGGCGCCGGTGACCAGGGCCGAGTTGATGGGTCGTGAGGGGAGGGCCGAGAGTACGAAGGAGGTGGCCATCCGGGTGCTGGCAGCTCGCGAGCGCGCCGCCGCCAGGATGGCCGAGACGCCGTGGCGCACCAACGCGGAGGTCCCCGGCCACACTCTCCGCACCCGATGGCAGGTGGCGCCGGGCGCCCTGATCGACGCGGAGCGGGAGCTGGAGCGAGGCCTGCTCACCGCCCGCGGACTCGACCGTGTGCTCCGGGTCGCCTGGACGGTTGCGGACCTGTGCGGACACCCCAGCCCGACCAGGGTCGACGTCCGGACCGCGCTGCAGCTGCGGACGGGCGTCCAACGCGGCCTCCCCGCCGCGGATCGGCCCGCCCACCCCGAAGGAGAGCCGGGTGACCACTTCGAGCTCGAGCCCTGACACCCGTCGCGGCCTTCCCAGCCGAGCCGTCCCCAACTCCGCCGACACCGTGGAGGTGCAGGTGAACCGCATCCGGCCCACCGTCGCCGAGCCCGAATCCGTGCCCCAAGCCGAGTCCCGGTCAGAGCCCCGGCCCAAGCCCAACTCCGAGCCCCACTCCGGGCCTCGGGCCGAGTTCGATCCCGGGAGCCGGACCGACCAGCAGCCCGAGCGCGAGCACACCGCCGAGGACTGCGCCAGCGACGGCACACATCCCCCTTCCTGGCAGGACAACCCCGAGCGACGCGCGAGGGCCGCGCTCTCCCGCCTCATCGAACCGGGCGACGCCGTGATCGGCCGTTGGCTCGGTCAGGTGGGCGCGGTCAGCCTGATCGAGGCGATCCACCGCCGGGCGGAGCCCGGGTACTTGGACATGGACGCCGACCGCCTCGCCGCCTACCAGGCCCGGCTGCCGCTCATCGACGTCGACGGAGACCTGGAACGGGTGCGGTCACTCGGTGGGCGGTTCATCATTCCGGGCGACACCGAATGGCCCTCCCAACTCGACGACCTGGGGGACGGCCGGCCGATCGGCCTCTGGATCCGAGGCTCGGGCTCCCTCCGGATGCTCGCCCTGAGGTCGGTCTCGATGGTCGGAGCCCGGGCCTGCACCTCCTACGGAGCCCACGTGGCGGGGGAGCTCGCCGCCCAACTCGCCGAGCGGGGCTGGGTGGTCGTCTCCGGAGCGGCGTACGGGATCGACGCGGCCGCACACAGAGGCACGCTCGCGGTCGGCGGCGTGACCCTCGCGGTGCTGGCCAGCGGGGTGGACGTGGCGTACCCGGCGGGCAACTCCGAACTGATCGCCCGGATCGCGGCGCAGGGGCTGCTGCTGAGCGAGCTGCCCCCGGGTGAACACCCCAACCGGTTCCGCTTCGTCCTGCGGAACCGTGTCATCGCTGCCCTCACCAGGGGCACCGTCGTGGTGGAGGCGGCCCTGCGCAGCGGTGCCCTGAGTACGGCCCGCCGGGCCCGTGACCTCAACCGGCACACCATGGGCGTGGCCGGCCCGGTCACCTCCGAACTCTCGGCCGGGGTCCACGCGCTGATCCGCAGCGGCGCGGCCACCCTCGTCACCGACGCCGCCGAGGTCAACGAGCTCATCGGGGCGATCGGCGACGACCTCGCGCCGCGCCGGTCCGGGCCGGTTCTTCCGCGGGATCTGCTGACGCCGAACGTGGCCAAAGTGCTGGAGGCGGTTCCGGCCACCGCGGAGGGCGCGCCGCTCGAAAGACTGGCTCGGCAGGCAGGGCTCTCGCAGGACGAAGTCCAGCAGCGGCTGTACGAGTTGGGGTCACTCGGCTTCGTCGAGAGGTGCGGAGCCCACTGGCGGCTGGCACGTCGGGCGAGGTCCGGTCGGGGGTGACGACCGGCCGGACCGGCGGAGCGCGACGCGCCGAGCGCAACCACCGGATCGAGGGACGACCGAGTGGCGGTAGCACTGTGCAGCGACTCGATCACGCTACGCTCCCAGTGGCTTCCCTATCAGCACATGACTCGGCAGAACGGCGCAGACCAACGTATGCCCACACACATTCCCGGACACAGGGTGACCGGTGGCCTCCGGTCCTCGGGAGGGCCAGGGCCGGGGGCCGAGGTGCGCCCGGCCGCCGAGGGACCGGCCAAGGCAGCAGGCGTGATGGGTGTGACCCGGCAGGCTGGCCGGGCACACACCAGGGGGAACGTGGAGGAGACGGCGGCCCAGCCGGGAGCCCGGCCGCCGGCCGCACGGCGGCAGCAGGCGTCGGTGGTTCCCCCCGAGGGCACGGCCACTGACGAACGGTCAGCCCTGGAGGTGCTCTGGCGCTCCTACAAGGAGTCCGGCGACGCCAGGCTGCGGGAGCAACTGATCCTGCACTACTCGCCATTGGTCAAATACGTGGCCGGCCGGGTCGGGGTCGGGCTCCCCGCCAACGTCGAGCAGGCGGACTTCGTCTCCTCCGGGGTCTTCGGCCTGATCGACGCGATCGAGAAGTTCGACATCGACCGCGCGATCAAGTTCGAGACCTATGCCATCAGCCGCATCCGCGGCGCGATCATCGACGAACTCCGGGCGTTGGACTGGATCCCACGCTCCGTCAGGCAGAAGGCCAAGGCGGTCGAGCGGACCTACGCCACGCTGGAGGCACGGCTGCGCCGCACTCCCCACGAGCCGGAGGTCGCGGCCGAGATGGGGATCGCGATCGAGGACCTGCATGCGATCTTCAGTCAGCTCTCGCTCGCCAACGTGGTGGCGCTGGACGAGCTGCTGCACCCGGCCGGGGACGGAGGTGACCGGCTGAGCCTGATGGACACCCTGGAGGACACCGGAGCCGACAACCCCGTCGAGATCGCGGAGGACCGGGAGCTGCGCCGGCTGTTGGCCACGGCGGTCAACACCCTCCCGGAGCGGGAGAAGACGGTGGTGACCCTCTACTACTACGAGGGGCTCACGCTCGCCGAGATCGGGCAGGTTCTCGGCGTCACCGAGAGCCGGGTCAGCCAGATCCACACCAAGTCGGTGATCCAGCTCCGGGCCAAGCTCTCCGAGATCTGCTGACGGGGCGGCAGGAACCGCCGACGAACAGGTGGCGGCAGGGCCACAGCCAGGGCTGTCCAGTGACAGGGCGCGCGCCGGGTGGTGTGCGCCGGGTTCCCCGGGGCGTGCTCGGACGGATTCGCGAGGCACCGTCACCGGAGCACGCCCGGCTCCGTACAGTAGGAGCGTGCCTAAGATCCGGGCGGCCACCGTGGCCGAGCATCGCCAGCTGCAGCACGCGGCGCTGCTCGACGCTGCCCGCACCCTGCTCACCGAGGGGGGCATGGAGGCGCTGACCTTCCCCGCCCTCGCGGCCCGGGCCGGTCTCGCGCGCTCCTCGGTGTACGAGTACTTCCGTTCGCGGGCGGCGGTCGTGGAAGAGCTCTGCGCCATCGACTTCCCGCTCTGGGCCGCCGAGATCGAGGCGGGGATGGCCGCCTCCGACGCTCCGGAGGAGAAGGTCGAGGCCTACGTCCGTGGGCAGCTCGCGCTCGCGGCGGACCCCCGGCACCGGGCGGTGGTGGCGATCTCGGCACTGGAGCTGAGCGACGAGGCACGGGAGCGGATCCGGGCGGCCCACCACACCCTGGTGGATCTGGTCGTACGGGCCTTGGAGGATCTCGGGCACGACCAGCCCAGGGTGGCGGCCGCGCTGCTCCAGGGGGTGGTCGAGGCCGCCGTCCGCCAGGCCGAGCGGCCGGGCGGCCCGGGCCCCGGTCCGGTCTCCGACTCCGCCGTCTCGATGGTGCTGCACGGCGTCTGCCCGGCCCACCGTGCAGTGGCCGCCGACCCCGCTGGCTCCGCCAGCCCCGTCGGCTTCGCCGATTCTGCTGACTCCGCAGGCGCGCAGCACACCGACGCCCCGCTCGCGGACTGACGGAGACCGCCCTCGACGGGCGGCCCCACACGGTCATCCGCTCCGACCGCTCACCACGACCGCCTCACCGCACGTCGAGCGGCAGCAGCCGCGCCCGCCCGGTGCCCAGCAAGGCCAGCGGATCGAGGTAGCGCTTCCCGCGCAGCAGCCCCCAGTGCAGACAGCCGCTGGCGCAGTGCCCGGTCCCGGTGGTCAGCTCGCCGATCGGCTGTCCGGCCGAGACCGCTGTGCCGACCGGGACACCGGTGACCGGCAGGTAGGTGGTGCGCAGGGCCGGGCTCCCCGAGCCGGGGTGAGTGACCGTCACCACCGGACGGCCACCCACCATCCCCGAGAACGAGACCACACCGGGAGCGGCCGCCCGGACGGTGTCGCCGACCGAGGCCGCCAGGTCGACGCCCCGGTGGCCGGCTGCCCACCGCACCGGCGGCGGGTCGAACCGCTGGAGCAGTCCGCTCCGCCCGCCCACCGGCCAGGCCCGCCCGGGCCCCGGCCCGACGGCAGGGTGGCCCGCCGTGACGGCCACGGGCAGGGCCACGGCCCCGGCCACGCCCACGCCCACGCCCACCGCCTCCCGCGTCGCGCCGCGGGCCGTCGGTGGTTCCACCCCGACCAGCAGCACCGCGGTCAGCAGGACCGCCAGCAACAGCACCAATCGCCGGTCAGGCCTCCCGGGCGGCCCGGATCCGGGCCCGCCGGGTCCACCGGGCGCCAGGACGAGCCCACCGGAAAGGGACACGGCATGGGCCAGCCCCGGAGAGGAGGCCCCGGCACGGCGGCGGAGGCGGAAGCGGTTGCGCCGGCCTGGCCGGGAAGAGGGGAACGGGAGCGGCATCACACGACAGGTGGAAGGAACGGAGGAAACGGTCATGCCGTGCAGGGTCCCGACCGCTACCCGCCCCCGGCCACCACCCGGCTCCGCCCTGTGGACAAGGCCGCCCCTGTGGACAGCCGCCGTCGCCCACAGGAGTGAACCCGAAATGGCCGGACGGTCTGCGCAGCCCGGCTGCCCGCCCGCCTGCAGCAGCCCACAGCCCGCCCAGAGCCCGCCCGCAGCCCGCAGCCCGTCTGCCTCCCGCCCCCCCGGCTGCCCTCCAGCCTCCCCCGCCCTCCTCCTCGCGCTCCCTCCGGTCCGTTCCCCACAGCGCCGGAGTCGCTCCTCGCTCGGGGCTTCCCGTACACTTCACACGCGACCCGGTCTCCCGGGTCGACTTCGCACGCCCCGCCACCGGCGGCCAGGCCACCCGCGAGGAGGCCGCCAGCCCGGTGCGAGTGCCGCTCGGTCCGCCGAGCCCGGTGCGGTCAGGACTCCGGTCCCGACCGACGCCAGGCCGAGCGGCTCGGCACGTCCGGGGCGTCAGGCGTGACGGTCGCCCGACCGTCGCGGGACAACCGAGAACCCCTGGCACCCCGCGGTCCGCACGGACCCGGCGCGCCGGGCAGAGCACAAGGAGCACGGCCATGGCCGTCGTCACGATGCGGGAGCTGCTGGAGAGCGGCGTCCACTTCGGTCACCAGACCCGTCGTTGGAACCCGAAGATGAAGCGCTTCATCTTCACGGAGCGCAACGGCATCTACATCATCGACCTCCTGCAGTCGCTGAACTACATCGACCGCGCCTTCGAGTTCGTCAAGGAGACCGTTGCCCACGGCGGCAGCGTCCTCTTCGTCGGCACCAAGAAGCAGGCCCAGGAGGCCATCGCCGAGCAGGCCACCCGCGTGGGCATGCCCTACGTGAACCAGCGCTGGCTCGGCGGCATGCTGACCAACTTCTCGACCGTCTACAAGCGCCTGCAGCGCCTGAAGGAGCTCGGCGAGATCGACTTCACGGACGTGGCCGGCTCCGGCCTCACCAAGAAGGAGCTCCTGGTCCTCCAGCGCGAGCACGACAAGCTGGAGAAGACCCTCGGCGGTATCCGCGACATGCAGCGCGTTCCCAGCGCCGTCTGGATCGTGGACACCAAGAAGGAGCACATCGCGGTCGGCGAGGCCCGGAAGCTCAACATCCCGGTCGTCGCCATCCTCGACACCAACTGTGACCCGGACGAGGTCGACTACAAGATCCCCGGCAACGACGACGCGATCCGCTCCGTCACCCTGCTGACCCGCGTCATCGCCGACGCCGTCGCCGAGGGCCTGAAGTCCCGCGCCGGTGTCGCCAAGGGCGATGTCAAGGCCGAGCCGGGCGCCGACCAGCCGCTCGCCGACTGGGAGAAGGACCTCCTCGAGGGCGAGAAGAAGGCCGAGGAGACCCCCGCCGCTGCCGAGGCCACCGAGGCCCCGGCCGCCGAGGCTCCGGCCGTCGAGGCCGAGCAGGCCTGACGTACCAAGGGTGAGGGGCACCCGCCGGTACGACACCGGTAGGTGCCCCTCTCTCCCGTGCCGGGGCCCGGTCACCACCTCCCCGGCACCACTCCCCGCAGACACGCGAGACGCGAGAAGAGATTCACACCATGGCGAACATCTCCGCCGCGGACGTCAAGAAGCTCCGTGAGCTCACCGGCGCCGGCATGATGGACTGCAAGAAGGCTCTGGACGAGGCCGAGGGCAACGTCGAGAAGGCCGTCGAGCTGCTCCGCATCAAGGGTCAGAAGGGCGTTGCCAAGCGCGAGGGCCGTGACGCCTCCAACGGCGCCGTCGCCTCCCTGATCGCCGAGGACAAGAAGTCCGGCGTTCTGGTCGAGCTGAACTGCGAGACCGACTTCGTCGCCAAGGGCGGCAAGTTCGTCGAGGTCGCCGACGCGATCGCCGCCCACGTGGCCGCCACCTCCCCGGCCGACCTGGACGCCGCCCTGGCCTCCGAGATCAACGCCGGCCAGACCGTCCAGCAGTACGTGGACGAGGCCAACGCGACCCTGGGCGAGAAGATCGTCTTCCGTCGCTTCGCCCAGTTCGACGGTGACGGCTTCGTCGCGGTCTACCAGCACAAGTCCGACCCGGACCTGCCGCCCACCATCGGCGTCCTGGTCGAGCTGGACAAGCCGAACGCCGAGATCGCCAAGGACGTCGCGCAGCACATCGCCGCCTTCGCGCCGAAGTACCTCTCCCGCGAGGAGATCCCGGCCGAGGACCTCGAGAACGAGCGCCGCGTCGCCGAGGCCACCGCTCGCGAGGAGGGCAAGCCCGAGGCTGCCCTGCCGAAGATCGTCGAGGGTCGCGTCACCGGCTTCGTCAAGGAGAACTCCGTCCTGGAGCAGGCCTTCGCGAAGGACAACAAGAAGACCGTCGCCAAGGTTCTCGAGGAGAACGGCGTCACCCTCAAGCGCTTCGCCCGCTTCCGCGTCGGCGCCTGAGACCCGTTCCCAGCGCTTCCCGCCTAAGGTAGGAACCGCCCGGCCGCCCACCACAGGCGCGGCCAGGAACGCGCCGAACTGGCTCGACCAGCGCCACGAAGTCAACGGGCGGGCCACGTCGGCACCATGAACGACGAGGAGGCCATTGCCGTGCAGGAGACCGTACCGGTTCCCGCGGCAGTGGCCTCCTCGCGTGTACGCGCAGGTGAAGGGGCCCGGCAGCGCCCGCCGGTGGCCCCGCCTGCGGACCAGTAGGTGGAGAAGGAGAAGTCGATGACGGAGACGCAGGAGACCGGGCAGGACGGCGGCCGCCGCCGGGTACTGCTCAAGCTGTCCGGTGAGGCGTTCGCCGGTGGCGGTGGCCTCGGCGTCGACCCGGACGTCGTGCACAAGATCGCCCGCGAGATCGCCACGGTGGTCCGGGGCGGCACCGAGGTGGCGGTCGTGATCGGCGGCGGCAACTTCTTCCGGGGTGCCGAGCTCCAGGTCCGCGGCATGGACCGGGCCCGCTCCGACTACATGGGCATGCTCGGCACCGTGATGAACTGCCTGGCGCTCCAGGACTTCCTGATCAAGGAAGGCATCGAGACCCGGGTCCAGACCGCCATCACCATGGGCCAGGTCGCCGAGCCGTACCTCCCGCTGCGGGCCGTCCGGCACCTGGAGAAGGGCCGCGTGGTCATCTTCGGTGCGGGTATGGGCATGCCGTACTTCTCCACCGACACCACCGCCGTGCAGCGCGCCCTGGAGATCCACGCCGAGGTGCTGCTGATGGGCAAGAACGGCGTCGACGGCGTGTACGACTCCGACCCGCGCACCAACCCCGAGGCGGTCAAGTTCGACTCGCTCGACTACACCGAGGTCATCGCGCGTGACCTCAAGGTGGCTGACCTGACCGCCATCACGCTGTGCAAGGACAACGACCTGCCGATCCTGGTCTTCGAGCTGCTGGCGGAGGGCAATATCGCCCGCGCGGTGAAGAGTGAGAAGATCGGCACACTCATCAGCCAGGACTCCACCCGGGCCTGAGCGGTCGGCAGCCGACGGTCCGTCAGCCGGCGGGCCGTCACCTGAGCAGCAATCAGCCGTCCGGGGCACCTACCGGTACGGGACAACAGCAGATGTACGGGACAGGGAGCAGACAGTGACCGAAGAGATCCTCTTCGAGGCCGAGGAGAAGATGGAGAAGGCCGTCCAGGTCGCGAAGGACGACTTCGCGGCCATCCGGACCGGCCGGGCCCACCCGGCGATGTTCGCCAAGATCGTCGCCGACTACTACGGCGCGCTGACGCCGATCAACCAGCTGGCCTCGTTCTCGGTGCCGGAGCCCCGGATGGCGGTCGTCACGCCGTTCGACAAGACCGCGCTCAAGAACATCGAGACCGCGATCCGCGACTCCGACCTGGGCGTCAACCCGTCCAACGACGGTTCGATCATCCGCGTGGTGCTGCCGGTCCTCACCGAGGAGCGCCGCCGCGAGTACATCAAGCAGGCCCGCGGCAAGGGCGAGGACGCCAAGGTCTCGATCCGCTCCATCCGCCGCAAGGCCAAGGACGGCATCGACAAGCTCGTGAAGGACGGCGAGATCGGCGAGGACGACGGCCGCCGCGCCGAGAAGGAGCTCGACGACGTCACCGCCCGCCACGTGGCGCAGATCGACGAGCTGCTGAAGCACAAGGAAGCCGAGCTGCTCGAGGTCTGATGCACGACGCTCCCGGGCGCCCGGCCTCGGCGCCCGACCGCTCTGCTGCGACCGCCCCCGGGCCGGAGTCCTCCGGTCCGGGGGTCGGTGCACCCCAAACGGGTCACGCGCGGCAGCGCCCGGTGTACCGACCGGGCACCCCGGCACAGACTCCTGTCATGCCGCACCACCCCACCCCGACGTCCGCCCCAGGGCAGGAGACAGCCGTGGCCCAGCCCGACCAGCAGCCCCGCAAGCAGCGGGGCGGCCGCAACCTCCAGGCTGCGATAGGGGTCGGGGTCGGCCTCGGTGCGGTGATCGTGGCCTCGCTGTTCTTCGTGAAGGTGCTCTTCCTCTTCGTGGTGATGGCTGCGGTCGGGGTCGGCATCTGGGAGCTCACCAGCCGGCTCGCCGAGCGCAAGCAGGTCAGCGTCCCGCTGGTCCCGCTGGTGGCGGGCGGCATCGCCATGCTGGCCGCCGGCTACTGGGCCGGGCCCGAGTGGGCCGCCGCCGCGCTGGCGCTGACCGGGCTCGCGGTGATGGTCTGGCGGATGTCGCAGCCGCCGGAGAACTACCTGCGCGACATAACGGCGGGCATCTTCACCGCCTTCTACGTGCCGTTCCTGGCCACCTTCGTGGTGATGATGCTGGCGGCCGAGGACGGGCCCTGGCGGATCCTGCTCTTCCTGGTCGTCACCATCTGCAGCGACACCGGGGCCTACGCGGTCGGCTACAAGTTCGGCAGGAACAAGCTGGCCCCCGCCATCAGCCCGGGCAAGACCCGGGAGGGCCTGGCTGGCGGCATCGGGCTGTCGATGATCGCGGGCGCACTGCTGATGCAGTACGTGATCGACGACGGCGTCTGGTGGCAGGGCCTGATCCTGGGCGCCTGCGCGGCCGTCACCGCCACCCTGGGCGACCTGGCCGAGTCGATGATCAAGCGCGACCTCGGCATCAAGGACATGGGTACCCTGCTCCCCGGCCACGGCGGCATCATGGACCGCTTGGACTCCCTGCTCCCGACCGCCCCGGTGGTCTGGCTCCTGCTCGCCGCCTTCGTCGGCAGCTGACGGGCACCGCCGCGGAGCACCGCTGACGCACCCTCAGGAAGGGCCCCGGACGCCGTAGCGTCCGGGGCCTTTTCGATCTGAGACACTGGATGAATCATGCCTAAGCCCGGAGAACTCACCTTCGTCGCGCCGCGTGGCGCCAAGCCCCCGCGACACCTCGCCGACCTCTCGGCTGCCGAGCGGAAGGCGGCCGTCGCCGAGCTGGGCGAGCAGCCGTTCCGCGCGAAGCAGCTGTCGAACCACTACTTCGGCCGGCTCTCGGACGACCCCTCGCAGTGGACGGACATGCCCGCCGCCAGCCGGGAGAAGCTGACCGAGGCGCTGCTGCCGGACCTGATGTCGGTGGTCCGGCACGTGTCCTGCGACAACGACGAGACCCGCAAGACGCTGTGGAAGCTGTTCGACGGCGTGCTGGTCGAGTCGGTGCTGATGCGCTACCCGGACCGGGTGACGATGTGCATCAGCTCGCAGGCGGGCTGCGGGATGAACTGCCCGTTCTGCGCGACCGGCCAGGCCGGGCTGACCCGGAACCTCTCCACCGCCGAGATCGTGGAGCAGATCGCCGCGGGCATGCGTTCGCTGCGCTCCGGCGAGATGCCGGGCGGTGAGGCGCGGCTGTCCAACGTGGTCTTCATGGGCATGGGCGAGCCGCTCGCCAACTACAACCGGGTGCTGGCCTCGATCCGCCGGCTGACCGACCCGGCGCCGGACGGCTTCGGCCTCTCCCAGCGCGGCATCACGGTCTCGACCGTCGGCCTGGTCCCGGCCATGTACCGGTTCGCGGACGAGGGGCTCTCCTGCCGCCTCGCGCTCTCGCTGCACGCGCCGGACGACGAGCTGCGCGACGAGCTGGTGCCGGTGAACACCCGCTGGAAGGTCGAGGAGGTGCTGGACGCCGCGTGGAACTACGCGGAGAAGTCCGGCCGCCGGATCTCCATCGAGTACGCGCTGATCAAGGACATCAACGACCAGGCGTGGCGGGCCGACCTGCTCGGCCGTCTGATCAAGAACCACCGGGTGCACGTGAACCTGATCCCGCTGAACCCGACGCCGGGTTCGAAGTGGACCGCCTCGCGGCCCGAGGACGAGCGGGAGTTCGTCCGCCGCCTCCAGTCGCACGGCGTGCCGACCACGGTCCGGGACACCCGAGGCCAGGAGATCGACGGCGCCTGCGGGCAGCTGGCGGCGGCGGGCTGACGGCCGGTCAGGCAGCGACGGGGAGGGCCCGGTGGACGGAGCGTCCACCGGGCCCTTCCGTACGTCAGGGGTCGGGCGTCGGGGTCAGGAGAGCGCGCCGGCCGCCAGGGCGGCGGTCAGACCGCCGGTCAGCAGCAGGACGGTCCCCGCGGTGAGCACCCGCAGCACGGCGGCGCCGAACAGCAGCCCGGGGGCGGCGCCGAGGCGGAGCAGGGTGGAGCTGACGGACCGTCGGGAGTGGCGGACCTCGTTGGCCCGGGCGGCCACGGCGGCGGCCGCGCAGGAGATCACCAGGACGGCGGCCAGGCCGGTCAGCGCCTCGCCGGTGCCGGGGCGGTCGCCCCAGTGGCGGAAGGCGGTGAGCACGGCGGCCGCGGTGAGGGCGAGCACCGCGAGCGGGGCGGCGAGCCGGCGGGCCTCGGCGGTGAGGCCGCGGCCGGCCAGCAGGCGGATCGGGGCCGGGCGGCCGAGTGCGAGCACCCGGCCCGCCAGCGCGAGCAGGGGTCCGGTGAGCAGGGCCAGGCCCAGGGCTGCCATGGCCCAGCCGGTGAGCGCGGCGTGGCTGGTGTCGCCGAGGCCGCCGGGCAGGTCGACCGGGCGGCCGTCGGCGGCGGCGCCGGGCCGCAGCCCGTACAGCTCCAAGGCGGTGCCGGCCACCAGGAGGCCGAGGCCGGTGGCGGTCAGGGCGGTGGGGAAGCCGGTGCGGGCGGTGGGCCCGCCGCCGGTGGGCAGCGGGTCGGCGGCCGGGACGGCGAGGGCGGCGCACAGGCCCGCGGCGAGCGGGACGAGGGCCAGCAGGGTGAGCGGGGCGGCGGCCGGGAGCGGGGTGCCCATGCCGAGGTCGGCGGCGAGCGAGGGTCCGGCGATGTCGTTGCGCAGCACCAGGAAGGCGAGCAGGGCGAGCAGGCTGCCGAGGGTGCAGGCGAGGGCGATCTCGCCGGCGATCAGCAGCCGGATCCGGACCGGGCCGGCCCCGGCGGCGGTGAGGCCGTTGATCCGTTCGGGCCGGGCGGCGGGCACCGCCCGGGCGGCTGCGGCGGCGAACCAGCCGACGGCGGCCAGCGGCGGCAGGCACCAGAGCAGCCGGGGGAGCGCGTCGGTGCCGGGGGTGCCGAGGGCGCGGCCGAGGGCGCGCAGCAGCAGCGCCGCCACCAGGGCGGCGGCGGTCGCGGTGAGCAGCCAGCGGAGCAGGTCGGAGGCCCGGTAGCCGCGGGCGAGGCGGAGGTAGAGCATGCTCAGCGCCCCGCGGGAACGGTGCCGGCCTGCTGCCCCCGGCCGACCGGGACGGCCGGGCCGGTGAGCCGGCCGTCGGCGAGCGCGACGGTGCGGTCGGCGTACCGGGCCAGTTCCGGGTCGTGGGTGGCGAGCACCAGGGTGAGCTGGTGGGAGCGGGCGGCGGTGGCCAGTATCCGCAGCACCTGGTCCTGGGCCTCGCGGTGCAGCGGGGCAGTGGGGTCGTCCGCGAAGACCACCGGGGGCAGCGGGGCGAGGGCGCGGGCCACCGCGATCCGCTGGCGCTGGCTCTGCACCAGCTCGGCCGGGCGCTGCTTGGCGTGCTCGGCCACGTCCAGCCGCTCCAGCCACTCGGCGGCCGCAGTGTGGGCGGCCTTGTGGCCGACGCCGGAGAGCAGCAGGGGCAGGGCGACGTTCTCGCGGGCGGTGAGCTCCGGCACCAGGTGCGGTTCGGAGCCGACGAAGCCGAAGCGTTCGCGGCGCAGCCGCTCGCGGCCGGCCCGGCCGAGGGTGTGCACGGGGGAGCTGTTGAACCAGACCTCGCCCTCGTCCACCGGGAGCAGGCCGGAGAGGCAGCCGAGCAGGGTGCTCTTGCCGGAGCCGCGGGGCCCGGTGACGGCGAGGACCTCGCCCTCCCGGACGCCGATCGAGACGCCGCGGAGGGCGGGGGTGCCGTGGTGGGACTTGACGATCCCCCGGGCCCAGAGCACGTCGTTGTCGGGCGGGGCCGCTGACATGAGGTCCATCCTGTGCCGAACGCGGATATGACAGTCGTCAGATTAGAACGACCGGGGCGGGTCGGGGATGCGGCACACTGAGCCGTTCAGGGGGCATTCCGGTCCGAAGAGTGACGAATCCGGCGTGTTGATCACCGGAAAACGCCGGAGGCGGCCCCCGGAAGGAGGCCGCCTCGGGCGGAGGGTGGGACGGAGGGCCGGTCAGGCCGTCAGATCTTCGCCCACGCGTCGGTCAGCGTCTGCCGCAGGATCTGCTCGATCTCGTCGAAGGTCGACTGGTCGGAGATCAGCGGCGGCGCCAGCTGGATGACCGGGTCGCCACGGTCGTCGGCGCGGCAGTAGAGGCCGTTGTTGTACAGCTCCTTGGAGAGGAAGCCGTACAGCACGCGCTCGATCTCGTCGTCGTTGAACGACTCCTTGGTGACCTTGTCCTTCACCAGCTCGATGCCGTAGAAGTACCCGTTGCCGCGGACGTCGCCGACGATCGGCAGGTCGTGGAGCTTGCCCAGGGTGCCGAGGAACTTCGACTCGTTGTCGAGCACGTGCTGGTTCAGGCCCTCGCGCTCGAAGATGTCGAGGTTGGCCAGCGCCACCGCGGAGGAGACCGGGTGGCCACCGAAGGTGTAGCCGTGCAGGAAGGCGTTGTCGCCCTTGTAGAACGGCTCGGCGAGGCGGTCCGAGATGATGGTGGCGCCGATCGGGCTGTAGCCCGAGGTCATGCCCTTGGCGCAGGTGATCATGTCGGGCTGGTAGCCGAACTTGTCGGCGCCGAACATGGTGCCGAGGCGGCCGAAGGCGCAGATGACCTCGTCCGAGACCAGCAGCACGTCGTGGCGGTCGCAGATCTCGCGCAGGCGCTGGAAGTACCCGGGCGGCGGCGGGAAGCAGCCACCGGCGTTCTGCACCGGCTCGACGAAGACGGCGGCGACGGTGTCGGCGCCCTCGAACAGGATGGCCTGCTCGACCTGGTCCGCGGCCCAGCGGCCGTAGAACTCCGGGTCGACGGTGCCGTCCGGGCCCGCGAGGTACTCGGGAGCGCGGTAGATGTTGGTGTTCGGCGCCTTGTGGGTGCCCGGCACCAGCGGCTCGAACGGGGCCTTCAGGCCCGGCAGGCCGGTGATGGAGAGGGCGCCCTGCGGGGTGCCGTGGTACGCGATGGAGCGCGAGATGACCTTGTGCTTGGTCGGCTTGCCGGTCAGCTTGAAGTACTGCTTGGCCAGCTTCCAGGCGGTCTCGACGGCCTCGCCGCCGCCGGTGGAGAAGAAGACCTTGTTCAGGTCGCCCGGGGCGTAGTTGGCCAGGCGCTCGGCCAGCTCGATCGCCTTCGGGTGGGCGTAGCTCCACACCGGGAAGAAGGCGAGCTCCTTGGCCTGCTTGGCGGCGGCCTCGGCCAGCTCCTCGCGGCCGTGACCGGCCTGGACCACGAACAGGCCGGCGAGGCCGTCGAGGTACTTCTTGCCCTTGTCGTCCCAGACGTAGACGCCCTCACCACGCACGATGGTGGGGACGGGGTTCTTCTCGTACGACGACATGCGGGTGAAGTGCATCCACAGGTGGTCGTAGGCGGTCTTGGAAAGGTCCGTCATCTGGTGCCCCAGGTGTAGGTCTGTTTCCGGAGCTTCAGGTAAACGAAGCTCTCGGTGCTCCGCACGCCGGGAAGGGCGCGGATGCGCTTGTTGATCAGTTCGAGCAGGTGCTCGTCGTCCTCGCAGACCAGCTCGGCCAGCAGGTCGAACGAGCCTGCGGTGCAGACCACGTAGTCGACCTCGTCGAGGGCGGCCAGCGCGTCGGCGACGGGCTCGATGTCACCTTCGACGTTGATCCCGACCATCGCCTGCCGGGTGAATCCGACGGTGAGGGGGTCGGTCACGGCGACGATCTGCATCACGCCCTGGTCGAGCAGCTTCTGGACCCGCTGGCGCACGGCCGCCTCGGACAGGCCGACGGCCTTGCCGATGGCGGCGTACGGGCGGCGCCCGTCCTCCTGGAGCTGCTCGATGATCGCCTTGGAGGCGGCGTCGAGGGGAACGCTGGCGTTCCGGTCGCGGTTGGCCACGTCGCCACTGTGCCTGATCGTTTCGTCAGGCGCAACTGCTCTCGCTGCTGATTTCGTCGTGGTTTCCGGTTTGGCCTGCGGATTACGTGGGTCTTCCATTGATGGGCTGTCGAGAACGTAAGCCCACCGGCTACTCTGGTCAGGTACACGCGCAGGCGGGTACGCACCCAACCGTGGACCGGCGCTTCCCAGCCGGCCGCCCGGCGCCCGGAGGTACCCTGGCGCCGGTGTCCCTGCAACGTGGCAGGCCCCGACCGAGGAGAGACTTCCGTGAGCGAGCTTCAGACGCTGCGCAACTACGTCAACGGTGAGTTCGTCGATGCGGCCGACGGCCGCACGCTCGACGTGATCGACCCGACCACCGGCGAGGTGTACGCGACGTCCCCGCTGTCGGGCGCGGCCGACGTGGACGCCGCCATGGACGCCGCCGCCGCGGCCTTCCCGGCCTGGCGCGACGCCACTCCCTCCACCCGGCAGAAGCTGCTGCTGAAGATCGCCGACGCGGTCGAGGCGCGCGCCGACGAGATCGTGGACGCCGAGGTGCGCAACACCGGCAAGCCGCGCGGGCTGACCCTCTCCGAGGAGATCGGCCCGATGGTCGACCAGCTGCGCTTCTTCGCCGGCGCCGCCCGTCTGCTGGAGGGCAAGGCCGCGGGCGAGTACATGGACGGCATGACCTCGATCGTCCGCCGCGAGCCGGTCGGCGTCTGCGCCCAGGTCGCGCCGTGGAACTACCCGATGATGATGGCCGTGTGGAAGTTCGCCCCGGCCATCGCCGCGGGCAACACCGTGGTCCTCAAGCCCTCCGACACCACCCCGGCCTCCACCGTGCTGCTGGCCGAGATCATCGGAGGCGTGCTTAAGGACCTGGAGCTGCCGGCCGGCATCTTCAACGTGATCTGCGGCGACCGCGAGTCCGGCCGCCTGATGGTCGAGCACTCCACCCCGGCGATGGCCTCCATCACCGGCTCGGTCCGGGCCGGCATCCAGGTCGCCGAGTCGGCCGCCAAGGACGTCAAGCGGGTCCACCTGGAGCTGGGCGGCAAGGCCCCGGTCGTGGTCTTCGAGGACGCCGACATCGCCGAGGCCGTCGAGGGCATCTCGGTCGCCGGCTACTTCAACGCCGGCCAGGACTGCACCGCCGCCACCCGCGTGCTGGTGCACGAGTCGATCCACGACGAGTTCGTCGCCGCGCTGGCCAAGGCCGCCGCGGAGACCAAGACCGGCGGCGTGGACGACGAGGACGTGCTCTACGGCCCGCTGAACAACGCCAACCAGCTCAAGCAGGTGGCCGGCTTCATCGAGCGCCTGCCCGCCCACGCCAAGGTCGAGGCCGGTGGCCACCGGGTCGGCGAGGTCGGCTACTTCTACGCCCCGACCGTGGTCTCCGGCCTGAACCAGGACGACGAGATCATCCAGAACGAGGTCTTCGGCCCGGTCATCACCGTGCAGAAGTTCTCCGACGAGGACCAGGCCGTCGGCTACGCCAACGGCGTCGAGTACGCGCTGGCCTCCTCGGTCTGGACCAAGGACCACGCCCGCGCCATGCGGATGTCCCGCCGCCTGGACTTCGGCTGCGTCTGGATCAACACCCACATCCCGCTGGTCGCGGAGATGCCGCACGGTGGCTTCAAGAAGTCCGGCTACGGCAAGGACCTCTCCTCGTACGGCTTCGAGGACTACACCCGGGTGAAGCACGTGATGACCGCGATCTAGCGGGTCGTCACCATCGGGCGCAGCATGACCGCGATCTGGCGGGTCGTCACCACCAGGCGCAGCATGACCGCGATCCGATGATGCGCCGAGGGGCGCGGGGCCACCGGCTCCGCGCCCCTCGTTTGTCAGGGTGTCGGGCGACGCGGCGTCCGCCTGACAGGATGCAACTGCACGTCAGGCGCCGGTTTCCCTACGCTTACCGGCATGAGCATCCCCACTGCTGATCCGGCCGCCGGGCAGGCCGTCAAGGCCGCCGACCGCGCGCACGTCTTCCACTCGTGGTCCGCCCAGGCGCTGATCGACCCCCTCGCGGTGGCCGGTGCCGAGGGCTCGTACTTCTGGGACTACGAGGGCAACCGCTACCTCGACTTCTCCTCCCAGCTGGTGAACACCAACATCGGCCACCAGCACCCCAAGGTGGTCGCCGCGATCCAGCAGAAGGCCGCCCAGCTCTGCACCATCGCCCCCGGCTTCGCCGAGGAGTCCCGCTCCGAGGCGGCCCGCCTCATCGCCGAGCGCACCCCGGGCGACCTGGACAAGATCTTCTTCACCAACGGCGGCGCCGAGGCGAACGAGAACGCCATCCGGATGGCCCGGCTGCACACCGGCCGCCACAAGGTGCTCGCCACCTACCGCTCGTACCACGGCGCCACCGCCAACGCGATCACGCTGACCGGTGACCCCCGCCGCTGGGCCAACGAGACCGGTGTCTCCGGCATCGTGCACTTCTGGGGCCCGTACGCCTACCGCTCCAACTTCCACGCCGAGAACGAGGCCCAGGAGTGCGAGCGCGCGCTCGCCCACCTGGAGCAGACCATCGCGTTCGAGGGTCCCGGCACCGTCGCCGCGATCATCCTGGAGACCGTGGTCGGCACCGCGGGCATCCTGATCCCGCCGGCCGGCTACCTGGCGGGCGTCCGCGAGATCTGCGACCGGTACGGCATCGTCTTCATCCTGGACGAGGTGATGGCCGGCTTCGGCCGCACCGGTGCCTGGTTCGCCGCCGACCACTGGGGCGTCACCCCGGACCTGCTGACCTTCGCCAAGGGCGTCAACTCCGGCTACCTGCCGCTCGGCGGCGTGGCCATCTCGGCCGAGATCGCGGCCACCTTCGCCGAGCGGGTCTTCCCCGGCGGCCTCACCTACTCCGGCCACCCGCTGGCCTGCGCCTCCGCCGTCGCGACCATCAACACGATGGCGGAGGAGGGCATCGTGGAGCACGCCAGGCACATCGGCGAGACGGTGCTCGGCCCCGGCCTGCGCGAGCTGGCGGAGCGTCACCCCTCCATCGGCGAGGTCCGCGGGCTCGGCGTGTTCTGGGCGCTCGACCTGGTGAAGAACCGCGAGACCCGCGAGCCGCTGGTGCCGTACAACGCGGCCGGCCCCGCCAACGCCCCGATGGCCGAGCTGGCGGCCGCTTGCAAGAAGCGCGGCCTGTGGCCGTTCGTGAACATGAACCGCTTCCACGTGGTCCCGCCGTGCACCGTCAGCGAGGAGGAGGCCAAGACCGGCCTCGCCGTCCTGGACGAGGTGCTCAACCTCACCGACGCGCACACCGTCTGACGTATCGTTCGGCACGGCCCCGGGCGACCAGCCCGGGGCCGTCCCCTTGCCCGGAGAACCACTGATGACCTTCACCCGCCGCGCCCTGCTCGGCACCGCCGGCCTGCTGAGCCTCTCCGCCTGCGGCATCCCCGCCGCGTACGTCCCGGAGGAGCGCCGCGCGGGGCCGGACCGGTCGGAGCAGGACAAGGCGCTCCAGTTCTCCAACTGGACGCAGTACATCGACACCGACGACAAGGGCGGGCGCCCCACCCTGGACGCCTTCGCCAAGGACGCCGGGATCGAGGTCACCTACACCGAGGACATCAACGACAACGACGAGTTCTTCGGCAAGATCAGCCCGGTACTGGCCCAGGGCGGGGACCCGGGCCGTGACCTGATGGTGGTCAGCGACTGGATGGCCGGACGGTACGTCTCGCTCGGCTGGGTCCAGCAGTACGAGGCCGCCAACCTGCCGAACGTCACCGAGCACCTCGACCCGCAGCTGGCCTCCCCGGCCTGGGACCCGGGGCGCCGGCACAGCGTGCCGTGGCAGTCCGGCATCACCGGGATCGCCTACAACCGCAAGGCGCTGGGGCGCGAGCTGAAGTCGACCGCCGACCTGTGGGCCCCCGACCTGAAGGGGAAGGTCACGCTGTTCGCCGGGATGGACGAGGCGATCGGCATGCTGATGCTCGCCCAGGGCGCGGACATCTCGAAGTTCACCGCGGACGACGCGCACCGGGCGATGGCACTGGTCCAGAAGATGGTCGACACCAAGCACGTTCGGCGGTTCACCGGCAACGACTACACCAGCGACCTCGCCTCGGGCGCGGCGGTCGCCTGCCAGGCGTACTCCGGCGACGCGATCCAGCTCAAGGCGGAGAACCCGGACATCGAGTTCGTGGTGCCCGAGGAGGGCGGCGAGCTGTGGGCCGAGAGCCTGATGGTGCCGAACCGGGCCGCTCACAAGACCAACGCCGAGCTGCTGATCGACTACTACTACCAGCCCGAGGTGGCGGCGGAGCTGGCGGCGGCGGTGCAGTACATCTGCCCGGTGCCGGCCGCGCGGGAGGTCCTGGCGAAGAGCGAGGACCCGGAGGTGGCGGCGCTCGCCGAGGAGCCGTTGATGTTCCCGACGGACGAGATGCGGGCGCGGCTGCGGACCATGCGGGACGTCACCGCCGACGAGCGGCCCGGCTTCCACAAGATCTGGGGCAACGTCGCCGGCGTCTAGCAACGAGGCTGCGCCACCAGGGGCGCGGGGAACTGCGCGCGGGGGAACGGCAGCACGTGCAACTGGCTCGCCTGCCCCGATCTAGCGCTGGTCCGCCTTCCGGACTCGCGCAGTTCCTCGCGCCCCCGGAGTAACCACTTTCAGCGCCTCACGGCGTCGAGCGCGAGCAGGGCGACGTGCAGCGACAGGCAGGACTCCACCTGGTCGAGGTCGACGGCGAGGATGCGTTCGACCTTGTGGAGGCGGTCGTAGAAGGACGGCCGGGAGAGGTGGGCGGCGTCGGCGGCGGCGGACTTGTTGCGGCCCTGCTCCAAGTAGATCCGCAGCAGCTGCACCAGCTGGCCCCCGTGTTCGGCGTCGTAGGCGAGCAGCGGCCCGAGCTCCCGCTCGACGTACGTCTGCAGCCGCGCGTCGTCGCGGAGCAGGTGCAGCAGGCCCCGCAGCCGCACGTCCGGCAGCCGGTAGTACGAGGCCGCCCGCCCGCCGGGTGCGTCGTGCAGGGCGGCGTCCGCGACCTGGGTGGCTTCGAGCAGGGTGCGCCGCGCGTCCCGGACCGAGCCGACCGAGGAGCCGACCGCGATCACGGGTTCGGGGGCGGGTGCCGCGGCGTCACGTGCGCCCTCCGCCACCAGCTTCCGCAGGGCCGCTGCGAAGGACTCCAGCGCCGTGTGCTCGTCCTGCCCGGAGCCGAGCGCGATCAGCAGTCCGACGCCTTCGTCGTCCAGGGCGCCGACCAGCGCGGAGAGCCGGCCGGTCCGCACCGCGGTGGCGGCCAGTTCGGTGAAGTCCCGCAGCCGGGCCTGCGCCTCCAGGGCGGCCGGGATCGGCCCGCGCCGCTGCCGCAGGACCACGCCGACCAGCCGCCGTCCGTCCAGCGGGACGCCCAGGGCCGCCGCCCGCAGGGCGACCTCACTGACCGTCAGGGCGTGGGTGAGGATGCCGGAGAGCAGGGTGCGGTGGGTCTGCCGCTCCAGGGACTCGCGGTCGCGGACCACCAGCCGGTTCAGCGCGAGGGTCGCGGCGCCGCGTTCGAGCAGCATGGCGTGCGGGTGGGCGGTGTCGGCGGGCAGCGGGCCGGGGTCGGCGACCAGCACCAGGCGGCCCCAGTCCTGGCCGCGCGCCCCGACGGTGGTGACCAGCCAGCCGCTGCGCGGGTCGTGGCCGGTGCGGCCGGTGGGGTGGACGCCGCGGGAGCGGCGCTCCCAGCCCTCCAGCAGTTCGGTCTCCGGGCGGCCGGCGGTGTCGTGGGCCAGTACCTGGTGGGCGAGGTTCTCCAGCACCACGGGCGCGCCGGCCATCCGGGCCACCTGGCGGACCACCTCGGCGGGCTCGGCGCCCTCGGTGGCGAGTTCGTTGAAGACCTGGTGGACCGCCTCGGAGGTGCGCAGTTGCTCCAGCTGGGCGTTGACCACCAGGGCGTGCACGGCCTCGGTGACGGCGACGAAGCGGAGTTCGCGGCGGAGCGCGACGAGGGGGAGGCCGCGTTGTTCGGCGGCGTTCACCAGGGCGCGGGGGAGGGTGTCGAAGTAGCGGCGGCCGAACTCGACGACCAGGCCTGCGGCGCCGATCTCGGTGAGCTCGCGGACGTAGCGGGCCAGGCCGTCGCGGTCCTCGGGCAGGGCGATGCCGGTGGTGAGGACGAGTTCGCCGCCCTGGAGCATGCCGGCCACGTCGGGGAGCTCGCTGACGTGCACCCAGCGGACGGGGCGTTCGAGGTGTTCGGCCCCGGCCACGACCTGCGGCAGGCCGCGCCGCATCACGTCGAGGTCGAGCACGCGGGCGACGGTGGGGAGCACGGCGGCACCTTCCGGTGGGGGCGTCAGGGTGTCAGGTGAATCATGCATCGACCGGACGACCTGTCGCCTTTCCACCCTGTAAGGCCTCTGCGGCGGAGGCTGCCGGAGTGAGCCTTGTCACCCTTCGGGGTGAGCGGGCAAGGTCAGCGGGTCGGCAGCACCGACCCGCCGGCCGGGTCGTGGCATGAATGTGGGGTTGCCCTTGGAATCCGTCGCGTAACCAGAACGCAACGGCGGATTCCCTTGTAGCGGCAACGGGCGGGTGTCAGGATCACCGGACCCCGCTGATCCCTGGCCGACTCACCGGGCACCTGGAGGACACTGATGGATCTGACCGACTTCGGCGCGGGCGCGCAGTACATCGCCGGCCGGCTCACCGGGGGCACCGGCACCGAGCCCTTCCAGGTCGTCAACCCGGCCACCGGGAAGACCGTACAGACCGTCACCCTGGCCTCGCACGAGGACGTGGACACCGCCGTCGCCGCCGCGCGGGCCGCGCTCCCGGAGTGGTCGGCCGCCACCCCCGGCGCCCGGTCCGAGGCGCTGCTGAAGCTGGCCGCGGTGCTGGCGGAGCACGCCGGGGACCTCGCCCGGGTGGAGACCGCGCAGACCGGCAAGCCGATCAAGCTCTCCACCGAGTTCGACGTGCCCGGCACGGTGGACAACACCTCCTTCTTCGCCGGTGCGGCCCGCAACCTGGAGGGCAAGGCGGCCGGTGAGTACTCCGGTGACCACACCTCCTACGTGCGCCGCGAGGCGATCGGCGTGGTCGGCTCGATCTCGCCGTGGAACTACCCGCTGCAGATGGCGGCCTGGAAGATCCTCCCGGCGATCGCGGCGGGCAACACCATCGTGCTCAAGCCGGCCGAGCTGACCCCGCTCACTTCGCTGATGTTCGCCCGGGCCTGCACCGAGGCGGGCATCCCGGACGGCGTGGTCAACGTGGTCACCGGTGCGGGCCGCGGCGCGGGCGAGCACCTGGTCTCGCACCCGGACGTCGCGATGGTCTCCTTCACCGGCTCCACCCCGGTCGGCAAGCGGGTGGCCGAGCTGGCCGTGGCCGGCGTCAAGCGCACCCACCTGGAGCTCGGCGGCAAGGCCCCGTTCGTGGTCTTCGACGACGCCGACCTGGACGCCGCCGTGCACGGCGCGGTGGCCGCCTCGCTGATCAACTCCGGCCAGGACTGCACCGCCGCCACCCGCGCCTACGTGCAGCGCCCGCTCTACGACGCCTTCGTCGCCGGGGTGGCCGAGCTGTACGGGCAGGTCCGGATCGGCGACCCGCTGAACCCGGCCACCGACCTCGGCCCGCTGGTCTCGTACGCCCACCGGGACCGGGTGGCCGGCTTCGTCGAGCGCGCCCGCTCGTACGCCACCGTGGTCACCGGCGGCCCGGCCCGGGTGCTCGGCCACGACGGCACCGACCTGAGCGTCGGCGCGTACCACCTCCCGACCCTGATCACCGGTGCCCCGCAGGACAGCGAGGTGGTGCAGGGCGAGATCTTCGGCCCCGTCCTGGTGGTGCTGCCCTTCGACTCGGACGAGGAGGGCCTGCGGCTGGCCAACGACACCCCGTACGGCCTGGCCGCCTCCGCCTGGACCACCAACGTCCACCGCTCGCTGCGGGCCACCCGGGAGATCAAGGCCGGGTGCGTCTGGGTCAACGACCACATCCCGATCATCAGCGAGATGCCCCACGGCGGCTACAAGGCCTCCGGCTACGGCAAGGACATGTCCCAGTACTCGCTGGACGAGTACACGCAGGTCAAGCACGTCATGTTCGACACCACCGCGGTCGCCAGGAAGGACTGGCACCGCACGGTCTTCGGAGACAGATAACCCCCGTCTGTTCCGCCGCCTTCTCCCCGAAGGGTGCCCCGCATGGAGTTCCACGAGATCACCGACGGTCTGTCGGCCCCGGTCCGCAAGGCCTGGGAGCGCAGTCTGACCAACGGCCGGGCCGCGATGACGCGGCGCCGGCTGCTCCAGGCCACCGCGCTGATGGCCGGCACCGGCACCCTGGCGGCCTGCGGGATACCCGCGGCCAAGTCGGGTTCGGCCGAGGGCAGCCCGGCGGCGGAGCCGGACTCCTCCGACACCGACAAGACGCTGAACTTCTCCAACTGGCCGCTCTACGTCGACGTCGACCCCAAGGACGAGACCAAGCGGCCCACCCTGGACGCCTTCACCGCGGCGACCGGCGTCAAGGTGAAGTACACCGAGGACGTCAACGACAACGTCGAGTTCTTCGGCAAGGTCAAGCCGCAGCTGGCGGCCGGCCAGGACACCGGCCGGGACCTGGTGGTGCTCACCGACTGGATGGCCGGCCGGCTGATCCGGCTCGGCTGGGCGCAGAAGCTCAACCAGGCCAACCTGACCAACGCGCTGACCAACCTGGAGGGCCGCTTCCGCGCCCCCGACTGGGACCCGGGCCGCCAGTACTCCTACCCCTGGACCTCCATCCAGACGGTGATCGCCTACAACAAGAAGGCCACCAAGGGGAAGGCCGTCACCTCCGTCGCCCAGTTGCTGGACGACCCGGATCTGAAGGGCCGGGTCACCTTCCTCTCCGAGATGCGCGACACCATCGGCATGGTGCTGCTGTCGATGGGCAAGGTGCCGGGCAAGTTCACCGCCGACGACTTCGACGCCGCGGTCGCCCGGGTGCAGAAGGCCGTGGACAACAAGCAGATCCGCAAGTTCACCGGCAACGACTACGGCCAGGAGCTCTCCTCCGGGGACATCGCGGCCTGCATCGCCTGGGGCGGTGACCTGATCCAGCTGAAGGCCGACAACCCGGACATCGAGTTCGTCATCCCGGAGCAGGGCTACCTGGCCTCCACCGACAACCTGCTCGTGCCGGCCAAGGCCCAGCACAAGAAGAACGCCGAGCTGCTGATCAACTTCTACTACCAGCAGGAGATCGCGGCGCAGCTCACGGCGGGGATCAGCTACGTGTCCCCGGTGGCGAACATCCAGCCGGAGCTTGCGAAGATCGCACCCGAGGTGGCCGAGAACCCGCTGGTCGTGCCGACCCGCGAGATGGCCGCCAAGGTGCACACCTTCCGCAGCCTGACCGAGGCCGAGGAGACCGCCTTCGAGGACAAGTTCTCGAAGTTGATCGGCGCCTGACCCACCCCACTCGGCTTCTGAACCCCCGACAGAGAGACCCCCATGACCAAGCAGCTGCGCGAGGCGGCGACGGCCGGCGGCGACGTACGCCTCACCGGCATCGGCAAGACCTACGGCACCTTCACCGCCGTCCATCCGCTGGACCTGACCGTCCCGCAGGGCTCCTTCTTCGCCCTGCTCGGCGCCTCCGGCTGCGGCAAGACCACCACCCTGCGGATGATCGCCGGCCTGGAGGAGCCCACCAGCGGCACCGTCCTGATCGGGGGTCAGGACGTCACCGCGCTGCCGCCGTACAAGCGGCCGGTGAACACCGTCTTCCAGAGCTACGCGCTCTTCCCGCACCTGGACATCTTCGAGAACGTCGCCTTCGGCCTGCGCCGCCGCGGCCGGAAGGACGTCAAGAAGCAGGTCGAGGAGATGCTGGAGCTGGTCGAGCTCGGCCCGATGGCCCGGCGCAAGCCGCACCAGCTCTCCGGCGGCCAGCAGCAGCGCGTCGCGGTCGCCCGCGCACTGATCAACCACCCGCAGGTGCTGCTGCTCGACGAGCCGCTCGGCGCCCTCGACCTCAAGCTGCGCCGCCAGATGCAGCTGGAGCTCAAGCGGATCCAGACCGAGGTCGGCATCACCTTCGTGCACGTCACCCACGACCAGGAGGAGGCCATGACCATGGCCGACACCATCGCGGTGATGAACGGCGGCCGGGTCGAGCAGCTCGGCGCCCCCGCCGACCTCTACGAGAACCCCGCCACCACCTTCGTGGCCAACTTCCTCGGCCAGTCCAACCTGATCCCCGCTCAGGTCACCGGCCGCTCCGGCGGCTCGGTGCTGCTGGACGCCGACGGCGCCCGGCTCGCCCTGCCCGAGGCCCGCTGCGCCACCACGGCCGGCCGGGTTCACCTGGGCGTGCGCCCGGAGAAGATCACCATCGGGGCGGCCGGCACCGAGGTCGCCGAGGGCCGCAACCGGCTCACCGGCACGGTGCTGGACTCCGCCTTCATCGGCGTCTCCACCCAGTACGTGGTGCGCACCGCCGGCGGCCAGGAGATCGCCGTCTTCGAGCAGAACATGGACCGCGACACCCGGATCACCCCCGGCGCCGAGGTCGTCCTGCACTGGAACCCGGCGCACTCCTTCGGCCTCGACGCCGACCAGGCGATCGACGCGGGCACCGGGGAGGAGGCGGCGTGACCGGCACCACCGAGGCGGCACCGCCCCAGGTGATACCGCTTCAGGAGCGGCCCGCCAAGCGGAAGCTGACGGCCTACTGGCTGCTGCTGCCCGGCCTGGCCTGGCTGGTGGTCTTCTTCGTGGTGCCGATGGTCTACCAGGCCTCCACCTCGCTGCAGACCGGCTCGCTGGAGCAGGGCTTCCGGCTCACCTGGCACTTCTCCACCTACTGGGAGGCGCTCGGCGAGTACAAGTGGCACTACCTCCGCTCGTTCGGCTACGCCGGGGCGGCCACCCTGCTCTGCCTGGCGATCGGCTACCCGCTGGCGTACACCATCGCCTTCAAGGCCTCCAAGCGCTGGCGCAACGTCATCCTGATCCTGGTGATCGCCCCGTTCTTCACCAGCTTCCTGATCCGCACCCTGGCCTGGAAGACCATCCTCTCGGACGGCGGCCCGGTGGTGGAGGCGCTCAACGCCCTGCACCTGCTGAACGTCACCGACGCGCTCGGCCTGACCACCGGTCAGCGCCTGCTCGCCACCCCGCTCGCGGTGATCTGCGGCCTGACGTACAACTTCCTGCCGTTCATGATCCTGCCGCTCTACACCTCGCTGGAGCGGATCGACCCGCGGCTGCACGAGGCGGCCGGCGACCTGTACGCGAAGCCGTTCACCACCTTCCGCAAGGTCACCTTCCCGATCTCGCTGCCGGGCGTGGTGGCGGGCACCATGCTCACCTTCATCCCCGCCTCGGGCGACTACATCAATGCCCAGCTGCTCGGCTCGCCCAGCGAGCAGATGATCGGCAACGCGATCCAGAAGCAGTTCCTGAACGTGCTGGACTACCCCACGGCCGCCGCGCTGAGCTTCATCCTGATGGCCCTGATCCTGGGCCTGGTGACGGTCTACATGCGCAAGGCCGGGACGGAGGAACTGGTCTGATGAACCGTCCCGTGAAGTGGCTGCGCCGCAACCTGGTCACCCTGGCCGGGCTGCTCGCCCTGGCCTACCTGATCCTGCCCAACCTGGTCGTGCTGGCCTTCTCGTTCAACAAGCCCGCGGGCAAGTTCAACTACGAGTGGAACCAGTTCTCCACCGACGCCTGGACCGACCCCTGCGGCGTGGCCGACATGTGCGGCTCGCTCTCGCTCTCGCTGCGGATCGCGGTGCTGGCCACCCTCGGCGCCACCGTGCTCGGCACCATGGTCGCCTTCGCGCTGGCCCGTTACCGCTTCCGCGGCAAGGGCACCGCGACCGGCCTGATCTTCCTGCCGATGGCCATGCCCGAGGTCGTGATGGCGGCCTCGCTGGGCACCCTGTTCCTCAACATGCGGATCCCGTTCGGCTTCACCACGATCCTGATCGCGCACATCATGTTCTGCCTCAGCTTCGTGGTGACGGCGGTCAAGGCCCGCGTGATGAGCATGGACCCGCGCCTGGAGCAGGCGGCCCAGGACCTCTACGCCACCCCGTTCCAGACCTTCCTCAAGGTCACCCTGCCGCTCGCCGCCCCCGGCATCGCGGCCGGCGCGCTGCTCAGCTTCGCGCTCTCCTTCGACGACTTCATCATCACCCAGTTCAACTCGGGACCGACCACGGTCACCTTCCCGATGTTCGTCTGGGGCGCCTCGCAGCGCGGCATCCCGGTGCAGGTCAACGTGATCGGCACCGCGATGTTCATCGCCGCGGTGGTCCTGACGGTGGTCGGCCAGTGGGTCGGCAACCGTCGGAAGGCGCGAGCCTGACACTCTGTACACACCCTGAAAAACCGTCAATCCGCAGAAAGTAGCTGATAGGCAGATGGATTCTGCCCGTGCCCTCAGTGATGCCCGTCCCACCCCGTTCTGGCTCGAGGACCCGGGCCGGCCGGAGGCGCTCGCGGCCCTGGTCGGCGACACCCGGTGCGACCTGCTGGTGGTGGGCGGCGGCTACTCCGGCCTGTGGACCGCACTGATCGCCAAGGAGCGGAACCCCTCGCTCGACGTGGTGCTGATCGAGGGTCACGAGATCGGCTGGGCGGCGTCCGGGCGCAACGGCGGGTTCTGCGCCGCCAGCCTCACCCACGGATTCGGCAACGGCCTCCAGCGCTGGCCCGGTGAACTGGCCGAGCTGGAGCGCCAGGGCATGGCCAACCTCCAGGCCATCGAGGACACCCTCAAGCGCTACTCCATCGACTGCGAGTGGGAGCGCACCGGCGAGATCGACATCGCCACCCAGCCGCACCAGCTCGCCGAGCTGCGCGAGGTGGCCGAGGCGGTCGCCGAGTACGGCACCGACCTCACTTTCCTGGACGCCGACGCCCTGCGCGAGCAGGTCGACTCGCCCACCTTCCTGGGCGGCCTCTGGGACAGGGACGGCGTGGCCATGCTCCACCCGGCCAAGCTGGCCTGGGGCCTCAAGGACGCCTGCCTCTCCCAGGGCGTGCGGATCTTCGAGCGCACCAAGGGCCTCTCGCTCGCCGAGTACGGCAGCGGGATGGCCGTCCGCACCCCGTACGGCCGGGTCTTCGCGCGCAAGGTCGCGCTCGGCACCAACGTGTTCCCGTCGCTGGTCAAGCGGGTCCGCCCGTTCATCGTCCCGGTGTACGACTACGCGCTGATGACCGAGCCGCTCACCGACGAGCAGCTCGCCTCGATCGGCTGGACCGGCCGCCAGGGGCTCAGCGACAGCGCCAACAAGTTCCACTACTTCCGGCTCTCCGCGGACAACCGGATCCTGTGGGGCGGCTACGACACCATCTACCACTTCGGCAGCAAGGTGCAGTCGGAGCACGACCAGCGCCCGGAGACCTTCCGCACCCTGTCGCGGCAGTTCTTCCAGACCTTCCCGCAGCTGGACGGCATCCGCTTCACCCACGCCTGGGGCGGCGCGATCGACACCTGCACCCGCTTCTCGGCGTTCTTCGACACCGCCTACAAGGGCCGGGTCGCGTACGCCGCCGGGTTCACCGGCCTCGGCGTCGGCGCCACCCGGTACGGCGCCGAGGTGATGCTCGACCTGCTCGCCGGCGAGACCACCGAGCGGACCACGCTGGAGATGGTGCGCAGCAAGCCGCTGCCGTTCCCGCCCGAGCCGGTGCGCTGGGCCGGGATCGAGATGACCAAGTGGTCGCTGGACCGCTCCGACCGGCGCGGCGGGCACCGCAACCTCTGGCTGCGCACGCTCGACAAGCTGGGCCTGGGCTTCGACAGCTGACGGTCCGTCCGTCCGGGCGTCCGTGGGGGAGGGGCATTCCGTTTCGGCGGGGTGCCCCTCCGGCGCGTTCCGGCCCTGCTCTAGCCTGGCGCCGTCCCGCCCCTGGACGTCCGTCCCCTCCGAAGGAGCCACCATGGCCCCCGCCCCCTCCCTGGCCGAACTGCGCGAGGTCTGCCAGCCCGCCGCCAAACTGGCCAGCCGCAACGGCGAGCACTGGGCCGGCCGGCTCTACATGCGCGGGATCTCCCTGCGCGTCACCCGGCAGCTGGTCCGCACCCGGGTCAGCCCCAACACCCTGACCTGGCTGATGGTGGTCTGCGGCGTCGGCGCCGGGGCCGCCCTGCTGATCCCCGGCCTGGCCGGCGCGCTGCTGGCCGCCGTGCTCTTCCAGGGCTTCCTGCTCTTCGACTGCGTGGACGGCGAGGTCGCCCGCTGGAAGCGCCAGTTCTCCACCGCCGGCGTCTACGTCGACCGGCTCGGCGCCTACCTGGCCGACGCCGCCCTGCTCGCCGGAGCCGGCTTCCGGGCCGGCCAGAACGACTTCGGGGCCTGGTCCACGATCGGCTTCGCCACCGCACTGGGCGTGGTCCTGCTCAAGGCCTCCACCGACCTGGTGGACGTGGCGCGGGCCCGCAGCGGCCTGGCCGTCGCCGAGGACACCGCCGCCCAGCCGCGCTCCCAGGGCGTCGCCACCCTGCGGCGGCTCGCCTCCGCCTTCAAGGTGCACCGCCTCACCAACGGCATCGAGGCCTCGCTGCTGCTGCTCGCCGCCGCGGTCGCCGACACGGTGACCGCCGACCTCACCCCCACCCGGGCCGCGGTCGCGCTGCTCGCCGCCGTCACCTGGGTGATGGTGCCCGCCCACCTCGCCTCGATCCTGGCCTCTTCCCGGCTGCGCTGACGGTCCGTCTTTTCCTGCCCCGTCCCGTCTCCTCCCCGTCTCCTCCTGTCTCGTCCCGCTCGTTGCGGGGAGGCGTGTAAGACCCGGCGCTCGCGCCCCTCTTCCACTCCTGACGGATGTCCGGAGTTTCGAGGAGAGCGCGATGGAGACCACCCCGCTGGACTGGCTGGTGTCGGCCGCCGACGACCCGGCGGCCTGCCGGGCGGAGTGGGAACGCGGCGGGCGCGGCGTCATGCTGCTGCCCGCCGGCCGGCACTGGGACGTGCTGCTGGTGCCCGGCCTGCTCGGCCGGGCCGCCCACCGGGTGCTCGCCGGTACGGGCGGCCCGGTCTTCGCCGACTTCGGCGACGCCCGGGTCGGCTTCCTGGTACCGGTCGGCACCGCGGCCCGCTGGATCGGCACCGGCGTGGCCGGCGCCGGCCACGGCACCCGGGTCGCCCTGCCGTACCCGGTGGGCGGCGGGAGCGGGCTGCGCTGGCTGACCCCGCCGGACGGCTCGGGCCGGCTCACCGACCCGGTGCTGCTGGAACTGGCGTTGCACGAGGCCGCCGCGCTGGTGCGTCAGCCCCGCGTGCATGACGACCTGTAAGGCTGAATCTCCATTGCCCGTCAGCCTGTTCGTTGAGACGGGCCCGGTCGGTCAGCAGACTGGAGAACGAGCGCGGTAGTTCCGTGATCGGACTTCGGAGGCATGAGGACCTTGAGCAAGCACATCATTCACTGGATCGACGGCGCTCCCGTCGCCACCGCCGGCTCCGCCCCTCGGCGCGGCGACATCTTCGACCCGGCCACCGGTCTGGTCACCGGCCAGGTCGACTTCGCCGGCATCGAGGAGGTGGACCAGGCCGTCGCGTCGGCCGTCTCGGCCTTCTCCGAGTGGCGCCACGCCTCGATCGCCAAGCGCACCCAGGTGCTGTTCGCGTTCCGCGAGCTGTTCAACGCCCGCAAGGACGAGCTCGCCTCGATCATCGTCGCCGAGCACGGCAAGGTGCACTCGGACGCGCTCGGCGAGCTGGCCCGCGGCCAGGAGGTCGTCGAGTACGCCTGCGGCATCCCGCAGCTCGTGAAGGGCGGCTTCACCGAGCAGGCCTCCACCGGCATCGACGTCTACTCGATCCGCCAGGCGCTCGGCCCGGTCGCCATCATCTCCCCGTTCAACTTCCCGGCCATGGTGCCGATGTGGTTCTTCCCGATCGCCATCGCGGCCGGCAACACCGTCATCCTCAAGCCCTCCGAGAAGGACCCGTCCGCCGCCAACTTCATCGCGCAGATGTGGAAGGAGGCCGGCCTCCCGGACGGCGTCTTCAACGTCGTGCACGGTGACAAGGTGGCCGTCGACCGCCTGCTGGAGCACCCGGACGTCAAGGCCGTCAGCTTCGTCGGCTCCACCCCGATCGCCCGGTACGTCTACGAGACCGGCACCCGCTACGGCAAGCGCGTCCAGGCCCTCGGCGGCGCCAAGAACCACATGCTGGTCCTCCCCGACGCCGACCTCGACCTGAGCGCCGACGCCGCCATCAACGCCGGCTTCGGCGCGGCCGGCGAGCGCTGCATGGCCGTCTCCGTCCTGGTCGCGGTCGACCCGATCGGCGACGAGCTGGTCGACAAGATCAAGCAGCGGATGGCCACCCTCAAGGTCGGCCCCGGCTGCAACGGCGACAGCGAGATGGGCCCGCTGGTCACCGGCCAGCACCGCGACAAGGTCACCTCCTACGTCGAGTCCGGCCTCGCCGACGGCGCCGAGCTCGCCGTGGACGGCCGCAAGCACGCGATCTCCGAGACGGACACCGCCGGTACCCCCACGGCCGACGGCTTCTGGCTCGGCCCCACCCTGTTCGACCACGTCAAGCCCGGCATGTCCGTCTACAACGACGAGATCTTCGGCCCGGTGCTCTCGGTGGTCCGGGTCTCCTCCTACGAGGAGGGCCTGGCGCTCATCAACAACAACCCGTACGGCAACGGCACCGCCATCTTCACCAACGACGGCGGCGCCGCCCGGCGCTTCCAGCACGAGGTCGAGGTCGGCATGGTCGGCATCAACGTGCCGATCCCGGTCCCGGTCGCCTACTACTCCTTCGGCGGCTGGAAGGCCTCGCTCTTCGGCGACGCCCACGCCTACGGCCCGGACGGCGTCCAGTTCTTCACCCGCGGCAAGGCCGTCACCTCGCGCTGGCTGGACCCCTCGCACGGCGGCATCAACCTGGGCTTCCCCACCAACTCCTGACCGGAGCCCGGTGACCGGGTGACACGACGGCGGCCCGCCCCCTCGTTGAGGGGGCGGGCCGCCGTGCTGCCGTGCTGCCGTGCTGCCGTTCTGCCGCGCCGCCGTGCCGCTTGGGTGACGCGGGGTCAGCCCTCGCGACCGGCCCGGGCGGCGCCCCGCTTGAGCGTGGCCTTGAGCGCCTTGGCGGCGACCGGCCCGAGCCCGTCCACCACCTCCACCAGCGCGCCCATCCGGTCCAGCGCGTCGAAGGCGGCCGACGCCCCGTCAGGGTCCACCCCCTCGTACAGCTCCAGACCGACGAAGGAGGCGGAGACGGCCCGGGCCAGCCCCGGTACGTCCAGGGCCTCGGCCAGCGGGTGGCCCAGGAAGATCCGTTCCAGCACCCGCTCGATCTCCGCGCTCCACAGCCCGAGCGCCTCCGCCGAAGCGCTCGCCAGTGCCGGGTACGCGGCGGCCCCCGCGAGGAAGTGCCCCAGCAGCGCCACGTTCCCCCGGTCCCGCTCCTCCTCGTGCAACTCCCGGCCGAGCCGGAGCAGCTCGCGCAGCGAGCCGGCCTCGTCGAGCCGGGGCCGGTAGCGCTCCAGCCGCAGCCCGGTCTCCCGGAGCGCCGCGGCGGCGAGCAGCCCCTCGACCGTCTTGAAGTGGTAGAAGACCAGCGCCTGATTGGCCCCCGCCTCGGTGGCGATGCTGCGAGCCGAGACACCCGCGATCCCGTGCCGCCTGATCGCGGAGACGGCCGCTTCCATCAGTCGTTCACGCGTGTCGCTCATGCCGAGCAGCGTAGTGGGAGCGGGACCCGCCCCCGCCTGACGCCGCGTGAGGCCCGCGGCCGCTGACCGCCGCCCTCCCTTACGCCCACCGTCAACTGCGCGCCTGCTCCCGAACGGGGCGGACGTACGTGGGCACCCCGGCCCCGTCCGCGACGGGCACGTACTCGGTGGTGAACGACCCCCGGTACCCCATCACCGGCCCGACCACCGGATTGGTGACCCGCACCTCGATCCGGAACCGCCCCGCCGCCTCGTCGAACCACTCGTGCACCCGGGCGCGCCCCGTCAGCACCCCGGGACACCGGGGCGAGCCCGGCAGCGCGGCCACGCGCTGGTCCCCCGAGGTGATCACCAACCCGCCGGCCGGACTCACCCGGAACTCCAGGTCGACCGCGAGGTGCTGATGCGTACCCAGGTAGTCGACGACGGTGTTCGGCCGCTCCGAAGCGATCATCGTCGCGTCGAACCGTCGGGGCCGGGTGAACTGAAAGGTCCGGACGAAGGTGACCGTCTCCCGGTCGAACCCGTCCCGGTAGGCGTAGTTCGCGATGGTGAAGGCGACGTCGCGCCCGCTCTCCGGAAAGAGGATGTTGCAGCCGCTTCCCAGCCGGAGGACCTGTTTCACGAAGCGGGACCCATGCCACACCTGGTCCATCCGGCCGGTACCGATGCACGCGATCCGGTCCTGACTGGAGAACCCGAAGCGTCGCTGGAGCTCGGGGTGCAGCCGGTCGAAGTCCGAGCCGAGGGCCTTCCGGAAGATCGACGTGGCAGTGGCAGTGGTGGCGGTGGCGGTGCTCCGGGGCATGGGTGCTCCTTGCAGGGCCGGCGGAGGCTCTTGAGCGATCGCTCAAGAGCGGGTGTCGCCATGCTGGCAGACCTTGAGCGATCGCTCAAGAGGGAAGCCGGCTGAGTTCCCTCGCAGGATGTTTGCCTTTGGCTGATGCCGGGGGTAGTGTTCCCTAGTCGCTCGGCAGGGAGCACCGGACACGCGTTCTTGTGTGGACGGTCCCGGGGCGGCCAATCCTTGGAACACCACT